>JAYSQZ010000034.1:0-158581 GCA_043721315.1 Alphaproteobacteria bacterium
TTTGGAAATTCGGCGGCTGAGAGACTGCGAGGGATTTTTGGGACCTGATAGGAGCCAAGCGCAGCAGATATCGAGACTATCTGCAAGATTGGCGACGCAGCAGCGCGCGAAAAGACCCGCAGGATCGACCCGCCCGGCATTTTCAAACAGGCTCTAAGCCCACAAATACGAACGCCCGGTAAAACTGGGCGCAATGCTGCTGTGCAAAAATTGAAAACAGGCGGGGCTATTGTAGAATTTTAATCGCTGTGACGATCAAGTCTTTCGCGGAGGATTGGTTTTTGACAATCCCCGTCACTTCCACCCGCACGTGCAGGTCTTTGATATGAGCGACCCCGTTGCGTGTGGCGAGTTCCTGCATTTTTTTCAGCAGGTTTTGCAAAATAGTCGCCTTATCGGCATAGGCAAAGCACTTCTCTCTGCCGCCGGAGGTGTTGAGATGCACCTCGCAGACCGAATCTCCCGTCGATGAGATGCGATCCCGAATGTCTTCGATCTCTCCGTCGATGGTGCGAACTGTTTCCATTCCGGCCCTATTGCTACCCTGCTCGGTGCCCTTGCGCCACTAACCCTGACAGGGTACGCCGCCAGCCCCTACAATACCTGAAAACGCGCCAATCCGAAGGGGTGTGATACCACTTACCGAGAATGAGTTAACTTATGCCGAATTTAGGCGCTGCCTCGCCAGTTTAATTTTTGCGCCATAGTGATGCCGCAGATGGGCGCGCAGTTCGGGCCAAAGCTCCGGCCACAGCGGATCGGCAGCGGCGCGGCTATAGGTGAGGGCTTCGCGCAGCAAGCCCGATACGCGCGCGCGGTCGATGCCCTGCAAGGCTCCCTCCCGGTAGCGAATCTCGCCACCGACCATAGTTAGGCACACATCGCGGGCGGAAGCGCGGTTCAGGATATTATCTATCAAGCTGGCTTCCAGATCGAGCGATGGGCCTTCAATGCCTTGCAGCGATAGCGCCATCAAATCGGCAGGCCCCCCGACGACAAGTTGCCCGGCAACCCCGGCAAGGCCAATAGCGCGGGCGCCATTCTCCGTAAGCATCGCCAGTTGTTCGGCGGTCGTCGGTCTGTCGTCCCACGGCCCGCCCTGGCTGATGTCGGTCACGCGGGCCAAGCCTGCGGCTAGGCGCAATTCGCTCAGCATATCTTCATCATCGGCCAGCGCGCGGTTATTGGTGCCAAGCGCGACCGGAATACCCGCCCGCAGCAGCGGCCCCAGCCGGGCAATGCCGTGGCGCAGGCGCAGATTGGAGCCGGGAGTGGAAACAGTGCAAACCCCGCGCGCGGCCAAAAGCTCGATTTCGGTAGGCGACAGCCACACGCCTTGCACGATGGTCAGCGCCGGGCTTAAGAGGCCGAGCCGATCCAGCCGCACGAGAACCCCCTCGGGGTATAGCGCTTGGCAGACGGCCCAATCCACTTGGCTTTCGTAAAGCGTGAGGTGCAGGCCAATCCCGCGTTGGGCGGCATCGGCAGCGATCTTGGCCAGGAAATCATCCGACACATACTGCGGGCCGGGGAAAGCGTAGCGGAACGTCAGCGTCGGCGTATCCCCAAACTCCGCCAGCAAGCGGTCCATCAGCGCAATCGTATCCTCGGCAGAACCAGCGTAGATCGGCAGCGACGGCTCGGTAAGCAGGGCGCTGAGTTCCGGCGACAGACGATCCAGAAAGCCGGGCAGGTCTTCGCTGGGGGAGACGATGTTGCCCTGGTCCATCGCCGAGACGCAAATGACGGCGCGCAGGCCCGCTTCCAGATAGCCGCGCAGCGCCGCCCGCAACTCCCCCTCGTAGTCGCCCGTGCCTTGGCTTGCGCCCGCGTGCAGCGCTGTAGTGACACCGTGGGACAGCATATCGGAGGCAGCGGCCAACGCCAGCGGATAGGGATCGAGCGAGGTGCGTGCTAGCCGCACCATCAGGGCGTTATCGAGCAGATCATCCCCAGGGGTCAGCGGGGCTGCGGTCAGCGCCCGGCCTTGTTGGTGGGCATTGATGAGACCGGGCAGGATAATGCAGTCCGGTAGCCGTTCTACCGCCACATCGGGGTGCGCTTCGATCAGGCTTGTGACCAGATCAATCGCCGCTATCTTGCCTTCCTGCACGAGTATCGCGAAATCCGGCAGCAATCCCTCGGGGTCGTAACTTGGCAGAATGTAATCGGGTGCCAAGATGAGGGACTCTTGCCCACCTTCCCCAAGGTCGCGCTCCAATGAGGCGCGGTGCGCGTCCGAGCGGGCCGGAAGGGTAAGGGCGGAACGGGGCATCAATACACACGCTTTCTGGTGGCAAACGAAAAAATAACGGATGAATCATACTCTGCCTTATATATCGACAGGTTGTCCCGTTCTTTCAATCGCCTCAGGGCGCGCGGCTCATCTCATATTTTAAGCGTCGAAATAATGATCAACCGAGGTGCCGCATTCCGCCAGATTGCACCCATAGAGATGCAAGGAGGTCATGGGGTGCGGGCCGGGATTGCCGATGCGGTGAACCCCGTGCGGGCCGGGGGCGGCAAAGCTGGTCATGCCGGGGCGCAACGCTCTGCCCCCCGTGGGTTCGGCAATCGGATCGGCAGCGCCGCTTTGATTGACCACGGCGCGCAGGCGAAAGAATTCTTCAGCCCCTTCGCCGTCGATTACGCCCAAGGCGCACCAAGCACGGTGATCGTGAACGCGCGACCATTGCCCTGGCATCCACGCAATCGCGCACAGCGAAAAACGCCCTTCCGGGGCGACATGCAGCAGCGTTACGGAATAAGCCTTCGGATCGAAGCGCAAATCGACCCCCGCCAAAAGATCAGGCTGGATCAAGGCCGGGGCCAGCAGCGCCGCCAAGCGCCGCTCGACCGGCAGGCTCTCGCCATCCTGGCGGTCAAGTTCGATCGTGACGGACTGAATGAGGCTGGCAAGGCTCATGATCGGCGCTCCAGGCGGATGGATAGGGTATCAATCGGGTCGGACGACAGAATGGCGTCGCGGACCATGCGGAAGGCATCGGCCACCTGTTCGGCGGCGATGCGGGCAGCTTCCACACTATCGCCCGCCACCAGCGCATCAATCAGGCAATGGTGTTCGTGGCTGATTTCCTCTGTCCGGTCGCGTAGGGCGAGGCCGATATGAAGCAGGCGTTCCGATTCCATCATCAACTGCTCCAGCATCGCTGCCAGCCGCGCATTGCCGGAGCGGCGGGCGATAAGCAGGTGGAATTCGCGGTTGGAGGCAAGGAAACTTTCAGCGCTATTGGGGTCGCCGGGGCTGTAGCGGGCTTGGCAGGCAGCATCGAGCTGGGTTAGCTCGTCGGCAGCCACTTGCCCAGCCGCAAGGCGCGCGGCTTCGGATTCAAGCAGTTGGCGCAGATCGAAAATATCGCGCACGTCCCGTAAGGTCACGGGCGCAATCTTCCAGCCGCGCCGGGCTTGCGCGCGCACCAGCCGGTCTTGGGCCAAGCGCGACAGGGCGGCGCGCACGGGGGCCTTGCCGAAGCCGAAACGGATGGCAAGCTGGGTTTCGGAAACCTCAGAGCCGGGCGGCAGGGCGCAGGTAATGATCGCACGGCGAATAGCCTGATAGGCGCGGTCGCCCAGGCTTTCACTGTTTTCATCGTGACCCAAAGTAGGGAGAGTGACAATCGTTGACATGGCAATATCCGTAATTGACATGTCACAGATGCCGCGATTTTCGATTTTTGTCAAGCCTTGCCGTCGATGACGCCGCTCGGGAAACGGTAAAAGCACCTTAGAACGTTTTTTTATTCGCTGAGGCTCATTTCCAACGCTCTAACTCTTTGTTTTTTAAACAGAGGCTGGCCGGGGTGGGGTCTGATCGCGCCTTAAGGAGATAGCTTATTTCTATAATTATCGAAATACATGATTGACTCCGGCCCAGCTTTAACGCAAATTATTTCCATGGAAATCGAATTAGCCGCAAAGCAGATGGAAGCGCTCGGGAATATCACGAGGCTACAAATCTATCGAACCCTGGTCCGGGCCGGGGCAGGCGGTTTGCCGGTGGGGAAACTT
The DNA here is from genome assembly GCA_043721315.1 of Alphaproteobacteria bacterium. Classification (GTDB taxonomy): domain Bacteria; phylum Pseudomonadota; class Alphaproteobacteria; order Elsterales; family Elsteraceae; genus Elstera. The sequence continues at coordinate 4,030 of JAYSQZ010000034.1, forward strand.
CAGGACAGAATCGGCATTGCCGCGTCAACCCTGAGTCATCATTTGCAAAGGCTGATTGCAACTGGGCTGATCGCTCAGGAGCGACAGGCGACGACGCTGATTTGCCGGGCGCAATATCCGGCGATGACAGCCTTGTTGAATTTTCTCGTTGATGAATGCTGTGCCGACACGCGCTGTGCGACACCGGAGGGCGAGGTAGCCGCTTAGTCACCTCTCTTTTTTTGACGATTATTTCGGTACTTCTAGAAAATACGAAGGAGTTCATCATGAATGCAACCAACATTCTCCCTGTAGCCGTAATCGGGGCAGGGCCAGTGGGCCTTGCCGCTGCCGCGCATCTTATCGCCCGAGGTTTGCCCGTGCGGGTCTATGAGGCCGGGGAGGCAATTGCCAGCCATATCCGCGCTTGGGGTCATGTTCGGCTCTTCTCGCCCTGGGAATACAACATCGATGCGGCAGCGAGGGCGCTGTTGCTCTCAACCGGCTGGGTTGCGCCCGATCCCAACGGAATACCAACTGGGGCCGAGTTGATTGCAGGTTATCTGCAACCTTTGGCGCAGGTGCCCGCTATGGCCGGGGTGATTGAAACCGGCGTGCGGGTCGTCGCCCTCTCCCGGCAGCATCGGGACAAGGTGGTAACGCAAGGCCGCAAGGATCGCCCCTTCGTGCTGTCGCTCCAAACTAAGACGGGGGGGCGTCGGGATCTGGCGCGGGCGGTGATCGATGCGTCGGGCACTTGGGCAACGCCTAATCCGCTCGGGGCGGACGGCCTTCCCGCTGACGGGGAAGTTACATTCGATAACCAGATTGCTTACGGTCCCCCCGATGTTTTGGGGCGGGACCGCGCGGTTTATGCTGGAAAATCGGTGCTAGTGGTCGGTGCCGGCCATTCGGCGGCGACGGTGATGTTGGATCTCGATCAACTCTCACACACCGCTCCCGGCACGAAAATTCTGTGGGCGACCCGCAGCCGCAACCTGACCCGCGTCTATGGCGGCGGAGCGGCGGATAAACTCGCCGCCCGTGGCGACCTGGGGCAGCGCCTTCGCAGGCTCGTCGAAACCGGGGGGATCGCGCTGACGACAGATTTTGCTATTGAGGCCGTGACGGCGGCGGACGGGCGTCTCGTCGTGCAGGGCGAGACCGACCGGGGTATGCAGGTGCTTGGCCCTATCGACCGGATCGTGGTCGCAACCGGCCAGCGGCCGGACATCACCATGACCCGCGAGCTGCGTCTCGATCTCGATCCTTGGTTGGAAAGCAGCAAAGCCCTGGGGCCGTTAATCGACCCTAACCTCCATTCCTGCGGATCGGTTCCACCCCATGGACACCGGGAACTCACTCACCCCGAAAGCGGGTTTTATACCGTAGGGGTTAAATCCTATGGCCGCGCGCCGACGTTCCTGTTGCTCACGGGCTACGAGCAGGTGCGGTCAGTCGTTGCTGCCATCGCGGGAGACATGGCGGCGGCCGATGACGTGCGCTTGGTTTTGCCGGAGACGGGGGTTTGTTCAACGAAACCCATCGCGGCGAGCGAAACGGCCTCTGCCAAAGAGTGCGGCTGAGGGGGGCGGCATGATCGGCAAGAGCATCATCTCGCCTAGGGAGCGATACACGATCGTCTCCGCGCTGGGCATTGTAGAAATTCTGGCCTGGGGATCATCCTATTACCTCTCCGCGATTATCGCGCAGGAGGTTGCCAGTGAGATGGGTTGGCCGATTGTCTGGGCGGTGGGGGGAATGGCGGTTGGCTCCCTGACTGCCGGGTTGATCTCACCCCGTACCGGGAGGCTGATTGCAGTCTATGGCGGGCGACGAACGATGGCCGGGGGGTGCCTCGTTCTCGCCGCCGGATTGGCGCTGCTGGGGTTGAGTATCAATCTCACCAGCTTCATTCTCGCTTGGACGGTTATCGGTTTTGGGATGAGCGCATCGCTCTATAACGCCGCGTTTTCCACTCTGGGCCGAATCTTTGGGGATAGGGCACGCCCAGTAATTTCAACCCTAACGCTTTTTGGCGGTTTCGCCTCTACTGTATGCTGGCCGTTTTCAACGCTGCTGCTAGAAACCTACGGTTGGCGGGCGACCTGTTTCAGCTATGCCGTTATCCATACGCTCCTCTCGGTGCCGCTGGTTCTTCTGGCTCTGCCAAAGGAAAACCTGCACCCCAGCGTGCCGAGAAGCGATACGATCACTGCCGCAGCGCCGCTCTCTTCCGCACCAATACACCGGCTGACCTTCCCAATTCTGGCGATGGTGCTGGTGGGCGGCGATATAATTTCCTCGATACTCGCGGTGCATCTGATCACCATTCTCACCGAGCGTGGCTATGCTTTGGCAACCGCCGTATCGCTCGGGATGTTGTTCGGCCCGGCGCAAGTGGGGGCGCGAATTTTGGAGATGATCCTCGGCGCGCGCGTACACCCGATCTGGACCCTGATCGTTGCGGCCTGTTTGACGGCCACAGGGGTGTTTCTGTTGTGCATAGATTTCTCAATACCGGCTGTCGCGCTGCTTTGCTATGGCGCGGGCAATGGCATCTGGTCGATTGCCAAGGGCACGCTGCCGCTGGCCCTGTTCGGTCGGGACCAGTACCCGGTGATGATGGGCCGGTTGGCGCGTCCGGCATTGATCGCGCAAGCGGTGGCACCAACACTCGGCGCGGTGGTTCTGGACCATGCGGGTGTGACATCCGTCTTAGCATTCATGGTCTGCATCACTGTCACCGGGCTTTCGCTGGCGCTCGTGCTGAAGCGGATATCCGTGCCGTAAGAATCACCGATTCTACTTCTCCAACAGCGTCCAGGCCCCTGTCCAATTATCGGGCGGGGTGTCTTGGCGCAGCGCGGTGCAGCGCTTCAGTAGGCGTTGGCTGGGTTGATCGTTAGGGCGCAAGGTTAGGCATTCCTCGAAGGCGGCCATCGCGCCGTGCCAGTCGCGGCGGTAGTAGCGGCGCAGCCCCAACTCGAAATGATCGCGCAGGCGGGCGGTGTGATCATCGAGCTTGCCGTGCTCGGCCAGTAATTCGTAAACTTTCACGGCTTCCGACTTGCCCATCACCACGATCTCTTCCATCTCGCGGGTTTCGATTTTCATGCCCGCAAGCTCCCGCGTGGCGCCTGAAATCAGCAAGCGCGTGCCGAGGGCTTTATTCGCGGTTTCCAGCCGCGCGGCGAGATTGGCGGTATCGCCCAGCACAGTATACGTGCGCGACTGATCGGAGCCGATGGAGCCAACGATGAGTTCCCCCGTCGCAATGCCGCAGCGGATGTCGATGCTTTCCATCTCGTGGGAAAAACGCCCACTGCGGACCAATCGGCTCACCCAAGCGCGCACTTCTTCCCGCTGTTCTAGCGCGGCCAAACAGGCTTCGGAGGCTTGCGACATATCCATCGTGAACGGAGGCCCCCAGAAAGCCATGACCGCATCCCCCATGTATTTATCGACAATGCCGTGTTGATCCTTGATGGGGCGCGACATAAGGGTCAGGTAATCGTTTAGAATCGTCACCAACTCGCGCGGATTGAGGCGCTCCGACAGGTTGGTGAAGCCTTGCATATCGGCGAAAGAAACCGTCATCACTTGCTGCTCGCCGCCGATGTTCGGATCGACCAGCAAGCTCGCGACCACGCGCGGATCAATATATTTGCCAAAGGTCTCGCGGATTTTCTCGGCTTTGCGGCGTTCGGCAATATCGGCCAACATGCGGTTACAAAGCTGCTTGAGCACCGAGGACAGGAGGGCCAACTGATCTTCATCGCCCCGGTTGGGATCATGGGCGGCGGCGCTATCGCGGCGTTCGCGCACAATGGCTTCAAGATCGCCCAACACCTCGCGCCGGGCCTCTTCATCAAGCGTATCGGCCAGGGCAAGCATTTGGCGGCGGATCATGCGTTCTTGGCGGCGGCGCTGGCGTTCGCGTTCGTCCCGGTAGCGGTCAAGGGTACGGGCGTGATCGCGGAAAACTTCGACAGCGGCGGCGATGCGGCCAATTTCATCGTTCTTCGGGGCATAAATCTGCACGGACGTATCGCCGCGCGACAGGGCGTTCAGCCCGGTGATGGCATCGTCCAACGGCCCGAACGAGCGGCGTAAATACCAGATGAGAAAGGCGACAATCAGCATCACGCCAAGGCCAACCAACAGGCCGCTCACTAGCCCCACCCGGTCCACGCGTGCGACGGTCGCGGTCACGTCCTTGACGGTAATCAAGGCCCCGACGACGCGGCCCACGGTATCTTCCAGCGGCACCGAGGCAATTTGATACGTGCGTCCAATCACGGTGCGATGCTCGATATAGCGCTGCCGGATTGGCAGATCGAAGGCTAGTTGTTGAGCCAAAGCCTGATTGGTGCCGTGGGCGATGCGATTACGCAGCGACAGAATATAGGCATCACCCCCCAAGCCTTCGCTTAGTTCCGCCAGTGCCCGGTCGCTATCGACGGCGGCGACCAAAATACCACTCACGTGCCCCAAGGCGCCGGTGATCGGTTGTGCGACGGTGATACGGAATCGGCGGCTGCTATCCTGTTGAACCAGTGCCGCCGCTTTACCCTCGTTCAGCACGTGACTGATCGTGCCCGCATCCAGCAGCGTCGGCGGCGGAAAACCGCTGGCGGTGGTCAGCAGTACGTCGCCCTCCCGGTCCAGCAGATCGAGTTGATCAACGCGCTTTGCGGTTTGAAGCCGAGTGATATCCACCGACACCATCTGCTGCACGTCCGACCGTTCGCCGGTTGCGAGGGCGTCGGCCAGGGGAAGCGTCGCCATCTCCCGCAAGGCGCTGCTGAGATCCTGCTCGTAGCGTTCGATAATTTTCGACCACAGCAGGGCTTGAGTTTGGAAGGTTTCCTCTGCCCGTCGATCTTCCACCAGCCGCTCGCGCTGCCAACTGGCGGCGACGAGACCGCCAGTCAGCAACACAAAAGCCGTAGCAACGATAAGGACGACCCGCGTGCGGAGTAGCATGGACGGTTAGCGCTCCTGTCGGGCGATAGGCTGGGGGCGCATCGTTTGAGCTAACCCGAGCACCACAGCCGGAATCCCCAAAATCAGCAAGGCAAACGGAAGCCCTGCCGAAGCGATGAAGGCGGCCAGACTAACCCCAATCAGCCCGCCTGCCATATCGACCATCAGCAACCCCGAAACGGGCAACAGCGGGCGCGTTAGACCCCAGCCGATACCGAAGAGACCGACCGCAAGGGCGCTGGTAACAACATCCGGGGTCAGCGCGAATCCGGCAAGGCCCAGGGCCGCTACCAGCAGGCCGATACCCTGCCGCCGGGCAACCCCGGATAAAAGCCGCGCCGACATCAGCACACCCAACCCAAACGCCCCATAATGCGGCACGGAGGCCAGCAACGTTCCGCTCGACAGGCCCATCACCGGCAAGGCCTGAAACAGAATTGCCCCGGCAACCACCGCCAGGGTCGCAGGCCCCCAAAGGCTTGGCAAGCCGGTTAAATCATCTGCCTCGCTCATATCTGGCGTGGTATCGGTATTCCGCAGATTGTTCCAGCCATACAGCGCGCACAGGCTTGCTGCGGCGGCGATGAGCCACAGGGCGGCATTGACGCCCACACCTTCCCCCAGCACAGCCCCCATCATTGGCCCGACCGCATGGAAACCAAGGGCCGTGACGAGAACGATGTTCCGATCATGGAATATATCTGCCCGATACCGCACGGTAAGGATGCGCCAGGCCATGCCGAGCGCGATACCGCCAATCAATCGGCTTGCCCAGAACACAACGGCGCTTTGCGTGGCCGCCGTTGCGACCAAACTCAGGGCTAAGAGCAGCATCGTCAGCAGAAAGACGAGATTTCCACGGTTTGGCCGCACCAGCGGGGCCATGACCGTGCCAAAGCCAATCCCGACGAGAGCCAGCCCGAGGGGGACTGCGGCCAAGAGAGAAGGCTCCAGCCCGCCCAAAACATGCGCGCTTCCCACGAGCGGCACGAGCGGGCGCACCATTTCGCTGATGATGGTGAGAATCAGCATCAACCAGCGCCCATCGGGCCGCGCAATCGTTTGCGGCAACAGGCGGCGGTTATCGGTGGCGAGCGTGGGGAAGCGGGTTTTTGCGTCTTCCAGCATATGAGATAATCGGTCGGCGGAAGCGGCATCGAGATCCAGCCCGCGAATGGCGTTGGCCGACGCCGCAAACCGCTCGAACCGATCTGCGACGGTACGAAGGTTCGCGTTCAACCGCCGGATCGCGCGCCCCATGGTGCCGGGGGCATTGGCGGCGAGCGAGGCACTGAAATGGCCCTCCAGCACCTGCTGCAAGGCCGTGCCGAGCTGCGCCGACGGGGTATCAATGGCCCGCGCCAGAATAAGCCGCGCCACCTCGAAAATAACAAGCATACCTGCTAGAATAATCCCGAGTGAGGCGGCTAGATACAGCCATAGCCGATCAATGGCGAAGCTCAAATCGCTCCCGACGCGCAAGGTGCCGACGGCAACCCCATGCACCGAAATGGGCAAAGTGCTGACGACGGGATGCGAGAGCGGCGAGAAACCGCCCGCGCTATCGGCAGGAAGCGCCTTACCTGCCGCAAACAAAATACGGCCCCTAGGATCGGTCACTTCCATACCATTAAGAGTTGGATTGTCGTCCAACACTTCTCGCAGCATATCGTTCACCCCGGCCAGCTTTTGCAGCGGAATACCGGCGTTGACCGCACTGCTGAGTTGCTTGACGAGGGAGCGGCCCACGGCGGCGCTGTTCTTCTGCATTTCCGCGACCAGCAACGGCGTTACCGTACGGTTGACTGCCCACAGCATCGCGACAGCCGCAATCAGCAAGAGCGCCCCGCACAGCAGCGTTAGGCGCAGCGGAAAGGGGCGTTTGTCCATAGGGCGGCTCACAGTTCGTCATCCAATCGCTGAAGATCTTTGGCGCGCGCATCAAGATAGGCGGCGGCGCTACTGATCTTTTCCTGGCCCGCACTGGCAAGGGCGATCAGCGGGTCGCCGTTGAGTGCAGGAGCATCCTCGCCGCTGAAAATCGCCAGGAGCGCCCTAGGCCGCGCTGCCGAGGCGGCGGTGAGGGCGGCGGTGCTGGCAAGAAGAGCCAGGGCAAGAACGACGAATATGCCAAGACCCCATAGGTTCAGGCTATCGGAGAACTCGTCAAGGCGCTGATCGAAATAGGTTTTGGCGTATTGAAGCGCGACATAACCAATAGTTCGTTCAAAATCATTCACGATAGGCACGCCAATAACGATGGCATCGCGTTCGATCACGGTCCACCGTTGACCGCCGGTGGTTTGAAGGGCCGTGAACCAACGGTTAGGCGCTTCTTCGCCCACAGTGCCCCGGTCGGTGCTGAACAGACTGCGGCCAGTTTCGTCTAAAACCTCAATGGCGAGAATTTGATCGTCGTCCGCCTTCTCGCGTTCAATCAAATCCTGGCTTACCCGCAGCTCTGCCAAGGGGAAACCAAGGCCGATATTCAATTCCAGTGCAGTTTTCAAACTCTGAGAGACGAATAAGAAGCGTGTTTCTGCTAATTGGTCATAGGTTTTATCAATCAAGCTGCGATTAAGTTGGAGAATCAGACTAAAAATTAAACCCAGAAAGAGCAACAGGGCGAAAAAAATTCGCAATCGGAAGGTCATTATTTATCACCTCATCGACCCTAGGCGTAGGATAAATTATCCTAACGTCATATAGTCTATGTCGTTAACCGTTCAAAGCTTTCCTGTAAAGAATCAATTAATCAATAAAGATCAATTGAAAGACAGGCAAATCTCTGTCCGACGCGAAAGCACTTCTGTCTTGCCATAAAAATGTTGAGATGCCAAGATTATGAAGGATTTTAATGTTTAATTCATTGATGTCGCGATAGGGTAATCATCTAATGACTTTATGGGAGTGCAAAGTTTCCACTTAAAGTCGTGGTACGCTCGGTTGAGGATATCATGCGCGGAAAGCTGTCGCTAAAGATCGTTTTAATGTTACAGCTTGTGTTCGGTATCGCGCTGATTCTGACGGCTTTGCTGAACTATTTCAAATTTGAAAAAACCGTTACCAATGTTATCGCCTCCCGGTTCGTCGTCACCGTCAACGGGCTTCAAGGCGACGTTGAAAATGCGATGAATTTGGGGCTGTCGCTGGCAGAGTTGCGCGATCTTCAGCAACTCATCGAGCGTGAAGAGCGCAGCGATGACCAAATTTTGGCAATTGAGATTGCCGATACGTCTGGAACCATTTTGTTTTCGACCGATAAAGCGCGCATCGACACCCCCCTCCCCGAAGATTGGTTGCGAACGATGACGCGCTCTGAAGGCGGAATTTGGCAGCAAACCTATAAAAATAACCCGGTCTTGGGGGCCACCTTGCGAAATACTTTCGGCCAGGTTGCGGGTGGGGTGATGATAAGCTATGCCAAGTCTGCGGTTACGGGCCGTACGGCGGCGGTGCGTCCAGGGCTTGTTGGGGCGGCATTCGTTGCGATTATCGCGTGCAGCCTGCTAACCGTCATTGGTGTTTGGCTCGCGTTTCGCAACATTATTGCTGGGTTTCGTGCCGGTGAAACTTATGTGGCGGCGGCCTTGGCGGAGGGCGATGCAAGCAAGGCTCCTAAGCCCACCGGGGCATTAGGGGCTGATATTGTTACCATCGTCGAAACGCTTCGGGCTGCCGATCAAGAGTTGAAGCAGGCAGCAGAAAAAGCATGAATAATGATCTCGTCAAATCCATCAGTTTCCGGCTTTTAACGCTTGCGGTTCTACTGCTGCTGGCAACGTTGGCGGGTTTTTCAGCCTTTTCGCGCACCGTGTTCGAGCCGCAGATTATCCCGGAACTTGAAAAAAAGGCCGAAAAAGTCGGCACGTACGTGCTGGTCCAGCTTAATCAAGCCGTAGAATGGGGCATCCCCGTCGAAAAATTGGCAGGCACTGAAGGTCTGTTCGACGATATTCTGGAAGATAATACCGATATTGGCTTTATTACGATAACAGACGTGAACGGCAAGCGGCTGCATTTACGCGGCACGCTTCCAACGCAGTTCGAAGCAGGTTTGGCGCAGATTGCGCGCGAGACCGCTCAGGCAAAAGCGCTCACGCCGGGCCGCTTGGGGTCGGTCTTCCTCACCACGTCGTTGCCGATCGAGTCAAAAGATACGGTTATCGGTGTTCTCCACGTCGGCGCGCGCGCCGATTACGTTAGCAGTCAGTTACAGGAAGTTTACTACGATCTCGCGATTATCCTGCTCGTAGCCGCGCTCTTTACTTTTGAAATTCTGCTGTATTTCGTTAATGCCTCCATCCTGCGACCCATTCGCGATATTCACGAAATGGCAGCGCGGGTGGCAGTCGGTCATTTCGGGCGTCCGATTGCGCCCAAAGCTCGGGACGAGTTGGGCCGTATTGCGGTTCGATTGGACGAAGCCGTAGCAAAACTGCGCGGCAATTATGAAGCGCTGGCACAGGCCGTAACGGGGTGGGGTGCCGATGCGCGGGGCCGGGTATCGGCAACGCTCAACAAGTTTGAGTATGGTTTTCCGTCGAAGCCATCTCTGGCGGCCACCAGCAGCCAGCAGGGTACGGCGTTTATCCGCATTGCGGTGTTTGTTTTCAGCTTGGCGGAAGAGCTAACCCGCACGTTCCTGTCGGTCTACATTAAAGAACTGTTCGATCCCGTTCCGGGCCTCGCCATGGAGGTTGTAATCGGCGCGCCGATTGCGTTGTTCATGCTGTTATGGGCATTGGCCCAACCCTTCGCCGGGGCCTATTCGGAAAAGTTTGGCCGCCGGAAAGTGTTTTTGGTTGGCGCGGCGCTTGCCGCTATCGGGCTTGCGGCCTCGGGCGTGTCGGGCACGCTCGTGCATTTGCTGATTGCACGCTCGATCACCGCCATCGGCTACGCCATGGTGTTCATCTCCGCGCAAGGCTTCGTGATTGATAATACGACGCGCGAAACCAGAGCGCAGGGCATGGCCGGTTATGCAGGCGGGATTTTAACGGCAGGGGTTTGCGGCCCGGCGATTGGCGGGATTCTTGCGGATCAAATCGGCTTCCGCAGTACCTTCATTTTGTCGGCGTGCCTTGCCGTTGTCGCTGCCGTAATGGTCTATCGCGCTATTCAGGAACGCCCGATTAGCGTGCAATCGGAACGGTTCAGCTTGGCTAACCTAGGGCTGTTCATCGCCAACCCCCGATTTATGGGCGTGGTGTTGTTTTCGGCCATCCCGACTAAGTTGGCGCTGACTGCGCTCGTCTTCTTCCTGGTCCCGCTGTATCTGAACGACCAGGGGATTAGCCAATCTATGATTGGGCGCGTGTTGTTGCTGTATTGGCTGGCGATGATTTTTGTCTCACCAGTCGCCAGCAGCCTCTCGGATCGCTTGGGCAACCGCAAGCTGTTCGTGGTTGCGGGCGGTGTGCTGGCGGCTGTTGGGGGGGTGGTTGCGGTGCTAAATACCTCGATCTGGTCGATGGTGATTGGCCTCACTGTGCTCGGTATTGCTCATGGTTTAGTGATGACACCGCAACTGGCGCTCGTCACCACGCTGTCGCACGGGCGGAAAACTCAAAAGATGAGCGAAACCACAGTCTTGTCGATGTTCCGCCTAATGGAGCGTATCGGCAATGTGATCGCGCCATTTGTGGCGGGTGTGTTGTTGGCACGCTTTGGCTACGCCGGGGCAATCGCGGGCATTGGCTATATCTTGGCGGTTTGTGCGGCCATCTGCTTGATCTTATTCATTACCTTCCGGGAGCCAAAAGCTCCCGCCCAAGAGGGGCATCCTTAATATGGTGAACTTTTCACGCCGTCGCTTCGTCGCCGGGGCCGGCATTGCCTCGGCAGGTTTTTCGACAGGGCTTGCGGCGTCGGCGTTCGGGCAGGATGCGGATGGCAAGACGTTCCGTATCGCCATTCTCACGCCGCGTGAGAATATCGGTGATGTGGCAGGGTTTCGCGATTTCTTCGCGAATGCCCGTATCAAGGTTGAGTACGACCTGCGTGTCGTCACCAATATGGCCGATATGCCCGGCCATCTTGAGGCGCTGAAACAATCGCGCCCGGACTTGATTTTTACTATTTTTACGCCGATTACTCAGGCCGTTCTGGGTGCCCATGACGCGGCGGATAAAAGCAAGTTCATTACCGATATTCCGGTCGTCTTCAGTTCCGTTACCAATCCAGTGGCCTCGAAGGTCGTGCCGTCGCTGGAGGCGCCGGGGCGCAACTGTACCGGCACGCGCCACATCGCCCCGCTCGACACACAGGTGCGGACGATCAGCCTGATGAAGCCCGTGAAGAAGCTGGCAATCATTTATAATCCTGCCGAAAGCAACATGGTTGTCACGGCGGACGAGTTGCGGACACTGCAACAGCCTCTCGGCTTCCAAATGCTTGATAAGCCCGTGCCCCAAGACGCGGAGAAGAAACCGATTGCGGCGGCAATCCCCGATTTGGTGCGGGCTGCCGCGACAGAAGGGGCAGACTTTATCTATATCGGACCGGATACGCTGGTAGGCTCCAACAATAGCAAATTCGTGGCCGATACAGCGATAGAGCTAAAAATCCCTACCTTCTGCGCGACTGAGTTGCCTGTGCGCCAATCGAATATGTTGATGGGCCTTGTTAGCCGCGCTTATAATGTTGGGCGTTTTGCGGGCTATAAGGCCAGTGAAATTCTTATCGGCGGGAAGCCCGCGCAAGCGGTGCCTGTTGAAACGCTGAAGCGTTTCTCCTTTATCATCCGCATCCCGGTCGCACAGAAGCTAGACCTGTATCCGCCGATGCGTCTTCTAAATATCGCCGAAGTTATCACCTCGTAAGGCGGCGGTGGCGGACGAATGTTGATTTCCTGCGCGCAATTGTTGGATAGCGGCACGCTGAAGGCTCCTGCCGAGCCGGAACGGGCGTTGCCCTTCTATTTTCGCCGCTTGGGCCAGGAAGATCGGGTTGAGATTATAGAGTTTCGGGAGCAGATTTTCGCGGCTCTGCCCGATCCCGATATGTACGTACCCGAAGTGCCGGAGTTTGTGGATTGGCACTTGGAGGGGGAGCGCGGTGTTACCTTCGGTCTTTTCATCGAACACCAGTTGGCTGCAATCACCGTGCTGGGGCTACCTAAGCCGGGAATGCCAAATTTCGCCGCCGATCTGCCCGTACCGCCCGCCGATTTGAGCGAGGTCGCCCATATTGCAAGCTCTATGGTGAGTGCGCGCTATCGGGGGTTCGGACTGCAACGGCGGTTGTTCAGCTATCGTGGGCTAATGGCGTTAGGGGCTGGGCGACCGATTTTAACCGCGCGGGTCGCGCTGACCAACCCCGTTAGTTGGCGGAACATGCTGAACTGCGGCATGTACGTCGGCCAACTCTTGGTGATGCACGGCGACAAATTACGGTTTCTGTTCGTGCGCGATCTTCGGCAAGCGCCGCTTCAGTTTGAAGGGCCGCAGCATCTCGTAGCATTGCACGATGTGGAAGCCCATCGTGCGGCGCTGGCGCGCGGATGGGTGGGATATAAGGCCATAGCCCAGGAGGGAGCGTTCAGCCTAGCCTATGGGGCAGCAAACACCCGCATAGAAACCTAATTAACAATATCTTATTATCATAATTGCCACCAGAAGCATACAATGTTATAGAGAAATTCTCTATCGTTAGAGTGCCTGTGATTTGGCTCCCAAGGAGATCGTTCGAATGTCCGGCCCTTGCGCTCTTATCGTCGATCCCTATTCAACTGGCGTGTTGTTCGCTGAGTACCTTAGAGACCGGGGCTATCGCTGCATCGCCGTTCAAAGCGGCCCTGAGTTAGTCGAGTCGCTCTTGCGGACCTATCAGGCGGATGATTTCGAGACCCTGATTGCGTACACGGGGGATATTGAAGCGCTGCTGACGCAGCTTTCCGGGTACGATATTTGCTGCGTGTTGCCGGGGAATGAATCGGCAGTTGAGTTGGCCGATATTTTAGGCGCGCGCTTAGGTGTTCGCGGCAATGATGCGGCGACCACCAAAATTCGCCGCAATAAGTTCGAGATGATCGACCGCATCACCGGCGCGGGCCTTCATGCCGCCCGGCAAAAGCTGGTGATGACGGAAGAGGAGGCAGGTACTTGGGCGCAGGCGCATGGGCACTGGCCAGTCGTCATCAAGCCGCTCGATAGCGCCTCTACCGATAATGTCCACGTCTGCCACTCGGAGGCTGAGGTGCGCGACGGGTTTCAGCGCATCGTGCAATCGCGCAATCTGTGTGGATTGCAGAACACGAAAGCGCTCGTCCAATCCTATTTGGATGGGCTGGAATATGTGGTCAATACTGTTAGCCGCGACGGTCGTCATTATATCTGCGACATCCTAGAATCGCGCAAGCGCTCGCTGAACGGCTCGCCACTGATTTATGACTTCTATCGGCTGCTCGCGCCACAAGGTGATATTCAAGATCAACTATCGCGCTATATCATTGGCGTATTGGATTCGCTTGAAATCCGTAATGGCGGTGGCCACGCCGAAATTCGCATGACGGTAGAAGGGCCTGCCCTTATCGAAATTGCGGCGCGGGCAATGGGGCCGCTTGGCTCGACAACGGCGGTTGCCCACGGCACGGGCCACGATCAGGCAGAATTAATTGTTGATGCGCTGATCGACGGCACCTTGTTTGATCGGTTGGTGGGTAATTCCTATCGGATGGGAAAGCACGCGATGGTTGTCTATCTGCCCTCCACGATTGACGGCATTTTGGGCGAGCTGCCGATTTTGGACCATCTTGATACGCTGCCGAGCCTCAAGAGTTATCAGCTCATGGCTCAAATTGGCGGGCGGATTCGGCGGACCATTGATCTCACGTCGGTCTTGGCAAAGATCTATCTGGTTCATGAGGATGGCGCGCAGGTTGATCGCGATTACGCCCGCATCCGCGACCTGGAAACCACCTTCCCGCCGAAGATTGTGATTGCGGCATAAGCTGCATCGTTTTGTCACCGTAGAGTCATTTTTATGATCGCGTGCCCCGATAGGAATGGAATTAGGGTCTAATTCTATCTTTCTGGGGGGGAAGCCATGCTGCGTTCTTGTGCTTTGGTCATTCTAGCTGTTGGACTTATTGGCACCGCCCATGCCGACGATATCACTTTAGCCGCCGATGTTTGGTGTCCATATAATTGCGCGCCTGGGTCGGATCGACCTGGCTATATGGTAGAAATCGCGGCGCGCGCCTTTGAAGGTGCTGGACATAAATTTAGTTATAAAACTATGCCGTGGGCGCGGGCGTTGACCGAAGCCGAAGCTGGAAAGATCACCGGCGTTTTTGGGGCCTCGCCAGACGAAGCAGGCAAATTGCTGTTTCCGAAGCAACCGCTGGCGCAGTCGCGCAATGTGCTGGCCGTGCGCGCGGGCGATGATTTCGTTTGGGCATCACCAAAGTCGCTGGAGGCTTATGCACTTGGGATAATGCTCGATTATTCCTATGGCCCGCTGCTCGATCCGTACATCAAGGCCAATCTGAAAAACTCGAACCGCATTCAAATTCTGGGCGGCGATGAGCCGTTGAAGGGCAATCTGCGGAAGCTATTGGCGGGGCGCATCAGGGCGACTATTGATGATGCGAACGTGCTGGCCTATGAGCTTATCACCGAAAAACAAACGGATGCGGTGCGCTTGGTCGATATTGCCGATGCGGCCAATCCGCTCTACATCGGTTTCTCTTCGGCAATCCCGCAGGCTGCCGCCTATGCGCGGTTACTGGATGAGACGGTTGTCGCCTTGCGGGCGTCTGGCGAGCTTACCAAAATCCTCGCCCGGTACGGATTGCAGGATTGATAAACCGCTGCAACCTTCGGATCTAATTAGAGCGGCTTCCTATTTAGAGCTGCGTGCGATTAATCGGACGCAGCTCTAAAAACAGCATCAGACGTGTTTGACACGCCAAGCATGTCGGGTGAGGCTGCGGCCAAGGGCGCGGATGCGCCCGGCGATGCGCTTGGCGCGTCAAACGCACGCCGCCCTAATTGTTTGCCGCCCTAAGGCTCGCCGTCGCTAGGGCGGCCCCGAACCCGATAAGCAGCGCGCCGAAAGCCCGGTCGATCCAGTGCCGCACCGCGAGCAGCCGAACTTTCACGCTTCCCGTCGAGAAGAATAGTGCGACGAGGGCAAACCAGCCGATATGGGCGAAGGCGATGAACACGCCATAACCGATCTGTATCGTCACCAACGTACTCGGCTCTACCACTTGCATAAATAAGCTGACAATGAACACGGTTGTTTTCGGGTTCAGCACGTTGGTCAGAAACCCAGTGCGTAAGGCGGCACCATCGTTCATCGGTTGGATTGCACCCGTCGTGAGAACACTGCCGCTAGGCGCGCGCAGCATTGTGATGCCGAGCCACACCAGATAGGCCGCGCCGACCAGCTTCAGCACAGTGAAAAGCAGGAGCGATTGCTGAATAATGAGGCCAATGCCGAGCAGCGTATAACTCACATGCACCAGCACCCCACCCCCGATACCAAGCGCGGTGAGTACGCCCGCCCGGCGCGAAAGCAACAGGCTATTGCGCGATACCATCGCAAAATCGGGTCCGGGACTGATCACGGCCAGTAGGGTGATTGTGACGACGGCTAGAAGCTCGGTCATGGGATCTCTTGTCTCTATAAAAAATGGTATAAGAAATTTACTCACCTATAGGCGCGCTGAAAAACGATGATTTCTGACATATTGAGTGACTATAAATCACAGATAACGTCCGATCGTTTGCCACCGTTGGGCGCGCTGCGCTGCTTCGAGGCGGCGGCACGGCGGGAAAGTTTCAGTCAGGCAGCGGCGGATTTGCACCTTACGCACGGGGCGATCAGCCGGGCGGTACGCGCGATTGAGGCCGATGTAGGGGTTGCCCTGTTCGAGCGCCGCAACCGTCGGGTTTATCTGACCGATGCCGGACGGCTGCTGCACCAGGCCACGGCGGAAGCCTTCGGTGTCATCCACAGTGCCACCCGCCGTTTACGCCGCGACGCCCAGCAGCGGCCCCTCGTGCTGTCGTGCGAGCCGACGTTGCTGATGCGTTGGCTCATTCCGCGCCTGCCGCAGTTTGCCACGGCCTATCCGGGCCTATCGCTGCGCTTGATCGCCGGGGCCGGGGCGGTGGTGTTTGGGGACGGGATTGATCTTGCCATTCGCCGCAACGATCACCCGGTACGGCCCGGCACCTCTGCTGAGATATTGTTCGATGAACGGGTCGGCCCTGTCTGTGCTCCAGCGCAGCAGGCGCGGTTTTTTGAGGGCGATAGAGTGTGTGCTGATGCCGCGCGCTTACACACTCACACCCGGCCCGAAGCGTGGGCTGCGTGGGCACAGCGAGCGGGTATCCCTCTGCCGCTGGGGCCGGAGGCCACGTTCGAGCATTTCTACCTGAGCCTTCAGGCTGCCGTGGCGGGCTTAGGCGTTGCTATCGGCCCTTATCGCCTGGTCTGCGACGATCTGGCGACAGGGCTGCTGGTGGCACCCCTCGGTTTTAGTCCCGATGGAACCCACTATCACTTGATCACTCCCCGTCCGATTTATGCGGGAACCCCGGAAGCGCTGTTGTTAGCGTGGCTGCGGCAGGTTTAGCCATACAATCCGCTGAGCCTATTGCTCAACTTTGATTGGCTTCAAATAATAAAACTCCAGAGCATAATTCCTTCGCTTGCGCTCGGGACTCATGCTTCGGAGTTTTATTTTACCGCATCACTCACGCCTAAAGCGCAACAACCTTTGGCAATTTGCCCTAGAGAGTGCGGGCTTCTTCAACGATTTCAAAGCACTCGATTCTATCGCCGATCTTAAGATCATTGTAGTTATCGAATGCCATACCGCACTCGAAGCCCGACCGAACTTCCTTCACTTCTTCCTTGAAGCGGCGGAGGGTTTTGAGCGTGCCTTCGTGGATGACCACATTGTCGCGCAGCAAACGCACCTTGTTGCCGCGCTTCACGATACCTTCGGTAATCATGCAACCCGCAACACTGCCCGATTTGGTGAGGCTGAACACTTCGCGGATTTCGGCATAGCCCAGGAAGTTTTCGCGCATTTCCGGCGCAAGCATTCCTGATAGCGCCGCTTTCACGTCATCAACAACATTGTAGATGATCGAATAGTAGCGAATATCGACATTATCGCGGCGGGCGAGTTCACGGGCTTGGGCATTGGCGCGCACGTTGAAGGCAATGATCATTGCCCCCGAAGCGCGGGCCAAGGTCACATCGCTTTCCGAAATTGCCCCTACCCCAGAGGATAGAATGCGCGTGGTGACTTCCGCTGTGGACAAGCGACCGATGGAGGCGATGATGGCTTCCAGCGAGCCTTGCACGTCCGACTTGATAACAATCGGCAGTTCTTTGGCTTCACCGGCTGCGATCTGCGACAGCATCTGTTCGACCGTACCGCGCGCGCCGCGCTTGGCATCGGCATCGCGCCGACGCTGCTGACGATACTGCACAACGTCACGGGCGCGGACTTCTGACTCGACCACAACCATTTCATCGCCCGCCATCGGCGTGCCTTGCAGGCCGAGCACTTCGACCGGAACCGACGGCCCCGCCTCTTTAACCTGCTCGCCCTTGTCGTTGACCAGCGCGCGAACGCGGCCCCATTCGGACCCCGCGACGAAAATATCGCCAACGCGCAACGTACCGCGTTGGATAAGGCAGGTTGCCACGGGACCGCGACCGCGATCCAACCGGGCCTCCACGATAATGCCTTCTGCCGGGCGGTTCGGGTTGGACTTCAACTCCAGAATTTCGGCCTGAAGCAGAATGGCTTCTTCGAGCTTATCGAGATTGGTGCGGGCTTTCGCCGACACTTCAATCGCAATCACGTCGCCGCCCAAGGCTTCCACAACCAGCTCATGCGCCAACAATTCGTTATGAACCTTCGCCACATTGGCGGAGGGCTTATCAATCTTGTTGATCGCCACCACGATGGGCACGCCCGCCGCTTTGGCGTGGCGAATGGCCTCGACGGTTTGCGGCATGATGCCATCGTCTGCCGCCACCACCAGCACGACGATATCGGTGACATTTGCCCCGCGTGCGCGCATTTCGGTGAAGGCTTCGTGGCCCGGCGTATCAATGAAGGTTATTTGCGCGCCGGACGCGAGCTTCACTTGATACGCGCCGATATGCTGAGTGATCCCCCCGGCTTCGCGGCCCGCAACATCGGTAAAGCGCAAGGCATCGAGCAACGAGGTTTTGCCGTGATCGACGTGGCCCATGACGGTAACGACCGGAGCACGATCCAACAGCTCTTCGTTCCGATCTGCTTCACCGCGCAGACCGATTTCAACGTCGCTATCTGAAGCGCGCTTCGGCGTATGGCCGAATTCCTGCACGATCAGTTCCGCCGTATCGCTGTCGATGGTCTGGTTGATCGTCGCCATCACGCCCATCCGCATCAGGGCCTTGATCACCTCGCCGCCGCGCTCGGCCATACGAGACGCAAGCTCCTGAACCGTAATCGCGTCCGGGATGATGACTTCGCGCAAGACCTTATCTTGCTGGCGCTGCAACATCCGCAGGCGTTCTTTTTCACGGGCACGGCGCATAGAGGCCATAGAACGCATACGGCTCTGGTCGCCTGAATCGAGCGCCTGATTGACCGTGATCTTGCCGCCCCGCCGACGATCGTCGGTCGTGGTCCGGCGTGGTGGCGGCGGCGGCGGGCGCTTGGCCCCGCCGGGAGCGCCACCGCCGCCACCGCCACCACCACCGCGACGGGCACGACCTGCGGCATCATCTTCTTCTTCAACGCGGCCCGTCGGCAGAACCGTGGGGACGGCCACGCGGTTGGAGGCGTTTTCGCGCACAACACCGCCGGGAGCCGGATTGGCAGCCGCGCGTTTAGCGGCCTCTTCCTGTTCCACTTTGCGGCGGGCATCTTGTTCGGCCTTAACCACCGCCTCTTCGGCTTCGCGCTTCTTGCGGATTTCGTCTTCCGCTGCGCGGACAACGGCTTCCTCGGCTTCGCGAATCTTGCGGGCGGCGTCTTCGATGGCTTTGCGAACGGCATCTTCCGCCGCGCGCTTAGCATCTTCCTCGGCGCGCTTCTGTGCTTCTTGCAGCACGCGCAAGCGATGGGCGCGTTCTTCCTCGGTCAACGTCCGCAGAGCTTGCGGGCGACGATTGCCGCCGGACGCCGCCTGATTATTATTATTCCCACTCGGACGCTGCTGGGGCGGCGGGGCCACGCGCGGCGGTTGGGTTACGACACGGCCACCGCGACCGCCCATGCGATCCGGCGCACTATCGGCACTCGGCGTCGGAGCGCGCGGGGCCTGAGCTACAGGCGCTGCCGCTGCAACCGGGGCTGGTGCGACAGGAGCCGAGGCGACCGGCGTGCGAGAGGCGGTACCGAGCGGTACAGTCCCTGTTGCCGGACCCGCTTGCACGGGAACCGCTTGCGCGCGAACGGCCTGCACCGGAACGACGGGTGCGGGAACGATTTGCGCGGGCGCGACTGGCTCTGCGGGCGTTTCGACCAGCGGTGCCACGGCAACGGGCGCGGGCGCTTCGATAACTGGCGCGAGGGGCACCGACACGGCGGGCGCAGGAGCCGGAGCTACCTCGACCGGGGTTGCGGGCACGTCGGCCACCGATGCGGGCGCTTCCACCACGGGGGCTGGGGCCGGAGCCTCGCTTACCGTTGGCACCGCAACCGGCTTCAGCGGCAGGGGTGCGGGCGGCGTCGCCGATACGGCAGCGGCAGCAGGGTTGGCCGAAACGGCCCCCGCAGAAACGACCCCCGCAGGCGCAAGCGCCTCTGCCGGGGCATCGGTGCTCACCCGCTTCTTCTTTACCTCAACCTGGACCGTCTTCGACCGACCGTGCGAAAAACTTTGGCGCACCTGTTGGGTCTCGACCGGCTTCTTGAGCTCGAGCTTACCCCTGCTCAACGTCAGGGGTTTCTTACCGCTTTGCTCGTTCTCGTTCGTCATGCTCTTGCGACTTCCTGCTCAAACCCATCCGCGCGCAACTGAGAAAGCCGCGCAAATTCCTCATCCAGACGCTGAGCCAACCCCCCAGGGGCAATGGCCACATGCACCAGATGATCTCGTCCAAACGGGGCTGCTAAACTAGCCGCGTTAAGAAGAGACCATTCCCGTCCCGGATTCTCGGGCCGGGATGCCTGCCCTGGCTGCGCGCGTAAGGCGGCAAACAGGGAAGAGAGTTTTGACCGCCCACCGGCAGCCCCATCACACGCCTGGATCAGCAATGCGGCCCGATTGGCCCGAACCCAGGCTTCCGCCTGATCGTACCCAATCACCGCTTGCCCCGCTCGGCGCGCAAGGCCCAATAAACTACCGCACCGGGCGGCAATCAAGTGAGCCAAGCGGTCGGCCCAATCGTCCGGCACCTGTACCGGGCGTTTAGCCGCCTTAGAAAACGCGCGCTTTTTCAGCGCCTGTCCTATCGCTTCCCGCGTGGGGGTTATGTATAACCCCCGCCCCGGAAGTTTACCCTCAAGATCGGGTACCAACACCCCATCGGGTGCCACCACACACCGCACCAACTCGGCTTTAGGCCGCAGGGCGAAAGTGGCGACACAGCGCCGCGTTGGGCCGTTCTCCGGAAAATTCTCTTCCGCATACGCCGCATCGGCGGCATCGGGATCGAAAGTTTCCGGCAGTCTCGGCTCCAACGGCTGCACCCGGCTTAAGCCCCCGCCTCTTCGTCGGTGAACCAATGGGCGCGCGCGGCCATGATGATGTCATTCGCCTGCGCTTCATCGAGGCCCGAGTCGGCCCCGGCGAGTTCCAACAGTTCGTCCGACGCAAGATCGCCCACGTCATCTAGGGTTTTGAGGCCCTTGTCACCCAGTTTCACCAACAAAGCTGGCGTGATACCCGGCAGGGCCGCCACGTCATCGGCCACACCGAGAGCTTTGCGTTGCTCTTCGAAAGCAACATCGCGCTGCTCCATATAGGCGGCCGCGCGGGCTTGCAGTTCGGCAGCAATATCGTCGTCAAAGCCTTCGATGGACGCGAGTTCTTCAGTGGCGACGCCAGTGATTTCCTCAAGCGTGCTGAAGCCTTCCGAGACGAGCAAATGGGCGATAAGTTCGTCCACATCCAGGGCTTCGATGAAAAGCTGCGAGCGGGCGCGAACGTCTTCCTGACGGCGCTCCGAATCTTGCTTTTCAGTCATAATATCAATGTCCCAGCCGGTAAGCTGAGAGGCCAAGCGCACGTTCTGCCCGCGCCGACCGATGGCTAGCGACAGTTGATCGTCGGGTACGATTACGTCGATCCGGTGGGCTTCTTCATCCAGCACAACCTTAGCGACTTCTGCCGGGGCTAGCGCGTTGACGACAAAGGTTGCCGGATCGGGCGACCAGGGGATGATGTCGATTTTTTCGCCCTGAAGCTCGCCGACAACCGCCTGAACGCGGCTACCGCGCATCCCAACGCACGCACCAACGGGGTCGATGCTGCTGTCGTTGGAATGCACACCAATCTTGGCGCGGCTACCAGGATCGCGCGCGACGGCGCGGATTTCGATAATACCGTCGTATACTTCCGGCACTTCTTGGCTGAAGAGTTTGGCCATGAACTGCGGATGCGTACGAGACAGGAAAATCTGCGGGCCGCGCTGTTCGCGGCGCACGTCGTAAATATAAGCGCGCACGCGGTCGCCGGGGCGGAAGGTTTCGCGCGGCAACAGCTCGTCGCGGCGCAGAACCGATTCAGCGCGCCCTAAATCAATCGTGACATTGCCAAACTCGACGCGCTTGACGACGCCATTGATGATTTCGCCAACCCGGTCCTTGAATTCGGCGAACTGGCGGTCGCGCTCGGCGTCGCGAACGCGCTGGACGATAACCTGCTTGGCGGTTTGAGCGGCGATGCGGCCAAACTCGATGGGCGGCAGCATTTCCGTCAGAAAGTCGCCAATGCCTGCATCCGGGTTGCGGTCTTGGGCTTCGATCAGGCTGATTTGCGTGGCTTCGTTATCGACAAGCTCAACCACTTCGCGGAAGCGGCGCAGGCGAATTTCGCCATTCGCGCGATCAATTTCAGCGCGAATATCGTGCTCAACCCCGTATTTCGAGCGTCCGGCCTTCTGAATGGCCTGTTCCATCGCCACCAGAACTTCTTCGCGGTCGATTCCCTTTTCACGGGCGACAGTATCGGCGACTTGCAGCAGTTCAATTCTGGTTAACACGGTCTTGGTTCCATTCGTCCGTCAATGTTGCGTCGCATCCTCTCGTGCCGGAGGTAGGGCCGAACCGGCAACGACGCTAGGTTAATTCTTCAGCGCGTCGGCGCTCGCCTTTATCAAATCATCCGTTAGGATTAGCTTGGCGCGGGCGATGGCATTAAAGGGGATTTGAAAATCGGTTTCGCCATCCCGAAGGCGCACGATGCCGTTCTCGGCAATCCCCAACAACCGTCCGCGAAAGCGCTTGCGCCCTTCAATCAGCCGATCCGCATCAATCCGCACTTCAAACCCGGCAAAGCGCGTGAAATCGGCTTTACGGGTTAAGGGCCGATCAATACCGGGGGAGCTAACTTCTAGGTGATAGGCTTCCGAAATTGGATCTTCCACATCGAGAATGGCGGAGGCCGCACGGCTGATGTCACCACAATCGTCAACAGACATGGGAACGCTGTCTTGGCGTTCGGCCATAATCTGAAGCAACGGGCGCTGACCGCCCGCGTATTGTACCCGCACCAGCGCGTAGCCCATAGCATCGATCGCGGGTTCAATCAGCGCTTCGATTTTGCTTGCTACGCCCGCTTGCACTGGGCCGATTTCGTCTTCGTCGTTCATACTCAACCGCTTGTTTTTCCCTGTCGCCCCAAAACAAAAAAGTGGGCCAAGAGGCCCACCCTTTTTGCGGCGGCTCGGCTTTACAACCGATCCGCTATGGGAGTGGCGGAATATTACGCTTTTGCGCTTCCGCCGCAAGACCTAAATCGTCTCGCGCCGCTGAAACCTTAAGAAGCTGGGCTGAATTCCCTTCGCGCGCGCCTTTTCTTCATAGCGTGTTGCCGGCCAGTCACGGGGGCGTTCGCGCCAATCGCTCGGCCCTTCGGCAAGCCATGCAAAAGCTGGATGGGGGGTCGTCTCTGCGAGCATCCACGCGACGTAATCTTGATCGTCGCTGGCCATCCGCAACTCCGCACCGGGGCGCAGCAGGCGGGCGAGGCTGTCGAGATTCTCTTTCTGGACGAACCGGCGGCTGTTGTGCCGCTTCTTTGGCCAGGGGTCCGGGAACAGAATGAAGGCGCGGCCAAGGCAACCGTCGGGCAGCGCATCCATCAGCGGGCGGGCGTCGTCGGGCCATACGCGCACGTTCGTTACTTGCTCCCGGTGAATGTGCCCCAAGCCTGAAACAACGCCGTTCAAAAACGGCTCCGCCCCAATCAGGCCAACGTCCGGGTTTTGATCCGCTTGCCACACCAGATGCTCGCCGCCGCCGAAGCCGATTTCCAGCCAAAAATCGCGCTTTGGTGTCTCGAACAGACTAGCAGGGCTAAGGCGCGCGCCCGGCGCTATCGCGGGCACGCGCACTTTTGGCAGCACATCGGTCAGCAGTTCTTTCTGACTATCGCGCAGTTTACGCCCGAACCGCCGCCCATAGACGCGGCGCTTAACCTCGCCGGTCATTTACGCGCCGAACGTCGATTTCAGCGCCGGGACCAGATCGGTCTTTTCCCAGGAGAAACCGCCATCCGCTTCCGGCTCGCGCCCGAAGTGGCCGTAAGCCGCCGTGCGGGCGTAGATCGGGCGATTGAGGCCCAGATGCTCGCGAATGCCACGCGGGCTAAGGTTCATCAGCTCTTGCAGCACGTTCACCAAGCGGGCTTCATCGACTTGGCCCGTGCCATCGGTATTCACATAAAACGACAGCGGGTGCGACACGCCAATAGCATAGGAAAGCTGAATAGTGCAGCGGTCGGCCAAACCCGCCGCCACGACATTCTTTGCCAAATAGCGCGCGGCATAGGCTGCCGAACGGTCCACCTTTGTGGGGTCTTTCCCGGAGAACGCACCACCACCGTGGGGGGCCGCGCCGCCGTAAGTATCGACGATAATCTTGCGGCCCGTAAGGCCACAGTCACCATCCGGCCCACCGATTACGAAGCGCCCCGTGGGGTTCACGTAGAAATGCGGCTCGTCGCACATCCAACCCGCCGGAAGAACCTTCTCGACGTAAGGGCGCACAATTTCCCGCACTTCCGCCTGGTTAACGCCTTCGGAATGCTGCGTGGACACGACGATCGAGGTCGCGGCGACCGGCTTGCCATCGACATACCGCAGCGTGACCTGGCTTTTGGCATCTGGCCCCAGGTGGTGCGTTGCGCCGCTATGGCGGGCTTCCGCCAAACCCTTCAAGATTGCGTGCGAATAGAACAGCGGGGCAGGCATCAGCGCCGGGGTTTCCGTGCAGGCAAAGCCGAACATAATGCCTTGATCGCCCGCGCCTTCATCCTTATTGCCCGCCGCATCAACGCCAACGGCAATATCTTCGGACTGGGCGTGGATCAGCACTTCAACCTTGGCGGTTTGCCAGTGGAAGCCCTTTTGGGCATAACCGATCTTATGAATGGCGTCGCGCGCCGCGTCTTCCATCGCTTTCGGCGAAATGCTATCCGGCCCACGCACTTCGCCCGCAAGGGTGACGTGATTGGTCGTCGCCAAAGTTTCCACCGCAACCCGCGCATAGGGGTCGGCAGCGAGAAACAGATCGACAATCGTATCGGAGATGCGGTCGCAGACCTTATCTGGATGACCTTCGGAAACGGATTCGCTGGTGAACAGATAGTCGGACGGACGGGCCACCGGATTCCCCTTTAAACTGCCATGAATTAAACCAGAACTGCGCGTTCTATCAGTCTTTCTGTCTTGTCCCGCGCAGAGCGTCAAGCCCCGTTTGCCATGATCGCACAGTAAAAGGGCGCCACCGCATCATCGGAAGCGCCCTTATGCAAGAGGGGTAGAAAGCCCGATCAGGAGGCTTCGGTCAGCGTGCGCGAGAGAGATTTGGTGAGTTCCAAGATGCTTTTGCGGATTTTTTCGTCCTTAATCCGGTCGAACGCGCGGGCTAACTCCAGAATTTCGCGCTTGGAGAGATCCTTGCTGTCGAAATCCGGCGTGGCTTCCGACATGCCGGGCACGCGGCCCCCGCTGGTTTCGGCGTTCATATCGTCGAAGAAAAACGAAACCGGCACGTCCAACACGCGGGAGAGTTCAAACAAACGGCTGGCCCCGATGCGGTTCGCGCCGCGCTCGTACTTCTGCACTTGCTGGAACGTGAGGCCAATGGCATCGCCCAGCTTTTCTTGGCTCATACCAAGCAGCGTGCGGCGCAGGCGCACTCGGCTGCCAACATGAATATCAATGGGGTTCGGTTTGCCATCCGGCGAACCACGGCTACCCCGGCGACGCTTTACAACAATGGCGGTCATGATCTTCATTCCTTTTATACGGCGGCACTTAGTTGATTTAGGAGTATCGCCTACAATCGTAGGCGTCAACCCTACGCTGTGCTGGTTAATGAATTACTATAGAACTGGGCGCAGGCGCAGAAGTGCCAATGCGAGTATCAGAAAAGTCACGGTTAACAGGGTAACGAGATCGCCCCATAGCGCATAGGGTGGCGGGTTGAGCGGCAAAGGTAAGGAAATGGTTAAGGCGGCTTCCTCGTTGAGACTCATGCTGTTCCATACCCGTCCGTTCCCATCAATCAGGGCGGAGACCCCCGTATTGGCGACTCGAACAAGGGGAAGCCCCTCTTCGACCGCGCGCAAAATTGTCGCGGCCAGATGCTGATAAGGGCCTGTGCTAACACCATACCACCCGTCATTGGTAAGATTGAGCAGCCAGGCAGGCCGATCGGTACGATCAACCACCGCGCCGGGAAAGATCACCTCGTAGCAAATCAACGGCGCGACCGGCGGTAATCCCGGCAAACGCAGCGTGCGCGGGCCGGGGCCAGGGCTATAACCAGCGGCCCCTTGCGAGATGATCTGCAAGGGCAACAGCCCTTTCAGCGGCACATATTCGCCGAACGGCACAAGGTGGAATTTATCGAACGCCCCGCGCAGGCTGCCGTCGGTATCGAAGGCAACCATACCATTCCAGGCTTGGATCACTTGATTATCGGCATTTCGCAGATAGCGGTTAGTGCCGGTGATAATCACCCCCTCGGGCGGCGCGCGTTGCGCCATCGCCGCACGCCAAGATTCGATCTCTTCAATTGGGTAGCCGGTCGCGGCCTCCCCCCAGATAATCGCCGTCGGGGTTTCCCCCAGCGCGGGCGTGCTTAGGGCGAGATGTTTTTGGAAATTGGCCAGTAGATGCGCGCGGTCCCACTTTAGGCTCTGCGGAATCGCGGGTTGCACTAAGCGTAAAGAGACGCCTTGATGCACGGCATCGCGCCCCGGCGCATTCTGAAGCCGCAGCATCCCGCCGCCCCACAGCAGCCCAAGCGCCAACGCTGCAATCAAACCGCCGCGCGCCCATCCCAGGCTGAAGGCCGCGCCGATCAAAACCGTCAGCGCGCCAACACCGTAGGGGCCGAGATAGGCGACGGCCTGAAGCGGCGCGGGCGTATCGGTCCAGGCGGTCGCGATCAGGTTCCACGGAAACCCGGTCAGCACATGCGCCCGCGCCCATTCGGCCAGCAGCCACAGCGTGCCGAAACCGAGCCAACGCAGGGATTTTTCGTCCGCAGGTAGGAAGCGCACTAAGGCCCAGGCCACCGCCCCGGTATAGAGGGCCAACACAATCGGCAGACCAACGAGGGCGACGGGCACCATCCACAAAAATTCGGCGGGCGGCACTAGCAGGGCATTGGAAATCCAATACAGTCCCGTACTGAAATGCCCAAAGCCGAAGCACCAGCCCAGCCACAGTGCCTGCCGAGGCCGTTCGGCCCCGTTCAACACCCACAGAAAACCACTAAAGGCCGGAAAGATCAGCGGCCAGAGAGAGAAAGGGGGCAAAGCGCCTGTTGCAAGAACCCCGCAGAGCAGAGCAAGCCCCGCGCGCTGCCAATCGGCCCCCCTTTCCCGTCTCCGGCGCGACCGGCTCATGCCTCGGGGACCGCCGGAAGCCTTGGCGGATTCCGCAGCCGCACGAGCGCCACCCGCCGGGGATCGGCTTCCAGCACTTCAAACTCAAAGCCCGACGGGTGGATCACCAGTGTCCCCACCGCAGGCATTCGCCCGGCCAAAGTGGCGACCAAGCCGCCGAGCGTGTCGATTTCCGCGCGCTCATCTTCGCTTAAGAATGGCCCGAAACGCTCTTCAAGATCGGCCAAGGGCGTGCGCGCATCGAAACGGATCGAGCCGTCATCTTCCGCCGCTTGGGCCGGGGCCTCTTGCTCGTCGTGCTCGTCTTCGATTTCGCCGACGATTTCTTCGACCAAATCTTCGATGGTCAAAAGCCCATCAATGCCGCCGTATTCATCCACGACCACCGCCATGTGCGTGCGCGCCGTCCGCATCCGCACTAGGGCGTCGAGCGCGGGCATAGACGGGGGAACGAAGAGCACCGGGCGTAGTAGTTCTTCCGCCTGCGGCAGCGCTTTCGTCTTATCGCGGCTGGCGGCAAACACGTCCTTCACATGCAGCATCCCGATCACATCGTCGAGACTGGTGCGATAGACCGGCACGCGGGAATGAGCCGCCTCGACCATGTAATCGAGAATGTCTTCAAACGGTCTGGCGCAATCCACCGCCACCATATCGGCGCGCGGCACCATGATGTCGCCGACGGTAACATCGCGCAGCCCCAGAATGTTCCGCAGCATCACGCGCTCATCCGGGGCCATCGCGTCGGTGGCCACCGCCTGTTCTTCGATCAACTCTTCCAGCGTTTCCCGCACGGAAGGGTCGCCGCGCAGACCCAGCAAGAGGCGCAGGCGTGAAATCAGCCGCCCAGGCCGCAGACTGCCGGAAGGTTCAGCAAGCACAGGAGCCGGAGAGACGCTCGGTCGCTCCGGCCCCGTACTAGAAGGGCTAGACGGGCTTTCGCTCATGGGAAGGCTCACTCTCCTCAAGTCGGTGGGAATAAGGGTCGGCAATACCGAGATCGGCCAACAGCCGGGTTTCAAGCGCTTCCATCGCCTCGGCCTCGGCATCGCTCTCGTGATCGTGTCCAAGCAGGTGTAATGTGCCGTGAAGAATAAGATGCAGCAAATGCGCGCGCGGGTCTTTGCCCTGCTCCGCCGCCTCGTCGCGAATAGTCTCCAGCGCCAGAGCAATATCGCCGATATGGGCGGGCGGCACATCCGCGCCGTCGGCCAGCGCCGCTATATCTTCTTCTTCCAACTCCAGCCAATCGCCGGGGAAGGACAGGACGTTGGTGGGCTTATCCTGGTCGCGCCAGTCGCGGTTCAGCTTCCGCACGGCGGCATTGTCGGTGAACAGCAATGCCAGGGTTAGGCGGCCCTCGGGGACGGCAGGGCCGAGAAACGCCGCAAACGCCGCATCGGTCGCCAGTGCGTGCCGCACGGTTTTATCGGCAAGGCCGTCGATCTGCTCATCGCTGATCCCGCCGAGGAGGGCAGACCAATCGCCCGCCTCGATAACCGCATCAATCGCGATCATCGACCCACCCCAGCATCGGAGGGGGAGAGCAGGCGACGATCTTTTTCGTTATAAGCGCGGACGATTTTCGTCACCATCGGGTGCCGAACGATATCGTTTTCCGTGAAGCGCACGAAGCCGATACCGGGCACGCCTTCCAAAGTTTCCAGCGCATCGCGTAGGCCCGAGCGGGTACCCGGCGGTAAATCGACCTGCGACAGATCGCCGGTAATGCACATGCGGCTGCCCTCGCCCATGCGGGTGAGGAACATCTTCATCTGCGTCGCAGTCGTATTCTGCGCTTCATCGAGAATGATGAAGGAGTTGGCCAGCGTGCGCCCCCGCATGAACGCCAGCGGGGCCACTTCGATTTCACCCGACTCCAAACGCTTCACCACTTGGTCGCCCGGCATCATATCGTGCAGCGCGTCGTAGAGGGGGCGCAGGTAGGGATCGACCTTTTCCTTCATGTCACCGGGCAGAAAGCCCAAACGCTCGCCCGCTTCTACCGCCGGGCGGGAAAGCACGAGGCGGGAAACCTTACCCTCCAACAGCAAGCCGACGGCCATAGCGACCGCAAGGTAGGTTTTGCCCGTCCCCGCTGGCCCAAGACCGAAAACCACTTCGTTATCTTGCAACGACTGCAAATAGACCGTTTGCCCCGGTGAGCGCGGCTCGATAATGCGGCGGCGGGTGCGAATGGCTTTATCGGGCAGGGGTGCCCCCGATTCCCGCGCGTGTTCCGCCATCCGAACGGCAGCATCGACCTCGCCCATATCTATCGGCTTGCCTTTGCGCGCACGGGCATGAAGTGCGCCCAAGGCTTCGCGCGCAGTTTGGGCCGCCGCACTGGGGCCGGTAATGGCGATTTGATTGCCGCGCGGAATAATCGCCACCCCGAGCAACTGTTCAATCCTGGCAAGATTGCGGTCGTGTTCGCCATACACAAGCTGCAACAGGCTATTATCGTCGAACGAAACGTAGAGCGGATCGGTTGAGGGTTTATCGGCGTTTTTCAGCGGGCCATCACTCACGCAGTCATCCTCATCGCCGGAGAAGAAGCATCGGGGACCGGCGCGGCGACAAGACGGCCCGACAGACTGAAACTATGATCCTGCTCTATTGCAACTAGATGGACGGTGCCGACCAAATCGACCTCACCCTGCACATGCACCGGCTGAAGATAGGGCGAACGCCCCACCATCTGACCCGCGTGGCGACCGGCTTTCTCGAACAGCACCGGCACGGTTTGCCCAACGAGACTACGGTTGAACGCCGTCAGTTGGTTGAGCAACAGCGCGTTCAATTCGGCCAGCCGCACGTCTTTCACGTCTTCCGGCACTTGCCCCGCCATCGTCGCGGCAGGGGTGCCGGGGCGGCCTGAGTATTTGAAGGAGAAGGCTGCGGGGAAGCTAACGTCTCGCACAAGCCGCATTGTTGCGGCAAAATCCGCATCGCTTTCGCCCGGAAAACCGATAATGAGATCCGTCGAGAGGCACAAGTCCGGGCGGGCAGCGCGCAGCTTATCGACAAGCTGGCGGTAATGGTCGGCAGTGTGCTGACGGTTCATCGCCGCCAGAATCGTATCAGACCCAGATTGCACGGGCAGGTGCAGGAACGGCATGAGCTGCGGCAAATCACCGTGAGCGGCAATCAGCGCATCATCCATGTCGCGCGGGTGCGAGGTGGTATAGCGAATGCGCTCTAGCCCCGGAATCTCCGCCAAACGGTAGGCGAGTTGCGCCAAAGTCCAGACGTCCCCGTCCGGCCCCTCGCCGTGATAGGCATTCACATTCTGCCCCAGCAGTGTCAGTTCGCGCACACCCAGGGCCACCAACTGTTCGGCTTCGGTAACAATCTGCTGAACGGGCCGGGAATATTCCGCGCCGCGCGTGTAGGGGACGACGCAGAAGGTGCAAAACTTATCACAGCCCTCCTGGATCGACAGAAACGCGGTGACGCCGTGCGCGCCCGTTGGTGCGGGCAGAAAATCGAACTTGGCTTCCACGGGGAAATCGGTATCGAGAATGCCCATTCCGGCGATGCGGGCGGCGGGCTTGTTCGCGCCAATATCGGCCCGTAGCCGCTTTTGCGCGGCCCCCCGTTCGGCGCGGGCAACCATTTCCGGCAGGCGGTGATAGGTTTGCGGCCCTAGCACAATATCCACGTAAGGCGCGCGGGCTAGAATCTCCTCGCCCTCGGCCTGCGCCACGCAGCCTGCGACGGCAATGATGTAGTCGCCATTCTTCTGCTGCTTGATCTGCTTCAAACGCCCAAGTTCGGAGAAAGTCTTCACCGAGGCATTTTCGCGAATGTGGCAGGTGTTGACGATAACCATATCCGCCGCTTCCGGCGTATCGACGGCGGCATAGCCAAGCGGCCCCAGCACGTCGGCCATGCGGGCGGAATCGTACACGTTCATCTGGCACCCATAGGTGCGGATAAAAAGTTTCTTGGTCATCGGCTCCCTAGCCACCCTAGCAGGCAATCATGATACGCGCGTGACAGACAGTTCCTAGCTTTTTTGCATCCCACCCAAACACCAAACACCCCGACCCGCAGGGGATCGAGGCGTTCTGAGGATCAGGCATTCTGAGGACGAGGCGGACCGCAAAATCGCTAAATGATTCCTTCCAGAATCCCTTTACGCTTGCGCTTCATCGACGGGGTTTCGCCCTCGGTGACGGGTTTACCCAGCGCAGCATTTTCCTTCAGGCGTTTTGATTCTTGAGTGGGATCGACCGTTACCCCTGGCTCTTCCGGCTTCCGCCAGAAGATCAGTTTATCAACGAAGCTCCGCTCTTCCTGCGCCAGCTTGGTGGTTTCCCGCTCCACTGTCGTGCGGATATCCGGCTGGGCCTGAGGGGCACCGGCTTTATCGAGCAAGAAGGCTTCACCTGCCGTGCGCCCGGCCAAAAGCTGGGGCTGCGCCGTGGTTGGGCCGAACACGGCAACCTTCGCTTGATCGCGCGGCGTAAGCTCGTTGGGGCGCGCAGCCCCTGCAACGGGCGGACGCAGACCGAAATCGGGCGGCAGTTCGAGCGGTGCGCGCCCGACAACGCTAAACTCATCAGGCGGAGCCTTCGACAGCCCCAGCGACCGACGGGTATCGGAGCCGCAGGCGGCAAGGCTCAAAGCGATCAAAGCCAAGGGGAGAAAACGGCGAACCACGGTCTGCGACCTTTGTTAGAGGAATTCTGAGAGAACACCATAGTGGGCGTCAGTGCATCCGACAAGCTAAAGCCCGAGGGCGCTGTGCGAGCCGAGGCGCACGAGTTGCAGTGCAGTTTCGTCAATCCTGCGGTAAATCAGCACGAGATCGGGCCGAATATGGCAGTCGCGATGGTCTTTCCATCTCCCGATCAAAGCGTGATCCCGGTATTTTTCAGCAAGAGGGCGATCAAATAATAGCGCCGACAAAATTTCAGTAAAATCTCTATCGAGGGTCGCCTAATATTGCCCTCTCATCTCTCTCTTATAGTCTCGCTTGAACTTGCCTGTTCGTTCAATTATTCTCATGGAGATCGTCCATCAACGCTTGGATGCTGGTAAACGACATCAAATTCCCCGCCCGCGCCTCTTCCATCGCCGCAATCGTCTCGGCGTTCGGGATCAACGGCTCGAAGGGCAGCGCTTTTTCCTGCGCGACGCGGATCAGCATCAGGCGCACTGCATCGGAAACGGTCAGGCCGATGGTCGCCAGCACGGCGGCGGCTTCCTTCTTGATGGCCCCATCGACGCGGGCTTGTACGAGGGCATTGGCAACCATAACGGATCTCCTGGCAGCGCATGAATGACAATGTAATTCATGCGAAGCCCATTTACTAGCCCCATCTTGAGGCCCTCTTAATCTCAAGCACTGCCACCTTTTTGCAACGCTAAACACAAATGTTTATAAGGCAGGGCATGTCTGCGCGTGAAAGCTCTTGAGCCTTTCTGCAAGATGCGACTATATCCGCCCGCCATGACATCAATGATATCCCCGACGCAGCTGCCCACGGTCGCTTCGATCGAACAGCTTTCCGATGCCCTCGCCCGCTTGGGTGCTGTCTCGCGCGGTAACGAAAACCGCCGTGCCAATGCCGCTGGCCTGACCGCGCTGCAAGCGTCGATCCTGGCGCATCTTGCTGGGTGCGAGAGCGCACCGACCATTAGCCGCCTTGCGGCGGAACTGGTCGTAACCCCTGCCACCGTGAGCGATGCCGTCGCCACGCTGGTTCGCAAAGGCTTCGTTGCCAAGCGGGCCGCCGATCAAGATCGGCGCGCGCTCGTGGTCTCCCTCACCGAAACGGGGGAGAAGCTGGCCAACCGCGTCCGCTCCTGGCCGGACCCTTTGGCGAAAGCCATGGCCAAGCTGCCCGCGAGCGATGTTGCCGCGCTGGAGCGTGCGGTTGCGGGCTTGCTCGGCAAGTTGGCCGAAGCGGGGGAACTTCCTTCGGCTCCGGCGCGCCCAGTCGATGCCGCCCGCCCTCAAGTCCCGGCCCAGCGCAACGCGGCTTAAGCCTGTTTTCTTAAAAATCTGAAGAGACTTTCTCAAAGGCGGCAGCAATGCCGCCTTTTTGTTGGCGTTAGCGCCCCGTGCCGATAGGATGCGCCCGCCTTTATCTCCCACTCTTCCGAGGATTCTATGGAAATCGGCCAGCGCCCCTGGGGCCAATACGAAGTTCTCTTGGATGAAGCCACCTACAAGGTGAAGCGCATCACCGTATTGCCGGGCCAGCGCTTGTCGTTGCAGATGCACCATCGCCGGGCCGAACATTGGACAATGGTTGTCGGGGAGGCCGACGTGACCGTGGGGGAAGAAACCTTCCGCCTCAGCCCCGGCGAGCATGTGTATATTCCGCTCGAAGCTAAGCACCGCGTGGCCAATCCGGGGGCCGAGCCGTTGGTATTCATCGAAGTGCAAAGCGGCACCTACACTGGCGAAGACGATATCGTCCGCTTCAGCGACGATTACGGTCGCAGCGGGACCTAGTCCATACTGCGTTCGATTGAACGCAGTATGGACTAGGCTTATAAGTTGCCCTCGCCGGGCGGGCGCATCCGCGCCCTTGGCCGCAGCCGCAATGGCTGCTTTTTTCGCTGTGGACGTTTAATCGCCCACAGCTCTAAGGATTTAATTGCGTTATGGATACGCCCGTTCCTATTGCCGAAAGCCCCAGCATGAGCGCCTATCCGAACCGCGCCGACAGCAACAAGGTTGGTGCCTATATCCTCACGCTTCAGTGTAGAGATGCGGTCGGTATCGTTGCCGCTGTGAGCAATTTTCTGGCGCTCGCCGGGTTCAATATCCGCCGCTCCTATCAGTTTGAAGATGAGGCGACGGGCCAGTTTTTCATGCGGACCACGGTCGATCCCGTCGGCAAGGGCCTGACGAAAGCCGAGCTTGAAGCGGGCTTCCGCCCCACCGCCGAACGGTTTCAGATGACCTGGGAGTTGCACGATCCCGCGCGCAAGTGCCGCGTGCTGCCGCTGGTCTCGCGCTTCGGCCATTGCTTGAATGATCTTCTCTATCGCTGGCGGTCAGACCTGCTGCCCATCGAAATCCCGGCGATTATCTCCAACCATACGGATTTCGAGGAACAAGCGCGCTGGCATGGGCTGCCCTATCACCATCTGCCCGTTGGCGCGAAGGGCGCGGCTCCGACGAAGGCCGAGCAGGAGGCCGAACTGCTGCGCTTGATTGACGAGTATAAAGTCGATCTCGTTGTGCTGGCGCGCTACATGCAAGTGCTCTCGCCTGACCTGTGCCGAGCGCTGGCGGGCCGCTGCATTAATATCCACCACTCGTTTCTGCCGAGTTTTAAGGGCGCAAAGCCTTATCAGCAGGCGTTTGATCGCGGCGTGAAGCTCATCGGCGCGACGGCCCATTACGTCACCCCCGATCTCGATGAAGGCCCGATTATCGAACAGGCAGTCGAGCGCGTCGATCATACGATTACCAGCGACCAGATGGTCGCCATTGGCCGCGATATCGAATCGATGGTGCTGGCGCGGGCCGTGCAGTTCCACGCCGAACACCGCGTGCTGATCAACGACCATAAAACCGTCGTTTTCTGGTAGCAGCGTATTCGGCTGAATTGTAGTAGGAGAGAGATAGATGCAGCGGATTTTGGCAGCGATAATAGGGATTTGGCTTCTGATTGGAACAGGGGCCATCGCCGCCGACCCGCCGAAAGACACGGCCCCCGACCTGCCTGCTCTCATCGAGACTCTCAAGAACGATGCCTCGCGCGCGGCGCTTATCAAGCAACTTAGCCTGCTGGCGGATCAACAGAAGAAGGCTGCGCCGGAGGCGTCGGTTGAAACCCTCAGCGGGCTGTTTGGGCGCGGGCTTATTCACCTCTCCGATGGGCTGGGCAAGCTCGGCGGCGCGGTGTCGGAAGCAGCGGGAACCCTGGCGGCGCTGCCCGATGACGTGATTGCCGAAAGTGCTGGGTGGCGCGACCCGGCTCGGCAGCAGCGTTGGGCGCTTCTGGCGGGGAAAGTCACGCTGCTGCTGCTGTGTGCTTTGGTGAGCGAGTGGCTGCTGGCCCGCGCCCTGCGCCGTCCACGCCAGGCCCTCGCCGACCGCCCCAGTGAAAACCGCGTGCAGCGTTGGCTGCTGCTGGGCGGGCGGTTTCTGCTCGATCTGCTGCCCGTGCTCACCTTTGCCGCCGCCGCGCAAATCACTCTCTCCCTCATCGCGCCGGATCGACTGACGCGGCTCGTGTTGGTGTTGCTGATTAACGCCAATCTGATCGTACGTGTGGTTCTGCTGCTGGGCCGCCTGATTCTTGCGCCCGAGCATCCCCGCTTCCGGCTGGTGACGCTGACCGACGAAACCGCCGCCTACGCTTATGTCTGGCTGCGGCGTATGGTGGCGCTCGCGGCCTATGGATTGCTGGGGCTGGAGGCCTTGCGCCTACTCGGCTTGCCCGACGCGCTCGCGGATCTCATCGGGCGTTTGATTGGCTTAACGCTCGCGGGCATGGCGATTCTGCTTATTCTTCAGAACACCGAAGCCGTGCGCCTCTGGTTACGCCAAGAGGGCAACGGCTCCCGTCTCTCGCGGCAAATGGGCGAGAGTTTTACCGCCCTGCGCCATCGCCTCTCCGATGTCTGGCACGTGCTCGCCATCGTCTATGTGGTCGCGGCGTACACAGTGTGGACGCTGGAGATTCCGGGCGGCTTTCTATTTTTGCTGCGCGCTACCGGGCTATCGCTGGTGCTGTTGCTGGCAGGCCGCTGGATCAAGCAGGGTTTGCGCCATCTGGTTACGCTCGGCTTTACCATCAACCCAGACCTTTCGGCGCGCTTCCCCGGCCTTGAAGCCCGCGCTAACCGCTATTTGCCCGTGCTCCAGAGTATGCTTAGCATCGGCTTGAACCTGCTGATCATCGTGCTGCTGCTGCAAATTTGGGGGCTGGATAGCCTTGGTTGGTTGATGGAAGGCAGCGGGCGTAAACTGCTGTCCAGCCTTACCATCGTGCTGATCGTGTTGCTCGTTGCCGTGGTGGTGTGGGAAATCCTCTCCTCCTGGATCGAGCGGTTGCTGCAAGAAACCGAGCAAGACGGCTTGCGCCGCACGCCATCGGCCCGGATGCGAACACTGCTGCCGTTGCTGCGGAACGCCCTGCTGGTGGTGTTGGTGATCATGGTCACGCTGATCGTGCTGTCGGAAATTGGCATCAATATCGCGCCGCTGCTGGCCGGGGCCGGGGTTGTTGGTCTGGCCGTTGGTTTCGGCTCGCAAACCCTCGTGAAAGATCTCATCACCGGCCTGTTTATCCTCATCGAGGATTCGATTGCGGTGGGGGATGCGATTGAAGTTGCGGGTAAATCAGGTTCGGTCGAGGCCATTACCATTCGCACGATCCGGCTGCGCGATATACGCGGGGCGGTGCATACAATCCCCTTCAGCGCCGTCACCACGATCCAGAACATGACGAAGACGTTTAGCTTCGCGCTCGTCGATCTCAGCGTTGACTACACCACCGATCTTGACCTTGCGATCGCGACCTTGACCCAGACGGATACCGCCCTGCGCGTGAACCCGGAGTATGCGGGGGCCGTGCTGGAGCCTTTGGAAATTCTGGGGCTTGATCGGTTCGAGGATAGCGCGATGGTTTTGCGCGTCCGTATAAAAACCCTTCCCGGAATGCAGTGGGCCGTAGCGCGAACGCTGAACCGGGCGATTAAGGAAGCGTTCGATAAGGCCGGAATTTCGATTCCCTTCCCGCAGCAAGTTGTTCACCATACAGGCGCGCCTCTTCCGCTGGCGCCGTTAGCCGCTGCGGCGGATTGATTGGGGCGTGCTGATGCCGAACACTCTCGCTCGCTTTCTTGAAACCTATGGGCGCGTCCCCGTGCTCATTGTTCTGTTGCTTGGCATCGCCTCCGGCTTGCCGCTGGCGCTGACCTTCTCCACCCTCTCGATATGGCTGACGGAAGCGGGGGTGAGCCGAACCCAGATCGGCCTATTTGCCCTGGCGGGTACGCCCTATATTTGGAAATTCGCCTGGGCACCGATTATGGACGCAGTGCCGCCGCCACTACTGGCAGAGCTTGGGCGGCGGCGCGGTTGGATGATTCTTACGCAAATCGGCCTGATTTTCGCCATTCTCGGGGCCGCTGTGACCGACCCCGCACACGCGCCAGGGCAAATCGCGCTGTTTGCCGTGCTCATCGCTTTTTTCTCGGCCAGCCAAGATATTGTGATCGACGCCTACCGCATCGAAAGCCTCAGCCCGCAGCAGCAGGGGGCGGGCAGTGCCATGTCGGTTTATGGCTACCGCCTGGGCATGTTGATCTCTGGCGCGGGGGCCTTGTTTCTGGCCGAAGCCTTCTCCTGGACCGTCGTTTACGCGGTCATGGCCGCCATCGTCGGCATTGCCATCGTGCTGGTGTTGCTGATCCCCGAACCCTCCGCGCCGGAAAAACCCCTCGTTCTGCCAGGGGCCAATGCCGAAACCTGGATGCGGGCCACCCTGCTGGAGCCGTTCGCCAGCTTTATGCGTGCCCAACCGCAGTGGCTGCTGATTCTGTCCTTCGTTGTGCTCTACAAGCTGGGCGATGCGGTGGCGGGCGTGATGACTAACCCCTTCTACCTCGCGCTTGGGTTCTCGAAGAGCGATATTGCCGCCGTCGGCAAGGTTTGGAGCCTCGTTGCCACCTTGATCGGGGTGTTTATCGGCGGCTGGCTCGTGGGGCAGGCTGGGCAGTTACGCGCGCTGATGATTTGCGGAATTTTACAGGCGCTCTCCAACCTCGTGTTCATCTGGCAGGCGCAGATGGGGGCGGATTTGGCGGCGCTGTCGGTTACGGTCTTCGTCGAGAATGCCACCGGCGGCATGGGCACTGCCGCCTTCGTCGCCTATCTCTCCGGTCTCTCGCAGCGCCACTATAGCGCGACCCATTACGCGCTGCTCTCGGCCTTTGCCGCCAGCGCCCGCACGTTCCTCGCGTCGGGCGGCGGGTGGCTGTCGGAGCAGATGAGTTGGGAGTGGTTCTTTGGGATTACGGCGCTCACCGCCCTTCCGGGGCTAATCTTGCTGCTGTTTTTGCGCTATCAGCCCAACAATCCCGATAGTGCCTGAAGCACGACCTGCGGCGGGATTTTATCCATCGTATCGCCGCCAAAATCCTGCGCGCGGATCACCAACCCCTCTACCGCCATTGGGGCGAATTTTCGGGGATCGGTCGGGCCGAACAGGGAGACCAGCGGAATCCCGGCGGCGGCTAACAGATGCCCGCCGCCACAGTCGTTCGACAGGCCAACCTCGCAAAAGCTCGCCGCCGCAATCGTGAGGTCCGCCCGGTATTTCAGGGGCCGCGCGGTGCTATGCTGGAGCGGGAACAGACTGCCCGGCACCGTGGCGGCAATGTCATCAACCCATCCCGCTTCTTCCGGCCCTAAGAACCAGACCGGCACATAGCCGTTCGCCGTGAGGCTACGGGCGACAGTGACATAACTCTGCAACGGCCAAATCTTCGGCTTGCCGCCCGCCCCTGGCGCGAAGGCGATGTAGCGGTAGCCTTGGGGCAGCAACCTTCCGGCCAAAGCAGCAATCTCCGGGGCCAGCGGTAGCGGTGCCAGCGGATCGGGCGGCTCGGCAATCGCGAGATGGAGGAGATCGAGCAAGCGCCCGCACATCGCATCGGGCCGCGTGTAGCCCTTGCCGGGCTTCAGCGTTGAGAGGCTGAAATCTGCCGCGCCGGAAATGAAAAAGCGGGTCTTGATGCGTTTCAGCACGAGCGTTGTCAGCATCCGCGACTGCGTGTCGATGACCAAATCGAAGCTCTGGTCTTTCAGGGGTCGCCCCAGAATTTCCATCCAGTGCGAACCGATCTCGGCATTATCAATGACTTCGGTTATCAGCCCCTGCACGAGCGGCGCGAGCGACGTTTTATAGGCGCTCGCGCCTTTTCCGGCGAGCCAAACGATCTCCCCCTCCGGGAATGCCGCCCGCAGCGCCCGCACGAAGGGCAGCTTCATCAACCCATCGCCCATCAAATCGAGACCGACATACACCAGTACCCGCGCATCAATGGGCGGGCGAGGGCGGGGGTCTTGTTCCAGCAGGGCGGCCTGCGGCGAGGTGAAGGGTGACATGGTTTTTGATCTGAAACCTAAAGGGACTAAGCTGCGTTACCGCCCTGTGCTAATGCCGGACGAGACATGAGCCTGCCTTCCTTGCACGCGGCAGACAGATGAAAGAACCTTATAGCCATGACCGTTCGTAATCTCGACGCTCTTTTCAAACCGAAAGCGATTGCGCTGATCGGTGCGAGCCGGCACGAACGCTCCGTAGGGGCCGTGCTGGGGCGAAACCTGTTCCGCGCGGGCTTCCAAGGGCCGATTTTGCCGGTGCATCCGAAGAATTTGTCGGTAGAAGGCGTGCTTGCCTATGCCGATATCGACGCGCTGCCGATTGTGCCCGATCTCGCCATTATCGCAACCCCGCCCGCGACCGTGCCGGACCTGATCCGCCGCTTGGGCGAACGCGGCTGCCGGGGCGCGGTGGTCATCACGGCCGGGTTCGGCGAGGGCGCGGACGACGCGGGGATGGCCCTGCGGCAAGCGATGCTGAATGCAGCCCGCCCGCATCTGCTGCGGATCATCGGCCCCAATTGCCTCGGCATTCTCGTACCCGGATTGGGGCTGAACGCCTCTTTTTCCCACGTTGCGGCCTTGCCGGGCGATATTGCCTGCGTGACGCAATCGGGCGCGGTGGCAACGGCCCTGCTGGATTGGGCGACGGCGCGGGGTATCGGCTTTTCCCACGTGGTCTCGCTGGGCGATAGCAGCGACGTGGATTTCGGCGACATGCTGGACTATTTGGCGCTCGACCCCGGCACTAAGTCGGTGCTGCTTTACATTGAAGGCGTAACCCACGCGCGCAAGTTCATGTCTGCTGCCCGCGCCTTATCTCGGTTGAAGCCGGTAGTGGTGATCAAAGCCGGACGACACCAAGCGGCAGCGGCAGCCGCCAGTTCTCATACGGGGGCGATGGCCGGGTCCGATGCGGTTTATGATGCCGCCTTTCGGCGTGCAGGTATGTTGCGCGTGACCGATTTGGGCGATCTTTTTGCCGCTGTCGAAACCCTGGCGCGGCTGCCCGTGCTGAGGGGGGAGCGGGTTGCCATTATCACCAACGGCGGCGGTATGGGCGTGCTCGCCACCGATGCGCTGCTGGACGAAGGCGGGGTTCTGGCAACTCTTGCGCCTGAAACGCTAACGCGGCTCGATGCGGCGCTTCCTCACACTTGGTCGCGCGCCAATCCGGTCGATATTATCGGCGATGCTCCCGGCGCGCGCTACTGCGCTGCCCTTGATGGCGTGTTAGCCG
This sequence comes from Alphaproteobacteria bacterium, assembly GCA_043721315.1. Classification (GTDB taxonomy): domain Bacteria; phylum Pseudomonadota; class Alphaproteobacteria; order Elsterales; family Elsteraceae; genus Elstera. The sequence continues at coordinate 44,384 of JAYSQZ010000034.1, forward strand.
ATCCGGGTGTGGATGCCGTTCTGCTGCTGAACGCCCCCACCGCCGTGGCCTCGTCGGTCGAAGCGGCGGAGGCGGTGATTGGACACCTGAAGCCGGGCGATAAGCCGGTTCTGACCTCCTGGATGGGCGAGTTGGACGCGCGGGATGCCCGCAGCCGCTTCCGCGCTGGCGACCTGCCGAGCTTTTCCACGCCCACGGAGGCGGTGAAGGGCTTGATGCACTTGGTGCGCTATCGGCGCAATCAGGCACAGCTTCAGCAGCTTCCCCCCGTCATGCCCGACGCTGGCCCCGATTCTGGAACACCCGACCGCGCGGCGGTAAGCGCTATTCTGGCAACAGTGCGCGCCGAAGGCCGGGAGTGGCTCGACGAGGCTGAAACCAAGCGCGTGCTCGCCGCCTATGGCGTTCCCGTCGTGCGGACGGTGGCGGTCGAAACGCCAGAGGAAATTCTGGCGGCAGCAGCCGATCTTAGCCTGCCGCTCGCCGTGAAAATTCGCTCCCCCGATATTACCCATAAGTCTGATATTGGCGGCGTTGCGCTCGATCTGCCCTCGGTCGCTTCGGCCAAAGAAGCCGCCGTGGCCATGCTGCGCCGCGTGCGCGCGGTGAAGCCCGAGGCCGTGATTGCAGGGTTCACGGTTCAAGAAATGATCCGCCGCCCCGGTGCCTTCGAGTTGATCGTGGGTATTGCCAGCGATCCCACCTTCGGCCCCGTGGTGCTGTTCGGGCATGGCGGCGTTGCCGTGGAAGTACGCAACGACAAAGCCTTAGCGCTGCCGCCGCTCAACCTGCCGCTGGCCTACGAGTTGATCCAGCGCACGCGCATTGCCCGCCAACTCGCGGGTTTCCGCGCCCGCCCGCCCGCCAATTTGGAGGCGATTGCCAGCGCGCTTATTCAAGTGGCCCAGCTTGCCATTGATCACCCATCGCTGCGGGAACTCGACATCAACCCGTTGCTGGCCGATGAAACCGGCGTGGTGGCGCTGGATGCGCGCATTCGCGTACAAGACCCGGCCAACGCCGCGCCCGTTGCCGTGCCGCCCTACCCCAACCAGCTTGAAACCGACGTTGTTATTCGGGATGGCACCCGGATTTCCCTCCGCCCAATTCGCCCAGAGGACGCGCCGGATATCATTAGCATGATCGAGCAGGTAGCCCCGGAGGACGTGCGCCTGCGCTTCTTCTCGTCGCTAAAATCCATCCCTCGCCCGCTGCTCGCCCGGTTGACGCAAATCGACTACGACCGCGAAATGGCCTTCGTCGCCCGCCCCATCGAAGCCGATGGCGCGCTCGGCCCGATCTGGGGCACCGTGCGCCTCACCTGCGATGCCGATGTAGCGGTGGGCGAATACGCCATTCTCATCCGCTCCGACATTAAAGGCCGGGGCCTGGGGTATACGCTGATGCGCCAGATCATCGGCTATGGGCAGGACCGCAAAGTCGCTAAAATCGTCGGGACTATCCTGCGCGAAAACGAGCCGATGCTGACAATGGCGCGGGAGTTAGGCTTCCGGCTGGCGGCAAGCGCGGAGGATACGGGCGTGATGGAGGCGGTGATGGATGTTGTAAGCAACTGATAAAAAAAGCCGGGGCTGGTCTCCCAACCCCGGCTTTTGGTAGCTACGTATATTAAATACACACAGCCCGCAGCGGCGCAAAACCGTTGAAGTTCACCGCCGAATAGGAGGTGGTGTAAGCACCCGTTGCGAGGATATTCACCTTGTCGCCGACTTTGAGGCCCACAGGCAGGCGGTATTCGGTCTTTTCATACAGAATATCGGCGCTATCGCACGTCGGCCCGGCCAGAATAACCGGCGCGGTTTCGCTGCCATCATGCGGAGTGGTGATGTCGTACTTAATCGCTTCATCCATCGTTTCAGCGAGGCCGCCGAACTTACCGATGTCGAGATAGACCCAACGCTTGTCTTCGTCGTAATCCTTCTTCGAGATCAGCACCACTTCGGTCTGAATAATCCCGGCATCACCCACCATCGAGCGGCCCGGCTCGATGATGATTTCCGGGATGGCGTTGCCGAAATGCTTCCGCATCGCCTGCATCACGCCTTCGGCATAGGCTTCCACCGGGCGGATATTAGCGCGGTATTTTGCCGGGAAACCGCCGCCGATATTGACCATTTTGAGATCTATATTGGATTTGGCAATCGCCATGAACATGGCAGCGGCACGGCCAATCGCCACGTCCCACTGGCTGATGTCGGTCTGCTGCGAGCCGACGTGGAAGGAAATGCCATAAGGCTCCAGACCCATGTCCCGCGCCCGTACCAGCAGGTCCGCCGCCATTTCCGGCGCGCAGCCAAACTTCCGCGACAGCGGCCATTCGGCCCCACTGCACTCCATCAGGATACGGCAGAACACTTTGGCACCGGGGGCCGATTGGGCCAGTTTCTCAAGCTCGGCTTCCGAATCGAAGGCGAACAGGCGCACGCCCTTTTCATAAGCGTAAGCAATATCGCGCTGTTTCTTAATCGTGTTGCCGAAAGAAACATGGTCCGGGTTAGCCCCTTGACCGAGCACTAGATCGATTTCGCCCCGGCTGGCCGTATCGAAGGACGAGCCGAGACTGTTCAGCATCGTTATGACCGCCGGCTCCGGGTTGGCCTTCACAGCATAAAAGATGCGCGCCAGCGGTAGCAGGCGGTTCATCGTGCGGTAATTCTCGGCGATCACGTCCAGATCGACCACGAGACACGGGGTTTCCGGCTGGTTTTCAGCAAGATAGCGTTCGATCTTGGCAGTCATGGCGACAAACTCCACACGTAAGGCGAAGACAGGGCTTCGCGTGGCCCCGGTTTTAACCGAGGTCCAGAAAATAAGGAAAGCTGATAAGGTTGCCCTTAACGAAGGGCAGTCAAAACAGCGGCAGCGATGGAACGAGGGTAGAAAAAGGATCAGGGACGGGGCGTTTATATGCCTTGTCCCCCACTTCTAGGGCCTAGGCTGAACGCAAGTCGCAAGCATTGCCGCCGCCGATTTTCGGGCGGTGAGCGTTGTACAAGAGATCAGGCGTAAACTAGTCATGAGCCACTATTCCCTTCGGCACCAGCAAGATTGCTAGAAAATCCAAAAGGACGCGGGTCCGTCGTTGCATAACCAACCCTGGGGTTACTTCCCAGTGGGCCATAGGCACGTGCGAGTGCGTCTGGGACTGCGTATGAGGCAAAATCCCCCCCCACGCAAGTGAAATTTTTGTTGGGATTTCCGAGGGAACCGCAAGGCTCTTATTCCTGCGGCGTAGGGGCCACAGTTCCTAAAAATTAGCATTAGCAGCAAATTGGCCAATAGAGCCATTTTATACTTTGGGACCGCACCTCTATCGCCGCCAGCGATGCCCACAGCCGAGCGATCTTGGCTTTGAGCGCCATGAGATTTGATACCGATAGCCCCGTTGCCGCATCCGCTTAAATAACGCTTGAAATTTTTTTCCATCATAATAGGATCGTTCCAATAAGAAAAATTCCTGTAATGCCGTGAGTTCCCGAAAGAGAGCGCCGAAGCAAAGTTCAGCGAGATTTGAGGGCAGGCAGCCGCAGGGGGGAGAGGACCGCGATGGCGCACAGTGACCGGAGTAAGACCTCGGAGAGCAGCCGTAACCCGGTGGCGTCAGCACGCCGGTCGGTCACGATTATTGATATTGCCGAAGTGGCTGGCGTTTCAAAATCCACCGTGTCGCTTGTTTTGAAGGCCAGTCCGCTGGTGAAGGCCGAAACCCGTCAGCGCGTGCAGCGGGCAATGCAGGATATGGGCTATGTCTATAACCGGGGCGCGGCCAGTTTGCGGAAGGCCAGCAGCAGTGTTGTGGGTATGGTGATTAACGATCTTTCCAATCCGTTCTTTGCGGAGCTTGCGATTGGGATCGAGCAGGCTTTGCAGCATTCGGGCTACATTCCTTATCTTGCCCATACGGCAGAGAGCGTTACCCGCCAAGCGGACGTGGTGCTCTCGATGCGGGAGCATGGTGCGGCGGGAATCATTCTCTGCCCGGCTCTGGGGACGGATGCCGCCGAACTCGCCAATTTGTCCGCGCCGGGACTGCCCATCGTTCTCGCGATCCGCCGGATTGCCGGGGCGCATCTGTCGAGTGTGACCAGCGATAGTGTGGGCGGTGCCGAGCGCGCTACGCAGCATTTAATCGGCCTTGGTCATCGCCGGATTGCTTACGTTGGCGGGGCTGGGCCGATGGTGGTGCGTCAAGGCCGGTTTGCGGGGTATCAGCAGGCATTACAGGCGGCAGGTATTCCCTATGATCCGGCGTTAACGGTGGAAAGCCTGCCCACCAAGGACGGCGGCTTTCAGGCGATGATGGCTATTCTCGATCGCTCCGACAGTCTGGCCCCCGTTACGCTAAATTCTGTTACGGCGGCAGTGTGTTTCAACGATGTGGTTGCCATCGGCGCGATGCTCGCGATCAACCGGCGCGGTCTGCACGTTGGGCGCGATATTAGCGTGGTTGGGTTCGACGATACCGCCGAGGCCCAACATGTTTCCCCGCCGCTCACTACAATTGCGGTGGACCCTGCCGGACTCGGTAAAGCGGCGGCAGGAATGCTGCTGCGACATATCGCCGATCCTGATCCCAAGGTCGAGAATTATATCGGCGAGGCACGGCTCGTGATTCGCGAGAGTTGTCAGCCGCCGCTCAGAAAGGATGCTACCGCATGAGTGCACTTCCTATCCGCTGGGGCCTGATTGGAGCCAGCACGATTGCCCGCGAATGGATGGTGGAGGCTATCCGCGCAACGGGGGGCGAGATCGTTGGGGTTTTGAGCGCCAGCGCCGAGCGTGCTCAGGCTTTCGCGACCGCTCACGCCATTCCCCAGGCGACTGATTCTCTCGCCGCCTTGCTCGGTAGCGGCATTGACGCAGTGTATATCTCGACGACCAACGAGCTGCACAAGGCGCAACATTTGGCGGCAGTCGCGGCGGGAAAGCATGTTCTGTGCGAAAAGCCCTTGGCCCTAACCGTGGCCGACGCGCAGGCGATGGTCGCCGCCGCCGATGCTGCGGGCGTGGTGATGGGCACCAACCATCATCTGCGCCATGCAGGCTCCCACCGGGCGATGCGGCAGGCGATTGCCGACGGGCGGATTGGAACGCCCCTTTCCGCTAGGGTCCATCACGCTGTGTTTCTGCCGCCGCATCTTCAAGGTTGGCGCATCACCACTCCGGGGGCGGGAGGCGGCGTTATTCTCGATATTACGGTCCATGATGCCGATACGCTGCGCTTCGTTCTGGGTGAAGACCCTGTGAGCGCAACCGCCTGTGCCCGGCAAGCCGGGATTGCGGGCGCGGGTAGGCAAGACCCGGCGCTGGCCGACGAGGTGATGGGCGTCTTACAGTTCCCCTCCGGCGTGATGGCGCAGTTTCACGATGCTTTTACCACGCGCTTCGCTAGAACGGGCTTCGAGGTTCACGGGACTGAAGGCTCGCTGATTGGGCAGGATTGCATGACCCAGCGCCCCATTGGCCGGGTTTTGCTTCGCACGGCGGCGGGCGAAACCGAGCTTCCGCTGGAGACCGGCAATCTCTATGTGCGGGCGTTGACGGCCTTCCACGCAGCGGTACGCGGGGAGGGTGCTGTTACGGCCAGCGGGGCAGATGGGTTAAAATCGCTCGCTGTTGCGGTGGCGGTGGTGGAGGCGGCTGCTACGGGCCAGACCTGCGCCATCCGATACGTGGTTTAGAGCAAATCCCGAGCGGGTGCCCGATGCGCTTTGCGCGTCAAACGTGCTGGCACCCGCGACGACGAATTTGCTAAAAAAACAAAGAGTTAGAGCGTTTGACGTGAGCCTTAGCGACCGAAAAACACTCTAACAAACTATGGTGCGCTTCCCTCTCTCTCATTTCTTGAGATTTCCGCCCTTCTCTGATTGAGCAAAGCGCTTCTGGCGCGTCTCACACGAGGCACTGCAATGGCTTTTCCTAAACTCGTCACCGCGCGCGCGGCGGTGGATGCTATTCCGCACGCCGCGATTGTTACAGTCTCCTCCTCCTCCGGTCTCGGTTGTCCCGATGCGGTTCTGGCGGCTTTGGGGGCACGCTTTCAAGAAACCGGCATTCCTCGCGATCTAACAACCCTGCACCCCATCGCTGCGGGCGATATGTGGGGCATCAAGGGCATTGATCATTTGGCGCAAGAGGGGCTTTTGGGCCGCATTATTGCCGGCTCCTACCCGTCCGGCCCTTCTAGCGCCACGCCGCCCTTGATTTGGCAGATGGTGACGGAGAACCGGATTCCGGCTTATAATGTTCCCTCGGGCATTCTCTTCGATATGCACCGCGATGCGGCAGCCAAGCGGCCTGGGGTTTTGACCAAGGTCGGTCTCGATACCTTTGTCGATCCCGATCAGCACGGCTGTGCCATGAACGCTAAGGCAGCGGCGACGCCTATCGTCTCGAAAGTCGAGTTTGCCGGCGATACGTGGCTGTTTTTTCCGGCCATCGCCCCGAACGTCGCCATCATTCGCGCGACAACGGCGGACGAGCGCGGCAATCTCTCGTTCGAGCATGAGGGCGGCTATCTCGGCCCGCTCGATCAAGCGCTCGCAGTTCGCAACAACGGCGGTATCGTCATCGCGCAGGTTAAGCGGCTGGCCCAAAGCGGCACGTTGAAGCCCCATAATGTGATGGTGCCGGGTATTCTGGTCGATTACATCGTGGTCGCGCCTGAGCAGATGCAAACGACGCAAACAGTGTACGATCCGGCGATTTCCGGGGAAATTTTCCGGCCTCTCGATAGTTTCGAGATTCCTGAGTTCGGCGTTCAGAAGGTTATTGCACGCCGGGTAGCGCAAGAGTTGCGGCGCGGCGACGCCGTGAATATCGGCTTCGGTATTTCGGCCAATGTGCCGCGCATTCTGCTGGAAGAGGGCCGCCACGGCGATGTGACCTGGGTGATCGAACAAGGGGCCGTCGGCGGTATTCCGCTGCTCGATTTCCAGTTCGGTTGCGCTGCAAATGCCGAAGCGATTGTACCTTCGCCGTATCAATTCACCTATTTCCAGGGCGGCGGCTTCGATGCCTCGTTACTGTCCTTTCTGCAAATCGATCAAGACGGGTGCGTGAACGTCTCGAAGCTCGGCGTGCGCCCGCACGTTACGGCAGGGGCGGGCGGGTTCGTCGATATTACGGCCCAGGCGAAGAAGATCATCTTCTCCGGCTTTTTCTCGGCGGGGGCCGATCTTGCTATCGAGAACGGCGCGCTGGTCATTCGGCGAGAGGGCAAGATTAAGAAGCTCGTGCGGGCGGTGGAGCATGTGACGTTCTCTGGACGGAGAGCCGTCGCCCAAGGCCAAGACATTACCTATGTCACCGAACGCTGCGTGCTGCGCCTGACCCCCGAGGGGCTGGTCGTTACCGAGATTGCACCGGGCGTTGATCTCGACCGCGATATTCTGGCGCAGTCGGAGTTTCCTCTGTTGGTGCCGACACCGCCGAGGCTGATGGATGCGGCGCTGTTTCACCCGAATGCGGGCGCTTTGCGCCTGCGGGAGGCGGCGGAATGACGGCCCTGTTCACCGATGACGTGCGCCTGAGCTTCGAGGGGTCGCTGGCGATTGTAACCCTGGCCCGCCCGGCGAAATTCAATGCGCTCACGGCGGCGATGATCCGCGCGCTCGATGAGGCTGCCGACGCAATCGAAAGCGCTGCCGATTGCCGCTGCGTGCTGCTGACGGGCGAGGGCCGGGGCTTTTGCGCCGGGGGGGATATTGCCGATTGGGGCGGTCTTGCACCGCTGGATATGTGGCGCGCCTGGGTGCGAACAGGGCACCGGGTGTTTGATAGATGGACCCGCCTGCGCGTTCCCGTGATTGCCGCGCTCAATGGTCATGCTTTGGGCGGCGGGCTTGAGCTGGCGGCGGTTGCCGATTTCCGCTTGGCAGAGCCGCACGCGAAGTTCGGGCTGCCTGAAACCGGCATCGGCATGGTGCCGGGATGGTCGGGCACGCAGCGACTTGTCCAGCGCTTCGGTGCGCCCTTGATCCGCAAGCTCTGCTTTACCGGCGTCCTTCTCACGGCGCCTGAGGCGCTGGCGGCGGGCTTGATCGACGAGGTGGTGCCGGAGGGTATGGTTCTGGAGCGCGCCCGTGCGCTGGCGGCACAAATTAGTCAGCGCGCACCCGTCGCGGTCTCCCTCGCGAAAGACCTCATCAATGCTGCCGAAGGCGAGGGCGAAGCCTCGGTCTTCGAGAGTATCGCCGGTGCCCTGGTTGCCTATACCGACGATTGCCGCGAAGGCGTCGCCAGTTTTCAAGAAAAGCGCGCCCCGCGCTTCACCAATCGCTGAGAGACCCATGACCGAACCCACCCCCTCCCTCCTCCTTGCGCCCGAAGGCGCGCTTGCCGCAGCCTTGGCGCGGGTTCCGGCAACCCCGGCCCTGCTGGTGGCGGGGCGTTTCGTGACCGAAACCGGGCTTCCCCGGCTAACGCGCCATAGCCCCGCGCATGGGGTGACGGTGGCCACCTATCCGCAGGCCGACCGCGCCTTAGTAGAAGAGGCGATTGTGGCGGCGCGGTCAGCCTTCGATACAGGCCCCTGGCCCAAGATGACCGGAGCGGAGCGCGCGCGCCTATTGCACCGGGTGGCCGATTTGATTGACCGTGACGCCGAGATTCTGGCAACGCTGGATTGCCTTGAAGTCGGCAAACCGCTGACGCAAGCGCGCGCCGAAATTGCGGGGGCCGCCGATATTTGGCGCTATGCCGCTGGCCTCGCCCGCGATCTGCACGGCGAAAGTTATGCGACGCTGGGGCCGAATAAGCTGGGTGTGGTGTTGCGCGACCCCATCGGCGTGGTCACGATGATTACGCCGTGGAATTTTCCGCTGCTCATCGTCAGCCAAAAGCTGCCGTTCGCCTTGGCGGCAGGGTGTACGGCGCTGGTGAAACCGAGCGAGGTTACGCCGGGATCGACCCTGCATCTAGGCCGTTTGCTGGTGGAAGCGGGTTTACCTGCGGGGGTTGCGAATATTCTAGTTGGCACGGGGCCGGAGGTGGGCGCACCCTTAGCGGAAGATGCGCGCGTCGATATGATCTCTTTCACGGGATCGACTAAGGTTGGTCAGCACCTGATGGCAGTCGCGGCCCGCGACCTGAAAAAGGTATCAATGGAGTTGGGCGGCAAGAACCCGCAAATTCTGTTCCCCGATGGCGACCGCGTGGCGGCGTTGGATGCGATTTTGTTCGGTGGCTTCTTCAATGCCGGGGAATGCTGCAATGCCGGTAGCCGCTTGATTGTGCATCAGTCGATTGCCGGGGAGGTTTTGGCAGAGCTTGCGGCGCGGGCGGCAACGCTTCCGGTCGGTGATCCGTTGCACCCGGAAACCCGCGTCGGCGCGATCATTACCGCTGATCATTTGAGCAAGATCGCGGCGGCAGTCAGCGAGGCGCAACGTGGCGGCGCGCGCGTTCTGATTGGCGGTGCTCCGCTTGTGGCAGCGCCGGGTCAGTTCTACTTCGCGCCGACGCTGCTGGCCGATGTACGGCCCGATATGGCGGCAGCCCAAGAAGAAATCTTCGGCCCGGTGCTCTCTGTGCTGACGTTCGAGACGGCGGCTGAGGCGATTGCGCTCGCCAATAGCACCGCCTACGGGCTGTCAGCAGGCGTCTGGAGCCGGGATTTCGATACCTGCCTTACCGTGGGTCGAGGGGTTCGGGCAGGCACGGTCTGGATGAATACCTTTATGGACGGGGCGGCGGAACTGCCGTTTGGCGGGTATCGCGCCTCGGGTCTTGGGCGCGAATTGGGACGCCGCGCCGTCGAAGACTATACCGAAGAAAAAACGCTGCATCTACACAACGGTCCCAGGACCGGCTGGTGGATGCCGCGCGCCTAAAGAGCTGGGGAGCAACCCCGGCCCGTTTTAGTCAACCGGCCAAAAAAAGGCCACATCGGAGGAAATAGTATGACGATGATCTCTTTGCGTTCACTCGCCGGCCTTATGCTGGGGACAGCGCTGACCGTTAGCGGTGCGGCTCAAGCACAGGTGAAAGAAGTCGAAATGGTCCATTGGTGGACTTCCGGCGGGGAAGCCGCTGCCTTGAATGTGCTGAAGGATGATCTTCAGAAAAAAGGCTATGGCTGGAAAGATAACCCCATCGCGGGCGGCGGCGGTGCGCCGGCAATGACCGTACTGCGCGCGCGCTTAACCTCGGGTAATATCCCAACCGCAGTGCAAATGCTCGGTTTCGATATTCAGGAATGGGCAGAATTTGGTGTGCTCGGCAACCTGAATGCCGTCGCTGCAAAAGAAGGTTGGGATAAGGTTGTTCCGCAGGCGCTTCAGCGCTTCTCCAAGTATAACGGCCAATGGGTTTCGGCTCCGGTCAATGTTCACTCGACTAACTGGGTGTGGATGAACAAAGCCCAACTCGACAAGCTCGGCGGCAAAGCGCCGACCACTTGGGACGAGTTGATCGTTCTGCTGGATAAGGCAAAAGCCGCAGGCATCATCCCCATCGCCCACGGCGGCCAGTTGTGGCAAGACGCAACCTTGTTCGACTCGGTTATTCTCACGACCGGCGGCGGCGATTTTTATAAGAAGGCGATGGTCGATCTCGACCCCGCCGCCCTTGCCTCGCCGACGATGAAAACCGTGTTCGAGCGCATGTCGATCCTGCGGTCCTATGTGGATAATAACTTCTCTGGGCGCGACTGGAACTTAGCCTCGTCTATGGTCATCAAGGGTGAAGCCCTGATGCAGATAATGGGCGATTGGGCCAAGGGCGAATTCGTGAATGCCGGCAAAAAGCCCGATCAGGATTTCATCTGCGCTCGCTTCCCCGGAACTCAGGGACACGTGACGTTTAATAGCGACCAGTTCGCCATGTTCAAAGTTGGTGCCAATCGTGAAGAAGCCCAGGCTGTGTTGGCCTCGGCAACGATGAACCCCGCGTTTCAATCGGCCTTCAACGTCGTAAAAGGCTCCGCCCCGGCGCGCACCGACGTGTCCGATGCGGCGTTCGATGCGTGCGGGAAAAAGGCGATTGCCGACCTGAAGGAAGCCAACGAAAAGGGCACCCTCTACGGCTCTATGGCCCACGGTCACGCCAACAAGGCCTCCGTGAAGTCGGCCATGTACGACGTCATTACCAGCCACTTCAATCGGCAGATCTCGACGGAACAGGCCCTGGTGCAGTTCCCGAAGGCCGTTGCGGCAGCTAAATAACTTTTGACTGACGATAGATAGCTTCCTCCCCCAACTTGAGGGGCGGAGACTAGGCAATGCCTGGTATTCCGCCCCGTCTTTTCTAAGGGCAGGGCGCTCACTTTAGTCGCATCGAACCTGAAAGGTGGATGGCGATGGCGCAATCTCCAAAACTTGCCCTGGCCCGGCCAGGGCCACACTGGCGAGACCGATTGCAGGAAATTCTGCCGCGTGTCGTTCTCGCGCCCTCCTTTGCGGTGATTCTGGTCTTTGTTTACGGTTTTATTCTGTGGACGATTTACCTGTCGTTCACCAACTCCCGGCTGATGCCGGTGTACGAATTCATTGGGTTCGACGCGCATATTCGGCTCTGGAACCAGCAGAATTGGTACGTTGCCCTAGAGAATCTCGCCATCTTCGGCGGGCTTTATATTGTCGTGTGCATGGGCCTGGGCTTGATCCTCGCCATTTTGCTGGACCAAAAAATCCGAGGCGAAGGCGTCTTGCGCCCGATTTACCTCTACCCGATGGCCCTATCGTTCATCGTGACAGGCACGGCCTGGAAATGGTTCCTGAACCCCGGCTTGGGGCTTGATCGCACAATGCACGCTTGGGGCTTCACTGGGTTCAGCTTCGACTGGTTGGTGAACCCGGATAAGGCGATTTACACGGTTGTTATTGCTGGGGTGTGGCAGGCTGCGGGTTTTTGCATGGCTATGTTCTTGGCAGGATTGCGGGGCATTGACGGCGAAATTCTGAAAGCCGCGCAGATGGATGGGGCGTCGCCCTATGCCATTTACCGCCGCATCGTTATTCCGTTGCTGCGTCCCGCGTTTCTGTCGGCGGTTATCGTGTTATCGCACATGGCGATTAAATCTTACGATTTGGTCATTGCGCTCACAGGCGGCGGGCCGGGCAATGCCACTGAATTGCCCTCGACCTTCATGTATTCCTACACGTTCACTCGAAACCAGATGGCAGTCGGGTCGGCCAGCGCCGTTATCATGCTGATGACCGTTGCCGCCGTGATGATCCCCTACATCTACTCCGAACTACGGGAGCGCGGACGATGAGCGGCGCAGTAATGCAGAGCGGCCCGCTTGGCCGCCGCTGGGTAAACCGCGTTGTAATCTACGGGTTGCTCGGGATCTTCGCGCTCTACTTCTTGCTGCCGCTGTTCGTAATGCTGGTGACATCGTTCAAAACTTTGGACGAAATCCGCGACGGCACAATGCTAGCCTTGCCGCGCAATCCCACAATCGAGCCGTGGTTGGCGGCGTGGGGAACCGCCTGCGTTGGCCTTAGTTGCACAGGTATCAAGGGCTTCTTCTGGAATTCCATTCAGATGGTCGTGCCTGCCGTCGCAATTTCAACGCTGCTAGGGGCCTTGAACGGGTATGTGCTCACTAAATGGCGCTTTCCTGGTCACAAGCTAGTGTTTGGGATGATGCTGTTCGCCTGTTTCATTCCCTTCCAGGCGGTTTTGATCCCGATGGCCCGCATTCTGGGGATGATGGGGATTGCCAATCACGTTGTCGGCTTAATTTTGGTTCACGTTGTCTATGGTCTCGGATTTACCACACTGTTTTTCCGAAACTATTACGAGGCGTTTCCGACTGAGTTGATCCGAGCAGCGCAGATGGATGGGGCTGGTTTCTTTCAGATTTTCCGGCGAATACTGATACCATCTTCCGGGCCAATCATCGTCGTTACGGTCATCTTTCAGTTTACGAACATCTGGAACGACTTCATCTTCGGCGCGTCATTTGCGTCGGGCGAAGCGGTGCCGATGACCGTGGCCCTGAATAATCTCGTCAATACTTCAACTGGCGTTCGCGAATACAACGTGCATATGGCTGCGGCCATGATGGCGGCACTGCCGACCTTGCTCGTGTACGTTCTCGCGGGGCGCTACTTCGTGCGCGGTCTTATGGCCGGCGCCGTCAAAGGATAAAGCCCATGGCGTTCCTAGAAATCTCCGGGTTGCGGAAGCGCTACGGCGCGCTCGAAATCCTCAAGGGCATCGACATTACGTTGGAAAAAGGCGGTTTTCTGGTGCTCGTTGGCCCCTCGGGCTGCGGGAAATCCACCCTGCTCAACACGATTGCCGGTCTTGAAGGCATTACCGACGGCACTATCAGCATCGACGGGCAGATTGTGAACGATCTGCACCCCTCGAAGCGCGATATTGCCATGGTTTTCCAATCCTACGCGCTCTACCCCACCATGAGCGTTGCGGAAAACATCGCGTTTGCTTTGGAAATGCAGGGCGTTTCCAAAGTAGAACGACTGGCCGCCGTGCAGAAAGTGGCGAAAGTTCTGCAAATCGAACATTTGCTGAACCGTAAACCGGGCCAGCTTTCCGGCGGGCAGCGCCAGCGCGTTGCTATGGGCCGGGCGCTGGTACGGGAGCCGCGCGTGTTTTTGTTCGATGAGCCGCTGTCCAACCTCGATGCGAAACTGCGGGTGGATATGCGAACCGAAATCAAGCGCCTGCACCAGCGGACGGGCGCAACCGTGGTGTACGTCACCCACGATCAGATCGAAGCGATGACGCTGGCGACCAAGATTGCGGTGTTGAAGGATGGCCTGCTTCAGCAAGTTGGCTCGCCTGCCGAAATCTATAACCGTCCAGTCAATCTGTTTGTCGCCGATTTCATGGGATCGCCCGCGATGAACCTTATGGCGGCGCAGGTAGAGGCCGGGGGGCGGATTAGCCTGGAGCGGCGGGGGGGCGCTGAAGCGATTAGCCTGCCCCTGCCGAGCAGCCTCGCCACGCCGGTGCATCAAGGCCAGCAGGTTATTTTCGGTATTCGCCCTGAAGCGATCACCGATATTGAAGGGGCCGACCACACGGCAAAATGTATCGAGAGAGTTCAGGCACAGGTTGAAGTCGTCGAGCCTGCGGGGGCAGATACTTTTGTGATCAGCCACTTGGGCGGCAAGGAAGTGATTGCAAGGATGCGCGCGGATGTGAGCGTCTTGCCGGGCGATCTTGTGCCTTTCGCCTTTAATATGGATAAGGCGCTGCTGTTCGATGCTGGCAGCGGCGTGCGGCTGTAATCATGGCGCACCCGCTGCCCACAATCGGGGTGCCACCGCTGCCCGCTAGGGCCGATGTTCTGATAATCGGCTCCGGCATGGGCGGGGCAACGCTCGCGGCAGGGCTGGCGGGAAGCGGGGCGCAGGTGCTGATGCTGGAGCGGGGGGAGGCGATTCCAGCCTCCGCCCCGGCCCGCGACCCGCGCGCGATTTTTCAGCGTGGGCATTTTCGGCCTAAGGAGACTTGGCGCGATGGGGACGGGCGGGCGTTTTCTCCTGGCACCTATTATGTCGTCGGCGGTAACTCCAAATTCTATGGGGCGGTCTTGCTGCGGTATCGGCAGGAGGATTTTTCGCCGCGCGCCCATGCCGAAGGGGAGACACCCGGTTGGCCCTTTCCTTATGAAACTTTAGAGCCTTGGTACGGGCGGGCGGAAACGCTGTTTCGCGTGCGCGGCCCAGAGGGGGAAGACCCGACGGAACCCGTGCATTCTTCCCGCTATCCGCACCCGCCGATTCCCGATGAGCCTGCGATTGCCGATGTGCGGGCACTGTTACGCGGCGTTGGCCTTACGCCCTTCTCCCTACCGTTGGCGGTGGATATTGAGCGCTGGCTGGCAGGGGGGCAAACGCCGTGGGATGGGTTTCCCGATACGCGATCCGGCAAGCTCGATGCCGAAACGGCTCCGCTGGCCCAAGCCCTGCGCGATCCGGGGTTCCGCTTAATCACCGGCGCGCGGGTGCGCCGCCTGTTGGCCAGCCCCGACGGGCGGCGCGTTACGGCGGTTGAGGTCGAGACATCCGAAGGGCTTCAGCGCGTTACGGCGGGCGTGATTATTCTGTCGGCGGGCGCGGTCAATTCGGCGGCACTGCTGCTGGCGTCGGGCATTGCCAACAAGTCCGATACGGTAGGGCGCTATTTTATGAATCACAATTGCTCGGCGATGCTGGCGGTCGATCCGCGCCGCCCGAACCCGTCCGTGTATCAGAAGACGCTTGGCATCAACGATTTTTACCTATCGGACGGGCAGGGCGGCCCACCGTTGGGGAATATCCAGTTACTCGGCAAAGTGAGCGGGCCGATTCTAAAAGCCTCGCTGCCGTGGGTGCCGGAGGGTTTGCTGAGTCTGCTGGCCCGCTATTCGACCGATTGGTACGCGATGAGCGAGGATCTGCCGCGCCCGGATAGCCGCGTTACGTTGGATGGCGACAGTATTCGGCTCGATTGGCAGCGCAGCAATATGCGCGCCCACAACGGCCTCGTGCGCGCCTTTCGGGAGCGGTTGCGGGCTGCTGGGTATCCGCTGGTGCTGACCCGCTTGTTCGATCAGCGCACGCCGTCGCACCAATGTGGCACCACGCGCATGGGGGTCGATCCCGCAACATCCGTTGTTGATCCCTTCTGTCGCAGTCACGAGGTTTCCAATCTTTTCGTCGTCGATGCCGGGTTTTTGCCTACGTCGGCGGCGGTTAATCCGGCCCTCACGATTGCGGCGCAAGCGCTGCGCGTGGCCGATCATCTTCGCTCTCAGGGAATTGCTTGATATGGGATCTTCTTTCGCCCCCTCCCGCCCTGTGGCCCTCGTGACTGGCGGCACGCGCGGTATCGGCCTTGCTATCGCGGATGCGCTCGCGGCGCGCGGGTTCGATCTTGGCATCAGCGGCACGCAAGGGGGCGCGCAGGCCGAGGCGATTTGCGCCGACCTCGCCCAAAAATATGGCGGGCGGGTGGTTTCCTCCGCTGGGAACCTCGGTAATCTCGACGACCACGCGGCGATTCTAGCCCCGGCCTTGGCGGCTTTTGGCCGAATCGACTGTTTGGTGAATAACGCGGGTATCGGAGCGCCCGTGCGCGGCGACGTGCTGGCGCTGCTGCCCGAGAATTTCGATACCGTCATGAACGTCAACCTGCGCGGCACGATGTTTCTAACCCAGCGGGTCGCCCATCACATGCTCGCGACCGAGGCGGTGCCGGGCGTGAGCCGCAGCATTCTGCACATCACCTCGGTCAGTGCGGCGATGGCCTCGCCGGAGCGGCTGGATTACTGCATCTCGAAAGCCGGGCTGGCGATGTGGAGCCAGGGCCTCGCCCTCCGCCTCGCGCCGGAGGGGATCGCTGTTTTTGAAGTGCGCCCCGGCATCATCCGTACCGATATGACGGCGGGCGTAGCCGGAAAATACGATCAAGCCATTGCGGGCGGGCTGGTTCCAATGCGCCGCTGGGGGGAGGGCGCGGATATTGGCAGCATTGTTGCCGCCCTTGCTGGGGGGGGCTTCGGCTTCGCCACCGGCAGCGTGATTATGGCCGACGGCGGGCTTAGCCTGCCACGTTTGTAGGAGCGGCCTGAATGCCTCAGTCTCTTGCCTATGATTATATTATCTGCGGTGCTGGTCCTGCGGGTTGCGCGCTGGCGCATCGCTTAAGTGAAGACCCAGCGGCGCGGGTGCTGTTGTTGGAAGCCGGGCCGCGTGACCGGAACCCGCTGTTCCATATGCCCGCAGGCTTCGCCAAAATGACCAAGGGCATCGGCAGTTGGGGGTGGTCCACCGTGCCGCAACGGCATCTCGACAATCGCGTGCTGCGGTACACCCAGGCGAAGGTGCTCGGCGGCGGCTCGTCGATCAATGCCCAGATTTATACGCGCGGGCATCGGCTCGATTACGACGCCTGGGCCTTCGAGCACGGGTGCCCTGGTTGGAGCTACCGCGAGGTTCTGCCGTATTTCAAACGTGCCGAAGACAACCAGCGGTTCAATAATCTGCACCATGCCTATGGCGGGCCGTTGGGCGTGTCGGTGCCGATCAACCCCCTGCCGATTAGCGAGGCGTTTCTGCGCGCGGGGCAGGAAGCGGGAATGCCCTTCAATCCCGATTTCAATGGCGCGACGCAAGAAGGCGTTGGCCATTATCAGGTGACAGTGCGGAACGCGCGCCGCTCGTCGGCATCCAGCGCTTATTTGAAGCCAATCCTCGGCACCCGCCCCAATCTTACGCTGATGACGGGTACGCAGGTTCTTCGCATTGCCCTTGAAGGCAACCATACCGTTGGGGTGATGGTTGCGGGAAAGGGCGGGGCGGAGGTGCTGTTGCGGGCGGAGCGCGAGGTTATTCTGTCGGCAGGGGCCATCGGCTCGCCGCGCCTGCTGCAACTCTCCGGCATTGGCCCGAGTGCGGCCCTGGAAAAAGCTGGGGTGCCGGTTCGGCATGATCTGCCGGGCGTTGGCGGTAATTTACAAGACCACCTTGACCTGTACGTTATTGCCGAATGCACCGGCGATCACACCTACGATAGTTATGCCAAACTGCACAAAAGCCTGTGGGCGGGCATTCAGTATGTGCTGTTCAAGAAAGGCCCGGTGGCGTCCACTTTGTTTGAAACCGGCGGCTTTGCTTTTGCCGATCCGGCGGCGCGGTCGCCGGATATTCAGTTCCATCTGGGGCTTGGGTCGGGGATTGAAGCGGGGGTCGATAAACTTCGCAATGCGGGCGTTACGCTCAACTCGGCGTTCCTGCGCCCCCGGTCGCGCGGCACTGTGCGGCTGGCCTCTGCCGATCCCCGCGCCGCGCCCTTGATTGATCCCAACTATTGGGAAGACCCCTACGACCGCGCGATGAGTCTGGAAGGGCTGCGGATGGCGCGGGAGCTTTTCCGCCAGAACGCGCTGAAGCCCTTCATTCTCGCCGAACGCGCCCCCGGCCCGAAGATCGAGACCGATACGGACCTCATGGCCTATGCCTTTCGGACCTGCAAGACCGATCACCACCCGGCGGGCACCTGCAAAATGGGGCGCGATGCTTTGGCCGTGGTCGATCCCGAAACGCTGGCGGTTCATGGTCTGACCGGGCTTCGGGTGTGCGATGCCTCCATCATGCCCGCCGTCAACTCGTCCAACACCAATGCGCCAACGGTGATGATTGGGGAGAAGGGGGCCGATCTTATTCGGGGTCTGCCGCCTTTGCCGCCGGTCACGTTCCCGAACGATCCCGTCTCAGCCCTGCGAAAGGTCGCCTCATGATTCGCCATATCGTTCTCATCCGCTTCCAACCCACGGTCAGCGAGGCCGAGATTGCCGCGTTGTTTGCCGAGCTTGGGCAGATCAGCACCCGCGTGCCCGGTATCCTGGGCATAACCGCCGGGCGCAGCGAAAGCCCTGAGAAAATAGAGCGCGGCTATCACCACGGATTCGTTGTCGATTTCGCCGATTGGGGCGCGCTCGCGGCCTATCAAACCCATCCCGATCACCAGCGCCTCGGGGCGAAACTCGTGGAGACTGCTGTTGGCGGCTTAGACGGAATTTTGGTGTTCGATCTTCCCGTATCCCTCTGATTGCTTGGGAGAATCCTTATGTCCACCCTATTGCTGCCCGTCGTTGGCGGCGCGCTGGCGCCCTTCACCTTGTCCCCGGCAAAACAGTTTGCAAAGCCCACGGGAGCTTTCAACCGCATCGCCCTATCTGCCGCGCATGTGGTGGCCGACCCCTTTGCCGATACCGCGCCGTGGCTCAGTCCTGCCGCGATTGATTGGGATAAGACGATTGCCTATCGGCGCTATCTTTGGTCGCTGGGTCTTGGCGTGGCTGAGGCGATGGATACGGCGCAGCGTGGCATGGGGCTGAATTGGAGCCAAGCGCAAGACCTGATCCGCCGCAGTCTTGAGGCCGCACAGGATTTTCCAGGCACTTTGGTTTTCTCCGGGGCCGGAACCGATCATCTCGATCCCGCCGGGGCTACTCTCGACGATGTGATTGCCGCTTACGAAACCCAGTGCGAGACTATCGAAGCCCTGGGCGGGCGCATTATTCTCATGGCCAGCCGGGCCTTGGCGAAAGCCGCCGCGCGCCCTGAAGATTACGCTGTCGTTTATGGCCGGATTCTGCGACAGGTGAAGCAGCCCGTTATTTTGCACTGGTTGGGCGATATGTTCGATTCGGCCCTAACAGGCTATTGGGGAACGACCGAGTTCCCGCCCGCGTTGGAACTCTGCCTTCAAATTATCGCCGAGCACGCCGATAAGGTCGATGGGATCAAGATTTCGCTTCTCGATAAGGAGAAGGAAGTTCAAATGCGTCGCCGGTTGCCGCCCGGTGTGAAAATGTACACGGGTGACGATTTTAACTACGCCGAGTTAATCGGGGGCGATGCCGAAGGCTTTAGCCATGCGCTTCTGGGTATCTTCGATGCTATTGCCCCGGCGGCGTCGGCGGCTTTGAGTGCGCTCGCGGCAGGCGATAGGGCCGAGTTCGAGGCATTGCTGGCCCCCACCGTGCCGCTGTCGCGCCATATTTTCAAAGCGCCGACGCAATTCTATAAAACCGGCGTGGTGTTTATGGCTTACTTGAATGGGCATCAGGATCATTTCACGATGATCGGCGGGCACCAGAGCGCGCGTTCGCTGGTTCATCTCGCCGAAGTGTTCCGTTTGGCCGATGCTGCCGGCCTGCTCAACGACCCCGAGCAGGCCGCCCACCGGATGCGGCAGGTTTTGGCCGTTCATGGGGTTGAGGTGTAACCCCATGACAAATCTCTCCCCGCGCACCATTCTCCCCCCCCGCGCCATTCTCCGAAGCCTGTTCGATGTGGCGGTCGCGGCGGCGCAGCCTACTCAGGCGCTTGCGGCGGCGTTGCCACTCCCCCCCAAAGGCCGCACGATTGTCGTCGGTGCGGGGAAAGCGGCGGCTGAAATGGCGGCGGCCTTGGAAGACTTGTGGCCGGGGCCGCTCTCCGGCCTCGTCGTCACCCGGTACGGTCATGGCGCGGCAACGCGGCAGATTGAGGTTCTCGAAGCCGCGCACCCGGTTCCCGATGCTGCCGGACAGGTTGCCGCGCAGCGGTTGCTCGAGTGTGTGGCCACGGCAGGGCCGGACGATCTTATCTTGGCGCTGATTTCCGGCGGTGGGTCGGCCCTTCTCGCCCTCCCGCCACCGGGGGTTCCGTTGGGGGATGTTCAGGCGCTCTATCGTGCTCTCCTTGCATCGGGGGCGGATATTGCTCAGATGAACCGGGTTCGCAAGCACGTCTCGGGTATTCTTGGCGGGCGCTTGGCGGTCGCGCCCCCCCACACGCCGATGGTGAGCCTGTTGATTTCCGATGTTCCGGGCGACGAGCCGGGGGTTATCGCCTCTGGCCCCACGGTGCCGGATACGTCTGATCGCGCTGAAGCTCAGGCAATTCTAGCGGCTTATGGAATTGATCCCGGCCCAGCGCTGCGGGCGTGGTTGGCCTCACCTGCCGCCGATACGCCCGCGCCGGATCATTCGGCTTTTGCCAATAAGCGCGTTCAGGTGATCGCCAGCCCGCAGCAGAGCCTTCGCGCGGCGGCGGCGCACGCCGAAGCGCTCGGTTTTTCAGTGCTCCTGCTCGGCGATTCGATTGAGGGCGAGGCGCGCGAGGTTGCCAAAGTTCATGCTGGCATTGCCCGGTCCATCCGGCAGCACGGCATTCCGGTAAAACCCCCTTGCGTCCTACTCTCCGGCGGCGAAACCACCGTAACCTTGCGCGCCAAGGGCGGGCGCGGCGGGCGCAATGCCGAATTTGCCCTCGGCCTCGCGCACGCCTTGAACGGCATGGACGGTGTTTATGCCCTTGCCGCCGATACCGATGGAATCGACGGCACCGAGGATAATGCCGGTGCATTCGTGACCCCAGAAACGCTTATCCGCGCTAAAGCCTTGGCTTTTTCCGCACCAGAGTATCTTGCGCGCAACGACAGCTACCGCTTTTTTCAGGCGCTAGACGATCTTCTTATCACGGGGCCGACCCGCACAAATGTGAATGACTTTCGGGTGCTTTTGTTGTTGTAAAAAGGTTTTATCATGCGGAAGCATTTGCACGCGGAACTGCAAAGCCGAGCGCGGGCAAAATTTTCACCGAGCGTTGCGCCTGGCGCGGCAGGGCCGCCCGGAGTTTCTGAGAAGAACCTGAGTTTCCGAGCAGAACGTGAGCGTTCATCCCGTCATCAGCCTTCCGTTTCGCGCACAACCGCTCTAGCCTATCCGCAATGAAAATCCTTTTCAGGAGAAGCGCTGTGTCGGAGTGTCGGGCGGTGTATCAGGGTGATGAGGCGTTGGCGGGGCTTTTGGCACAGCAGGGCGGGCCAGAACTGGCGGCAGTGAAGGCCCTTGTAGCGGGGCTGGCCAGTGCCTCGGTGGATGTGTCCGATACCGACTGGCCGCGCCTTGTGATCGAGATTCCCTCTCCGGCGTTAGTGGCGCAGTTGGCGGCACTGAAGGCGGAAACCCGCGCCAGCTTGCCAAAAGCCATACCGCTCGCCGAGCGTGTTCCGGCCTTGCGTGCCTTAATGGCGCAAACGGGCATTGATGGGTTCCTGGTGCCGCGTGCCGACGAGCATCAAGGCGACTCGCTGGCCCCCCATGCCGAACGCCTGCCGTGGCTCACGGGTTTCACCGGGTCCGCCGGGATTGCCGTCGTGCTGACGGATCGCGCCGCCCTGTTCGTCGATGGTCGTTATACCGAACAGGCGCGCGACCAGACCGATGGCGCCGTGTTCGAGCCGTGCCACCTGACCCAAACCCCGCCGAGCGTGTGGCTGCAAACGGCGGCCCAACCGGGCCAGCGTATTGCCTTCGATCCGTGGCTGCACGCGCTGGAGATGATCGAAAAGCTCGCCGATAGCTTGGCGGAGGCGGGCATCACGTTGGTGCCGGTCGAACCTAACCCCATTGATATGATCTGGGACGACGCGCAACCGCCGGTTCCGTTGGGGCCAGTGCGGGTTCACCCGGACGCGCGCGCGGGCCGGTCTTCTACCGAAAAGCGCGGCGCGCTTGCCGCCGATTTGCTGAAGCAGAAGGCTGCGGCGACAGTGATGACCGCGCCGGAAAGCATTGCCTGGTTGCTGAACATTCGCGGCGCGGACGTGCCGAATAAGCCGGTGGCGCAAAGCTTTGCGCTCGCTCACGCCGATGGCACTGTCGATTGGTTCATAGATGCGCGCAAGCTGCTGCCAGGGGTCGCGGCGCATCTCGGGAGTGCCGTGCGCGTGCGCGATCCGCTTGAATTCGTCGAAGCCTTACGCGGTTTCCACGGCCAGCGCGTGCTGCTCAATGCCGCCGCGTGCGCCTGGGGCATTGCCGAAACCCTAACCAAGACGGGGGCAATCCTTGTGCGCGGGGCCGATCCTGTCGCCCTTCCCCGCGCCTGCAAGACCGAGGCGGAGTTAAACGGCACGCGGGAAGCGCATTTGCGCGACGGGGCGGCAGTGATCCGCTTTCTCGCTTGGGTCAGCCGCGAGGCGCTCTCCGGCACTCTCACCGAAATCGCGGCTGCTGACCGGCTGGAAACCTTCCGCCGCGACACAGGGGTGCTGCGGGGCCTCAGCTTTGGCTCCATCTCCGCCGCCGGGCCGAACGCCGCCCTGCCGCATTATCGCCCGACACCGGAAGCGCAACGGACGCTGACGCTAGGGGAAATCTATCTCATTGATAGCGGCGGTCAGTATGAAGACGGCACCACGGATATTACCCGCACGCTGGCTATCGGCACCCCCACGGCCATAATGCGCCGCCACTATACCCTCGTGCTGAAGGGCCATATCGCTATCGCCACGCTACGGTTTCCAACGGGCACCACCGGCGGGCATATTGATGCGCTGGCGCGGCAGTTCCTGTGGGCCGATGGGTTGGATTACGATCACGGCACGGGCCACGGCGTCGGCTCCTACCTTTCGGTTCACGAAGGCCCGCAGAGCATCTCCAAAACCGGCACGGCGGCAGCGCTGATGCCGGGGATGATCCTCTCCAACGAACCCGGTTATTACAAGCCGGGAGCCTATGGCATTCGCTGCGAAAATCTGGTGATCGTCCGCACTCTCGATCTGCCAGGGGCCGAGCGTGAGATGATGGGGTTTGAAACCCTTACCGTCGCCCCCTGGGACCGCAGTTTGATCGAGACCGACCTGCTCACCCCAGCAGAACGCGCCTGGATCGACGGCTACCATGCCGAGGTTCGCGCTAAAATGGCCCCGCGCCTCGATGGTGAGGCGGCGGTGTGGTTGGATGCGGCGACGGCGGCGCTTGAAAGGGCAGGGGCGCTGCCCCTGGACCCCGCTCAAGAGGCTGCCGCCCCTTGAGAATCCGGGATAGCCGGTCACGGAAGCGTGCCGACGCTCCGGTCAAACCAAGAAATTGAATTGGATTGCCAAGGGATAAATCCCTTGGCCGGGGTTCAGGGGCGGCGCCCCTGAGACGACTCCCAGGAAGATTAAGAATGCTCGAATTTTTAACGCTGGACGGTCTCACGCCGACGGTTCTGCTGGTTTTGTTTTTCGTCGCCGTGCTCGCGGGGTTTGTCGATTCCATTGCGGGGGGCGGCGGGTTGCTGGTTATTCCGACACTGTTCGCTGTTGGGCTATCTCCGGCGCAGGTGTTTGGCACGTCGAAGCTGGGGGCCTGTTTTGGCAGTTTTTCGGCGAGCCTGACGTTCATCCGGCGCGGCGAAGTGCAGGTGCGGCCTATGTTGGGGATCATCGCCGCCACCTTTATCGGCTCCGTGCTAGGCGCGCTTACGCTGCAAGTGATCGACGCGGGGATCTTGCGCGACCTCATCCCGTTTCTGCTGATTGCGATTGCGCTTTATATGCTGCTGGCCAAGAACGCCGGGGCGTTTGAAACCCATCGGCGGTTGGGGGAAGTCGCGTTTGCGCTGATCTTCGGGATCGGCCTTGGGTTTTACGATGGGTTCTTCGGCCCTGGTGCCGGTTCTTTTTGGGCGCTCGCCTATGTTACCTTGGCGGGATACACGCTGCGGCGGGCGACAGGCCACGCCAAGATTGTGAATTTCACCAGCAATATCGCCGCCTTCCTTGTGCTGGCGGCAGGCGGGCATGTGCTGTGGGGCCTTGGGCTGGTGATGGCCGCAGGGCAGTTCATCGGCGCGCGGTTCGGGGCGACGCTCGTTCTGTCCAAAGGCGCGACGCTGGTGCGGCCCATGCTGGTGGTCATGTCGCTGGCGATCACGGCGCGGCTCTTGACGCAAGACCCGGAGCATCCCCTAAGCCGGGTGGGGATTGCGGTCTGGCGCGGATTATTCGGGTAAGGGGAGGATTAAGCCCCCCTCGCCCCTATTTCACCAAATCGACGACACACGCCGAAATCATATCGGCCCCTAAGCGGCGCGAGCGGGCGGGCGACCAGCCGTAGAGCGGGTCGGGGCGGTTGGCGTTGTCCTTGAACGGCATTTCCAAAGTGAGCGCGAGGCACCCGAGGTTCCGCGTTGCCCAGTGGGACAAGAGGCGCGGATTGTTCGGTCCGCCCAAGGTGGAACTATGCTCGGTTTGGAAATCGGCACTGGCGACCATCAGTGCGCGCTCGAACGTGGCGCGGCGGTCCAGCAACAGGGCGGGCATGTCGGCGGGAATGAAGTGGACGTAGGGGAGGGCTTCGTCGCCGTGTAAATCGAGAAGTTGCGCCGCGCCTGTTGCTTCAAGAGCCGTGCGAACGGCCAAGACTTCCGGGCTATACTCCGGCGTCGCCCGGTCCCACTCCCGGTTCAGGTTTGCGCCCGCAAAATTAGTCCGCAGATTGCCCCGGCGGCTGCCGTCCGGGTTGATGTCCGGCACGATATGGACATCGACGGCGCGCAAGAGCGCTTGGGCCGCGCTATCGGTAGGGTCGAGCAAGCGCGCAAGGAACCCTTCCAGGAAATAGCCGCTCATGGTTTCACCGGGGTGCTGGCGCGCCACGAGCCACAGCGGCGGACGCCCCGCAGTATTGCGCGGGTCTTTTACCGTCAGCCGTTGGATCGCAGCCCCTTCAAGCGATAGGCCCAACACATCGACCGACACGCGCGGGTCGCGCGCAGCAGTGCCGATCAGCGCGTGCGTATCTTCTGCCGAATAGGGGGCGAAATAGGCGTAGGCGGTTACATCGGTCGTCGGCGTGTGGCGAATGGTCAGCGTTGTGCCGTCGAAGCTGGTCTCCGTGCGCCGCCAATCGGTGCCATCGGCGGACACGCAGGCGCGATACCCCGGCCAGCCTTTCGGGAAGGCCGCCGTTTCAACCCCGCGAATATGCAGCACCTGTTCCACCCCGCGCGGGGCATAGACGCGAAAATAGAACCATTGAGCAAACTCCGACGCATTATCGGGCCGCAAGCGCAACTCGATCCCGCGCACATCCGCTGCCGACACGAGGCTGATCGCCCCACCGTGAAAGTTACTGTCGATAAAGGCCGAAACGGGGGCCATGAGATTACTCCTGAGCGGGATTAGAAGGCGTGTCGTTAGGCTTCTGGCCGATCGAGTGAGACCATCAACTCGCGCCACTCGCGTTTGCCGAGGCCGCTTGCCTCCTGCGTGACCGCTTCCCCCGCCAGCAAGCGCTTGACCACGGCCATCATGCCAGCGGACAGCGACACGGCACCCAAACGGTAATCGGCGAACGCCTCGTAACACCCAGGCACCCAGGCTTTCACGCTTTCCAGCATCGCTTCGGCATACACGCGAATTTCATATTGCGCGTGGGCATCGGCGCGCAACGACAGGAAATGTAGCAGATTGTGCAGATCGGTTTTCCAGTACCATTGCGTATAGGTATTGAGCGTAAGGTTCATGCGCGCAAGCTCGCGGGCGAGTCCGGGGCGCGCGGGGTCGTGATCCGCCGCCTCTTCCTCGTTCAGCATCCAGGCGTAATTGCGGTAGGTGCGTTCGGCATCGTCGCGCAGCAGATCGAGCACGAGGGCTGCTTGATCGGCCTCCAGACTATCCCCGCGCCCCTGGCGGTTCTGGGCCGATTGCGCCGCTAAATCTTCTGGCCGGGGTAGGTAGAACTCCTGGTCGAGAATCGAGTAGCGCGCCGAAATTTCATTCACATTGGCCGTGCGGTGCCGGATCCACTGGCGAGCGACGAAAATCGGCAATTTCACATGATATTTAATCTCGCACATCTCGAACGGTGTCGAATGACGGTGGCGCATGAGGTACTTAATCAGCGCCTTATCTTCCGACACTTTCCGCGTGCCGCGCCCATAGGAAACGCGGGCGGCCTGCACGACAGCGGCATCATCGCCCATATAATCTATCACGCGCACGAAGCCGTGATCCAGCACCGGCAGAGCGGTAAACAGCATCTCTTCAAGTGCCGGAACCGTGGCCCGGCGGGTTTCAGTGCGGGCGGCGCGGGCAATTTCAATCTCGGCCTGTTGGGCCTCGGACAGCGGCATAGCAAACTACCTTTACACAATCACGGCGCTCGGTGCGCTCCTAAACAAACAAGCGGCACGGTAGCGCGCGAAAAGAGGGGCTGCAAGGGAAGGGGTTTCCTCGGCTGATTTAGAGGGCGACAGCTTAACGGAGTTCAGGCTAGGATTCGGGTCTTATTTGCCAAGGTCGAGTCTGCCGCTATGAGCGTTTTCAACCCCGCCTCCCCCCTGCGCCGCCTCTACCGTTACGGCTTCCGCCACCGGAGGCAGATGCGGTGGGCGGTGTTTTATTCGATTATGAATAAGCTGTGCGATCTTGCGCCGGAAATCCTGATCGGGGCTGCGGTCGATGTCGTGGTGCGGCGCGATCAATCGTTTTTAGCGTCCTTGGGCCTGGTCGATCCGGTCTGGCAGCTTGGCTTGTTGGGCGTGCTGACGGTGCTGGTTTGGGGCGGCGAGTCGCTGTTTCAATATCTCTATCAACTGGCGTGGCGTGGGCTGGCCCAGACCATGCAGCACGAGTTGCGGCTGGATGCGTTCGCCCATGTGCAGAAGCTGGATATGGGGTTCTTCGAGGACCGTTCCACGGGCGGGCTGGTGTCGGTGCTCAACGACGACATCAATCAGCTTGAGCGGTTTCTCGATAATGGCGCGAACCAGATTCTGCAAATCACCACCGGGTGCATCGGCGTCGGTATCGTCTTCTTCCTCTTGCAGCCGACGATTGCGCTGCTGTCGATGCTGCCGATGCCCGTCATTATCCTTGGCAGTATTTGGTTCCAGGGCCGCGCGGAGCCGCTGTATGCCGACGTGCGCGAGAAAGCCGGGCTGATTTCCGCCCGCCTCGCCAATAGCCTGACGGGCATCGCCACGATTAAAAGCTACACGGCGGAAGCGCGCGAGGCCGAGGCGCTGGGTGAGGACAGCCAGCGTTACCGGGAGGCGAATGGCGCTGCGATCAAATTGTCGTCCGCCTTCATCCCCGTAGTGCGAATGGCCGTGCTGTGCGGGTTTATGGTGACGCTGGTGTACGGCGGCTGGCTAACGCTGGAGGATAAGCTGGCCGTTGGCGCGTATTCGGTGCTGATTTTCCTCTCGCAACGCCTGCTGTGGCCGCTGACGGAAATGGGATCGACGGTCGATCTCTACCAGCGCGCCATGGCCTCCACCCGCCGCGTGCTCGATTTGCTCGATACCCCTGCGTCGGATGAAGATCACGGCACGCCGCTAGGGTTGCGCGACGTAAAGGGCGATGTGCGGTTTGATGCTGTTTCCTTCGCTTATGCCGGGCGGGAGCGGGTGCTGGACGCCGTGTCGGCCCATATTCCGGCAGGCACGGTCGCGGCCTTCATCGGCACGACCGGATCGGGCAAGAGCACGCTGGCAAAGCTGCTGATGCGCTTTTACGAGCCGAGCCAAGGCCAAGTATTGCTCGACGGGCAACCGATTGCGGGCCTTCGCATCCGCGATTTGCGCCGGGCGATCAGCTTCGTTAGCCAAGATGTATTTCTGTTCGATGGCACCGTGGGCGAGAATATCGCCTATGGCGCCGTGGGCCGGGACGTGCCGCCAACCCAAGACGACATCGAACGCGCCGCCCGCCTCGCCGAAGCCCATGAGTTCATCGTTGGCCTGCCGCAAGGGTATGCGACGCTGGTGGGGGAGCGTGGTCAAAAGCTCTCCGGCGGGCAACGTCAACGCCTCTCCCTCGCCCGCGCCATTCTAAAAGACGCGCCGATTCTGGTCCTCGACGAAGCCACTTCCGCCGTGGACAATGAAACCGAAGCCGCGATTCAACGCAGCCTCGAAACCATCGCCGTGGGCCGCACCACTCTGGTCATCGCCCACCGGCTGACGACCATCCGCCATGCCGATCAGGTGTTCACGGTGGAAGACGGGCGGATTGTGGAGGTGAAAGGAAAAGCGGAATGGCTTGGTTCGGCGGAAGGGTAATAGCAGGGGGTATTGTCTTGGCTTTTAGTAAAGCGAAGGCGTGGTGGAGATGTATAGGTCTTCATCAACCCGTTATAATAGTCATAAACCACGCCCGCTCCCGATACCCATCCATCCCTGGCAGCGTGAGCAGCGTCGGCCCATCCGGTAAATCTTGGCAATCTTCGAGCGCAAGCCGCGCAGCGTCTTCGTCGCCGCGTAGGGCGTGAACGATGGCTTCGTGGAAGCTATGGCGGTGGCCGCGTGCGGTTGCGGCGGCGCTATAAGCCACCAGCGCGTCGTCGAAATGCAAATCGGCTTCCCCGTCGCGCACGAGGCGCGCGTGCAGCAGATGGGCGTTGCCGAGAGTGGTCAGCAGGCCAGGGTCGCGCCGTTCGGTCATGTCCACGGCTTCTTGGAAGCGGCTGAGGGCGACGAACAACAGCCGGGCGGCGTCGCGGTTGCCCACATAGCCCGCCATTTCAATCAGCGTCTTGCCGTGTAGAACTCGAATATCCACCGTGTCGGGCAGCAGGCTGATTGCGTCGTTCGCCATCATCGCGGCTTGTTTCACGAGGGCGAACGCCGCCTCTTCATCCTCGCTGGTGTAGGAGCCATTCAGCAGCATTTCAGCGAGCGCAGGGATGGAGTTTTTCAGCTCTGGCAGCTTCGGCACTGCCGCCCGTAGCAGGGTGACGATGCGGTTGAGGCGGGCCGCAACATTATCGGGATCGAGCCGGGCGCTCACTTGCAGAGTATCGAGCAGCGGCAGTAGCGTAACCACCTGCATCGGCGCGACTTTATACCGGGCTTCTGCGGCGGCAAGTTCCGCATCAATCGCGTCGAGACGATCGTCGGAGACCTCGCCTGCCCCTGATTCAATCAGCGCCAGCAACAACCGAGATTGCGTGAGCGCGAGGCGGTTCAGCGAAATATCGAGCCGCTGGGCTTTGCTAAGGGCCGCTTCCGCGCCTTGCAGCAGATCGAGCAAGGGGGTTGCCCCAGCATCCGCCAGCCGCAACAGAGCAATACCCATGACTTGCCACAACCGCCCATCTTCAGGCGCGCGCTCCAGCGCGTCGTGCAGCATATCCTCGGCGGCTTCGAGGGCGGGCAGATCACCTGCTTCCGCCGCCGCCAGCAGAAATGCCGCACGGGTGCCAACGGCTAGCGCTTCGCCGCCCGAGGCGGTTTTCAACTGCCGCTCCAGGCGGCTTTTCGCAGCGTCTAGGCTCGGTTCGTGATCAAGAACCGTCCGAGCGACCTCTAGCAGGCTGCCTGCCTCTAGGTGCCGCGCCGGAACCGGCCAAAGCAAGGCGCGCGTCATAGGGGGAGGGTTACGCTTCCTCTGCGGGTTCCCACGGCAGCGGAATTTCGGCTTCCGTGCCAAGGATGCGGCAGAGGGTAATCAGATCGGCTTCGGTCGTCTCAGGGTTGCTGTAGAGTTCCGGGATTGGTAGGAACCGCCCATCTTCCGGCAGATCGCACAGCGTGCTGAGGATTTCCGAAGGATCGTCCAGCCCATCAAGGTCCGCACCATTCAGGTAATCGAGGCAGACGGCGAGCAGGTCGGCGAAATCTTCGTCCGTCTCGAACACTTCCGAAATATCGGCGGCGTCAATGGTCACATACTCAAGGCCGGACGCACGTAAGACCTGGATCAGCAGATCTTTATGGTTCGACAGGCTACCGCGACCAGGATAAGCGGCTTCAAGGCGGGGAACCGTGCGCTCCAACCGGGCAATGGCGTCGGTTACTTTGGCGAGCGGGGCTGTGAGTTGGGTCATCTCCTCCTCACCGCCTTCGGTATCGGTCGCGACCATTTCGGCCTGATACAGTTGTTCGGTGCCGAATAGGCACAGCCATAGCAGGGGAATATTCTCCTCATCGACGGCAAGCGCCTTGAGGGTGATGCCTTCATCGGCGTCAACGCTAGGGTAGATCGTCTCTTGATCGCAGGCGAGCAGGAAGGCGAGGCGGGCCATGACTGGTCCTTTCAGGCAAATAAGATAAATCTATAATAAGCGAAACCGCTGAAGGTGGATAGAGCAGAGAGGCTTTGGCACGCCAAAACAAAACCGCCGCTGCGGTTTCCCACAGCGGCGGTGATTGGTCGGAGTGAGAGGATTCGAACCTCCGCTCTCTTGCTCCCGAAGCAAGCGCTTTACCAGGCTAAGCTACACTCCGTCAGTGTCTTCCCCGCGTAAGGCGTAGTGCGGGGGAGGGCGGCTGTATAGCGCCCCCGTGCGATAGCGTCAATACCCCCGCGAAACCGCAAAATCTATGGCTTCCATCAGACTGCGGCGGATGGGCAGATCGGGGAAGCGCATCAACTCCGCCTTAGCCTCTTCACCTACCTGCCGCGCCCGTTCTACCGTTTCGCGCACGGTGCCGTGCTGGTCGATCAGGGCTTGGGCGCGCGCAAGGTCGGCGTCGGTCTGTTCCAGGTCTTCGATCGTGCGGTGCCAGAACGCCCGTTCGTCTGCGGTGCCGCGCGCATAGGCGAGAATGACGGGCAGGGTGACTTTACCCTCGCGGAAATCGTCGCCCACGGTTTTACCCAGCGCGGCTTCGCTCGCAGCATAATCCAAGGCATCGTCGATCAACTGAAAGGCAATGCCGAGCTTCGTGCCGAACCGGCGCAGGGCTTGAATTTCCTCTTCGGGCCGCTCTGCCACCACGGCCCCCACTTCGGCGGCGGCGGCAAAGAGCACGGCGGTTTTGGCGCTGATGACATCGAGATATTGCGCTTCTGTGGTCGCAAGATCGCCGGTGGTCAGCAATTGATGCACCTCGCCTTCGGCAATCACCGCCGAGGCTTCGGACAGCACCGCCAGCACACGCAACGCGCCGTCTTCCACCATCAGTTGAAAGGCGCGGGAGAAGAGAAAATCCCCCACCAGCACGCTCGATTTATTGCCGAAAATCGCATTGGCCGAGGCCGCCCCGCGCCGCAATAGGCTATCGTCCACTACGTCATCGTGCAGCAGGGTTGCGGTGTGGATGAACTCGACGCAGGCCGCGAGCTTTTGGTGCCGCGTGCCGCGATAGCCGCAGAGTTGGGCCGCCGCCAGCGTAATCAGCGGGCGCAGGCGCTTGCCACCCGCCGCGATCAAATGGCTGGCAAGCTGCGGGATCAGCACGACCGGGCTTTGCATCCGATCCAGGATAATCTGATTGACCGCCGCCATATCATCGGCCACGAGGGCCACCAAGCGGTCCAGGGACGGCGCGGCCTGGGGCGTTTCGAGCGAGGGCAGCGGTCGGGTCATGGCAGCGCGGGCGTCCCTCCTTGGTTTTGGCCTTGGTTTTGGCCTTGCATCTCGACGCGCGAGGGGCAAAGCCCTAGTCTTCACTCATATCCTTGCGGCGCGAGCATAGGCGGCGCACCCGCAGGGTCAAGTCAGATATGCCGATGCGGCGGGTAACAAAGGCAAAAGCGCGCGTGTTTCTCCCTCAGCCCCTCACCGAAACCCCGTTTTACGGCGGCTCCTTGCGCCTACGGCAACCGGCGACGGGCTACAGGGCCGCGATTGATCCGGTGTTGCTGGCGGCGAGCCTTCATCCGCCTGTAGGCGCTCTTCTTCTCGATCTAGGCTGCGGCGTGGGCGCGGCAAGCCTTTGCCTGCTGGCGCGGCGGGCCGACGTGTCGGTGATTGGCGTTGAAATCGACCCGCTCCTGGCCGCGCTCGCGCGCCAAAATGCCACGCTGAACGGGATGGAAGGCCGCTTTACCGTGATTGAAGGCAGGGTGGAGGCGCTAACGCGGGCGGATGTGCCTCAGGTTGCTGGAATTTTCAGCAATCCGCCGTTTCATGCGCCCGCCGCCACCGCTTCGCCAGAGGAGCGGCGCGCGCGCGCGACCCACGGCGCGGTTCTGGCGGACTGGACGGCACAAGCGGCGCGGCTGTTACCCCATCGCGGCACGTTTAGCTTAATCTACCGGGCCGATGGGCTGCCGGAGATTCTGGCGGCACTGGCGGGCGCGCGCTTCGGTGGGATCACGGTGGCCCCCCTGTGGCCCCGCGCCGAAACCCCCGCCAAGCGTGTGCGCGTGCAGGCGACGTTGGGCAGCCGGGCCGCGCTTCAGCTTCAGCCCGGTCTTATCTTGCACGGGGACGGCTCGGCCTTTACCCCGCAGACGGACGCGATTCTGCGCGGGCAATGCGCGTGGGAGACGCCGTGACCTTTCGTGTCGGCGTGATGATGACTTGACTATGGGGTCAAGGCGGCGTTCGACTGCATCTCCTCGTTGTTGGTGTGTGAGATAAATGTATCGTATTAGTCCTTATATGGCGTTTTCGTGACCGAAGTTGGGCTTTCTCTTCTAGGGCAGGCGCGGGCCTCCTTGCGGCTGGCTTTGCCGATTATCGTCGGGCAGTTGGCGCTCATTGGCATGAACCTTGTTGCAACGCTGCTGCTCGGGCGGATTGGCACCGAAGCGATGGCGGCAGGCGCGCTGGGGGGCGCTTTCTTCTTTTCGGTGGCGGTGATTGCCAACGGCATTCTGTCCTCGACAGGCGTGATGGTGGCGCAGGCGGATGGTCAAGGCGATCCGGGCCGCGCCGCAGGCTATGCACAGCGCGCCGTATTGCTGGCGATTTTGTTGGCGGTCCCCGGTGGGACGCTGCTGTTTTTCGCGCCCGCTTTTCTGGCCGCGATTGGTCAGCCGCCCGAGTTGGTGGCGCTAACGGCACAGTATCTTCAGAGCCTTGCACCGGGGATGCTACCCTACGCCGTAGTGCTGGCGTTGCGCTATTTCCTGGCAGCCATTGAACGTCCGCTGATCGGCACTGTGATGGCGATTTTCGGCGTGGGTGTTGAGTTTATCGTTGGTCATGCGCTGCTGTCCGGGTGGCTCGGCACGCCAATGGGGGTGGAAGCGGTGGGCCTCTCGGTGACGGCGGGGTGCTTTGCTATGATGGGCGGGATGCTGCTGTATCTGCGTTATGCGCCCCAGGTGCGTGCCTTTGGGCTGCATCGACGCGGGCGGGCGCAGCCAGGGCAGTTGTCCGATCTTTGGCGTATTGGCTGGCCGATAGGCGTGGCCTTCGGCGCAGAAACTCTGTTTTTCATGCTGACCACGATCTTGGCGGGTTATTTCACCGGGGCCGAGGTGGCCGCGCATAGCATTGGCTATCAGGGCATCACCACGGCCTTCATGATCGCGGTCGGTCTCTCTCACGCTACGATGGTGCGGGTGGCACGCGCAGCGGGCGAGGGGGATTTGCTGGCAGTGCGCCGAATTGGCTGGGCTGGAATCGGCCTCGGGATTGTTAGCATGGCCGGTACGGGCCTCGGTCTTGCCTTGGGTGGGCGCTGGATTGCCGCCCAGTTTCTCGATCCCACGAAAGCGGATGCGGCGGCAGTGTTCGATTTTGCCGCCCCTTTGCTCGTGATTGCGGCGCTGTTTCAACTGTTCGACGGCACGCAAGCGATTGCAGCCGGAGCCTTGCGCGGCTTGAAAGATTCGCGTGGGCCGATGGTGATCGGCCTCATCGCCTACTGGCCGATTGGCATGGCGAGCGGTGCGCTGCTGGCGTTCTGGCTGGATTTACGCTTGGTCGGACTATGGAGCGGCCTCGCGCTCGGTCTCGCGGTGGCGGCGGTGGCGCTCACGGTGCGCTTTCACTTGAAATCGCGGCACTTGCCAGACCTCGGAAAAGGGTGAAAAGTAAGCCTATGTTCGGTATCTCGCTCGGAAAACTCGTCGTTCTCGTCGTCGCCTGCGTCGTCGGCTGGATGCTGCTCACCAAATTGCGCGCAACGCCGCCGGGAACCCGCCGCGCGCCGCCCGAACCCGTGCCGCCGCCGGGAACCCGCCGCGCGCCGCCCGAACCCGTGCCGCCGCCGCAACCCGCCGCCCGCGCACCCGACTCCGCCGCGCAGATGGAAGATTTGCGGAAATGCACCTTCTGCGACACGTATGTTCCAGTGCGGAATGCGCGTTCTTGCGGGCTATCCCAGTGCCCGCACGCGGCGTAGTTCTATGTTACTTAAAATCACTTTTTCCTTGACGAGACATGTCCTAATCATACAGCATACAACTACGCACAAAGCGAATGTCGAACCGGTCATGCGGGCGACAAATCCTACGGCCCCTTAACGGGGCCGTAGTTGTTTATATCTAAAATGAAGGTTTAAATGAAAATCTGCTATGTGGATGAGGCGGGCTGCACGGGGACGCTTCCTTCTGCAACTTCTGACATACAGCCCGTTTTAACGATAGTCTCTATAATTGTGGATTATAGGTCATTGCATGATCTGACGGCGCAGTTTCTTCAATTAAAGCAACGTTTCTTTCCAGGGTTATTTCCTCAAGATCGGCGTCGTTTCCTCGCAGGTATTTTGTCCGAGATAAAGGGGGCTGATTTACGTAGGCAGATAGCTTCACACAGTCGAAACAGCCGTCGCCATGCCTTTGGATTTATAGATGGAGTGTTTTCTATATTAGAGCAAAACAACGCTCTTGTTCATGGTCGAGTTTGGGTGAAGGGGGTTGGATCAATTTTTGATGGTAAGGCGGTATATACATACTCTGTTCAGTCCATATATTCTGTTTTTCAGATGCATCTCACTAGTGTTCAAGATTTTGGAATTGTCACATTGGACAGCAGATGGCAGCAACTGAATAGTCAGGTTTCCCATTCTGTATTTACGCAAAAATTCCGTATGTCTGGTGATGCCTATGATCGGATCATCGATATGCCCTCTTTTGCTCATAGTGAAAATCATGCGGGTATTCAAATTGCCGATTTACTCGCTTCCGCTGTGCTTTTCCCCATGGCCACGCATAAATATTGCCAAGGTCATATACAGAGTGTCCATGTTAAAAATGAGTACGCCTTAATTCATGATCGATACAGAGACAGATTGAAAAAACTGCAATATCGCTACACTGAAGCTAATGGGCGGTGGCGTGGTGGCATCACCGTATCGGATGCGCTTGGGGAGCGTTCGGGCAACTTGTTGTTTTCATAATTGCGGAGCGCTTGATTTACGCGGCATCCGCAGACTAAGGTGCGCGCGATTTTCGTTGTGTCACCGAAAGGTCATAGAATGGCTTCCGGCCCGCTTCCCTTTCAATCGCTGATCCTGAGGTTGCAGACCTTCTGGGCAGATCAGGGCTGTGCGCTGCTCCAGCCCTACGATGTGGAAGTGGGGGCAGGCACCTTCCATCCGGCGACCACGCTGCGAACTTTGGGGCCAGATACCTGGAACGTCGCTTACGTCCAGCCATCCCGCCGCCCGACCGATGGGCGCTATGGCGAAAACCCCAACCGTTTGCAGCATTATTATCAGTTTCAAGTGATCTTGAAGCCGTCGCCGCTCGACCCGCAGGCGCTGTATTTGGACAGCCTGAAGGCGCTCGGCATCGACCCCGCCGATCACGACATCCGCTTCGTGGAAGACGATTGGGAAAGCCCAACACTGGGGGCCTGGGGCCTTGGTTGGGAAGTGTGGTGCGATGGCATGGAAGTCACTCAATTCACCTATTTCCAGCAGGTCGGCGGGATTGAGGCTAATCCCGTCTGCGCGGAACTCACTTATGGTCTGGAACGCCTCGCCATGTATGTGCAGGGTGTCGAGAATGTTTATGATCTCGATTGGAACGGCGTTGATGGCCCTGGTCGCAAAACCTATGGCGATGTGTTCTTAGAGAACGAAAAACAGTTCAGCGCGTATAACTTCGAGCACGCCAATACCGAGGTGCTGTTCCGGCATTTTGCGGAAGCTGAAACCGAATGCCAGAAGCTGCTGGCGGTTAATCTGCCGCTGCCCGCTTACGATCAGGCGATCAAGGCCAGCCACACGTTCAACTTACTCGATGCACGCGGCGTGATCTCGGTCACAGAACGCGCCGCCTATATTGGCCGGGTGCGCGCCCTGTCCAAAGGCTGTTGCGAAGGCTGGCTTGCCGGGCGCGGCGCGTAACTCTCGTCAGGATTAGATTATGGCCGATTTGCTGCTCGAACTCTTTTCCGAAGAAATCCCGGCGCGGATGCAAGCGCGGGCGGCGGAAGAGCTGCGCGAGCGTTTGGCGGCATCGCTGACCGAGGGGGGGCTAGTCCCCATCAGCGTGACTGCTTGGGTGACGCCGCGCCGTGTTGCCTTCCACGTTATCGGTCTCCCGACCGCTCAGCCGGATCGCGCGGAAGAGCGCAAAGGGCCGCGTGCCGATGCGCCGGAGGGGGCTGTTCAAGGCTTTCTCAAGTCCACCGGCCTCACGCGCGAGCAGCTTGAAACCCGCGCGACCGATAAGGGCGCAGTGCTGTTCGCCGTTACGCACATCAAAGGCCGCCCGACGCGGGACGTGTTGCCGGAGCTTATCTGCGCGCTCATCCTCGGCTATACGTGGCCGAAGTCGATGCGCTGGCGCGATACGCGCCTAACCTGGGTGCGCCCCTTGCGGTCGATTCTGGCGCTGTTCGACGGGCAAGCGCTGTCCGGCGGTCTGCATCTTGGCCGCAATGTCGAAGGCGGCGCGCTGCCGGGCTATCGCGCGGCGGGCGCGGCGGGCGACCTCAATTATCTGCCGTTCGGAACACAGACTTTCGGCCACCGCTTCCTGGCGCCTGCCGCGCTGACGGTGGTCGATGCTACCGACTATCAGGCCAAGCTGCGCGCGGCTTTCGTGATGCTGGACCGGGAGGAGCGCAAACGCCTCATTCTCGTAGAAGCCGAAAGCCTTGCCGAGTCGGTTGGCTGCCGTTTGAAGCCCGACGCCGGTTTGCTGGAAGAAGTGGCCGGGCTGGTCGAATGGCCGGTGCCGCTGTTGGGGCGCATCGACGATGCGTTTATGGCCGTGCCCGCCGAAGTGCTCACCACCTCCATGCGCGAGCACCAGAAATACTTCGCCCTGGTCCCGCAAGAGGCTGCCGAGGGCGATGCGAAGATTGCGCCGTATTTTATCACCGTTGCCAATATGGTGGCGCGCGATGGCGGCGCTGCGATTATCGCCGGCAATCAGCGCGTGCTGCGCGCGCGCTTGTCGGACGCGCGCTTTTTTTGGGATCAGGACCGCAAGCAAAAGCTGGAAGCCTGGGCCGAAAAGCTGGAAAGCCGCGTGTTCCATGCCAAGCTGGGAACGGTCGCGGCGCGGGTGGAGCGGTTGGCAGCGCTGGCGGTAACGCTGGCCGGGCAGACTGGGGCCGATGCGGCGTTGGCGGACCGTGCGGCGCGCTTGGCCAAAGCCGATCTTTCTACCGGCATGGTTGGGGAGTTTCCCGAACTGCAAGGCGTCATTGGGCGCTATTACGCCCGCCATCAGCAGGAAGACGACGCGGTGGCCCAGGCGATTGCTGAGCATTACGCACCGCTCGGCCCGTCTGACCGAGTGCCGACCGCACCGCTCTCCCGCATCGTGGCGCTCGCCGATAAGCTCGATCTGTTGGCCGGGTTCTTTGCCATCGACGAAAAGCCAACCGGCTCGAAAGACCCGTTCGCCCTGCGCCGCGCGGGGTTGGGCGTGTTGCGGATCATCACCGAGAATGGCCTGCGTCTGCCGCTACGCCCGGCGCTGGAGGCGGCGGTGGCGCTCTATGGTCCACCGCAGAAATCTGGGGATGAACCTGGCCCCCTAGCTCGATTGCTTCCGATTGAACAGCCTACTATTTTTACAGGGGCTGAGCCAGAAGACTACGCATCCTACGAATTGAAAGCCACGGTCGATGCGCTGTTGGCCTTCCTCGCTGACCGGCTAAAAGTTGCGTTGCGCGACCAAGGCCAGCGTCATGATCTCATTCAGGCCGTGTTTGCCCTCGGCACCGAAGATGATGTGGTGCGCCTGCTCGCCCGCGTGACGGCCCTCAGCGATTTCATCGCGACGCCCGTGGGGGCCGATATGCTGGCCGCCTTCCGCCGGGCCGCGAATATTTTGAAAATCGAAGAAAAGAAAGACGGTCGCCCCGCCCATGAGACCGTTTCGACCCCTCTGCTGGCCCAAGCAGAGGAAACAGCCTTGGCCGACGCGCTGGACGCGGCATTGCCCGCCGTGGAAACGCTGCTGGCCGAGGAACAGTTCGTCGAGGCAATGAAACGCCTCGGCGCGCTGCGCGATCCCGTTGATGCGTTCTTTACGCATGTAACGGTGAACGCGGAAGACGGTGGCCTGCGCGCCAATCGGTTGGCGCTGTTGGCTCGGTATCGGAAGACCTGCGCGGCCATTGCCGATTTCGGTTTGATTGAGGGCTAGAGAGACCCGCCCATCGGGTCTGCTTTTTCATTGGGGTAAGGGGAACGAGATGGTTGAGGCGACGGTAACGCATCGTTGGGTTTACGGCTTCGGCGACGGGCGCTCGGAAGGCAATTCCGGGATGCGGAATCTGCTCGGCGGCAAGGGCGCGAACCTGGCTGAAATGAGCAATCTCGGTTTGCCAGTACCGCCGGGCTTCACGATCACGACCGAGCTGTGCACTCATTATTACGCCAATGGCCGCCAATATCCGCCCACATTGAAAACGCAAGCCGCCGAAGCCTTGGCGACGGTTGAAAAAATTGTTGGCAAGAGTTTTGGCGACCCCAAGAACCCGCTGCTCGTCTCAGTGCGCTCCGGCGCGCGCGCCTCGATGCCGGGGATGATGGATACGGTCCTGAACCTCGGGCTGAACGATGCCACGGTCGAGGGCCTCGCCAAGCTCTCCGGCGACGGGCGTTTCGCCTACGACAGCTACCGCCGCTTCATCCAGATGTACTCCAACGTCGTGCTCGACATTGATCATCACCATTTCGAGGAAATTCTGGATCGGCATAAGGACGAAAAGGGCCATAGCCTCGATACCGACCTTACGGCGGACGATTGGACAGAAGTCGTTGCCGATTATAAGGCCGAAGTGCAGCGCACCCTTGGCCGCGATTTTCCGCAAGACCCGCATGAACAGCTTTGGGGCGCGATTGGCGCGGTGTTCGCAAGCTGGATGAACCAGCGCGCGATTGTGTATCGCCGCCTGCACGAAATCCCCGAAAGCTGGGGCACCGCTGTGAATATTCAGGCGATGGTTTTCGGCAATATGGGCCAGGATTGCGCCACCGGCGTTGCTTTCACGCGCGACCCTTCCACGGGCGAGAATATTTTTTACGGCGAATATCTTATCAACGCTCAGGGCGAAGATGTTGTGGCCGGCATTCGCACACCGCAGCAGATTACCGTCCAGGGCAAGCTCGCCAACCATTCCACGTTTCCGGCAATGGAAGAATCCATGCCGCAGGTGTTTGCCGAGCTTGCGGCAGTGCGCGATACACTGGAGCGGCATTTCCGCGATGTGCAGGATATCGAGTTCACCGTGCAGTCGGGCAAGCTCTACATGCTGCAAACCCGCAGCGGCAAGCGCACGGCGGAAGCCGCACTCAAGATTGCCGTCGATATGGCGAACGAGGGGCTGATTACGCAAGAAGAAGCCATTCAGCGCGTCGAGCCGCGCAGCCTGGATCAGCTTCTGCACCCACGTTTGGACCCCAACGCGCCGCGCAATTTGTTCACACGCGGCCTACCCGCCTCGCCGGGGGCGGCCTGTGGGCGCGTGGTGTTTTCGGCAGACGCGGCGGAAGATTTGGCGAGCAAGGGCGAAGCCGTCATTCTGGTTCGCATTGAAACCAGCCCTGAAGATATTCACGGGATGCACGCCGCGAAAGGCATTCTCACCACGCGCGGCGGGATGACCAGCCACGCGGCAGTGGTGGCACGCGGTATGGGCCGCCCTTGCGTTGCCGGGGCCGGGGAAGTGCGCGTTGATTATGCCGCAGGAACGCTCTCGCTCCGGGGAACTGTCGTTAAACTTGGCGATTACATCACGCTCGATGGCAGCACGGGCGAAGTGTTTGTGGGGCAAGTGCCAACCCTGCAACCGCAGCTTTCCGGCAGCTTTGCGACCTTGATGGGGTGGGCCGATGCAAAACGCACTATGAAGGTTCGCACCAATGCCGAAACCCCGCTGGATGCCCGCACGGCGCGGGAATTTGGCGCGGAAGGCATTGGGTTGTGCCGCACCGAACATATGTTCTTCGATACCGACCGGATCATCGCCGTGCGCGAAATGATTATGGCCGACGATGAGGCCGGGCGCAGAGCCGCGCTCGCTAAGATTTTGCCGATGCAGCGCAGCGATTTCGTCGAGCTTTTCACTATTATGGCGGGCCTGCCCGTTACCATCCGCCTGCTCGATCCGCCCCTGCACGAGTTCTTGCCCCATACGGACGCGGAAATGCAGGAAGTGGCCACGGCGGCGGGGAAGGATCTCGCTTTTGTTAAAGCGCGCGGTGCCGCCTTGCACGAATCGAACCCGATGCTGGGGCATCGCGGGTGCCGCTTGGGCGTGACCTACCCTGAAATCTACGAAATGCAGGCGCGGGCGGTTTTCGAGGCCGTGGTCGAGGTGGAAAAGACCAGCGGGGCGACGGTTGAGCCGGAAATCATGATTCCCCTGGTCGCGACTCGTAAGGAACTCGATCTGCTGAAACAGGTGATCGACCGCGTGGCGGGCGAAGTTTCCGCCGCATCGGGCGTAAAGCTCGCCTATCTCGTCGGCACGATGATCGAATTGCCGCGCGCCGCCTTGCAAGCCGGGAAGATTGCGGAGTCGGCGGAGTTCTTCAGCTTCGGCACGAACGATCTCACGCAAACCACCTTCGGCTTATCGCGCGACGATGCGGGCAGCTTCTTGCAATCCTACCTGCGCCAGGGGATTTTGGAGGAAGATCCGTTCGTCTCGCTCGATCAAGAGGGGGTGGGCGAGTTAGTGCAGATCGCTGCCGAACGCGGGCGCAAAACCCGGCCCGACCTGAAGCTCGGCATCTGCGGCGAACATGGGGGCGATCCGGCTTCTATCGCCTTCTGCCAAAAGGTAGGGCTGAACTATATCTCCTGCTCACCCTACCGCGTTCCGATTGCGCGATTGGCGGCAGCACAAGCGGCGCTCGCGGTGAGTTTTAATAAGGATAACTTATAGGATTGGGGTTTGAAACGGGGGCTTAAAACAGTCCCCGTTTTCACAAAATTGTGGCCCAACAGGGTGTTTTGAGTAAATTTATTGAACGCATTTGTGAAAAATTAAAAACTCATCAAAAAGATAAAAGCTATCGTTAAGGGTTTGTTTATGTTCGTACGTTTACGTTTACGTTTATGGCTACGCTTGGAATGAGGTGGCTTAGACGATCGGAGGTAGAGGCGACATGAACACCGGCACTGCCCATCGCATCTTCCTAATGCGGGCCGGAACCGTGCTCGGCGCTCTCCTGTTTATTGCCGCCGTTTTTTTGCAAGCCTCGGTGAACATTCGCACCAATGAGGAAACGGCCCAACTGGCCACCTCGCGCGCGACGAACATCACCACGCTGTCCTTACGCGCCTTAATCGCTCAAACCTTTGCGCAGGTCGATCAGGCCATTCAGAGTATGGCCTCCCCTATAGATCTGCCGCTCGATCCGGGCCAATTATCGTCCGAGCTTGATCGGCGCATTATCCCGCTCATTCGCTCACTGGATGCGGCGACCGGCGCCGTGGTGATGGCAGCAGACGGGCAGATTCTGGGGCGTTGGGGAGAGGATATGATCGACCCCCTCAACTCGGCCCTCTACCGCCTGCCCAACCCGCATAATGCTTTCGCGGTGGAACCCGTCGATCAGGGCGCGCGGCCAGGTCGGCTAACGCTGGGGCGCTGGGTGAAATCTGAAGCAACCGGCGTGCAGGCGATGGTTCTGGTAACGCTCGATTTAACGCGACTACTGCCCCCTGAACTCCCAGAACTATTGGGCCGCGACGGGCGTTTGGGCCTGTTGGATGCCGAGGGGAGGGCGGTTGTGATCCTCAAACCGGGCCGCCCGATGCTGGATGCTGGGGCGCTGGTTATGCTGGCGGACGCGGCTGGTGAGCCGTTACCCGCAGCCCCTCTTTCGGGTGTCGTGTTGGGGGAAGAAATCCTATGGCGCGTACCGCTGCGGATCGCGCCCCTCGATTTGCTGGTCAGCTACCGCCCGTTAGAAGTGCTCGCGGCGGTTCGCCGGAGTGCGGGCAATGCTTGGATCGTTGCCTATGCCGCTTCGGCGGTTGTGCTGGTCCTAGGGCTAGCGCTGCTGGGGCAGTTAACACGGGTAGAGCGCAATCGGCGGCGGCTAGATTCCCAAGAAACGGCCTTGCGCGCCAGTAACGACAAGCTGGAAGCAGCGCTGGCGCACATGAATCAAGGTCTTGTGATGTTCGATGCCGAAGGCCGGATTTT
Source organism: Alphaproteobacteria bacterium (assembly GCA_043721315.1). GTDB lineage: Bacteria > Pseudomonadota > Alphaproteobacteria > Elsterales > Elsteraceae > Elstera. Next base: position 86,892 of record JAYSQZ010000034.1, read on the forward strand.
GCTCTACAATCAACGTTACCTCGATATTTTTGGCTATGACCGGGATCGGTCTTACCTCAATCTCACGTTGCCTGATCTTTATGCAATGGCGGCGCGAATGGGCCGCTTGGGGCCAATGGTCGATGCGGAGCATATCCAGGTGCGTCTGGAGAGTTTGGAGAAGGGCCAGCGGCTTCAGTTCATCCGCCAACTCAGCAATGGCACCCATATTGAATGCCGCCACGAGCCGCTGATAAGCGGCTGGTCTCTCTCCACTTACACGGACGTTAGCGATCTGATCCGTACCGCCAACGCTTTCGCCCAGGCCAAGGATGATGCCGAGCAGGCGAACCGCGCTAAATCGGTTTTTCTTGCCAATATGAGCCACGAGCTTCGCACGCCGCTGAATGCTATCATTGGCTTTTCCGATGCGCTGATTGGGGGTTACTTCGGGGCCGTCGCGCCGAAGCATCTGGAGTATCTGCGCGCGATTCAATCGTCCGGGCGCTATCTGCTCGATTTGATTGCCGATATTCTCGACATCGCCAAGATCGAAGCGGGGCGCTACGATTTGCAGCCAACCTGGGTTCTCGTAGAAGCTCCCGTGCAAGAAGCGGTTACACTGCTAGCCCCGCGCGCCGAAAAAGCCCGCGTCGATCTTGTCGTCAAAATTCCCGCAGGGTTGGCGATTTATGCGGATGAGCGGGCGTTGCGGCAAATTCTGCTTAATTTGCTGACGAACGCCGTTAAATTCACGCGCCCCCCAGAAGGCGCACGCGGCACTATTTTGATTCGCGCCACCCTCGCGCCCGATGGCAGCGGCGTTACTCTTACGGTGCGCGATAACGGCATCGGCATTCCGCTTGAACTGCAAGACGCCATCCTGCAACCCTTCGTGCAGGTGGAGGCCGCTCAAACCACGACAGACGGCGGCACGGGCCTGGGGTTGTCGATCGTACGCGGTTTGCTCGATGGTCATAACGGCAGCCTTACGCTTGAAAGCGAAGTTGGTTCCGGTACAGTAGTGCGCGCTTGGTTCCCCAATCCAGCGACACCGGAAGAGGCAAATCATACCGAGCATTCTTAAAGCATGATCCGTTTGCCCGCGCTCACGGCTTCGTCAAAATACGAAAAACGCTAGGCCCTGGAGAATTTTTTATGTCCGACGTGCCGATAAACCTGCCCCGCTTGGGGGAGGCCGCGCCCGATTTCGAGGCCGACAGCACGCACGGGCGGTTAGCCTTAAGCGATTTTCGCGGATCGTGGCTTGTGCTCTTCTCGCACCCGGCGGATTTTACCCCGGTCTGCACGACTGAATTTATCGCCCTCGCTGGGGCTGCCGAGCGCCTGAGCGCGCTGAACTGCCAGTTGCTCGGCCTTTCCATTGATAGCGTCTATAGCCATATCGCGTGGCTGCGGACCATTGAAGCGCACTTCGGCACCGCCATTGCCTTTCCCGTGCTCGCCGATCACGACCGCGCGGTTGCCGTGCGCTATGGCATGTTGATGCCCGGCGAGAGCAGCACGGAAGCCAGCCGCTGCCTGTTCGTGCTCGACCCGGACGGTATCGTCCGCGCCATGATCTATTACCCGATGAGCGTGGGCCGCAATATCGAGGAAGTGGTGCGCCTCGTTACGGCCCTCAGCACAACCGCCGCCGCGAAAGCCGCCGCCCCCGCCAACTGGCAGCCGGGCGAGCCACTGCTGGAGCCGGCCCCGCGCACGCTTGAAAGTGCCGCGACACGCAGCCTTGGCGGGGATTGGTTCCTTCAGGTTCGCCGAACCCCCTAATGCCGTGCCTCAATCCCGATGGCACGCTGACCGAAACCGCCCGCGCCCTGCTTGCGGCACTAGAGACGGCAGCGGGCGCGGCCCCCGCCCTCGCGGCACAAACAGGGATGCCCTTGTGGCGCGTCCGGTCAAGCCTGCGGGAATTGCGTGGGCACGATCTGGTAGAAGTCGCTATGTCTGGGGCGGAACACGAAGATGCGCCGCATCGGCTAACCGCGACGGGCCGCGAGGTTCTGGACCTAAGCCGAAGATTAGACGGATAGGAAAACGAAATGACTGCCCCCAAGACCCCCAGCGGCTTTGCCGCCATGCCTGCCGGGTTACGCCTGTTCATTGTTGCCGCTGTGCTGGTGGTGGTGGCAGGGATTGGCGTGATGGCGGCCTTGCTCACCTCGGATCGCCCCATCGGCACTGCCCAGGAAGGCCGCAGCACCGGTGCGCCATTGGTGGGCGGGGCCTTCACTCTGGTCGATCACGATGGCAAAACCCGCACCAACGCTGAGTTTGCGGGAAAGCTGCTGCTGGTGTATTTCGGATTTACCTTCTGCCCGGACGTTTGCCCGACCGGCCTTCAGCGCCTCGCCGAAGGGCTGGACGTGCTGACCGAGGCGGAGCGGGCGGAGATTGCGCCGCTGTTCATCACGATTGATCCGGCCCGCGACACCAGCGCAGTCTTAAAAGAATATGTGGCGCAGTTTCACGCCCAGATAATCGGCCTAACAGGTTCCCCTGAGCAAATCGCCACCGCCGCGAAAGCCTACCGCGTTTATTATCGCAAATCGGACCAGACCAAAGATCAAGCCGAGTATTTGATGGATCACTCGTCGATTATTTTCATCATGGGCCGCGACGGTCACTATAAGGCCCATTACACGCACGAGAGTAAGCCCGACGATATTGCGGCAGGTATCCGCAAAGCCCTTAAGGGGTGATTCCACCTGCTCGGGATTTGCTCTAAAGTCCAACAACAAGCCCGTCGATCATATGGAGAAGCTGGAACACGATCACGCCGACCATGCCGCAGGCCGCGCCCAGAACAACCAGCAGCATCATCTTCGCAACCGCAGGCCCCATCGGTGCGCCGCGCAGGTTGGCGATGCGATTGCCCAAGGCGGGGGGCGCGCGGAGGCGAGACGGTACAGCGGGCGGCTGATATTGCACCGAATAGAGACGGCGCTTACCGTTCTCGGCCTCGCTAACAATACGGACGTTTTTCGCCCCCATCGTCGGAACGAGCTTCCGCACCTGAAGGAGCGCCGTTTCCAAGCTGCGGGCTTCCTGTTGCGCGACCCACTCGCCATCAATCCGGGCTTCAATCGTATAGTCGGGATGATCGCTATGGGTATTCACGCCAGAGGAGAAGGAAAATTCGGTCATAGGTCTCTCCATCACAACGGCAGAGCATATGTTAACAAATTGCTACGATAGAAGATAGGGGAGGGCTGTGACTTGCTCGTGACAGAGTCAATCAGAGGATTTATATAATAGTTGAGATTAAAGTGGCTGTGATACTTTGGATAAATTGATATGTATGTGAGACAACACAATTACAATCGAAGCCAATGGGCTGCTGACGACTCGGGGGAGCAGCCCGTATTAAAGAGCGCCTGAGAGCCTGTTTGAAAATGCCGGGCGGGTCGATCCTGCGGGTCTTTTCGTGTCCTGCTGCGTCGCCAATCTTGCAGATAGTCTCGATATCTGCTGCACTTGGCTCCTATCAGGCCCCAAAAATCCCTCGCAGGCTCTCAGCCGCCGAATTTCCAAACAGCCTCTGAGCCTCTCACACGCTCAAATCAAGCGAGTGCCGCTGCTGCTGGCCCAAATCTACCTCGCGCTCACCCTCGCGGTCGCGCTTGTCGCGGGTGCGGGTTTGCTCGCCCTTGGGAGCGGGCTTCATGGCGCGCTGGGTTTGCGCGGCGGTAGGGGGGGTTGCCGGTTGCGGTTTGGCCTGTGCGGCACCTGCCAAGGCGACGGCAACCGGATTGATCGGTGGGACAATCATTCTGTGTCTCCTGTCAATCTACGAGACGGACTTCTTCTGGATCCAAGATATAGGATGTCACAGCCGAATTACGACTCTTTTTTGACTCAAAGATAGGTCAGCATAACCGTCTTTTTAGAAGATAGAGCGGTTAGGGCGCGACGAACTGAAGCCCGAACCAGCGCCAGCGCCCATCGCTCGCGGGCAATGTGCAATTCAAGCGCGACCGACCGGAGGGGAGGGCTTCCCGCAGGCGCACTTCCACGCGGCGCTCACCCAACTCCTGCACATCGGCGCGGCCAATACCGGAGACGAAGCAGGCGAGGTTTTGCGCGGCATTCCCGCCCATCATCGGATCGAGCGTGAAGCCGATGGCGGGCGTTGTGCTATCGAGCGCCATATCGGTCGGGGTAATGTCCGATACCAGCAGGGGCAGCGCTTGCATAGCGAGGCGCAGGCGCTCGACCGAGGCGAAGGGATCGTTCATGGCAAAACGCGGCAGCGCGTAGGGGTCAAGCCGGGCGTGGGCAACGCCGGACTGCTGGGCAAACGCCGCTTCATAGCCTTCTGCCGCCACAAGCGCGCGTGTGGCGGCGTTGTGCTCGCCGAAAGGATAGGCGAACAGCCGGGGCTTTCGGCCCGTCTCGCCGCGAATCCGGTCGGCAGCGCGGGCGATTTGCCCCAGAAAATAGGCGCGCTCGATGCTTAACAGATGCGGGTAGGAGGCGGTTTGATTGCCAAGCTCCAAACCTTCGCCCGCCATATCGCGAATTTCGGACCAGGACAGCGTGTCCGGTCCGGCCCTGTCCACGGTATCGGTAGCAACGAACAGGGTTGCGGGCAAGCGGGCGGCGCGCAGGCGCGGCCATGCCTGCGTGTAGATCGAGCTATGGGGTTCATCGAACAGAATGCCGACAGTGCGGTCTGGCAGCGGGCGATTGGCACGCAAGGCCGCGATAATCTCCGGCACGGGCAGCACGGTGAACTCGCCGCTGCGGAGTTCCGCCAGATGCGCTTCAAAATTTTCGACGGAGATGTTGGAGCCGGTCGCGCCTGAATCGTCGCCGATGCGGCTGTAGCTGAGAATAACCGCGCGCGGCAATGTTGCGTCGATCCCGGTTTCGGCGTGCGCGGCCCACGGCAAGATCGGCGCAAAGCTGAACGCCGCGCACAGTACGGCACGGCGACAAAAGCGCTTCCAAAGCCAGAAGCCTCGCCGCGCAATCGCTTTGTTCGTAGAACCCATTATCTCCCCCAAGAACAAACTTGGAGGCCCTCCCCCGGTTTGTCCAGTCCCACGCCTTACGTCAGCCTCGCGGCATCATCCGATCCGGCAGGGCGCTATCGCTGATGAGTGGATAGCTGCGCGCGTTAAAGAGTTGATAATGCCACCATTCTTTTGAATAAAAATCCCACCCCGCCGCCGACATCAGCCCAAGCAGCAGCAACCGATTGCGCTGGGCATCGGGGCTAATATCGGTACGGGCGTGGTGCGAGCGGTCGGTAAAATCATCGAACGGCGTGCCCATATCGAGTGCTTTGCCCTTCGCATCAATCAACGTCAGATCAATAGCCACGCCGCGCGAATGGGGCGAGCCTTTGCGCGGATCGGCGACGAAATCGGAATTTGGGGTGTGGTTCCACAGAACCCATTGCGCTTCTGGCGGGCGGAAGGCATCAAAGAGACGAAACCTTAGCCCATGGGGCGCTGCCAGGGCGCAGGCGCGTGCCAGGGCCGCAGCGGCATCCTTGTGCAAGTAGCAGGGGGCCGCTGCATAGAGCGGTCGCCCAGTCACATTCTCGGCGGTCGCATAGGCAAGGGCAATATCCACGGGGTAGAGATCAGGCGTTATGCGGACCAAGGACATTCCAATGTTTCCCTCTATCTCGTTCTTCCTTGTGATAGCACCGTGCCGCGCGCCCCGCCATCCTGCCGCGTGCGGGGGCAGAGCATGATGGGTGCAGTGTTGGTACTCGACTGCAGCGCGGCAGCGGTTTCGGTCGGAATCATCGCGCTTGAAACGGGGGTGCTGCTCAGTGCCGATAGCCGCCTCATGCCGCGCGGACAGGTGGAAGCCTTACTGCCAATCATCGCCGCAGTTCAGCGCGCGGCAGGCGTGGCCTATCCCGATCTCATGGCGATTGCGGCCACTGTCGGCCCCGGCTCGTTTACAGGAATTCGGTTGGGATTGGCGGCAGCGCGCGGGATTGGACTGGCAACGGGGCGGCCCGTGTTTGGCATTGGCAGTTTTGCCGCCACTTTTGCAACTCTCGCTGCCGGCCTCGCCCCCAACTGCGCGCCCTTACCCGAAACAGTGTTGATTTTGTTAGAGAGTAAGCGCCAAGAGGTGTTCGTTCAGGCCGTCGATGCGGCAGGGGGGGCGCTGACGGAGCCGCAGGTCCTGACCCCAGACGCAGTGCGCGCCCTAGCCGAACGCTTGCTGGCGGAACGGCCCGGCCTGCTGCGCGTAACCGGCGATGCTGCCGGGCTTCCCGCTCTGGACGGTTTGGCGTTGGAGCGCGTGCCAAGCGGCCCGCCCGCGATTGCGGCCCTCGCGCGTTACGCCTGCACTATTTGGCGGGCGGCCCAGGTGGCGGGTGGCGGTCTGCCCCCAGCATCGCCCTTGTATCTGCGCCCGCCCGACGCGCTGGTACCGAAGGGTGGCGGTATTCTCGCTCACCTCCGGCCTCCGTCATGACCACAGGCAGCCTATCGCCACTGCCGCCGCGTTTGGTCGATCTTGGGGTGGCGCATGTTTCCCTTCTTTCGGCCCTGCATGGCGCGTGTTTCGAGGAAGGGTGGCGACCGCAAACCTTCCTCGATCTTATGCAAGCGGGCGGCGTGTTTGGTTTTCTCGCGCTAGATTGGCGTGAGCGCCCGTTAGGCTTTGCCCTCTGCCGTATTACGGTGGGTGAAGGTGAAATTCTAACCTTGGGGGTTTTGCGGGAAGCCCGCCAACGCGGCGTAGGAAAGCTCTTACTATCAGGTGTTTGCGCGCGACTCGCGGTATCAGGCGGCCATGTGTTGTTTTTAGAAGTTGCCGAAAGCAATAAACCTGCTAGCGGATTGTACGAGTCATTCGGGTTTCAGCAGGTGGGCAAGCGTAAGGATTATTACGCCCACTTGGATGGATCGCGGGAGGCGGCCTTGGTGATGCGCCGTGATTTGCTCGGCTGATTAACAGTTGTTATCTTAAAGAAATTTGTTTTTAAGGCGTTGCATTGAACTTTTTAAGCGATGGACTTGTAAAAAGATTGCAAGCCCGCTCAAGGCACTCTATACAGTACGCAGTATTAAGCGACATGGAATAGATAGCAATGTCGGACGACAGCACTTCACGAGACCTTACGACGCTGACCACAAACGTGGTTGCGGCCTACTTATCCAATAACTCCGTGCCTGTCGGAGATTTGCCGGGTCTTATCCGTCAAGTCTATGGCGCACTAACCAATCTGGGCACCCCTATTGAAGTGGTTCCAGAGAAGCCGGTTCCGGCAGTGCCTATAAAGAAATCGGTTACGCCCGATTACATTATCTGTCTTGAAGACGGCAAAAAACTGAAGATGCTCAAGCGTCATCTGAAAACGGCTTTCAACATGACTCCGGACCAGTATCGGGAACGCTGGGATCTTGCCAGTGACTACCCGATGGTTGCGCCGAATTATGCAACGCAGCGTAGCTCGTTGGCCAAGCAAATTGGCCTCGGCACGCGTTCGCGGCGCGGTTTGGCCAAGTAGGCTTAGCTATTTTCTAGTGATCAACTAGAATGATAAGGGCGGTAGGAGAAATCCTTCCGCCCTTGTTGTTATAGGATTATCGGCTTTGGGGTAGATTTAACCCTGCGTGATAAGAGCAAATCCCGAGTCTGTGCGGTTTTGCAGGCCGATGGGCTGCTATTTAATCGGTTGCCATAAGGTAGCTGTGTGCGCCCGATCTTTTCGGGTATAAGAAGGCGAGTGAGGAGGGCTTTTCCGTGCCACAGGAGACACTCTCGCGCCTTGAGCGCTTGTGCATTGATAAAGGGCTGAAGATGACCGAACAGCGGCGCATCATCGCCCGCGTTCTGTCGGACGCATCGGATCATCCCGATGTGGAAATGCTGTATCGGCGCGCGACCAGCCTCGATCCACGCATTTCTATCGCCACGGTCTATCGAACAGTGCGCCTGCTTGAAGAAGCGAACATTTTGGAACGTCATGATTTCGGCGATGGCCGGGCACGCTATGAAGAGCTGCCCGAGGAGCATCACGATCATTTGATTGATGTCGATTCCGGTGCCGTGATCGAGTTTCAGAACAGCGATATTGAAGATTTACAGCGGAAGATTGCTGAAACCTTGGGCTATCGGCTGGTCGATCATCGGCTGGAACTCTATGGGGTTCGGCTAGATAAGCCGGAACCGGAGAAAGGTACTTGATCAAGATGGGTCACGAGCTTGAACTGGTCACACATCGCTTGGCGGGCGAGTTAACCCCGCATCGCTTGGCGGGCGATCTAACTCCGCATCGCTTGGCGGGCGAGTTAAAGACCGGGACTCTGGAGGTCCGTCTGGCCGAATCGGCGGCGGAGCTAGATGCCGCGCAAGCGCTCCGGTATCGCATTTTCTATGATGAAATGCAGGCCAAGCCTGATAGTGCCACTCTGGCCGCCCAGCGTGATGTCGATGCCTATGACGCAACTTGCGATCACCTATTGGTGCTCGATCATGCGTTGGGCGTTGGGGCCGATGCGGTTGTCGGCACCTATCGGCTGATCCGCAAACCGGCAGCCGATGCCTGCGGCGGTTTCTATACCCGTCACGAGTTCGATATTAGCCCATTGCTTAGTTTGGGCGGTAAGCTGCTGGAGTTGGGCCGAAGCTGTGTCGATACCCGTTATCGCACGCGCCCGACGATGCAGTTGCTGTGGCGCGGTATCGCCTCTTACGTTTTCCATCACGATATTGCGCTGATGTTCGGCTGCGCCAGCCTGCCGGGGATTGATGCCGACGTACATGCGTTGCCGCTCTCCTATCTGCATCACTACCATCTTGCCCCAGAAGCGTTGCGCGCGCGCGCCCTGGAAGGTCGTTATGTTGGGTTGGACAGGATGCCAAAAGAGGCGGTGGATATGAAACGCGCCTTGGCCGATCTGCCGCCGCTTATCAAAGGCTATCTGCGCTTGGGCGGTTTCATCGGCGACGGCGCGGTGATCGACGATCAATTCAATACGGTTGATGTGTGTATTTTGGTAAAAACTGACCTTATCACCGAAAAATATCTGAACCATTATAGCCGCACGACGGGCGGCGCGGTCTCCGGCACGGGGGACAGCAGCTCGGGGGACAGCGCGGGCGACGAGATCGCCGGGGTAGCATAAGCACGATGGGGCAGCCATGAACGACATGATGGCGGGCATCGGCTCCCTTCCCCTCGCGGCGGCGCGGTTGCTGGTCTATGTCGGTTTTACTCTTCTGTGCCTACCCGTGCAACTTGTCGCGGTCGCTTTAGGCGCATCGGCACAAACGCGCTTCCCCGTCTGGTATCATCGCCGCTGTTTGCGGATTCTCGGCGTCCAGATCGAGGTGCGGGGGGAGCGTTCTGTGCAGAACCCAACGCTGTTTGTTGCCAATCACGGCGGATACATTGATATAAGCCTGCTGGGCGCGCTGATTCCCGGCAGTTTCGTTGCGAAAACCGAGGTTGGCACTTGGCCTCTGTTTGGCCTATTGGCGAAACTTCAGCGCACTGTGTTCGTGGACCGCAAACGCGGCTCCACAGAGACCCAGCGCAATGATATCGCCGTGCGCCTGCACGCGGGTGACAATCTTATTTTGTTTCCCGAAGGCACCAGCAGCGACGGCAACCGCGTGCTCCCGTTCAAAAGTGCGCTGTTCAGCGTGGCCGCGATTGACAGTGGGCAGGGGCCGTTGCGGGTGCAGCCGGTCTCCATCGCCTACACAATGATTAACGGCATTCCAATGGGCCGGGCTTTGCGCCCGTTCCTGGCCTGGTATGGCGATATGGATATGGGGCCGCACCTGCTGCGACTGGCGGGCCTGGGCAAGATCACCGCCGCGGTTACCTTTCATCCGCCCGTAACCCTGGCCGAGCTTCGCAGCCGGAAAGCCCTGGCCGCGCACTGCGAACATGCGATTTCTACGAGCTTGGCCGCCGCGCTCTCGGGCCGCACGCCCTCTATCGCGCCCTCTGTCGCGCCGTCTGTGTCTGCCCCTTCCTCATCATCCCCAACTGTCGCGGTTCCCCAATGAGCGTTAGCCTTTTCGATCTCTTCAAGATCGGCCTTGGTCCGTCGAGTTCTCACACCGTGGGGCCGATGAAAGCCGCCTATCGCTTCGGGGAGGCGCTGGCGCAAGCGGGGCTGCTGCCGCGTGTCGCGCGCGTACAGGCCGAGCTTTTCGGGTCGCTCGCTCTCACCGGGCGCGGTCATGCCACCGATACCGCCGTGATTCTGGGGCTGGCCGGGCACCTGCCAGATCGGATTGAGCCGGATAACGTGCAGCCTTTGGTGCAGCAGATCGCCACTGAACAGCGTTTGGCGCTGGCGGGAGCCTTCGAGATCGGCTTCATCCAAACCACCGATTTGCTGTTTCAGATGCTGGATACGCTGCCCCGCCACACCAACGGGATGCGCTTCACCGCGTTCGATGCGACAGGAACGGCCCTGCTAACGCGGATTTCCTATTCGATCGGCGGCGGGTTTATTTTGGATGAGGAAGAGTTTGAGCGCGGCGGGCAAACGTCAGGGCCGGTTTTGCCGTTTCCGTTCAAGTCGGGGTCGGAACTGTTGGGCATGGGCATGACGTTTGGCCTCACCATCGCGCAAATGGTTATGGCGAACGAGGTCGCGCAACGCCCGCGTGCCGAGGTGGAGGAGCACTTGCGCGCCGTGTGGGAGGCGATGCGCGCCTGCACAAAGCGCGGTCTTGCTACCGAGGGCCAGTTGCCGGGCGGCTTGCGCGTTAAACGCCGCGCCCCTGGCCTCTACCGGGCGATGCAGCGCAGCCTTGCCGCCAATCAACCGTCGCCCACTCTGTCGTTCGAGCGCGCCAGTCTGTATGCGATTGCCGTGAACGAGGAAAACGCCTGCGGGGGCCGTGTCGTTACCGCGCCAACGAATGGGGCGGCGGGGTTGGTTCCTGCCGTGCTGCATTATTTCGTCGATTGTTGGCCTGAAGGCTCCGACGAGCAGAAAATCTTCGAGTTTCTACTCACCGCTACCGCCATTGGCAGCCTGTTCAAAACCCGCGCGTCGATTTCGGGTGCGGAGGTTGGGTGTCAGGGGGAGGTTGGCGTTGCCTGTTCGATGGCCGCCGCCGGGCTTGCCGCCGCCCTCGGCGGAAGCAATGCCCAGATCGAAAATGCGGCTGAAATCGGGATGGAGCATAATCTAGGGCTAACCTGCGATCCCATTGGCGGCCTCGTGCAGATCCCCTGTATCGAGCGCAATGCGATGGGGGCGGTTAAGGCGATCAACGCCGCCGCTCTGGCCCTGCAAGGCGATGGTACTCACCGCGTCTCGCTCGATCAGGTCATCGAAACCATGCGCCAAACGGGGCATGATATGATGACGAAATACAAGGAAACCGCTCAAGGCGGTCTCGCGGTGAATGTGGTGGCGTGTTAGAGGATCGTGCGTCAACTATGACGCACGATCCTCTAGCTTTATTTTAGCCCTCGCCGCCAGGTGCGTTTGACGCGCCAAGCGCTTGGCCGGGCGCATCCGCGCCCTTGGCCGCCGCCTCAATGGCGGCTTCTAGAGCCGCGCCAGAGTTAAGGCGCGCGGCTCTAGATCACGCTTTCCTCCACCGCTAAATCTGCCGCCTTGCGGTTCGCGCCGAGCAGCCGGCCCAGAATATCGAACCCCCGTACCACATCCGCCCGGCTGCGCGGCGTGCCAAGAGCGAGGCGGATGCCATCGCTTACCGTGCGCCCGACGCAGAAAGCCGCCGTGGGGGAGAGGATCACGCCCTCGCGGCGGGCGGCGGGCAGCAACACATCGTCGCGCCAGCCTTCCGGTAGATCAAGCCACATATGATAGGCATTCGGATGACAGGGGCGCGGAACGAGACCGTAAGCACCAAGGGCTTGGCGGGCCAGGGCTTGACGGGCGGCGCCTTCGATCCGCTTTTCTTCGATCAGCCGCTGCGCTGTCCCATCTTCTACCCAACGGCGAACGATTTCGGCCATCAGTGGCGGTGCCATCCACACTGTTGTGCGAACACCGCTCGCAATCCGTGCCGCCGCATCGCCGGGGGCAACCAGCGCGCCAATCCGCAGGCCCGCCGCCAGGCTTTTCGACGTTGAACTGAGATAATAGACCTGATCGGGGGCATAGGCGTGTAGAGGCAACGGGGCTTCGGGCACGAGAAACCCATAGACATCATCTTCCAAAATTGCCACGCGGTAGCGCTGGGCAAGGGCGGCGATTTGCGCCCGGCGTGCCGCGCTCCAGATAATCGCCGTTGGGTTTTGTATGGTCGGCATACAGTAGAGCGCCTTCACCAGCCCTTCGCGGCAGGCGGCTTCGAAGGCTTCCGGCACAATCCCGGCTTCGTCCGAGGGCAGGCCCTTGGTGCGGAGATGCATCAGCCGCGCTGCCGATTTCAGCCCGCCATAGGTGAGCGTATCGCAGGCAATAGTATCGCCCGGTGCCGCCACCGCCGATAGCGCCATCAGCAGCGCGTGCTGCGCGCCGGAGGTCAGGAACACGGTTTCAGGCTCCGGCGCAAACCCAGGCCGGGCGATAAACTGCGCCATCGCCGCCCGATGCGCGGGCATCCCAAGGTGCGGCTGATAGGATAGAAACGGCTGAACTGCGCCGCTCAGGCTAATATCGACCAGCGTTCGGCTTAGGGACTCGGCCTCGCTCCCCACGTTATTGGCAGAGACATTGATGGCAAGGTCGATCATGTCGTCTGCCGGGTTTAGGGCTTGCGCGGTAACTGGCTCCAACCGGGGCCGCACAAAGGTTCCGCGCCCAACTTCTCCGCCAATCAAACCGCGTTTTTCCGCCTCGGAATAGGCCCGCGTGACCGTGCCGACCGTCACCTTCAGCCGGTACGCAAGATCGCGGTGCGTCGGTAGCCGCGTGCCGGAGGGGAGGCGATTTTGCTCGATGTCCGCTGCCAGCGCATCGGCAATCGCCTTATAGCGCGGCCCGTTAAAGCGGCTTAGGTCCGGTATCCAGCTATCCCCCGAACGGGCGGGGGCCAATGGGCCAGCGTTGCGGGCGGGTGCATCGAGCAAAGCAGTCATGGCATCTCCTTATAACCGCAGTTTAGCGCGGGGAGCACGACCTGTCGAGCATCATTGTCCCCCTTTTAGAAAGACAATGCTCCTCATTGTCATTAAATTTTACCGAACAATTTTGTCATCAGAACAATTTTAATCTCGACATAGCCCTGAAAACAGACCGAGATAGAGACACTTACCGCTAATTGTACCCGTAAGGAGACAGACAATGGCCCATAAAATGGTTTATATCTCCCTCGCCGACGCCGCTTGCTGCGCCAAAGACATGCCCGCTTCGTCGCCCGCCACCGTTTTCGCCAAAGTCCTACGTCTGCTCGCCATGCCGTTCCTGGCCCTGGGGGATGCCAATCGGGCCGCGCGTTTGCGCCGCCAAGCCCGCGAGATTCCCGACCATCTGCGCCACGATATTGGCTTGAAGGACTTAAAGGAGCAAAGCCGCTTGCGGGAGGGGGAGAATGTGCGCTTTCCTAATTGGACCTGATCCGGCGCGCCATCGCCCCGCGCTGTGGCCCCTGTGGTCGCAGCACTGGCTAACGTCGCGCCGTCCCTCTCTTCTGCCGCAGGAACTTGCTTCCATGACCGAGACAATCGCTCCACCCACCGAGGATCTGTTCCGCGCCGACGCCTATCAAACCGAAGCGGGCGCGGTGGTTCTCGCCGTCACTGAAACGGAAAAAGGTATCGAAATTCTGCTGGATCGCACGCTGTTTTACCCCACGGGGGGCGGCCAGCCGGGCGATACGGGGGTGATTGTCTGCCCTAGTGGGGCAGAAACGCGGATTATGGACACGCGCAAAGGCTCACATCCGAACACGATTGTTCACCTTGCCGACGTGGCCCCGGCGTTTTCCGTCGGCGATACCGTCACGCTGCGGTTGGACTGGCCGCGTCGTCATCGGTTGATGCGGATGCACACCTGTTTGCATCTGCTGTCCTCGGTTGTTCCCGCAGGCGTGACTGGGGGGCAAGTGAATGAGGATAAAGGCCGCTTAGATTTCGACATCGGCGAGTTGGTGCTCGATAAAGACGCGATTGAAACCCAGCTTAACGCCCTCATCGCTGCCGATCACCCGGTGGGGCAGCGCTGGATTACCGATGCGGAGTTGGAGGCGAACCCCGGCCTCGTCAAAACCATGTCGGTGCAACCACCGCGCGGGGCAGGCCGCGTGCGGCTGATAGATATTCCCGGTGTCGATCTGCAACCCTGCGGCGGCACTCATGTCGCGCGCACGGGCGAGATTGGCCCGGTGCGGGTCGATAAAATCGAAAACAAGGGCAAACGGAACCGCCGCGTGGTTCTCGCCTTCGTTGAGGCATGAGAAGGGCATGGGTTTGGATCTTTCCCCCGTAACCCTCACCGGGCGGCGTGTGATTCTGGTGCCCTTGACCGTCGCCCACGGCCCCGGCCTGCAAACCGCTATCGGCACCGCGCCCGTGTTTTGCTATTTCGGCGGGCTTCCGGCGCAGGATGCCGCAGCGGTACCGGAGTTTCTGAAGATCGCAGAAAATATGGCGGCGGCGAAAACCGCACTTCCCTTCTGCACGCTCGACCGCGACACCGGCCTGCCTATCGGCTCCACTCGTTTTGGCAATATCGACGCCGCCCATAAGCGTGCGGAAATCGGTTGGACGTTCGTCGTGCCAAGCCGCCAGCGCAGCGGGGCCAACCGCGAGGCGAAATATCTCATGCTGCGCTATGCCTTCGAGACGCTTGGGTGCGTTCGGGTAGAGCTGAAAACTCACCACCTTAATCAGCAATCCCGCAGAGCCATTGCGGCCCTGGGCGGCATCGAAGAGGGGATTCTGCGGAACCACATGATTATGAGCGACGGCAGCTTTCGTCACTCAGTCGTATTTTCGATTCTACCCGAAGAATGGCCCGCCGTGAAAATGCGGCTTGAAGCGCAACTGTATCCCGATGGAAAGATCCCCGCATGAACCTATCGTTGCCGCTCTATCAACTCGATGCTTTCACCCCTGAGCGGTTTTGCGGCAACCCCGCCGCCGTCATGCCGCTGACGGAGCCGCTGCCAGCGGCGCTGATGCAGGCGATTGCCGCCGAAAACAATCTGTCGGAAACCGCCTTCATTCAGCGCCGCCCTGGCCCTGCGGTGGAGTATGATATTCGCTGGTTTACCCCCGCGCTCGAAGTGCAGCTTTGCGGCCACGCCACTCTTGCCAGTGCTGCCGTCGTGCTGGAACGGCTGGAGCCTAGCGCCAACCGCGTTACCTTTCACAGCCTCAGCGGCCCGCTGTATGTGGATAAAATCGCTCTTCCCGATGGTACGCCCGGCTATCGGCTCGATTTTCCGCGCGATGTGCCTGAAACGGTCGAGGATGCGGCCCTTTTAACGCAAGTCTCTGATGCGCTTGGCGTAGAAGTGCTCGCTTTGCTGTGCAGTCCAACCGCCGCATACCGGCTGGTCGCCCTCGTGCGGGATGCTGCAACGGTCGAACACGCCCAACCGGATCTGACGAAAATCGCCGCTATCAATCACCGCTCAGTGTCGCTCACGGCGGCAGGCACGGCGGCAGGCCGGACCGAGACGGATGAAGTTTCGATGACGGCCATCGCCAGTGGCGATCATGCCGATGTGGATTTTGTCAGCCGCATGTTCGCGCCGAAAGCAGGCATTCCTGAAGATCCTGTGACCGGATCGCTCCACTGCATCCTCACGCCCTATTGGGCGGCGCGCTTGGGCAAGAGTAAACTCCGCGCCCGCCAACTGAGCGCCCGGCGCGGCGAGCTTTTCGTGGAAGATACCGGTACCCGCACGCTTCTGAGCGGGGCAGTCGTGTTTGTGCTGGAAGGGGTGATGCAGGTTTAGGGGGCGTCTGCTTCAGCCGCAAAATCACGGATTGCTTGAGTAACGGCCCCCGGCGCTTCCAGCATCATCAGATGCGCCGCGTCTTGGATACACAAGAACCGCGCGCCCGGAATCTTCCCCGCCATGCGCTCCACGCCCTGCGGCGGCGCTTGGCGGTCGTGCTCGCCTGCAAGGCAGAGCACGGGCATGGGAAGCGCCGCCAAAGCCGCGCGCCGATCGAAGGTGACGAGGCACGCGAGCGCGGCGCGGTAAGCGGCCTCCGCCATCATCGCCATTGCCTCCGCACACTCAGAAACCACGTCTGGCGGGGTCGTCGGCAGGCAGAGGTCTGCCACCAGCGCTGGAGCAAGATCAGCTAGGCGCTGCCCTGCATCGAGCGGCCCCAAGCGTTCCGCCAGAAAAGCGCGCTGAAAGCTGCCATCTGCACTGCCGAAGAGGGCCGAACTGCCGATGAAGGTGAGCGAGCGGCAGCGGCGCGGTGCGGTCGCGGCCACCTCTAGCGCCAGCATCCCGCCCATCGAATGCCCGACCAGATGCGCTGCGGCTATTTCATGTGTATCGAAAAAATCAAGAAGAGCCGTGGCCAATCCAGCAAAACTTAGCGGCTGCCCGTCCCAAGGCGCGCTGGCATGACCCGGCATCGTCCAAGCGTGGCACGCGATACCTTGGGCGCGTAACGCTGCGATCTGCGGCGTCCAGCAGCGCCCATCCAAACCAAGGCCGTGCAGAAACACCACGGGGGAAAACACCACGGGGGCCGTCATGGTCATGGCATCCTCCTGAGACATTCGCTAATCCGCTGGTGGGCAGTGGTTTTCGGTCAACACCCGTCCGGCCAGATAGAGCGAGCCGCAAATCAGCACCCGCGCGCCCAGCGCTTGATCGGCCACATCGCGCAAGCCTTCAAAGACTGAATCGACCGAGGCGGCGTTGGCAAAACCAACATCCTGGGCAATCGCCGCCAGTCGATCCGCCGGGATCGAGTTAGCTTCTTCGGGAATGATGACGGTGCGAATGGCGGTCGCGAACGGCTGCAACGGTGCCAAAAACCCACGCGGGTCTTTGGAATCAAGCATTCCAACGACGAGGAACAAGGGCCTATCGCGCCATTCGCGCAGCACCGCCGCTATGGCTTCGCCCGCACCAGGATTATGGCCACCGTCGAGCCAAAGCTCGCAGGTGTCTGGTAGTACATCGACCAGCGGGCCAGTGATCAGGCGCTGCATCCGGGCGGGATGCACCACTCGGCGCAGGCCCTCCGCCAGCGAGACGGCGGTTATCTTCTGGAAGCGCTTGCGGAGTTGCAGCGCGCAGGCCACCGCTGTCCCAGCGTTATCAATCTGATGCGCGCCGAATAGCGCGGGTTTGGGCAGCACGAGCGTGCCGATATCGTCCTGGTAGCGCAACCCTTCCGGGCAGGCCGTTGCCGTCCACGTGCGCCCGTTCGCCAGGACGGACGCCCCGACCGAGGCCGCGCGCAAATCAATCACCGACAAGGCTTCCGGGCTTTGCGGTCCGCTCACCACTGTAACGCCTTCTTTAATAATCCCAGCTTTTTCCCCGGCAATCGCTTCCAGCGTATCCCCAAGATAGTATTGATGATCGAGCGAGATGGGCGTGATTGCGGCCAAGAGCGGCGGGGGAATGACGTTGGTGGCATCCAGCCGCCCGCCAAGCCCTACTTCCAGCAGCAACACATCGGCGGGATATTGCGAGAAGGCAACGAAGGCCACTGCCGTCGTAATCTCGAAAAACGTAATCGGCGCGCCATTGTTGGCGGCTTCCACCCGTTCCAGCACGGCGTTTAGCGCGTCGTCGGAGATTGTGTTCCCGGCTAAATTGATACGCTCGTTAAAGCGCACCAGATGGGGCGAAATATAAGCGTGCGGCTTGTAACCCGAGGCTTGGAAAATAGATTTTAGATAAGCGACCAACGAGCCTTTGCCATTCGTGCCCGCCACATGCACGACGGGCGGCAGGCTTTGTTCTGGGTTGCCGAGCTTATCGAGCAGGGTTTGCATCCGCCCCAATGAGAGATCAATCACTTTGGGATGGAGCGTTTGCAGCCGCTTCAGCACGTCGAGGCAGCGTTCCGCAGGTTCCGTCATCGCCGAGGTCTCCCGCTTAGGCCGCAGACAAGGGGGGCGATAGGGGAGGAGACACGGGAGCGGAGGATTCGAGCGCAGGCAGCGGCGCGGCACGCATCAGCAGGCGCAAAATCTTAGCCAGCGTGCCGCGCAACTCGGCGCGCGTCACCACTGTATCCAGCATTCCGTGCTCCAGCAGATATTCGGCGCGCTGGAAGCCTTCGGGCAGCTTTTCACGCACCGTGCTCTCGATCACGCGCGCCCCCGCAAAGGCAATATAGGCCCCCGGTTCGGCCAGATGTACGTCGCCCAGCATGGCAAACGAGGCGGAAACGCCGCCCGTGGTGGGATCGGTTAGCAACACGATATAGGGCAGCCCGGCTTCCTTCACCATCTGCACCGCAATCGTGGTGCGCGGCAGTTGCATGAGCGACAGAATGCCCTCCTGCATCCGCGCGCCGCCGGAAGCGGTAACGGCGATGAAGGCGGCTTTGCGGGCGACGGCTTCGCGCGCGGCGGCAACGAACCCATCCCCAACGCCAATCCCCATCGAGCCGCCCATGAAGCTGAAATCTAGGACCGACACGACCGCCGGAACCCCGCCAATCGTACCCGCCGCCGAGGAAATCGCATCCGGCTCGGTGGTTTTAGCGTGGGAGCGCTTGAGACGATCCGTATAACGCTCCTTATCGCGGAACTTCAACGGATCGACGATGGGTTTCGGCATTTCCAGTTTAGTAAAACCGTCGTCTAGCATCAGCGAGAGGCGCTTGGCCGTGTCGATCCGCATGTGATTGCCGCATTGGCTGCACACGTGCAGCGAGGCTTCGAGTTCCCGGTGGAAAATCATCGTGCCGCACTTGTCGCACTTGACCCATAGGTTATCGGGAATCTCAGCGCCCCGACTGACCAGCGCGCGAATTTTCGGACGGACGAAATTGGTCAGCCAATTCATACCCTTAAAGCTCCTCTCTGTCGGCACATCGTGCCGATACCATTTCCAGTTAGGCGCATCACGCCGCTGCCATCATGTCGTCGCGCACCCGGCGGGCGGCGTCTGCGGGGTCGCGCGCGGCGGTAATGGGCCGTCCAACGACCAACAAGCTGCCGCCCAAACGCACGGCTTCCCCCGGTGTCACGATCCGTTTTTGGTCGCCCGCGTCGGCCCAAGTCGGACGAATGCCAGGAACCACCAACAGCGGCTTCGGCCCCAAACGAGCGCGGAGCAAGGCCGCTTCCTTCGCCGACGAAACCACCCCGGCCAAACCACTTGCAATCGCAAGCTGCGCCAAGCGCACGACCTGATCGGGCAGGGGACCGAGTTGGCCAGTTTGCTGCAAATCCTCATCACCCAAGCTGGTCAGCACGGTTACGCCGACGATGCTTGGCACGGGAACCCCTGCTTTCGCCGCTGTTTCCTGAGCGCTCTCAACGGCCGCCCGCAGCATGGCACTGCCGCCGCTGGCGTGGACCGTCATCACCGCAACCCCCAACCCCGCCACGGCACGCACCGCGCCTGCGATTGTATTCGGAATATCATGCAGCTTCAAATCGAGAAAAATCGGCAGGCCAACGCCTTGAATAGCGCGCACGCCCGCCGGGCCGTGGGCCAGAAAAAACTCTAACCCCAGCTTCACGCCATCCACATGCCCCGCTACCTGCCCTGCCCACAGACGGGCTTGGGCGAGATCGACAGTATCGAGGGCACAATAAAGCTGTGCGGCTTGAATGTTTGCGCCGTACACCGACGCAGGTTTTATAGCGGTCATGGGGCCATTCTTTTAACAGAACGCTGCCAGCTTGTCGCGAGCCGCGTCAACATCGAGGCCAATCTGGCGAGTGAGCGCCGTCAGCCCATCGAATTTCTGTTCTGGCCGCAGGAAATGGCGCAGGGCGACCGTGAGCTTGCGGCCATAAAGATCGCCCGCAAAATCAAACAGATGCACTTCCAACCGCTCGGCCTGCCCCGCCACCGTAGGCCGCCGCCCAAGGTTGGCGACGCCGTGATAGAACTGCCCATCGGCTTCCACCGTAACCGCATAGACGCCTAACGCCGGGCGCAGATACTCGCCTAAGTCGATGTTTGCCGTGGGGAACCCAAGGGTCCGCCCGCGCTTATCGCCGTGACGCACGCGGCCCGTGATGGTGAACGGTCGCCCGAGCAGCGCCGCCGCCTCTTCCACCCGGCCCGCGCGTAAGTGATCGCGAATCAGGGTCGAGGCAAACGCCTCCCCCGCCCCATCTCCCTCGGCCCGGCGTTGCGGGGGCAGCGCGGAAACCGTGAACGAACCCGCCGCGCTCAAGGTGCCCGCGTTCCCGGCGCGCCCGCGCCCAAAACAGAAATCATGCCCAATGGCGACATGGCGCACGCCAAGCCCATCAATCAACACGCGCTGAATAAAATCGTCCGGCGTTTGTTGGGCGAACGCCGGAGTGAAGCGCAAGGAGAGAACCGCCGCCAGCCCTAACTCCGCCAGCGCTTTGATCTTCGTCATCCCCGGCGTCAGGCGGAAGGGGTCGGGCGAGCCTTTGCCATTGAGGCGAGCGAATAGGCTGCGCGGGTGCGGCTCGAAGGTGAGGGCCAACAGCGGCAACCCCTGCGCCTCGGCAACAGCCCGCGCCGCCGCGATCACCGCGCGGTGGCCCAAATGGACCCCATCGAAATTACCAACCGCCACTGCCCCACCCCGCAGGTGTTCGGGCAGAGAGGTTAAATCGCGCAACAAACAGGTGCCCTGTGCCGGGGTCCGGGTCATCCGAAATCCTTTTGCGTCTTCAAGACATCACCTTAGAGGCTGTTATAGGCAGGCAAAACCGTTCCGGCAACGGCCCCGCGCGCCTCCAAAGCCGTCAGGAACATCACAGCCGCGCATTTTGGCAAGCATTTTAGGTTGACTTTTATGAGCATTATAGTAGGCCAAACGCTTAAATGCCGACCCACTTGACGGAGAACACCCGTGTTCGAGCGCCTAAGCGTGCTGATAATCGAAGACAGCCCCTTTTTCCGAGGGATGCTGGCGGAGATTCTGCGCGCGCTCAAAGTGGGCCGGATCGTGGCGATGGAAGAGGGGGGGGGCGCGATTACGCACCTGCGCTCCATCGGCAAGAATGCCGCCGCCGCGCAAGCGTTGGTGCCCGATCTCATCATCTGTGATTACATCATGTCGCCGATCAATGGCGCGATGGTGCTGCGCTGGGTGCGCCAAAGCGAAGATTCGCCAGATCGTTTCATCCCCTTCGTCATGATTTCCGGGGCCGCTGACGGCGATAAAGTGCGCGAAGTGCGCGATTTAGGCGTGACTGAGTTTCTGGCCAAACCGTTTTCGGTTAAAGCCGTCGCCAATCATATGATTTCCGCCATTGATGCGCCGCGCCCGTATATCTACACGCGCGACTATTTCGGCCCCGACCGACGCCGCCAAGTGCGGCCTTATAATGATGTTGACCGCCGGATTGCTACCGAGAAAGACCTGGAAATCCTCTACAGCGGCTCGCGCTTACGCTCGGTCAACCCGAATGCTAAAGCCTTTGTGTTCAAACTGCCGAACCGCTTGCGCGAGAAAATCGCGGGCATTGGGCGGGGGCCGTTGGTTATCGACCCCAGCTTGCTGCACCAGGCCGAACAGCAGTTGGACCGGATGGAGGAAGATTATTCGGATTGGGTGCGCGGCTCAATCCAACAGCTTTACGAGGCCCACCGTTCGGGCCGCGCGCTGGACCCGCGCAAACGGATTATTCCGATCCAAAGCATCAACAAGATCGCCCATGATCTGCGCGGCCAAGGCTCCACCTTCGGCTACCCGCTGATTACGGTCTTCGGGCGGTCTTTGTATGAATGCACGCTGGATATTTCTGAGGCCAGCGACCAGCTTTTCGAGTTCATCCGCACTCATATCGACGGGATCAACGCCGTAATTCGCGAAAAAATCAAAGGCGAAGGCGGGCAGATGGGCAAGGATCTCATTACCAGCCTCGAGCGCGCGCGCGACCGGCTGATGGTAACGCATTAGGATTTACGACTTATTGATAGTAGCAAAAACAAACCAAATAGTTTATAAAAATAGTAGAAGGAGCGCCTCAAGAGACGCCCCTTCTACGCGTCAGGTGTGCGCTACGGAAGACCAAGCTGCCCACATATTCCCAACGTTGCATCTTCAACATGATGGATTTATCGACGAATGTCAATACGTCTGCAAGAAAATGAGATTGCCCAAGTCATTGAGCTGCTTTCTCTGGAGAGATTATCAGTTTTCAGAAACACACAAAGAGATGATATTAGTTTAATAACAATACATGCACAAGTAATGACAATTTCTGCCGAAATTATGCCGATAATTAGTTTAATAGAGATTTTTTTAAGAAACGCAATATCAAATAAAATTGAAAACACGTTTAATTCAAAAGATTGGCTCATAAATCCAATATCGGGATTACATTGGAAAACATCAGAAGAGAAAAAAATAAAGGATGCGAAAAAGGCAGCTCAAAAAGCACTATATAGCAAGATGAAATCTCGTCAGAAAATAACGCTAGATATCAATATATCACCCAACATCTTATCAAGCAACCCTAGCCACATAAAGAAAATAAAGCTCAGGCAAGGGGGAATTATAATTACAAACGACCAAGTGATTGCTCAAATGACAATTTTCTTTTGGAAGAGGCTTTTATCAGACGATTACGAAGCAACCTTATGGAAAAGGTGCTTAAGGAAGATTTTTCCTAACAAATCGATTGACAGATCAATTGTCGGCGCTCACCTTGAAGTAATCTATCAATCCAGAAATAGAGTCGCTCATCATGAACCTATATATGGCAATCGATTAACAAAATTAATCGAATCTATGGAATTTATATGCTCTAATTTTCTGAATGAAAGCCCGGAAACATACGATGGGATATTAAAGATATTACTATCTAAAAATATTGTTTCATTAAAAAATGAAGCGGACATATTGAGTGGCATACTTCAATAGGGTACTATAATTTCAAAGAGGTGAGTGCAGCCCGCAATGCTCCCGCTAGCCGTTCCCGTTCGGCAGGCGGAAGGAAGCTGCCCACCTGCGTTCCGCGCCCGTGGCTCCACAGCGTGAGCGGGGTTGAGGGGGCTGCGGGTTCTTCCAGCTCCACCCGCAGCCAATAGGGGCGTAGGGTTTCGGTTTCGCCCCGGCCTGTCGGATCAATGCGCTGGATCGTTAGCCAATCGGCGGTAAGGCGCAGCTTCTCCCGCCGCCGCGCCGCCCGGTAGGACGCGCGAAACGCGGCGTAGATCAGCAGCACATCCACACCCATAAAACCAATCACCGGCCAGGCCCCGGCCACGAATACGGCCCCGCCCGCAATCACGTTCACACCAATCACCGCCGCCATCAGCACGCGAAACCCTTTTACCGAAAGCGAACGGTGCGGGCGCAATTCGGCATCGAACAGCACGGGTCCGGTATCGGGTATGGCCTCGGGGCCATCGGGGGCGAAGAGCGGGGCTTGCGTCACGATAGACTTGATCTTGCGCCGCAGACCGGCAAAGTCAACGCTTGCCGCTGCCGCCCGAGGATACAATGGCCGACCCCCAACATCCCCCCTCCCAAAAAATCCAGTCCCCAAAAATGACGAAAGCCGCCATCGAAGGGTTTTTCGCGACCCTCGCCGCTGCCAACCCGGAACCGAAAACCGAGCTTGAGTTCACGAGCGCTTTCACGCTGCTGGTCGCGGTCGTGCTGTCGGCTCAGGCAACCGACGTGTCGGTGAATAAAGCCACGCGCGGTCTGTTCGCGGCAGCAGCCACACCGGAGGCAATGGTGGCTTTGGGGGAAGCCGGTATTCGCGACCACATCAAAACCATCGGTTTGTTCAACGCCAAGGCCAAGAATGTGCTGGCCCTCAGTCAGCAGTTGATCGCCAACCACGCCAGCGCGGTTCCCGGCACGCGCGAGGCTTTGGAAGCCTTGCCCGGCGTGGGGCGCAAAACCGCGAATGTGGTGCTGAACGTCTTCTTCGGGCAAGCAACCATGGCGGTCGATACGCACATCTTCCGCCTCGGCAACCGTACGGGCCTGGCCCCCGGTGCAACCCCGCTGGCCGTGGAAGAGGGGTTGCTGAAGCGCATCCCAAAACGCTGGCTGCTCCACGCTCACCACTGGCTCATTCTGCACGGGCGCTATATCTGCAAGGCCCGCAAGCCAGAGTGTTTTCGATGCCCGGTGGTTGAATTTTGTCGGTATGGGGGGAAGGATGCCGTCGGTGGAGTAGATCACCTGCCCCCTTGATGAACCGCGCGCCAAGTGCCATGTAAGTGGGGTTAACCGATGCTCCCCAATGCCGTTTTGACGGGTTGGAGGGCTAACACCCGCTCGCTTTATCTGAAGGAGAAGGGATTTCATGACGCGCGTTTCAGTGCTTCACTCGCCGTTTCTCTTGGGCTTTGAACACGTCGAGCGCACGCTCGACCGGATCGCCAAGGGAGCCAATGAGGGCTATCCGCCCTATAATATCGAGCAAACAGGCGAAGATCGGTTGCGGATTACCTTGGCGGTTGCCGGGTTCCGCCGCGAGGATTTGTCCATCCAGATCGAGAATAACCAACTCGTGATCCGAGGGCGTCAGCAAGACGATTCCAACCGCGTTTTCCTGCACCGGGGCATTGCCGCACGGCAGTTTCAGCGGACGTTTGTGCTGGTGGAAGGCATTGAAGTGATTGGGGCCGAGATCGACAACGGTCTGCTGAACGTCGATCTACACCGGCCTCTTCCAGAAGTGACCGTGCGGACGGTGGAAATCAAAACCCCGCCGAAAGCCACACCGAAAGCGCCCACCCTGGACGTAGCCCCCGAATAGCCGCATCGGCGCGATGTTTGTTACACGCGCCGTAAGATCTCTTTAAGGATTTTCCCGTCACAGTGATCTTACGGAGGGGACAAAGCCCCCCCATCTCAGTGATACTGGGTAAGTGATGCTGAACCCGTGTCACTGTCGTTGGAGCCGGGCCAAGGGCAGGCTCACACGAAAGGTCAGAGAAGAAAGGACGATACTATGGTGTTCATGCAACGCCCTACCAGTTTTACCCCCAGCGATTTTGCCGCGCTTGGTTCCGGCGGTGTCGCCTATGTGAAGCCGGTTATTCATGACGGCCAGCCCGCCTACGGAATCTTCGGGGCCGACGGCACGGCGATGGCCATTGCCACCAGCCGCGATCTTGCCCTGGCCGCGATCAAGCAGAATGATTTGGAGCCGGTTGACGCGCATTGATAACGCCATGTAAGGCGCAATTTCGTTCAAGACCCCGCGCAGCCTAATCCCCTAGCCTTGTTCTCTGTGCCGGTCCTGTTGATCGGCCGAGCGTATGAGGGGGTTCTCGTGTCTTCGCCAATTTTAGGATTTCGGGCAGGCTTTATGGCTTGCTTACCGCTTGCGTTGAGCGTGGTGGTGTTTGGGCTGGTCTATGGGCTGCTGGCCGCAGGCAAGGGCCTGAGCGTGGCCGAAACCGTGCTGATGAGCCTGATCGTTTTTGCAGGTTCTAGCCAATTGCTCGCGTTGGAGCTTTGGACTCAGCCGCCCGCCGTGGCCGTTCTGGCGCTGTCGGTGATGATTCTCAACCTGCGCTATCTGCTGCAAACTGCCGCCCTGAAAGACCTGCTATTGCCGCTAGGGTTGCCGCGCGCGCTTGCCGCATCCGCCTTCAATGCCGATGAAAACTGGGCGGTGACGATCCAGGCTTTGCGCGGGCCACACGCGGCCTTCGTGCGCGCCAGCTATTACGTAGGGGCTGCTGCCTGCCTGTATTGCTTCTGGTCCGTGAGTGGCGGCATTGGGTGGTTTGCAGGCGGCCTCGTGCCTGATCCGCAAGCCTTGGGCCTTGGGATTGTTGGCACTGCCGTCTTCGTGTCCTTACTGCACGGGCTTTACCGGAGCCGCGCCGATTTTCTGCCCTGGGGTGCCGCCGCTGCCAGCGCCGGGATCGCCAGCCTCACGCTGCCGGGCGCTTGGTATATTCTCATCGGTGGTCTCGTTGGCGCACTCGCGGGGGCAGGGCGCGATAGCCTTAAAGCACACAAAGGAGCCGTAGCATGAATTTCCCCACGCTGGCGGACATGCTCCGCGTTGATACCGCGACGCTCATCGCCTTCTTGGCGATGGGAGCCGCCACGTTCGCTGTGCGCGCAGGCGGGATTCTCATGGTGCGCTTCTTGCGCCCAACGCCGTTTCTCGATGCCTTCCTGCATCACCTGCCGGGGGCGATGTTCGTGGCTCTGGTGGTTCCGGCTTTGTTGAAGGGTGGCCCCCCGGAATGGGCAGGGGCCGCCGCCGCTTATCTTGGAATGCGCCTAACGGGGCAATTAGCGGTCGCGTTAGTCCTTGCCGTCGCGGCGACGGTCAGTCTTAAGCTCTTGGGTTTTTAGCCTGAGGATTACCGCTATGTACACGCCCCCTGCCTTCGCCGAAACCGATCTAGCGGCGCTGCACGCTTTCATCGACGCGCACCCGTTTGCGCTGCTGGTCACGGCGGATGCGGCGGGCGGTGCCCCGCTGGCGACGCCGCTGCCGCTGATCGTGGTGCCAGAGCAAGGCGACAAGGGCACCCTCTACGGCCATTTCGCCAAGCCTAACCCACAGGGAGAGGCGGTGTTCAAATCGCCCTCGCGGGCGGTGTTCCAGGGGCCAGACGCCTATATCTCCCCCGGCTGGTATCCCAGCAAGCGCGATCATGGCAAAGCAGTACCAACGTGGAACTATAGCGCCGTCGATTGCGTCGGCCAGGCCGAGCCGATGACCGAGCCTGAGGCGGTGCGCGCGCTCCTCGCCCGCCTCACCGCCAAATTCGAGACGGGCCGTGCCGAGCCGTGGTCGATGGGCGATGCGCCGGAAAGCTATATCGCCGCTCTGCTGAAGGGCATCACCGCCTTCAAGCTGCCGATCACGGCGATCATCGGCAAACAGAAACTCTCGCAGAACCGTTCAGCGACCGACATCGCGGGCGTCATCAACGGTCTGCGTGCCGAAGCCGACCCGAAAGCCCATGCCATTGCCGAGGCGATGGCCGGGCTTTCGGGAGCTTAAACTCTACGCCGTCCCCACCGTTTCGTCCTGTTCGGCTTGCGCTGCGGCCATACGGCGGCGGAAGAGGTCGAGGAAGTCGATGGGTTGGACCATCAGCGGGGGGAAGCCGCCGTCGCGCACGGCGTTCGCCACGATGCTACGGGCGAAGGGGAACAGCAGGCGCGGCACTTCGATGAGCAGCACCGGCTGCAAATGCTCGTCGGGCACGTTCAGCGTCACGACGCCCGCGTAGGCGCATTCCACCAAGAAGGCCACATCGTCGTCATGCTTCGCGCTGGCGTTGATGCTGAGCAGCACTTCAAACAGGTTCGGCCCCAATTGGCGCGCGCCGACATCGACGCGCAGTTCCACGTCCGGCGCGCTTTGCTGCACCAGGCTTGCGGGGGCGTTGGGGTTCTCGAAGGACAGATCCTTCACATATTGAACATTAATGGTAATCGGCGCGGCATCATTCTGTTCGCTGCCTTGACCGTTGGTCTGAGTGTCTTCGCTCATCTCTCGTGTATCCTATGAAATAAGGTCGCCCCAGCCGAGGCGTAACGCTCCCGTAGCACGGCTCAGGTTGCGTGTACAACCGTGGCGGCGCTGGGATTGGCGGGAACTTTCACCACCGAACAATTGCCCACGGGCAAGCCCGTGACTGCTTGAATGAAGCCCCAGTGCGAGACGATCAATAAATCGTCGCGCGCCGCGTGCGCGGCGGTATCGGCCACGAAGCGCGCGGCCCGCAGTTGCAATGCGCTCACTGGCTCTTCGTGATCGGGCCACCATTGCGGGGCGAGGTGATCGAAGCTGAGGTGCGGAAAGCTCTCCCGCAGTACCTGCGGGGTGCTGCCATAGTCGCAGAAATACGCCGCGCGCTCCCCCACCAACGGCGTTACCGTGTGGATTTGCCCGCGCAGATGCTCGGCGATAATCTCGGCGGTTTGCAGCGCGCGCCGGTAGGGACTCGACCAGATTTCGCGGACAGGGCCGTAGGCGGCGATGATTTTGGCGGCGGTGCGGGCTTGCGCCCGGCCTTCGTCGGTCAAATCGGGATCGCGGATGCCGGGATCGCGGCGCGTTCGGTTGAAATGCGCGTTGAACTCCGACTGTCCATGACGGACCATCAACATGATGAAACCGGCTCCCTTTTAATTCTGCCAGGGGGGAGAATAGAGGGCCGAGGGCGCTACGGCTAGTCGCCGTGGCAGCTTAGGGCCATGATTTTGTGCCTAGCCCTCTTCGGGCCGCTTGCCCTTTGAGAGGCGGGGGCCTATGTAGGGACAAGGAATTTTCCGCCCAACTGTTGGAATCGAGGGTGCCTCGTGCTGGAATCCATCGTTCTATTTGCGGTGATCGCCGCGTTTCTGTTGTTCCGCCTGCTGTCCGTGCTCGGCCAGCGCACGGGGGACGAACGCCCACGGCCCAACCCGCTAGAACGCACTGCCGACGCCGACCAAGCCGACTCCATGAGCGGCCCTGGGAGCGGCCCTGGGAGCGGCCCTGGCAAAATTCTCCCCTTCCCAACCCCCGCCCCGCGCGCCCAACGCCCGGTCGATGAGCCGCGCTCCTTGGCGGAGGGGATCGAAGAGCTTGGCCAGTTCGATGGGAGCTTCGAGGAAGTCTCCTTCCTCGGCGGCGCGCGCGGCGCGTATGAGATGATCGTGCAAGCCTATGCCGATGGCAGTACAGAGACGCTGCGCCCGCTTCTAAGCGAGAGCGTTTTCCGCGATTTCCAAGCGGCCATCCAGCAGCGCGGCGCGCCGGAACCGGTTCCGCTGGTTCGCATCATCGCCGCCGATCTTACCGATGTGCGGATGGATGGGCCGATTGCCTTGGTTACAGTGCGCTTTGTGTCAGAACAGGTCGGCGGCGGCGAAATTAGCGATGTCTGGACCTTCCGCCGCGATGTGCAAAACCAAGATCCGAACTGGCAGTTGAGCCAAACCCGCGCGGGCGTTGTCTAACCCTCACTCCGTCTCTGCTGGCAGCCGCAGGCGGGGCGGGGTGCCGGGCTTTTTCCCCGTCCCCGCCGGTTGATCGTCTGATGGTTTTCTTTCCGGCCCCTTCCCTGTTACGATTCTTTGCCCCCTTGGTGGTCAGCACGCTGCTGCTATCGGCCTGCGGCGATAGGGGGGGGCGCGGCCCGGCCACGGGCACCACCGAGCCGTCGCTCCCCGATCAAGTGGTTTTGAAGCCCGCGAAATTCAGCGATCTCGCCGACTGGTCGCAGGATGATCTGCTGGCGGCAAAGCCTGCCCTGACGCGTAGTTGCGATCGGCTGACGGGGCAAGACGATGCCCGCCCTGTTGGCCCCAATGGGCAGGGCGGCAAAGTTGCGGACTGGCGCGCGGGCTGCACGGCAATTGCTCAGGCCAGTACGACACCCGCCCTCAAACAAGCGCTGGAAAGCCATTTCCAACCTTTCGAGGTGAGCGGGCGCGACGGGCGGCAGGGGTTGTTCACCGGCTATTACGAGGCCGAGTTGCGCGGCGCGCGCCGGGCTGGCGGTATTTTCCAAACCCCGCTCTACCGCCGCCCCGAAGACCTGATTTCCGTAGAACTGGCCGATTGGCGGGCCGACTGGCGCGGCCAGCGCATTGCGGGCCGGGTCGTCGAAGGCCGCTTGCGCCCCTATGCCGACCGCAAGGCGATTGAAGCGGGTAGCCTGCGCGGGCGCGGGTTGGAACTCGTGTGGGTCGATGATCCCGTCGATGCGTTCTTTCTGCAAATCCAAGGCTCGGGCCGCGTGATTCTGCCCGATGGGCAGGTGATGCGCGTCGGTTTCGCGGCCCAGAACGGGCAAGCCTATGTGCCGATTGGCCGCGTGCTGGCCGATAGGGGCGCGATCCCGCGCGATGAAGTCTCGATGCAGAGCATCCGCGCGTGGCTGAGTGCCAACCCCAAAGAGGCGGCAGAGGTGATGAACGCCAACCCGTCCTTTGTGTTTTTCCGGGAACTTTCAGGTGATGGGCCGCTGGGCGCGCAGGGCGTTGCGCTCACGCCGGGCCGCTCGCTTGCCATTGATCCCAGCTTCATGCCCTTGGGCGCGCCCGTGTGGCTGGAGTTGGAGGATGTTCCCGGCGAGGGTAGCAAGACCGGGCCGGTGCGCCGCCTCGTCGTCGCGCAAGATACCGGCGGCGCTATTCGCGGCCCCGTGCGCGGCGATTTGTTTTGGGGCTATGGCGATGTCGCCGCTGATCGGGCTGGGCGGATGAAGGCCAAGGGCCGCTACTTCGTGCTGCTGCCACGCGGCACGGCCCCCGTTGGTTGACGCTGTGAGATGACGCCGCCTCTTCACTTGCATTTTAAGCGCGTCTGACCAACCATCTGCCTAGTTTTAAGGGTTTTCGGACGCCGGGAGAAAAACATGGCCGATGGTAAGTATCGACTGATTACGCGCAGCGATTTCGACGGGTTGGTGTGCGGCGCGTTGCTGAAGGAACTCGATCTGATCGACGATGTTCTGTTCGTCCACCCCAAGGATATGCAGGACGGTAAAGTCCCCGTGACCGACCGGGACATTATCTGCAACCTGCCCCATGTACCGGGGGCGGCGCTGACGTTCGATCATCATTCGTCGGAGCTGGAGCGGCAGGGCGAGCAAGCGGGCGTGGTGATTGATGCTGATGCGCCGTCCGCCGCCCGCGTTGTCTGGCGGCACTACGGCGGGGCCGATCATTTCCCCGAAAGCCTCGACGAGATGATGTTCGCCGTGGACCGCGCCGATAGCGCCGATTGGACCCTCGATGAAGTGCTGGATGCCGAAGGCTGGACTCTGCTGTCCTTCATGATGGATAGCCGCACGGGCTTGGGGCGTTTTCGCGATTTCCGCATTTCCAATTATGACCTGATGATGAAGCTGATGGAAATGCTGCGGACGGGCGAGATTGCCCCGGTCGTAGCCGACCCGGACGTGCAAGAGCGCGTGGCGATGTACCAAGAGCAGCAAACGCAGTTTAAGTTGCAGTTGGAGCGCATTGGCCGGATCGAAGGCAATGTGGTCGTGCTTGACCTGCGCGAGGAAGAGCAGATTTTTGCCGGCAACCGCTTTTTCATTTACGCTATGTACCCGTCTTCCTTAATCTCGATGCACGTCATGTGGGGCCGGGAAAAGCAGAACGTAGTGCTAGCGTGCGGCAAATCCATCTTCGATCGTACCTCCACGGTCAATATCGGCTCGCTCATGCTGCGCTACGGCGGCGGCGGGCATTCAGCCGCAGGCACGTGCCAAGTGCCGCCTGAGCGGGTTGAGGCCATCATTGCCGAACTGCTGCCCGAGATGCAGGCGAGCGAAAACGACGAAGGCTAAAACCCCGAGTCCGATCAACGCTTTTCGCTTGACGCTTAACCCGGCGCTGCCTATACACGCCGTCTCTCAGACCGTTCCGAGGGCCTTCGGGTTTTCGGGACAGTTGTTCAGGATTAACCGTTACATATAGGGGATACGGTCATGGCGAGACGGTGCGCCGTCACCGGCAAAGGTGTGCTCACTGGCAATAATGTCAGCCACGCCAACAATAAGTCGCGTCGGCGTTATCTGCCGAACCTTCAGGTTGCCTCGCTGACCAGCGACACCCTGGGGCGTGTGGTGCGTATGCGCCTCTCGACGAATGCCATCCGCTCCATCGAGCACGCAGGCGGCCTGGACGCCTATCTTGGTAAGGCCCGCTCGTCGGAACTTACCGGCGATGTGTTGCGCTTGAAGAAGCAGATCGACAAGGCGACCGCCGCTAAGGTTGCTGCCTAAGCCTTTATCGGCCTCGGCTAAAAAAACCCCGCAGGGATCGCCCGGCGGGGTTTTTTTTGGGCGCCAACTGGCGTCTCCAAGCGCGGACGGTTAAGATACCGCAGCAATTGTTCACCAAGGGGGGGGAAGGCGTGGCCCACGCTTCAGCACTGTCCGACACCGATCCGCGCGAGCTGGAGTTTCCAAACCTGCGCGTGCTGAAGCACCCGCTGATCCAGCATAAGCTCTCCCATATGCGTGATGCTGCCACCTCGACCGTGCGGTTTCGGCAGTTGCTGCACGAAATCTCGCTGTTGATGGGCTATGAGATCACCCGCGACCTGCCGCTGACCTTAGAGCGCATCACCACCCCGATTGAAGACATGGACGCGCCGGTGATTGCGGGGAAGAAAGTGGCGGTGGTTTCCATCCTGCGCGCCGGCCTCGGCATGGTCGAAGGGCTGCTGGATTTAGTCCCCTCCGCGCGCCAGGGCCATATCGGCCTGTACCGCGACCCGCACACTAAGAAGCCGGTGGAATATCTTATCCGGCTGCCCACCCCCGGCGGGCGCATGTTTATTCTGGCCGATCCGATGCTGGCAACCGGCAACTCCGCCGTTCACGCCGTCGATGTCCTACTGAAGAATAATGTGCCGCGCGAGAATATCCGCTTCATGGCGCTGGTGGCCGTACCGGAGGGGATGCGCGTGTTCAACGCCAACTACCCGGACGTGCCGGTCTATGCCGCCGCCCTCGACAGCCATTTGAACGAGCACGCCTATATCGTCCCCGGCCTTGGCGATGCGGGCGATAGATTGTTTGGCACTAAGGATCACTAAAAGCGCAAATGCGGCGTGGCAGAAGCATTGACCTTTCGCCACGCCGCTTAGGCCCTCATCGGGTTCGACGTTAGCCAAAGTCCAGTGCGGGCGCTGCTGGCGTCAGCCGCTGCTGCCGCCCCGGAACCTTCAGCGCTGACGCGAGTGCATTGAGGGCGGCTGACACCGTTTCCGCCCCTTCAGCGTGCATAGCCTCGACCACGATCAGGACAGACTGCGTTTGCGCACTGACGGCCGATTGACGGCTTTGCCGATGGCACCAGCGGCGGGCATGGGCGGCTCCGGCGCTATCTGCAAAGATCACCTCCCCCGCTACCGGGGCTTCCTGCGTGCCGGAGAAATCCTCATAGATTTCGGATCCGTTGGCAGGCCGGACGGTAAGAGCACCGGAAACTCGCGCCGTATCGAACAGCGCCACCGGCACACCGAAAGCGGTAGAAACCGCATTCCCGAGGGAAATCAGCGGTAAGAGGGCCGGAAGATCGCCGCTCTGCCGCAGACGCCGCAGCAGCGATTCCGCCGCACAGCGATATTGTGTCGGCTTTAGGCCCATCCGGTTGAAGGCCCGGCGCCAGGCCTGAATTTCCGGCCAATCGCCCTCCGGTGCAGCGGCCAATCGGGCGCGCGCCCGGTCCGTCCAATCGGCGATCATCGGCTCCCAATCCCCGTCGGGTGCCAACGCGTTGACCGCCATCGCTTCAACGCTGAGTTCAGGATACGTTGCCCAAATTTCTGGGGCGTGGAAAAATCGCATTGTTCGCTCTCCGCATTCACTGTGTGCCGAGAGAACGCCCTTTGCCGGTCTATCGTCTTGAAGAAAATTGCAGCCTATCAAACCCGCGCGAACGCCCCCGGCGCGAGACCATAAACCCGGCGGAACAGCCGGGTCATATGGCTTTGGTCGGCAAAACCGCTCGCGGCGGCGGCCTCGGCCAAAGGGGTGCCACTCAGGATCATTCGCCGCGCCGCTTGCACGCGTCGCTGCAGCCGGTAGGCGTGAGGGGTCAACCCGGTTAAGCGCGCAAAACTGCGCAGAAGTTGAAACCGGCTGACATTCGCCCGCGCCGCCAACGCTGCCAACGGAATATCGGCCTCTGGTTCCGCATCGATCCAATCGCGGATCGCCAGCAGGGCACGCGGTGTGCCGATGGGGCGGTTTTCGGATTGCAGGAGGGGTGCCAGCAATGACAGGAGAGCTTCTTCGCCTGCGGCCCAGTCTTCCTCAGCCGCGATCAGCGCTCGCAAACGCTGAGTGAGCGGCAAGGCCCGATAGACCGGCTGGGAAAATTCGAACCGCAGACCGGAACCTGGGGAAATATCCTCTGCGGCTGCCGCGACCAAGGCAGGGGGCAGATAAAGAATCGTCCACCGTCGTCCGCCATCGCCTAGGGGGGCGCCATCGTGGACCTCACCCGGATTGACGGTGATGACGTCGCCCGCTTCCGCCTCCACGAGCCCGCGCCCGCTCCATGATTTCTGCGCGCCGTGCTCGATGAGACCAATGCCGAAAAGGTCGTGGTGATGCTTTGGGAAGCGATGGTCGCTCGCCGCCGTCACGGCATAGCCGCCCGGTAGAGCAAGGGGGCGCAGACGAAAGGCAGTGGCAGCAGACATGCCCAAAGCCTATATCAAATCGCGCCACCACGCGAGCACCGCCGCGAACCGACCAGCCTAACGCCGCCTGCGCTAAATCGGCTGTGGAATCGCCCGCCCGGTGCCCTGGGTCAGCGCCCAGAAGCGCCAGACCATGAGGAACGAGACCGTGGCCAGCCCCAAAGCAAGGCCGATCCACACGCCAATGCCTTTCCAGTCCAGCACGAAACCCAGCACGTAGCTGGTGGTCAGCCCAACGCCCCAGTAGCCGAACACGGCAAACAGCATTGGCACGCGCGTGTCCGACAGGCCGCGCAGGCTGGCCGTGCCGATCACCTGCATCCCGTCGAACAGTTGGAACAGGGCGGCGATGGCAAGATAGGTTACGGCCAACTCCAGCACGGCCACATTCGCCGCCGCCTCGGCATCCAAAAATTGCCGCGCTAGCGGGTAGGGTATCAGCCAGAGAATCACCGCCGCCGCCCCCATAACGGCAAGCCCCATGCCCTGCGCCACCCAGCCCGCCCGTGCCGCAGCCTCCGGCTCGCCGCGCCCAACCGCTGCCGCAATCCGCACTGTTGCGGCTTGAGAAATACCCCAAGGCACCATAAAGGTGAGGGACGCTAGCAAAATGGCGATCTGGTGCGCCGCCAGCGCGTCGGTCCCCAGCCAACCCATCATTATCCCGGCGATAGCAAAAAGCCCCACTTCCATCACCATCGTAATCGAAATCGGCAGACCGAGCGTCAGCATCCGCCGCCATAACGCTGCCTCGGGTCGCCACGCGCCGCCCGCTTTCCACAGCGCCGCAAAGGGCGCTTGCGTGGTGATATAGATCAGCATGGCCGCCACCATCAGCCAGCACCCCGTAGCCGTGGCAATCCCTGCACCGATCAAACCGAAGGCCGGAATCCACGGCAGGCCGATGCTCTCCCCGCCGAAAACCAGCAGCAAATCCAGCACTGCATTCAACCCAAAAGCCCCCGCCGCAAAGACCAGCGACAGGTTGGCTTTGTGATAGGTCACAAGCAGATTGCGAACCACGGTCATCAGTAACAGCGGCGGGATCGACCAACACAAGGCATCGAGATAATGCGCGGCTTCCTTGGCCAAAGCGGGTGCCTGCCCCAGCCAAAGCAGGAGAGTTTCCGAGAATCCCAGGAACAGGGCAATCCCCAGGCCAATAACGCTATTCAGCCCCAAGCCCTGCCGCAGAATCCGCGCTTGCCCCGCCGTATCGCCCTCGCCGTGGGCTTGCGCCAGCATGGGCGCGGTGACAGTGGCAAGGCCCATGCCGAAGAACCAGAAGAACACCCACAGCCCTTGCGCGAGTGCCGCTGCCGCCAGCGGCTCCTTCCCCAAATGGCCGATGACCAGCATATCGGTCAGGTTCATGCCCATTTGCAGCAGTTGCCCAAGCGCCACCGGCCCGGCCAGAACCAGCATGGCCCAGCCTTCTGTACGCCAAGCCGCCGCCGAAAACCCTTTTGTCATGTAAGTCTCATTTCTAGTCCCAAACGCCCGGCCAAATCTTGGATATAGTGCCAGGCAGTGCGGCCCGACCGTGCGCCGCGCGTGATCGCCCATTCCAGCGCCTCCGCCCGCAAAGCCTCCGGCGGGTAGTGTAAGCCGAAGTGGGCCGCATAGCCCGTGACCATGGCCAGATACGTCTCTTGATCGCAGGCGTGGAACCCGAGCCACAGACCAAACCGATCCGACAGCGAAACCTTTTCTTCCACAGCTTCCCCTGCGTGAATCGCCGTCGAGCGCTCGTTTTCGATCATCTCGCGGGATAGGATGTGACGGCGGTTGGAGGTGGCGTAGAGCAGCACGTTTTCAGGCCGCCCCTCGATACCACCATCCAGAATCGCTTTGAGCGATTTATAGGTCGTGTCCCCCGCATCGAACGACAGATCGTCGCAAAATAGCAGGCAGCGCCGGGTTAACCCGCGCAAGACCGAGAGCAGCGCGGGCAGCGACGGAATATCTTCCCGGTGAATTTCGATCAACGCCAAGCGCTGGGCCGGATTGGCGGGAGCTTGCGCGTTGATCGCGGCGTGAACGGCTTTCACCAGGCTACTCTTGCCCATACCGCGCGCGCCCCACAGCAGGGCATTATTGGCAGGCAGGCCGCGCGCAAACCGTTCTGTATTCGCAACGAGTGCGTCTTTCGAGCGCTCGATGCCCTGTAGCAGAGTGATCTCCACCCGCGCCACCGAGGGCACCGGCTCCAGCCAGCCCCGGTCGGCGTGCCACACGAACGCATCGGCAGCCGCGAGATCGAACTCCGGCGTCGGCGCGGGCGCTAACCGCTCCAGCGCGTCGGCAATGCGGGTTAGGTGCGTGAGCAGGGCCGGACTTTCGAGCATTGAGCAGCTTTCTTCAGAAAAAACACAGTCAAACGCCCTCGCCAGGCGATTGTCCAGTGGCAATATCCGATGTCGGATATGTTTCAAGTGATTAGGACGGGAGAGTTTGCCGAACCAGCGCCTCGGCAATCGCGGGTGCGCCCGCCGGGTCCATCGCCATACCGTGCAGGCAAGACGCTAAATAGGGTTGATCTTGGAGCCGGATCACACTGGCGCTAAAGGCCGTGAGCAGATGATTGCCATAGGCGGCGCGCGCCAAATCCCAAGCCTGCGACGGGATTGGCCCCCACCCCCTAATCATCATCGCAAGATCAATCGCGTCGCGGCTGAGAGTGCTGGCATCCAGCCCGCGATCTGCATTCGCCAGGAGTTTGGACGCATACAGACTAACGGGATCGAGCGTCGCGACACCCAAAAGCGCGTGGCGTGTGCCGGACAGCGGAATCCGTGCCTCCCGAATAATCTCGAATTTGATGGTGCTCGCGCCGACGGCTACGCGGGTGCGAATGCCGTATTGGTCGCGCCGAACGTGGCCGACTTGCTGAACGGATTGCGTAAAAATCGGCGCGATTTCATCAACAATACGGTTTCGCAATAACCGATACCCGTCTTGCGAGGCGCAGAGAAAATCAATATCGACGGACTCACGATACTCGCCTAGCAACAGGGTAATCGCCGTACCGCCGCCAAAAAAACACGCCGCCTCTTCCAGAAAATCAGCATCCAGCGCCTGAAAAACCGTCGCAATTGCTTGGTGATGCAGGCGCTTAAACATTCAACACCCCGCCGCCGTAGCGCGTGGCGAGCGCTTGAATCAACCCGCGCTCCTCCGCCCCCAACGCGCTCGAATCGACGTGTCGCCAGTTACGTTCGTAGAGCGCAAGCGCGTCGGCCCCGCCCAAAACCGCCTCGGGCGGGCGGTTCCAACAGAGTTTTCGGAGTTCGGGATAGTCGGCAATTCGGACTAGCATGGGCCGAAGTATAGCGCTTTTACGGGGAAAAGAGCTACCCCAGCGCCCGCCAGCCAATATCACGCCGACAGAAACCATCGTCCCAGTGGATGAGATCGACCGCCTGATAGGCCCGCTCCCGCGCTGCCGCCAAATCCTCGCCCGTTGCGGTAACGGCGAGCACACGGCCCCCGTTTGCAAGAAGCCCTGCTGCGCCCTGTTGAGTGCCCGCGTGAAAGACAGTCACGCCCGGCACGGTTGCCGCTGCCGCAAGCCCCTCGATCACCCCGCCTTTTTTCGGCTCGCCCGGATAGCCCTGACCCGCCAGAATAACGGTAATCGCGGGGGCCGCGCTCCAGAGCAAAGTTACGTCATCGAGACGACCGTTGCGCGCTGCCAACAGCGCCGGAAGCAGGTCGGAGCTTAAGCGCGGCATGAGGGTTTCGCACTCGGGGTCGCCGAAGCGGATGTTATATTCGATCAGGCGCGGCCCTTGCGCCGTCAGCATCAGCCCTGCGAACAGAATACCTTTGAACGGGCAACCGCGCGCCGCCATCGCGTCGAGGGTCGGCTGTATCATCGTTGCCATCACCTCGGCTTGCAGGGCCGGCGTGAAGATCGGTGCGGGGGAATAGGCCCCCATACCGCCCGTATTCGGGCCGGTATCGCCATCGAAAGCGCGCTTATGGTCTTGGGCCGCCGCCAAGGGCACGCCGCGCACGCCGTCGCAGAGCACGAAAAAGCTAACCTCTTCGCCCTCCATAAACTCTTCGATCACCAGTTCTGCGCCCGCCGCGCCAAATTTGCCGCCGTCCATCGCCTCGCTAATCGCGGTTTCGGCTTCAGCGAGGGTCATCGCGACGGTAACGCCCTTGCCCGCTGCCAGCCCATCGGTTTTAACGACGATCGGCACCCCGTGCTGCCGAACGTAAGCGCGCGCCGCCTCGGCATCGGTAAAGCGGGCGTAGGCGGCAGTGGGAACCCCGGCAGCCGCGACGACATCCTTCATAAAGCCCTTCGAGCCTTCAAGTTGGGCAGCAGCTTGCGAGGGGCCGAAAGCGGCAATGCCCGCAGCTTCCAGCGCATCGACGAGGCCGAGGGTCAGCGGCTCTTCCGGCCCGACGATAACGAAGTCGATTTCAGTTTGGCGTGCAAACGCAACAATACCCGCACGATCGGTTGCCGCCAGCGGTACGCAGTCCGCCACCAGGGCAATGCCGGGATTGCCGGGGGCGCAGAAGAGTTTAGTGAGGCGCGGGGACGTTGCCAATTTCCAACACAGCGCGTGCTCGCGCCCACCACCCCCGACGACCAAAATCTTCACAGGCTTATCTTCTTCACAGGCGTTTCTTTCTGTCTAAATCTGTTCAGCGATGAAGCGTGTGCGCGCATCAATGAGGAACGGCAGCGCATCGGTTAAGGCCAAATCCAGCAGTGCGCGTTCTTCGGTCAAGGCGAGTAGCGGCACCATTGTTGCCGTCGAGCGCTCCAGCGCCTTCAGTGGGTTCAGCGTTCGCAGGAAATAACCTAGGTAGAGGGCGGTAAAAATATCGCCCGCGCCATCGAAACGCCGGGCTAGCCGGGGTTGGCGGATGCGGAACGTGCCCTCGTCGCACACCAGCAGCGTATCAATGCTATCGTCCGGCACGTCCGCCCCATCGTAGGAGGTGACGCAAACGATGCGCGGGCCGCTCGCTGACATCCGTTGCCGCAGCCCCGCCACCGCCGCACGGGTGGCGGTAAGATCGCTCAAGGATTGCCCGGTCAGAATACCCAACTCGAAGCGGTTCGGTGTGAGAATATCGGCCTGCGGCACCAGCAGGTCGCGGAACACGTCCGGCAGTTCCGGGCGCACATACAGGCCCTCGCCGTGGGCAAGATCGGCATCGCCCATCACGGGGTCGCACACATAAAGACTGCTGCTATGGTGGCGCCGCACAGTGGTAATGGCTTCGGCCACGACCGCACCCATGCCGGGATCCCCCAGATAGCCCGACAAAACCGCCTCGCAGCGCCCGAACAAATCGCGCGCCTCAAGCCCGGCCACCAGCGCCGAAATATCGTCGGGCGGAATGTTCCGTCCGCGAAAGGCCCCGCGCCCCGGATGATTGGAGAGCACGACCGTATTAAGCGCCCACACTTCCTGCCCAAGCGCCTGCAACGGCAAAACTGCCGCGCTATTGCCGACATGGCCTTGGACAACGGAGGATTGGATCGACAAAACAGGCATGGCGCGCCACCGGCAAAGGATAAAAATAAACGATATTGCAAGCGTTTATAGGACAGGTCCGGCCTGACGCCAAGAAAAAGCCGCTCTTCCTGATCCCCGAAAACCGCATAGCACTAAGGTTTCTGCGGCATTCTTGCTCCGTCGTGACGCGGCAAAAGGCGCATAAGAACGCACGCAGGAATCCCGCCGCTGCGTTGACTTGGCAGGGTGCTCGGTCTAGGTAATAGTCGCACTACAATTGTTCGCTGAGCGCTCTGCGTATCAAGAAAGCGTGAGCGGAGTAGAGCCGGGATAATGGTCTCATGTGAGACTTTTAAGATACGGCTCTTGGGAAGGGGATCAGAGGATATGGATGCGCGTAAACGGCCCCTGTCGCCGCACCTGCAAATCTACCGCTGGCAAATCACGAATTCGCTGTCGATTCTCCATCGGATGACGGGCGTCGCCCTATCGGTCGGAACGCTGCTGCTGCTGTACTGGCTGGCGGCGGCGGCAACCGGGCCTGCGGCGTTTGCGACGGCGCAGGCCGTGGTCGGATCGTGGATCGGGCGACTGCTGCTGTTTGGCTGGTCGATTGCGCTGTTTTATCATCTGTGCAATGGCCTGCGGCATCTCGCTTGGGATGCTGGCTATGGGTTCAGCTTGCCCAGCGTTACCAAGTCCGGCATGGCCGTGCTCGGGGCTACGGCAGTTCTTACGCTCGCGGCTTGGATCGCGGGCCTCGTGCTTTAAGGAAGCGACGGCAATGACGGCACCGAACGGAATGCGGACGATGCTGGGCCGCGTGCGCGGCCTGGGATCGGCGAAAAGCGGGTTCGCCCATTGGTGGGCACAGCGGATGACGGCCTTGGCCCTCGTCCCGCTCGTGCTCTGGTTTGTCATCAGCATCATCAGCCTTGTCGGGGCGGACCACGCGGCGGTATCGGCCTGGGCCGGGCAACCGGTTTGCGGCGCGCTGCTCATTGCTTTGGTGATCGCGGTCTTCCACCACGCCCAACTGGGGCTTTCCGTGGTGATCGAAGATTATGTGCATGAGGAAGCACCCAAAATCGCCGCCTTAGTGGCCGTGCGGGGCCTTGCGGCTCTCCTGGGCCTCATCGGTGTGGTTTCGGTGCTGAAGCTGATGGTGGGGAGTTAAGCATGGTGCAGAGCTATAAGATCGTCGATCACACCTACGATGTCGTCGTTGTCGGCGCAGGCGGTGCAGGATTGCGCGCGACGCTGGGCATGACCGCAGCGGGCCTAAAAACCGCCTGCGTGACCAAAGTCTTCCCAACCCGCTCCCACACGGTTGCCGCTCAAGGCGGTATCGGGGCGGCGCTGGCGAATATGGGCGATGATAACTGGCGCTACCATATGTACGATACCGTCAAGGGTTCCGACTGGCTCGGCGACCAAGACGCGATTGAGTACCTGTGCCGTAACGCTATTCCCGCTGTGTACGAGCTTGAGCATTTCGGCGTGCCGTTCAGCCGCACCGAAGATGGCAAGATTTATCAGCGCCCCTTCGGCGGCCATACCCAACGCTATGGCGAAGCGATGGCGAAACGCGCCTGCGCCGCTGCCGACCGCACGGGCCACGCTATTCTGCACACGCTCTATCAGCAGTGCCTGAAGCATAAGGCGGAATTCTTCGTCGAATATTTCGCGCTCGATCTGATTATGGATGCCGATGGCACCTGCCGGGGCGTGATGGCGCTGAATTTGGAAGACGGCGTTATCCACCGCTTCCGCGCGCACATGGTCGTGCTGGCGACGGGCGGTTATGGCCGCGCCTATTTCTCCTGCACCTCCGCCCATACCTGCACCGGCGACGGTAGCGCGATGGTCTTGCGCGCGGGGTTGCCGCTTCAGGATATGGAGTTCGTGCAGTTCCATCCAACGGGAATCTACGGCTCCGGCTGCTTGATTACCGAAGGCGCGCGCGGCGAAGGTGGCTATCTCACCAACTCCGCTGGCGAGCGCTTTATGGAACGCTACGCCCCCTCCGCCAAAGACCTTGCCAGCCGCGACGTTGTGAGCCGCGCGATGACAGTGGAAATCAACGAAGGGCGCGGTGTTGGGCCTGCCGGCGACCATATCATGCTGCATCTGGAGCATCTCGATCCCGCGACCCTGCACGAGCGTTTGCCGGGCATTTCCGAGACCGCGAAGATTTTTGCGGGCGTTGAAGTAACGAAGGAGCCGATCCCGGTTCTGCCGACGGTTCATTATAACATGGGCGGGATTCCAACCAATTATATGGCCGAAGTGATCCGCCCGTCCGAGGCTAACCCGGACGCTGTGGTTCCGGGGCTGATGGCGATTGGGGAAGCGGCCTGTGTGTCGGTCCACGGCGCGAACCGCCTTGGCACGAACTCGCTGATTGATCTCGTCGTCTTCGGTCGGGCTGCCGCGCATAGAGCCGCCGAAGTCGTGAAGCCCGGCGCGCCGCACAAGCCCTTGCCCGCCAATGCCGGAGATAACGCGCTGGCGCGTCTCGACCGTATCCGCAACGCTAAAGGTGGCAGCACGACCGCTTCCTTACGCGACAAGCTGCAACGGACCATGCAGGCCCATGCGGCAGTGTTCCGTAACACAAAGCTACTCTCGGAAGGTGTCGAGAAGGTCAATGCCCTCGCCAAGGGCTTGGACGATCTCGGCATTACCGACCGTTCGTTGATCTGGAACAGCGACCTGATCGAAGCCTTGGAGCTTGATAATCTCATTGGGCAGGCTCAGGCGACGATGGTCTCGGGCGACGCGCGCCAGGAAAGCCGGGGGGCACACGCCCACGATGATTTCCCGGATCGCGACGATGTTACCTGGATGAAGCATTCGGTGGCCTGGGTGGACGAGAAGAGCAACGTGTCGCTCACTTACCGCCCGGTTCATATGTACACTTTGACCGAAGAGGCCGAAGTTTTCCCGCCCAAAGCGCGCGTTTACTAGAGCGGGATGGCTAGAATGAACTTTCACCCCGCTCTCCGTCTTCATTCGGTCGCATTTTGCTGTCGCCGGGCGCAAACGCCCGCCGGCAAAATGCTCTAAAAGGATCGTAAAAATGGCTCAGTTCAAACTTCCGGCCAATTCGACGATCAGCGAAGGCAAAACCTTCCGCGCCGAAGGGGCAAAGCGCATCAAGCGGTTCCGCCTGTATCGGTGGGATCCTGAAAGCGGCCAGAACCCGCGCCTCGACACTTACGAGATAGATCTCGATAAGTGCGGGCCGATGGTGCTGGACGCGCTGATCAAAATTAAAAACGAAGTCGATTCAACTGTCACGTTCCGCCGTTCCTGCCGGGAAGGCATTTGCGGGTCGTGCGCGATGAATATTGATGGCACCAACACGCTGGCGTGCTTGAAACCGATCGACGATGTTTCGGGCGACGTAAAGGTTTACCCGCTCCCGCATATGCCAGTGGTGAAAGACCTGGTGCCGGACTTGTCGGTGCCTTACGCGCAATATGCCTCTATTGAACCGTGGCTGAAGTCCGAAACTGTGCCGCCGCCCGATAAGGAGCGCACGCAATCGGTGGAAGAGCGCGCCAAGATAGATGGGCTGTGGGAATGCATTCTGTGCTTCTGCTGTTCCACCTCGTGCCCAAGCTACTGGTGGAACGGCGACCGCTACTTAGGCCCAGCCGTTCTGCTGCAAGCCTACCGCTGGCTGGCCGATAGCCGCGATGAACATAAGGGCGAGCGGCTCGATAACCTCGAAGATCCGTTCCGCCTTTACCGCTGTCACACGATCATGAACTGCACCAAGACCTGCCCGAAGGGGTTGAACCCGGCAAAGGCGATTGGTGAGATTAAAAAGATGATCGTGGCCCGCGCCTAAGCCTTCGTTTCAATCGTATATTTTTTTGAAAAGCCCCGGTCTGCTCTGGCCGGGGTTTTTTGATGGA
The DNA here is from genome assembly GCA_043721315.1 of Alphaproteobacteria bacterium. Taxonomy (GTDB): domain Bacteria; phylum Pseudomonadota; class Alphaproteobacteria; order Elsterales; family Elsteraceae; genus Elstera. Next base: position 130,446 of record JAYSQZ010000034.1, read on the forward strand.
TAACCCGCTTTCACGGGAAGTTTCGCAAATATTTCTGTAATACAAAAAATATGTAAATTGATATAACTGTTAAGAGAATTGTAAGAAAGCATCGTTTATTCTTTTTGAATGATTGGATCTATCGAAACCCTTTTTCGTGGCATCTTGAAAACCCGGCAGTTAAGTCGGATTATTATCATAATTTTTATGTTTTTCTTCGGCTTAAATGGTTTGGCCCGAGCTGCCGATCCTCAGAAATTCCTGATTGTCGAGAGCTATCCTTGGGCTTTTTACGAGAATGATCAAGTGAAGGGCGCATCGGTCGAGTGGTTGGAAGACCTATCTGCCGCCCACAAACTCGCGCTCACCCCAGTGGTGACGTCCTTCCAACGCGGGCTTGAGTTGATTAAGCGCGGCGAGATAGATTTCATCATTGCACCCAATGCCGCGCGCTTTCAGGCGTTGGGAGCGCCAGTTTTCCCGGTCCTTACCGTGCCCATGGTCCTGGTAGCACGCCCAGGCATATCGCTCACCACTCCCGATAAGCTGCTGTGGCTGCACACTCTTGGTATAATTTCGGGGTTGCGTATGGATGAAATCGACATGCCCCCGGCGCAACTGCCGCCGCTGGAAGAAATTCAGGCCGACAGCGCTTTGCGGCGCATGGCAGTGGGCAAGCTCGATGCGTTCATCGTCAGCAAATTCGCGCTGATGGCCGAAGCCAAGCGCCAGAATTTGCCGGTTCAGCGCTGGCCACAGCGCCCGTTTGGCACTGTGCAGTTGGCGCTCTTCATCGGAGCGAAAACTTCTGAGCATCCACAAACCGAGGCGGTTCTGCGCGCGGTGCGCCAAGAGCGCGATGCCCATTCCTTTCAGCCCTATCTCACCCGCTATCTTGGCCCCTAGCAACCAGAGTGCAGAACTGCCGCGCGCGGTGGCGGACTTCCCCCCGCGTCGCTTGCGCGCTACAAGCAAGCCTTACCTAGTTTTTATGTGATTAGACTGACCTGCCATGCCCTTCACCACCCCGATTGATGATGATCCCGATAGTCTCAGCACGGCCTCGCCATTGGTCCGGTATCGTGCTGCGGTAAAAGCCGGGCGCGTGAAGGAAGACCCGCTGCAAATCGGCATTCTCACGCGCCTGGAGGTTTTGCAGGCCGAGCTTGCGGGCTATGTGCCCGTGGGGGCCGAACCGCCGCGCTGGCTGGGTTGGCTGAAACGGGATCGCCGCTCCGTCCGCCCGCAGGGGGTGTATCTTCACGGCTCGGTCGGGCGCGGTAAATCAATGGTGATGGATCTTTTCTTCGCCTCCGCCCCCGTGCCAAAGAAGCGGCGCGTGCATTTCCACGCTTTTATGGCCGAAATTCACAATCGGCTCCACACTCTGCGCCAGGAGCATAAAAACGGGCTGGCCGACCCGCTGGCAGCCGTTGCGGGCGAAGTGGCGGCGCAAACGTGGTTGCTCTGCTTTGATGAGTTCGTGGTGAACGATATTGCCGACGCCATGATTTTGGGGCGACTGTTCCAGGCTTTGTTCGATCGGGGGCTGGTGATGGTCGCAACCTCCAACTTCCCGCCGTCGCTGCTGTATAAGGACGGGCTGCACCGAGATCGGTTCGAGCCGTTCATTGCCCTGCTGGAGCAAACGGTGGATGTGCTGTCGCTGGACGGGCCGCGCGATTACCGCCGCCTGCGCCGCGCCGGGGAGCCGGTCTATTTCGCGCCCCTCGGCCTAGAGACGAGCAAGGCGCTCGACGCCGCCTTCCTGGATTTAACCGACGAAAAACGCGGCCAGCCGGAGAGTGTTACGGTGAACGGGCGTCACGTTTCAGTGCCGCAAGCCGCGCGCGGTGTCGCCCGTTTCAGTTTCAACGATCTGTGTGTCAAACCCTTGGGCGCATCCGATTATCTCGCCATCGCCCAACGCTATCACACGGTTTTGCTCGATCACGTCCCGCTGCTTTCGCCCGAAAACCATAACGAAGCCCGCCGCTTCATCACGCTCATCGACGCGCTGTATGAGGCCAAGACCAAGCTGTTGATGGGGGCGGCAGCCTTCCCGGATCAGCTTTACCCGGAGGGGCGCGGCGCGTTCGAATTTCAGCGCACCGCCAGCCGCTTGATCGAAATGCAGAGCGAAGAATATCGCCTGCTCCCTGCTGCGACGACCGCTGACACAACTATAGCATCATGCGTCTAAGTTAACGCACGATGCTATAGTTGTATCAGGGGTTTTGCCCCGCTGCGTCAAACCCGCTGCGCCGGTTCAAACTCTTTGCGCCAGCCAAATCGCGAGGCGGGAGCCGGTTTTGATGGCGGCTTCCAGAACGGGATAGGCCACCGCCTCGCGCCCGCCTTCAGCAATAGCGACGTCGCGATGTTCTAGCTCTTCTGTGCGGAACTGATCTATTTTAGCTTTCAGGGGCGCATCGCGCGCGCCCAAGCGGCTGGATTGTTCGGCGTAATGCGCGTCGATCACCTCTTCCACGGCAATCGTGCAGGCCATTGCCGCCTTATCGCCCATGAGCGCAGTCGCGGCCCCGAGCGCAAACCCGGCGACGTGCCACAGCGGGAACAGCACCGTGGGGCGCACGCGGCGCTGGACTAATTCGGCCTCGAAGGTTTCCAGATGCACGCGCTCTTGCGCCGCCATATGCTCGATCTTGGCGCGCAGGGGGCTGTTCGGGCGCAGGAAGGCCAACTGCCCTTCGTAAATCCGCTTCGCCCCATATTCACCCGCGTGATTGACGCGGACCATGCGGTGAATTTCTTCCTCCGGCGTCAGATCACCGGGAAGCGGCAGCGTGGCAACAGAAGCGGTCATCGGGCGTAAGCTCCTTATGCTTTACTGTGGGCGGTACGGATCAACACAATGATCCCCAGTAGCCCGGAGATGATAAAATTATACCCGGCCATCGAGATTCCTAAGAAAGACCACGCCACCGCATCGCAGCGCACCACGGGGGTTGCCAGCAAAGCCGTTCGGAGGGTTTCGAGCGAGGTGCCCGCCCCGAGTGAGGCGCCGCAACTAGACGTGCCCTCCCACCAACGCCACTCGACGCCCATGTGGAAGGCGGCAATCCCCGCCGTCGTCAGCAAGGCGAGGCCCGCAAGATAGGTGAGGGACCGCGCTGGGCGGGTGTGGCCGCTGCGAACCAATAAAATCGCGATCAGGCCCAACCCCAAGGCCACGGCGTGCGGCCAGCGCTGATATAGGCAAAGAGCGCAGGGCTGTAACTCGCCCCAAAATTGCGACGCGAGCGCAACCGCAAGCGCGGCCCCGCTGTAGAGCGGAGCCAGCACCACGAGGGGCATCAGGCGGGAGCGTGAACGATAGGAGGCCATGCAGCAGATATACGCCTGTGGGCGTGCCATGCAAGCCTCCCTTGATCCGCAAAAAAGGGAATTGCGCGAAACGACGCGCGGCGCTAGGGTGCGCCTACTCTTGGTTCAGATTTTGGAACGGGCCGAGGGCATGAGCGGGCGTGGTGAAACTGGTAGACGCGCTGGATTCAAAATCCAGTTCCGAGAGGAGTGTCGGTTCGATTCCGACCGCCCGCACCAAATTCTCTTATAGGCATGAAGAAGATCGTCCGTGGGTGACACGTGAATGGCGGAAACCCTAGAGTTTTTCGTCCAACCTTGTCCACGGCGGATGCCTAGCAGCCGATGGATTTGGGGGTAGCTTTGGGGGTATGCTGGCTGGAGCACCCCCAGCGAGCTTCCGAGATACCCCCACATGGCCAACAAACCCTTGACCGACGCCCAGGTGCGGAACGCCAAACCGGGCGAGAAGCCGCAGAAACTCTTTGACGGCCACGGCCTGTTTTTGCTGGTCACTCCGGCGGGCGGCAAGCTGTGGCGGCTGAAATATAGAATGCACGGCAAGGAACGGTCGCTCAGCATCGGTGCCTACCCTGCCATCAGTCTCTCGGAGGCGCGCAAGCGACGGGACGAAGCCCGCGCAGCCCATGCTCAAGGTCAAGACCCGAGCCAGCTAAAGGCCGAACGCGCGCTTGCTGCCGCCCCCTATACCTTTAATGAAGCGGCGGATGAATACCTGCGCCATTTGGAACGCCAGGGGCGGGCTCCGGCCACCTTGACGAAGGCGCGCTGGCTGCTGGAGGAACCGCGTCAGACGCTCGGCAAAAGGGCACTCGCCAGTATCGAGGTGTTTCACATTGCCAGTGTGTTGACCGTCATCGCGGCGCGCGGCGTTTTAGAAACGGCTGCGCGGACACGGCAGATAATTGGCGCGGTATTCCGGCGGAGCGTGACCCTCGGCAAGCTCAAATACGACCCGACGCCAAGTTTAAAGGGCGTGACCGCCAGCCCCACCGTTCAGCACCGCGCGACCATAATCGAAACGGAAAAACTGGGCGGGCTTTTACGCGCCCTCTGGGACTATGACGGACATGCCGTTGTCCGCATTGCCCTTCAACTCCTGCCCTACGTCTTTGTCCGGCCCGGCGAGTTGCGCTCAGCCCGCTGGCAAGACTTTGACCTTGACAAGGCTGAATGGACCATTCCCGCCGCGCTCATGAAAATGCGCCGCCCGCACCGTGTTCCGCTAGCGCCCCAAACCATCTTCCTGTTGCGCGAATTGCATCCGCTGACCGGGCGCGGCGACTTGCTGTTCCCCTCCATTCGGTCGGCGCAGCGCCCCATCTCCGAAAACACCTTGAACGCTGCCTACAGACGCTTGGGGTACGACAAAACCGAGATAACTGCACACGGCTTCCGCGCGACAGCCTCTGTACATTTAAACGAATCAGGAAAATGGAATGCCGACGCCATTGAGCGCCAGCTCGCGCATGAGGAGAAAAACGCAATTCGCGCTGCGTATATGAAAAAAGCGGAATTTTGGGACGAGCGTGTACAAATGATGAAGTTCTATGCCGACTGGTTGGACGGCATTCGGCTTGGAAAAAACGATAGAATGGATATGTAGTATCAAAAATAAAATAGCAGAAACGGGTCATCACAGAGGTATTAATTCTTTTAAAAAACCCATTTTTTTGTACAGAGACATAATTCAAAGACTATTCCTAGAAAAAAATTATTGACCTCCTATCTTTAATGTTGATAATTATTTGTAGATGCTAGGTTTATAACGAAGAGCATCTGCCCCCCAAGAAAACCTAACACTATAAAGGATAGACTATGTCTCTATTGACTGTGCAGGAGGCGGCTATTCGCCTACGCCTTTCGTGTTCCACCGTCTATAACCTGCTCCGCGTAGGGCGCATCAAGAGCGTCAAAATCGGTGCGTCGCGCCGGATTCTTGGCGAATCGATTGATGCCATCATACAGGAGGGTCTCAAATAACGGGAAATACCACCTCTCCTAAAGCATCCCCTCGCAGCGCCTCTTTGGGCGACTCCATCCTTGAAAGGAACAAATCATGTACATTACCGCACTTAAAACACGACGCGCCAAAACCAGTTCCGAATCGCACGACGCGAACGACACCATTCGGCGCGCCGATGTGACGACACGTTTTCCGTACTTAACTCAGCAACAGCTTGCACACTGGGCCTATAAGAAAATTGGGCCGAGCTATCGTATTATCGGTCGTGACGCAGTGTACCGCATCGGGGATATCGAGGCTTATGTGCGTAGCATTACCAAGCACGTCGAGCCAGTACCACAGCAAGCCTCTGCAATGACGCCTCAGAAGCGAAAGCCTATGCGCAGGCCTCAGTCGCACCGGCACGTTTAAGCCGCCCAGAAAGCTGCAAACCACCCAAGCGCCTCAGGCACGACGCAATTCACACGCCCCTCGACACGCCCCCTCTCCATCACCGGAGAGGGGCAAGGAGACATCATGCCCAGAAAACATACGCCGCTTCCGCAAGACGCCGACTTCATATGGAGCCCAGACGAATGGGTGGAAGCAACATATACAAAAACCTGCCAGAGGCTGCCTCGCAAACTTGGGAGACTCGGACAGCCGGTTACCGCTCAGGAGGTAGAGGGCTCAGTTATTGCCGATGGGCGCGAGCGCATGCAGCATGCAAAAAGAGAACTTCGGCTTCGCCCTGGGGAACTTCTGCTCTGTTTCACCATTGCACCGCATGGTGATGAACTTGATGAAACCATTACAAAGGCAAGACGGCTCCTCAATAAACTCTCCAAAAAGCGCCGCCCTATTCTCGCCCGGCTCTCGGTTCCCGAGCCTCGCCCGCATGGCACCGCCCACTACAATGTTATTCTGAAACTGCGGTGTGAGGCGGTTGCGGGTGTCATGAAGACCCTCGACACCCTCTACAAGGGGGAAGGGGATATTTTCAAGCTTTGGGCGGATCGTGAAACGGGGGAATTGACCTATAGCTACGACCAGCAGTGCATCGACGACCGTATACCGGGACGCATCCCCGGCCCGATTTGGTACGCGCTTAAAACCACGGTTACCCGTGTAGGAAAATCGGGTCTTCAGAGCCATGACGTTATTGGAGAGTTACGATGCTTTGAGGAACTGGAAAAACGCGCCCCCGCAATCGTCGCACTGGCTTGGCGGCAACACGCCGGATTGCGGATTACCAGTTCACGCAAGCGCCTCGGGCCACCCGCGTCCAAGCCCGACTCAGTGATTTATAATATACCGCTTATAACCCCCCACCCCCGTCGAGACCTTCCACCGTTCGTCAAAGGCTATTTGCTTGCCCATGCCGCAACAGTGCGTAGGGAGAAGTCGTTCGGGAGGAAGGGAGAGTAAACAGTTCATTCCAATGGCTCCCATTCGTATATTGGTTGCCCTAGGTTCCCAACGTACAGGCTGACCTTCATTGGGACTTCATCAAGGTCGGAAAATATCAAGACGGCCTTGCAGACAATTCTACTTTTCTGGACGGAAAGACGCTGCGGTGTGTGAATGTCAACAACCTGGAGCGACTCGTTCACGAAAGCAGGCTGCTTGTTCATCGTCTCCATTAGCCCAGTCCAAAATTCTGACTTTCGGCAGTCTACTGTCCGAAAGTCGTACTCCTGGGCTGTCGCAACCGAGGACGAGAGGAGAAGCCCAAGGGCCAAAAATACAATGCGGTTCATGGGCTTCTCCTATGGCAGGCGGTGGTAACGGACTTGGCCGTTGTCGATGTAATAGACGCAGTCGGTTTCGGCCCATTCATAGGCCCCGTATTGGTTCTTGGCGCGAAAGCGCACGGTGGCGAAGAGGGGGCGGCCATTGGCGGGAAAAGGGTTGACGCCAAACATCTTGAGGTACTCTGCGAAGGCCATCTTCAAACTACCCCCGCCCAGCGTTGGATCAATGAGGCGGTAACTGTCGGGGGTAAAGCTACGCGGGTCGGGAAGTTTCGCTTTAATGTCGGCATAGCATTGCGTCAGCCATTCCGCGCGAAAACTTTTTTGCAGAATGCGGAAGTCGGCAATCAGGCGTTCATTGTCAACGCCTTGCTCGGCATTCAAGCGCGCGCGGTAGGCAGTCTCAAGGGCGTTGGCAACCGTGAAATTGACCGACCGCAAATCCTCTACCGACAACCCGGCAACACGCGCATAGCGCTCCAACAGTTGACGGCGCGCAACGTCCGCCCAAAGATTGCCCTGCTCTGGAAGGTCGTCTATGTGGCAGGAGTTGACTTGACTAAAAGCCGACCGCCAGTGCGCCGGTCTCCACTGTGAGGCCGGTACGCTGAGACGTTTCTCAAAAAACCCAACTGCTTTGGTTTGACCGGCGGTGGCGTTAAACAGGTCGGGGCATTGAATGGCAGAACCGGCGTCACGCGCCAAAGCGAGGGCGACATGGGGTTGTAGTTTTACCTCTTCCGCCTCGGCCTCCCGCTTTTTCTTAGCCGCAACCTCCTGGCGAATTTCGGCCTCCTTTCGACGCGCGCGTTCGGCGGCATCCCGCTGGGCCGCCACGTCAACCACCTGCCGAGCGGCAGACTGTGTGTCATCGCGGTAGTCGGCTAAAGCACGTTGGCCACGCTCTAAAACCTGCTCGCCCTCGAACGCCATGCCCTGCCGCGCATAGACCTGGGCACAGGTTTTCAGCGCGTCGCTGGCTTGCTGCCAGTGTGCTGCATCCCATTCCTGCGGCGTGCGCTGGAACTCCCGTACAAAAAAAGCAAGCGTGCCCTGCCGCCCGTCCACCTGGAAAACGAAGTTCGTCAATTCATCACACTGCTGCGGGGTTCTCGGCAAAGCCGCGAAACTCTGTACAGGCATGAGCAGAGCAAGCGCGCCTACGGCGGTGGCAAAGGTGATTTTCATGAGAGGAATTCCGGGTTGAGAACGAGAGAGTTCTGTACACGGGGCACCGTTTGATCGGAGCGGTATAACCGAACCATGCGCCTCATCACCAACCTTGCACTTTCGGCTTTTGGCGACTGGTCCGACGGTACTGCCCTTCGGCCTCAACATTATGTCCAAGACCGCAATCTCTTCCGCTCCCTTTTCCCAAATAATCAATATCCACTTTATCCTTTACAAAACTAAAAAGCAGCGTGCAGTCCCCGTACTCCTGAAGTACAAACAATGCCTTATTGCCTTTCAGAGTTAGCGCGCCGCTCATAACACCAGTATGCGCCACCTGCTCGCCATCTGTGTTGATGTGAGGCCATGACCCGAAGAAATCGAATTTCAGAGTGCCATTTCCAAGATCCAGGATTGCAATCTGGTTATCCGCATCTTGGGTTTTAAACTTATAAGTTCCTGTCAAAGGCCCAGCTTGTGCAGCCGCCTGCGTACAGAAAGTCGCAAGTGCGAGGAGTATGGCCGGAGCTAGCTTCATTTTGTTTCCCTTCCGTTGAGTGTTTGGGCAGCGTCACACCGCCTGCGTTTTTGAGAGAAGCGACCGCCAATCCACTTAGGCGCCTCAGGCGTCGACGTAATAGGCGATGCCTTCAGCGACAAAGCCGACGAGTTTGGTCACGGCAGCGCGTTCGGTTTCGCTGGCGGTGTAGAAATGCGTTCCCGTTCGCGTGTTGTAGAAGCGGTACAGCGGGTCATTACCACTGTCGGCGGTCGCACTGGCGTAATAGGCCGCGCCCTCATAGGCGTAGCTCGCGAGCTTGAAAACCGCATCCCGCTCGCCGGTATTGGCGGTATAGAAGTGGGTACCCGTCGCCTTATTGTAGAAGCGGAAAACCGCCAACCCTTGTTCGGCAGCATTGTCGGTTTGAGCTTTGAAGGCCTCACCCTCATAGGCATACACCGTGAGCTTCAGGACCGCGTCGCGCTCACTGGGGTTGATGGTGTAGAAGTGCGTGCCGGTGTTTTTGTTGTAGAAACGGTAGACGGACGCCGTCGCCATCGTGTCCACCAGTTTTGCCGTGTCCACGGCAGTGCCGTCCGCAAACTCAAGTTTTTCGATGCCGGTTAAACTGTCGCTGCCGTCCGGCCCGGTAACGAGAACCATGTCCTTGCTGCGGGTCACGCGGTACTGGCCGTAGTTTCCGCTGAAATAGGCCGTGTCGGCCCCACCTCCACCGGTTAGCGTGTCGTTGCCGGTGCCGCCGTAGAAGAAATCATTCGCCGCTGTGCCGGTGAGTTTTTCGTCGCTTGAGGTTCCAAGAAAACTGCTGGCCGGAAGCGTGCTGGTGAGAGCCGAAACCTGGACGGTGCGGTCGGAGAATTGCAGCCGCTCAAAGCCGGTCAGTGTATCAACACCGTCCAGGCCGAGCGCCAGGACGGTCCCGCCCGACACGCTGAAACGGTAACTGGCGTACGCGCCGCCAAAGACCGCCGTGTCCGTGCCGTCGCCGCCCGCCAACGTGTCGTTGCCACCGCCACCGCGAATGATGTTATCCACCGAATTGCCGATAATGACGTCGTTGTGCGCCGAACCGATGACCGATTCGATGATCGTGCCATAGGCGATGCTGAGGTTGTTTTCGCCGAGGTAAATATACCCCGCCCGATCCGAGAACCATTTATACAGGCTCGCCTGTCCATAATCCGCCTGAGTGGCAGCAGGCAGTTCGGCAATTTCGCGGGCGATGGCTTGGGCGAGACTCTGTTTGCCGATGGAACTGAACGTCCCCGGCGTGAGATTCAGCACCGAGCCGTAGAGTTGATTGGACAGGTCTATGACATCGGCCCCGCCACCGTCATAAAGCATTTTGGTAAAGGGCGTGGTTTCAAAACGGTAGGTGTTGGCAAGGCTATTGGTCCGCACGCCGTACAGCGCTTGGGCGGCAGCAACGTCGAAAATGCCGAGGTGCGCGTGGCCGGTGTCCTCTAAACGCACATACTCCGGTTGAAAATTGCTACCGCTTACCGTGACTTTCAGGTCATAGAAATATTCCTGATCGTAGGACATAACCGTGGTTTGCAGACTGTCTTTAGCGTCAGGCAAGGCCGGGTTTTCGTGGGGGTGCTTGAAGCCCATCGTATGACCAATTTCATGCATGAGCATGATGGGGGTATAGCCTGGGTTCGTTATCGCCCGGTTTACCCAAACGTCACCGTTGATCCCCGTTCCGATCCGGCTTCCCGTTCCCGCGCCGACGGCGAAACCGGCAGCGCCGAGGGTTGGATCACTCAGCGAGAAAAACCGCATCCCGACCGAGGTACTATCCGCAACTTCGACGAAATCGATATTCGCCACCGCCGACCATGCCGCAAGCGCCTCGCGCGTCTGGGTCTTAGTTGCGGCGTCGAGCGATGCGAACGTCGCGGTGGCGGTCCGTGTTTCCGAATATGAGCCGACGTAGGATGGCACACTGGCCGCGAAGCTATACTGAACGGTGACTGCCGTGCCCTTAGCGCTGGTCGCGTTCCAGCGCCCAGCACTATCGCTTATTAAAGTGGACACGGCTAAAGCTTGATCCGCTGCCGTCAGCGTCGGAATAATGGGTTGCGCCATTGGGTTTCTCCTTCAGGGAAAAGGCGCGCTACTCGCCGCGCTCGATGTACACAGGGACGCGCTTCATCACGAGGGTTCCGGCCATTTTGTCGTGCAGGGCTTGCTTCTTCTCGGTCCACCCGGCCATGAAAAAGCCGATCCCGAAGAGAGCTTGTGAAATAATTTTGGCGAAGGTGCGCCCCAAACCCTGCCCGAAGCTGACTTGGCGGCCCGCCAAGCTAACAACCCGCAGCCCAAGCATCTTCTTGCCCAGAGTGCCGCGATAGGAAGATGCCTCCATCGCCGCCGGATAGAGGAGCCCATACAGGAGGCAGGAAATGATGAAAGCCGCCCTCGTCAACGGTAGTTCCGTCCCGACTTGACTGCTTTCCCAAGCATAGGGCAGCGCCATTGCAAGACCGATGACGGGCAGGGCAATTAAACTGTCGATCCCATAAGCGACAAACCGCAGCCAAAACCCTGCCGGAATGAGCTTATACTTCACCTCAACCATGACCCGCCCCTATTCGCTGTAATCGGAAAAATCGAGATTGGCGTCGGCCTGAGCGGCGCGCAGATAGCGCATAAGGGCAGCCCGGCATTCATCGCGCTTTTGCTTGGACGAGAATTCGATTTGTCGAGAGCCAAAAATCCCGCTGAGGTTCAACCGCCAGCGTGTGCCGTGGCCGTCGTTGGCCAAATGCTCCACCTCAGCCAGCGGAAGCCGCGCGCGAAACAAATGCCCCCAGAGCGATTTGCCCAGCAGCAGCGCCAGAAGGGAGTTTTCGACATCGGAAGCCGGAAAACTCAGGCTGTCGGCGGTAATGACGACGCCCCGGCTGTAATTGATAAAAACAACCAAGGCCGCCAGGAGCGACAGAGCGAGAACGACACTGAGGGCCAAAATGCCATCGACCACCAACTCCTTGCCCGGCACGGTCTGCGACTGCCAAACAAGAAACCCCACGGCAATGACACCGAGCACGGTAAAAATCTTGAAGCTCACGCGCGGGGTCACCGACAGCGTAAGGTAAACGTCGCGGACGCGGCGCATCGTCGCCTGCCTTTCGGAGCAGTCGGGGGAAAGAAAGAAGCGGAGAGGCTTACCCTCGGGTGATTTTACAGCGCTGCCCGTTCGGAAGCTGAAGGCACTGGTACCGCTGCACCGTCCGCCGCCCGTTCCGATAAGTCTGCGTAATCTTGCCGCGTTGATAACTGCCGGATTGCGAACGCGCGTTCCACACCGGCACGCCAGTGACCGACGCCCCAGGTTCTTGCAAAACTGCCACCGCCGCAAAGGCAGACGGCACCGCATCGGCCAAGCTCGACGCATGGCTTTGCCCCGGCCAAAGCGCACACGCGCCAAGGCCCAGGGCCATAAGACCCAAAAAGATTTTCATTCTCAAAGAACCCTTTGCTTGCCTGCTAAGACAAAGCCGCGCGATGCACGGACTGAAAAACCGATACCTCTACCCCTGAAAGCGTCAACGGCGGCCCGGTTTGGACCCGAGCCGCCGCCCTCAAGGGCGGCCTGCACCGTGGGGTGTGCGGTCAAAACTGACCACAACCCCTCTTTTCAGCCGCTGCTATGCGGCCCCCACAGATTGCACAAACCACCCCCAAGCTGCAAGCCCCCTCGCACAGATAAGTAGAGTGCAAGAAAGACCCATAAGAAAGCTGTATGGGGAGACGGCCAGAACGGCCACAGGAGGAGAATTATACATTCACCGGCGCTGCTCAAGCCCTCAATTTCATGTTTTTCAACTTAAAATAATTGACAATTATTGTTTAATCAAAAAATAGAGGTATATAAATATCAAAAAAAGCATTATGAATCAATGGCTTACGCATCATTTTCAAGTCAAAATTTGAAATGTCTTATTTGAATCAATGACTTATGCCAAATCGACCCTGCTTCCCCACCATAAAACGATGGTTTTTCAAGGCATTACGCGACATGCTCCGATTATGTCTGAACGTTTGACCGCCTATCTGCATTGTGTGCTTTTCGACACGATGCCGCTTGTCTGGCGCCGCCTCACCTTTTCGGTGCGAAGGCACGTTGAAAGCCCTCCACGAGGCCCTGCAAGCCGCAATGGGGTGGCAGAATAGGTATGGTTGTAGAGAGCCTACCAACGCCAAAAGCGTCTGACTATTGACCCTGCTGGACCGGGGACTGCGCTACGTCCTCTATACGTATGACGTGGTGAATGGCGATACGGGCAGCACCGGCAGGTGGAATTCATAATCTTGGAGTGGGGTGGCAAGTTCCGCCACAAACAGCGTTCAGAACTCAGTAAAAACATCTCACCAACCCAATAATCTCCCAACTGAGATCAAATGGCTTTACGGGAAATTCTGTAAACCTGAGTTAACGGTGCTGCCTTCAAATTTGGCCGCCAACTTCTTTAAATTTCTCAACAAATGCGCCTATTTTTTGAAATACGCTGTTCTTTTTCACCAGATATTGCGGGTTTAATGGACTCATCTTTGGCAGGAGAGCATTAAGCTCGGTACCGTTATCACTCGCAAATTTACGCCCGAGCGACGTGGCGATATAACGTTTCGCCGCCTCTGCATTCAGGTTCTCGTCAGAAATCAAGTCTTGTGCCTCGCGCTGCTGTTCCGCTCGGGCAAAGGTGAAGAAGGCATCGATCACACTGGCCTTGTCAGCAATCTGGTCCAGGTCGGTCTGATTGATGAAGTCCACCAGCAAACTCTCTTTGGCGCGGTTACTGAGACTCGCACGAATCATGCGGCGCATTTCATCCACCAACTCTGATTTGCTCTTGTTGTTCTTATTATGCTCAAAAATCAGTTCCAGAATATAATCTAGGTTGATTTCTTGCGATTTGAGCAGGTCAACCTCAAAAACCACGTCATCCCAGTTGATCGTTGAATTTTCCGTCTCGACCGAAGATTTTTCTCGGCGCAGCCACTCGCGCACGTCATTGTAGGTTGAGCGGTAATCCTGGATTTTTCGTTCAGCGGGTAGGGTGACGGCTTGCAGCTTGGTTAGATCGTCATCCTCTAAATGATGTTTGGCCTTGAACGCGCCCACCGCCGCAGGGTCGGCCATATCGACGCTTTGGAGTTCCTTAAGCCTCGCAAACTCGTCATAATTCTGAAGCACGTTCTCTAAGCGCAAATACTCGCCGAATAGCTTCGTGAAGGCCTTTTTGTCAGCTTCCTGTTCAATCGCGGCAGGGTCGGGAAAGCGGGCTTCCAACTCCTTCACCACCTCCACAAAGCCACGTCGCACCTCCCCGGTCACGACATCGGTGAAGCCTTCCATGTATTCCTTATAACTCTTCTCCAGAACCACGTTTTTAGTTTCGTTATTTTTGCCAAACAAGGTAATAGCGTCAATGGTCGCCTTCTCCAGGTCACGAAAGGTGACGATATTGCCAAAGGTTTTAGTAGCATCAAGAATACGATTGGTGCGTGAATAGGCTTGTATCAAGCCGTGGTAGCGCAGGTTTTTATCCACAAACAAGGTGTTAAGCGTAGGCGCATCAAAGCCTGTCAGAAACATACCCACCACAATCAACAGGTCAATTTCCTTAGCTTTTACCTGCTTCGCCAAATCACGATAGTAGTTCTGAAAACCGTTGCTATCTACGCTGAAATTTGTTTTGAACAATGTGTTATAGTCTGCAATGGCCGCGCTTAGAAAATCTTTGGCGCTCGTATTCATCGCAGAAACATCAAAACTTTCGTCCTGAATATCGCCAACAGAATCCTGCTCCTCATTGGCCGCGAACGAGAAGATGGTTGCCACCTTCAGTGGTTTATCACTGTCCTTCTGTAATTCCTTGAAACACTCATAGTAGAGCTTCGCGGCCTCTATGCTGCTGACCGCAAACATCGCATTAAAGCCTTGATTACCACCGTGAAGACGATGCGTTTTCTGCCGGAAGTTGTTCAGGATGTACTGGGTAATTCCGCGCAGACGGAGTGGGTGCAACAAGAGCCGCTTGTTCTCCGCCGCACTCAGTTTTTTCTCGTCCTGCTCAATTTCGATGGCTTTGAGCCGCTCGCGGACATCGATGTCTTTGAACCGCCCACGCACATCATTGTAGTCCACCTTGAACTTCAGTACCTTTTCGTCACGAATCGCATCGGTAATCACGTAGGAATGCAATTGACGCCCGAACACGCTGGCGGTGGTTTCGGCACCCAGGGCGTTCTTCGGGAAGATCGGCGTGCCGGTGAAGCCAAACTGATAAAATTTCTTGAACTTCTTCTTGATGTTTTTCTGTGCCTCCCCAAACTGACTGCGATGGCACTCATCAAAAATAAACACGACCTGCTTGCCGTAAATAGGCAGATCACCTTCGCTCCTCATCAGGTTATTGAGCTTCTGGATGGTGGTTACAACGATCTTGTTGTCGTCCGTCTCCAGGTTGCGCTTCAGGCCCGCAGTGCTGTCAGAGCCATTTACGGCGTCCGGCGAAAAGCGCTGATATTCCTTCATGGTCTGGTAATCCAGATCTTTGCGATCCACCACGAAGAAGACTTTGTCGATGAACTCAAGGTCGGTGGCCAAGCGCGCGGCCTTGAAACTGGTCAGGGTTTTACCAGAGCCTGTAGTATGCCAGATAAAGCCGCCGCTTTCCGTATTGCTCCAATCCTTTGCCTGATACGCGCTGTTAATCTTCCACAGAATGCGCTCCGTGGCCGCAATCTGGTAAGGGCGCATCACCAGTAGCGCATTGCTAACATCAAATACCGAGTAATGCAGCAGTACGTTGAGCAGAGTATGCTTCTGAAAAAATGTCGCGGTGAAGTCCTTCAAGTCTTTAATCAGGCTATTATCTGATTTCGCCCAATTCATCGTAAAATCGAATTTATTTTTGTTACGTTGAGTGGTGTTAGCAAAATAACGGCAATCGGTACCGTTAGAAATCACAAACATTTGCAGATATTTGAATAACGAATAATCGCTGTTGAAACTTTCCTTGCTGTAGCGGTGTACCTGATTAAAGGCTTCCCGAATCGCTACCCCCCGCTTTTTTAATTCCACCTGCACCAAGGGCAAGCCATTCACCAGAATCGTCACGTCATAGCGGTTAGCGTGGCTACCCGTTTGCTCGAACTGTTTGATCACCTGCACTTTGTTACGGGCGATGTTTTTCTTATCCAGCAGGTAAATGTTTTGAATACGGCCATCGTCAAAAACAAAATCGTGAATGTAATCGTCGTGAATTTTTCGGGTTTTCTCAACAATGCCGTCACTGGGTTTATCCAGCCAAGTTTCAACAAAGCGCTGCCACTCGCCGTCAGTAAACTGTGCGTTATTGAGCGCTTGCAATTGTACGCGCACATTACCCAACAAAGCTTCGGGCGTTTTCAGATTGGGGAGGTATTCATAGCCCTGATTGTGCAAATCCTGAACGAACTCGCGTTCCAGATCGCCCTCACTCTGGTAACCCTCTGATTCGCGTATTTTTTGCGTATATTTATCGAGAACAATAAAGTTGTTCGATTCGGCAATGGATTTTGTAAAGTCAACCATGTGTTTTTTCCTGCTGCCAGAAGCCATAGGTGCTACTCATCAGTCGGTCTCGGTTTGGGAAAGCTCAACAGCAAATCGCGGTAATACTCATATTGCTTTTGACGCAGCGCGATTTCGCGGGGCAAACCTTCTTGAAGCGAGTTGGTGAGAGCCTCGAATTTATCGAGGATGGCGACGATGCGAGCTTGTTCTGCAAGTGATTTTTTAGGATTATCAGCGTAAGGAAGGGGTAACTTAAAACCCCTGATAATCCTCGAATTCAGGTCGCCTCTAGCTCCCTGCCCTAGCGCTTTGATGTTTTCATAGTTATGCCTGACCCAGTGAAATACATAACGATACAACGCCTTGGTGCTATCAATTTCCAGACAACCACAGTGTTGATTGGTCGTTAATGGAATTTTATTAATTGCAGATCGACCCGCCGTCGCACCGGATATAGCAATGATTACACAATTCTCAGGAATCCATCTTGCGGCGGAGTTTTTTAACGCGGACTGCGTTATTTTTACTTCCGTACCTTCAATGTCAGAGAACTTAACCTCCTGCGTCCTAAGCCACGGAATGTTACCATCATCATAATACTCTGGAGTGCCAGCCGTTGGCGTTCCGCCTGAGTACCAATTTTTGGTAATATCCCCCAATGTCTTCCATTCGACATCGCCTTCTTCAAAACTTAGTAACTGGTCACGATAGTAGTTGTATTGTTTTTTGCGGGCGGTCAGCTCGGCGGTCAGCTCGGCGGTCAGCTCGGCGGTCAGCTCGGTAAAAGTGTCCAAAATGCGAACGATTTCAGCTTGAATTTCAATCGATTTTTTAGGGTTCTCTGGACAGGGGATGGGGATAAGAATATTGTTCAAAACTGCTTGAGTCAGACTTGGCCTTCCAGAACCTGTGTCGAGCGACATTAAGTCGATGGTTTTGATGAAATAATATAGGTACTTCGGAACAACCTTAGAGACATCAATATCTGTATAGAAAATGGTATCAACATTCCAAAATGGGGTTTCGAGGTAAAAAATATTCGTGATTGATCCCTTGCGCGGAATCAAAACAGTCGGCTTATCATACGAATAATTATCAACGTGCCCCATTATTCCACCTGAGCCGTAAATAGGTATATCCCCCGAATTCAAGCCTTTCCAATCTTTCCCGTGCTTTATTTTTGCAAGCTGGCCAAGCGCCTTCCACTCCACCTCAACCCCATCCAGCAACTTCTCCATAAATCCTAAACCGCTCATGCCTCCACCTCCTCGCCTTCAATCTCGGCCACGATGGCGTCAATCGCCGCGCGCAGTTGGTCAATCTTCGCAACCGTGGTTTGCACCTCAGCATTGAGTTGGGCAATGTCCACCAGTTCGCGGGTATCCCTGGCTTCCACATAGCTGCTGACCGACAGGGTGTAGTCGTTGGCAGCCACTTGCTCAAGCGGTACGGATTGGGCGAAGTGATCGATATTTTCCTTACTGTCGAACACCTGCATGATCTGTTCGATATGCGACTCCAGCAGCGTGTTGTTGTTAGTTTCCTTCTTAAACAGCGCGCTGGCGTCGATGAACTGAATCGTCGTTTCGGGTTTACCTTTGGACAGCACCAAAATCGTCACGGCAATCGTGGTGCCAAAGAACAGGTTAGGCGCCAGTGAAATTACGGTTTCAACATAGTTGTTATGTACCAGATACTGGCGGATTCTTTGCTCGGCCCCGCCCCGGTAGAAAATGCCAGGAAAGCAAACAATCGCGGCACGGCCCCTGGCCGAGAGGTAGCTAAGCGCGTGCAGCACAAAGGCAAAATCGGCCTTCGATTTGGGTGCCAGCACCCCTGCCGGGGCAAAGCGTTCATCGTTGATGAGGGTGGGGTCGTCTGCGCCGATCCACTTCACCGAATACGGCGGATTGGAGACGATAGCGTCAAACCGTTTATCGTCCCGAAAGTGTGGATTGATAAGGGTATCGCCAAGTTGGATGTTGAACTTGTCGTAGTTGATATTGTGCAAGAACATATTCATCCGCGCCAAATTGTAGGTGGTGTGGTTGATTTCTTGCCCAAAAAAACCTTCTTCAATGATGTGTGAATCGAAATGCTTTTTGGCTTGCAGCAGGAGGGAGCCGGAACCGCAGGCCGGATCGTAAATTTTGTTCACTTTAGCTTGCTTGTGCATGGCGAGCTGGGCAATAAGCCGTGACACAGACGGAGGCGTAAAAAACTCACCGCCGGACTTGCCGGCATTGGCCGCGTAATTGGAAATGAGGAACTCGTAGGCATCGCCAAATAAGTCGATAGGACTGGCATCGAAGTCGCCAAAATTCAGTTCGGCCACGCCCCTAAGCACGGCAGCGAGGCGCGCGTTCTTATCTCTGACCGTATTGCCCAGGCGTGTGCTGGTCGTGTCGAAATCAGCAAACAGGCCTTTGATGTCGTGCTCGGACGGGTAGCCGTTGGCAGAGCTTTCAATAGCAGAGAAGATGGTGGCCAGATCGGTATTCAGGCTTTCGTTGGTATTGGCGCTGGCAGCAACTTTGGAGAACAACTGGCTAGGGTAGATAAAATAACCCTTGGTTTTGATAGCGTCATCTTTGATGTCTTTTGTGATGACACTATCGGGCAGCTTTTCGTAGTTGATGCTGTCGTCACCCGCCTCGATGTATTTAGCAAAATTTTCGCTGATAAAGCGGTAGAACAAAGTGCCGAGTACATAGTGTTTGAAATCCCAACCATCGACCGCACCCCGGACTTCATTGGCAATCTGCCAAATACGGCGCTGTAGTTCGGCACGTTGTTGAAGGCTTGTCATTCTTATTTCCTTATTAAATCTTTCATTTTTGCTTCGTCGCCCGCGTAGTACCAGAAAGTTCGTGGATAGGCGTGTCCATTGAACATGACGTTGCTGTAGTCCATTAACCAGATCGCATCTTCCATCCTTTCTCCGGTTGATGCAAGATCAGATAGAACCGTCGCGCCGTTTGCCCGCTTGGGTTTTTCGGCTGCCCCTCGTCATCATAAAATCGGTCAAACAACGCATATATATTCATATCGCCTCACCATTATGCACGCGCTGCAACGTGTGTTTGCGGCCCGGCTTTACGCGCACACGGCCGATGTCAACATCGCGCTCGCGGCCTTTTTGTATGAAGGGTGAGCGAATTACCGCAGATTGCCGAGTTATTTCACCACCCTCTATGATTTCGTAAATGTCGGCACGCAGAAAGCAGCGGACATTTCCTATCGAAAACTCTGGCTTATGCTCGTCATAGCTTTTTACATGAACGGCATTTTTTGTATGGTAGAAAGTAGCCACCATTTCCAGATGCCAAACGTCACCGTACCGCTCATGGAAATCTTGTAGGATGTTTTGTGCAGCCTCGACATCGGTATCGCTAAACTCGGCACCGTCGCGCCGAACCTCAGCAACGGAGGACCAATCGCCCGTCATATAAGGGTGCGAGTGAATCTGGCCTAAATAGTCAAGTCCAAACCCACTAATAAGACTACGCTTCAATATATTAGACTCATGCTTCCACGAAACGCTGCCCGGCATCATGGTTGCAGACGTATCGCAACTAAAGTGAGTCACTTGAATTTTTCTCTGCCTTGTCGTCTCAACATATGAACCGGCAAGATGACCATGCATTTCGATACCACTGCGCTTCACATGGTCATGCCTTACGATGAATGCTTCCAGCCCGTTCAGCAAAATCTGCATCAAGGCTTCATCGCTTAACTCAACGATATTTTTCACGTGCAAGAGCCTCCCCATAAAGGCGGGAGCCATCGAGGCCCGCCCCTGGTGTCGGGTGGTTAGCAGCGTGGAAAACGAAGGGTCAAACACGCCCCACCCCTTCCCTGAACGCGCAACTCGTTTTGGACGCGAGCCACCCGCACCTTCGGAAAAGGTTAGGTATTTTATAAGGTGGGCCACCCGACAGAGTGGGAACCCTCCGATTTTCGCCGCTGCTAAACGGAGAAGCTAGAATAGGACGGTCGAGCCGAGGGGGCAAGTACCCAGCAAAGTTAAGCTAAGGCAATAAAGCTATTTTCAACGATTTGAATTAGCTCGCGCCGAGTTATGCGCCAATCCCCATATTGACTATTTATCGTGATTAGCCCATAATTCTCAGTAGGAGAGAATTATGTCCCAGCTTACCCGCACCCCCAAACAGCTCGGCACTCTTATCCGTCGCCAGCGCAAGAAGCTCGGCCTCAGTCAAAGCGCTTTGGGGGAACAGGCGGGTTTGCGGCAAGAGACGATTTCGCTGATCGAAACCGGCAATCCGGCCACCCGTTTGGATACCCTTTTGGCCGTGCTAGCAGCGCTGGAGTTGGACCTGCACCTCGGCCCGCGCCACCGCGCGCACCCGCTTGAAGACCTTATCGGATAATGGCCCGCCGCCGCCAGTACCCACCCCTGCGGGTCTATCAGAATAACCGGCTGGTCGGTCAGATGCTGAAGGAAGCGACGGGAGCCATCAGCTTCCGGTATGCGCCAGACTGGCTGAGCCGGGACACTGCCTTTCCCATCTCCTTGTCGCTGCCGCTGCGGGAAGAGGCTTGGCGCGGGGAGCCGGTCGCCGCCGTGTTCGAGAATCTTCTGCCCGACTCAGACGCACTGCGTAGGCGGGTGGCCGATAAGGTTGGGGCCGCTGGATACGATGCGTATAGCCTGCTCGCGGCAATTGGCCGAGATTGTGTCGGAGCCTTACAGTTCATCGCGGGCGATGGCGACGCACCAAGCGACAGTATGGCGATTTCCGGCGAGCCCGTTAATGCCGAAGCCATTGAAAAACTGCTATTGAACTTGGCGCAAGCGCCGCTTGGGCTATCCCGCGACGATGACTTCCGGCTTTCAGTGGCGGGTGCCCAAGAAAAAACCGCGCTGCTTTGGGTTGATGGCCAGTGGCTGAAGCCGCACGGTGCGACGCCAACCACCCATATTCTGAAAACGCCGATTGGGCATTTGTCCAATGGCCTCGACCTATCCAACAGTGTCGAAAATGAATTCTACTGTCTGCGACTCCTGGGGCATCTCGGCCTGCCGGTCGCGCGAGCAGACATGGTGACGTTCGGCCAAACGAAGGCCCTCGTCGTAGAGCGGTTCGACCGGGCATGGCACGGTGGCCGTCTTATTCGGTTGCCCCAAGAGGATTTCTGCCAAGCCCTCTCGGTTCCACCTGCCCGCAAATATCAGAATGATGGCGGCCCCAGCCTACTCGATATGGCCATACTGCTAAAAGGCAGCGACACGCCCGCCGCCGACCAGCGCGTTCTCTTGCAAGCGCAACTGGTCTTCTGGTTGATTGGCGCGACCGACGGGCACGCTAAGAACTTCAGCCTTTTTCTGCATCCCGGCGGCGGCTATTCCCTCGCCCCGCTCTACGACGTGCTAACGGCGCAGCCCAGTCTGAAGGCCCATCAAATTGACCGCAAACAGATGAAGCTCGCCCTTTCGATTGGCACCAACCGGCACTATCGGATCGACGACATAACGCCTCGGCATTTTTTCCAAACGGGCGACGCGGCGGGTCTGTCGAAATCCCTCGTCTACGCGGCGCTTGCGGATATTGCTGCCAAGATGGCGGGAGCACTCGCGGCAACTGCCGCCGAACTGCCTGCCGGTTTTCCACAGGAGATCCCTGAGGGGGTGATGGAAGGCGTTCAAAGCCGGATGCGGGGGCTGGAAGCGGGGCTTTAAGGGGAGCTATTCCCCGGTCGCCCCCTGTGATAGGCTGAAATTGTAACTTTTTGCATTGCACTCCCTAGAAAAATCCCAACGCGCGCATACCGAACGAATTTGGGGGTATGATTGGGGGTTCGGAGCAAATTCTCATTACGAAATCATATTCTAAAACAATATGATAAGCCTCAAATTCGATTCCGACCGCCGCACCAAATTTCTGTATCGGTAGGGTTAAGAGTGTTTAGGGCTGACACACGAATGGCGGGAAGCCGAGAGTGTTCAGCCCACCCGCGCGGCCTTTGCTCAAGGCAATGCCCCAATCAATTCTCTATTTCTAAAATAAGTAGAAGTGTGAAGGGGCAAGCCCCCTCACACGGGGTTTGGGGACAGCGCCCCCAATTTTTTCCCTAATCCAACTGCACGAGTATCGCCTTCAAATAGGCTGATTCTGGCAAGAAGGGGTGAACCGGATGATCCGGTCCGGCCCCGGCTTGGCGCAAGATTCGGCCAGAGCGCCCGGCTTTCGCTAACCCTGCGCGCATTTCGTTGGCGAAGGCTTCCGTATCAACCGCATGGGAGCAGGAAGCCGCGAGGAGGAACCCGCCGGGTGCGACCAAGGCGGCGGCGGCGCGGATCATTTTGCGGTAGCCGCGTAGGCCGACGTTCAGGTCTTTTTTCGCCTTCACGAAGGCGGGCGGATCGGCGATGACGACACCGAAGCGTTCTTTATCGCCGGCCAACTGTTCCATCACGAACACACCGTCGCCCTGCATTGCGCTAACCTTGCTAACGCCGTTGAGTTCGGCAGCGGCAAGGCCCCTGTCGAGAGCCGGGCGCGACCGATCCACCAGCACCACTTCCGACGCGCCGGCAAGGCCCGCTTGCACGCCGAAGCCGCCGGCGTAGGTATAAACGTCGAGCACGCGCACGCCTTTGGCGAGATGGGCGGTGGCGGCGCGATTGTCCCGTTGGTCGTAGAACCAGCCCGTCTTTTGGCCTTCCAGCACGTCCACCAAAAAGCGCGCGCCGTTTTCGATGATCTCAATCGGCTTGGTCAAGTCCAACGCGGGGTCGGCCAGGGCGATTTCGGTGCCGAGTTCCAGCCCTTCCAAAGTGCGGGACGGGCTATCGTTCCGCAGCACAATCGCGCGCGGCTGCAAGACCTCCTGCAAGGCGACAAGGATGGCGGCGCGCAGGGCTTCCATCATCGCAGTATTAAGCTGCACCACGAGAACATCGCCGTAACGATCCACCACCAACCCTGGGAAACCATCGGCTTCGGCGTGGATTAGGCGATAATGGGGCGTGTTGAAATAGCGCTCCCGCAATTCAAGCGCCCGGCGCAAGCGGGTGGCGAGTAAGCCGGTATCAATGCTCACGCGGGGATCGTGCGTCATCAGGCGGCCAGCGATCAGCGTATGCGGGTTGAAGCCGAAGATGCCGAGAGTGCTGCCCTGGGCGTCATTAACGCGCACGAGGGCACCCGGCGGCAGCGCTTTGGCGGCGGGGGTCATCTGGATTTCGTTGGAATAAATCCACGGATGACCATTTCGCACGCGGCGGTCGCGGCCCTCTTGCAGGCGCAAGACGGGGAGATCGGGAGAGTGGGTCATCCGCGACGCTGTGCGGCAAGCGGCTGCGCGAACTGGGGTTCAACGTCCCAGGGGAAGAAAATCCAAGTATCTTGGCTTACTTCGGTAATATAGGTATCAACCATTGGTTTCCCTGCGGGTTTAGCGTAAACGGCGGCGAAGTGCGCTTTCGGCAGAAGCTCACGCACCGCCTTGGCCGTATAGCCGGTATCGACCAGATCATCTATAATCAACCAGCCATCGCCATCGCCTGGATTGACGATGTTCTTCAAAATTCGAATATCGCCGCGCGTGTGATCGTCGGAATAGCTTTTGATGCAGATGGTATCGACCACGCGCAAATCCAGCTCGCGCGCAATGATAGCCGCTGGAACCAGACCGCCGCGCGCAATGGCAATGATGCCGTGCCACGAGCGGCCTTCAATCAAGCGCCAAGCCAATGCTTTGGCATTCCGGTGTAGTTCTTCCCACGACACCGGGAAAGTTTTGGCGGGCGAGTTGGAATCGGCCATCACGGGCGCGCTCCTCTTAGGCGGGACGACGAAAACAAGCCGCCTGTGTAACCGATCCAATCCCGGCCTACAATGATTTGGAGCGGGAGGGGGTCAACTATCGAACCCCGGATCTTTCAGCAACTGGCAGCCTGCAATGCGCCAACTGCCATCTTTCTGCCGCTCCATGATATAAAGCGCGAGCACTGAAGCGCCCTTACTGTCGGTCAGGTGTACCATTTGCGCGGGCACGCCATTCGCCGATTTCAGCGCACCGAACCAGACCGAGCCGGGCCGATACACCGGGGCATAGGCTTCGCGCACCAAGGCGAGAAACCGACTGGGGGAGCCGAACTGAGTTTGCAGGGCCGTTGTGGCAAAACCGAAGGCCGCTGGCCCGTCGTCCCGCGCGAAGGCTTCCATCTGGGCTTGGATAACGCCGCGAATCGCCATTCGGTCGGCATCGGTATAGGTTTCCGCATGGGCGGGGCCGATGAAGATCAGGCCCAACAGCACCAGCACGAGGGAAAGCCGGAGTTTTAGCGTCGATAAACCCATATCTGCCTCCTCATGAGAAATCAGGAGTCATGAGGATAGCGCGTTTTTAAGCACGCGCTAGGGGGGAGAAGGCTTATCGAACAAAAAGCTGAACCTCGTTCGCGTCCACTGTTTGAGAGTTGGCTGACGATAGTGCCAAACGGTTCGGTGGCAGCCCCATATCGGTGAGGGAGCGCATTACCTGTTCCGCACTGCGCCGGGCTTGGTTCGCGGCCAAGGCGGCAGGACCGGCACCGCCGCGCGTGGGGCTAACGGCAACCAGATCGAAACTCACATCCGGGCGGCGTTCGAGGGCTTGCGACACGGCATTATACAGCGCCTGCTCGTACACAACATTCGGGCGATCAAAGCGGATGACGACCAGCGGGCGACGACCATCCGGGCGCACAACACCCGCAGCATTGCTAAGGCCCGAAGGGGTAGCTGCGGGAGGTGCCGCGCCTAAACCCGCCTGCTGAACCCGGCCCGACAGCGCGCCGCCAATCGGCTGACCATTCTTCACCGCGACCGATAGCGCGGTTAGATTGCGACGTTCGTTGGCGATATAAGTGCTTTGACGCGCCACATCGTCCGAAATATCCGACAGCAGCCGGTCAATCGCCACCTGGGCGCGGTTCGAATCGTCCAGCAGCCTTGCTAATGCCTGATGATCTTCGTCGAGCGCGCCGGAAATGCCGAACGCGGCCCGCGTGGCATCGACGATATAAGAGGCGTCGCCAGCATCCTTCGAGACGGCACTGGAGAGCTTGTTTAAGCGCCCCACGTCCTCATTCAGCCGATCCAGCGTGGTTTGTGCCTGATCCCACTGCTGCGTGACAATCGGGTTGCCGGGCGTGGTGCCAACTTGAAGCCGCGCATTCATCGCCGCGACAAGCGCGTAATAAAGCTGACCGTTTTCCATATTGCCGCTGCGAATCACCGTCAGCAGGCTTTGGCGATCCTCCAACCGTGCCGCGAGGCGACCGAGATCGACGCGCAGTTGCGCGGCCTTTTCCCCCACAGGGGTCGAGGTCGGCACCGCCACGGTCGGGGCAAGCGGCAGAACCGCC
Source organism: Alphaproteobacteria bacterium (assembly GCA_043721315.1). GTDB lineage: Bacteria > Pseudomonadota > Alphaproteobacteria > Elsterales > Elsteraceae > Elstera. Next base: position 156,114 of record JAYSQZ010000034.1, read on the forward strand.
GGAACCCGGTTGCTAGAGGGCACGGACGCGACGGGAGCGGTGCCGGCGGAAAAGCCGTCAAGGCTACCGCAACCCGATAGAGCAGTGAAAAGCACGACGGAAAGCAGCGAAAACGCTACTTTACGGAACGAATGAGCGGCCAAAAACACGGGCATGTGGTCGGAGCACCTTCCCCGGACAGATACAATAGCGCCCCCTATTTGCGACTCCGTACCGTTTCAGCCCTCCCTATCGCTAGGGACAAAACCTTGAAACGGCACTAACTCGATAGACGGAAGACGCCTTAATAAGTCGTGATACTACCGGAAGGCTTTGCCCATTCCAAGCCCCTCTCGCGCCGCAGCAGGCTGATTCCGGCGATTTCTTGTGGGCTGACGGGCAAAAAGGGGGCCGCAGAAAACGATTGGCAGCACCATTCATTTTTCCTCTTGCACAGCCCGCGCGCTATCGCTAATTTCCGCCACCTCAACGGCAGGCGCCCGTAGCTCAACTGGATAGAGCACCAGACTACGAATCTGGGGGTTGGAGGTTCAAGTCCTTCCGGGCGCGCCATTGGTTTTTGAAAATTGCTGAGTTTATAAGGCCCGCTTAATAGCGGATGTTTATTTTTGATACACCGTACGCACATTATAGATATAATTTTATTCGTGCGGTCACTATTTGCCCAAAAATATAGTGAATATTGTCTAGGCGCGCTCAAAAAATGATGAAATGCGTATGACCTGTCTCGATTTTTTAACGATACGCCCTTAAAGTTTGCTCCCTAAGCAAATATTGCAGGTAGCCTAAAAGCAGCCCCAGAGAATGATGGATCCGATGAAAATCAACCTACTGACGCGCATCATCCTTCTCATTTCCACACTCGCGCTGGTTCTCCAGGTTGCAGCATCCAGCTACGGTTATCTGAGGGTCGCCAGTACCGAGCAGACGCGCCTGACCGAAGCCTTGCAGCGCATCACTGAAATGCAGGCCGATGCTTTGGCCCGCCCCCTGTGGGATTTGTCGGATAGTCAGATTAAGTCCGTGCTTGCGGCTATTGCTAAAGACCGCAACTTCGCCCACGCCCGCGTTTTTGGGGTCAATGGGAAGCTGGTCGCCGAAAGCGTGAAGGCGGAAACCGAAGCTGGTTTGACCGAAAAACGCGATGTGGTTCACCAAGAGGGCGGCAACCGCGAAAAGCTGGGCGTGCTCGACGTTGGTTTCAGCCTTGATCAGGTTGAAGAGGTTAAGCAAGCGGCGGTCATCGAAGCCATTATTGAAACCGTGCTGATGGTCACGTTGCTCGCGCTGGCGGTGTTTTTCTCGTTCGCCTCAATTGCTCGGCCCTTGCGCCATCTCACTCAGGCCATGGGCAAGCTCGCCAGCGGCGACCGCGCCGTCGATGTGCCCAGCACGGCACGCACCGATGAAATCGGCGATATTGCCCGCGCGGTCCAGGTGTTCAAAGATAATGCTTTGGAGATGGATCGCATTTCAACCGAGCGCCGCTCGGAGCGGCTTGCAGCGGAAGCCCAGCGCAAAGACGGCATGAATGCCATGGCGACTGACCTTGAAAATACGGTCGGCCAGATGGTCGAATCACTCACACGCTCTGTCGTCGATATGCGCTCCACCGCCGATATTCTGTCGAGCGCCGCTCAGGAAACAACGCGCCGTTCGGCCCTGGTTGCCACTGCCAGCGAGCAGGCAACCCAAACCGTCGGCACCGTTGCCACCGCGACCGAAGAACTCAGCAGTTCCTCGCTCGAAATCGCCCGGCAAGTGACCTATTCCGCCTCGATGACCGATCAGGCGCGTCTTCAGGCCAGCAAAGCCTCGGAAACCGTGGCGCAACTGATGGAAGCCGCCGATAGAATTGGCACCGTCGTGGGGCTTATCAGCAATATTGCCGGGCAAACCAATTTACTGGCGTTGAACGCCACGATTGAAGCCGCCCGCGCGGGGGATGCCGGGAAAGGCTTCTCGGTCGTGGCCTCAGAAGTCAAAAGCCTTGCCAATCAAACCGCGAGAGCTACCGACGATATTGCCGCGCAAATCGGGAGCATTCAGGAAGCCACGCGCGCTGCGGTGTCGGATATCGACAGCATCGCGGGCCTAATTGCTAAAATCAGCGAAATCGCGTCTACGGTCGCTGCCGCCGCTGAAGAGCAAAAAGCCGCGACCGAAGAAATCGCTCGCAATGTGCAGGAAGTGGCGCGCGGCGCGCAGGACGTATCGGAGAACATCACCACCGTGTCGCAATCCGCCGACCGTACCAATGGCGCGGTGACGACCGTTCTGCAATCGGCAGGGGCGATTACCACGAATGTCGATGGCTTGCGCGCCCGTGTGCTCGGCTTTATCCATGATATTCGCAGCGCATCTTAGAGCCTGTTTGAAAATGTCGGACGGGTCGATCCTGCGGGTCTTTTTACGCCCTGCTGCGTCGCCAATCTTGCAGATAGTCTCGATATCTGCTGCGCTTGGCT
>JAYSQZ010000035.1:0-82746 GCA_043721315.1 Alphaproteobacteria bacterium
TTTTGCGCTGTCGTTGCTGGTACCGTCATGACGTTGCCGGATCAATCCGTGTTTCAAGCTGTGACGCTCGCAATGTTTAACATGCCAAGGGTGACGATGAAGGACGGTAGTTTCCAGAAGGCACTGATCCAGCCATTCAAAAACCCACAGATTGCCCCCGTCACCACGGCTGCCAGCGTTGCGAGCGTCACAGCTTGAAACACGGATTGATCCGGCAACGTCATGACGGTACCAGCAACGACAGCGCAAAATGCCAGCATGGACCCGACTGATAAATCGATGCCGCCAATCAGAATGACAAATGTCATGCCGATGGCCAGGATAAGATTGATCGTGATTTGCGTTAGGATATTGGAGATGTTGTTGGATGACAGGAAATGTTCAGTCGTAAGTGCAAAGAAGACAATGAGGGCAACGAGCGCCAATCCGATGCCTGCATCGCGCAGCAGGACTTTTATGGAGAGGCCGGAACCGAAGGCAGGATTAGCGTCAAGTGCCTCGTTTTTTTTAATGGTTGCCATCTTAGTACACCGCCTTCTTTTTTTCGCCTTCATAGGCGTAAGTTAAAATCTTTTCTTGGGAGAATTCTGATCGCTGCAGCTCACCAACAATGCGATGGTGTGACATGACAAGAATGCGATCACACAACGTCATCAGCTCGGGCAATTCCGAGGAAACGACCAGCAATGCTAAACCGTCTTCGGCAAGAGAACGGATCAAGGCGTATATTTCTGCCTTTGCGCCCACGTCAACACCGCGCGTGGGTTCGTCCAGGAGCAAAATTTCAGGCTTGCGGGCCAACCATTTTGCCAAGACGACTTTCTGTTGGTTCCCGCCCGACAATGTGGATGCGTGCTTGGAGGGGCCACCATACTTCAGTTTGAGTTTTGCGCCTTGTGATTGCGTGATTGCGTTTTCCGTTTTGACATTGATCCAGCCCGCGCGAGATACCGACTCCATGGAAGCCAAAGTCACATTATTGGAAATCGACATCGACAGGATGAGACCTTGATCTTTGCGGTCTTCCGTAACGAAGCCAATACCTGCCGCAATAGCCTCACGGGGTGAAGTTAATGCAGTGTTTTTTCCTTTGATGATCATCGTACCAGATTTAGGAATATCTGCAGCGAAAATGGATCGCAATAACTCGGTGCGTCCAGATCCTACCAGCCCGGCAATACCCAATACCTCGCCTTTGTGGAGGTCAAAACTCACACCGCCCGCATGGTGCGATTGCAATGACCGAAACTCAGAAAGGGAGAGGATTTTTTCACTGCTCACCTTTGCGCGTGGCTTTGACACCATTTCTTTTTGCAATTCTTGACCAACCATTGACCGCACGAGTTCTAACTCTGTCGTTTTTGCGATCTCACTGGTAAACACTGTTTGACCATTGCGCAGCACTGTGACGCTGTCGCACAGCTTGAAAATTTCGTCGAGATGATGCGATACAAATACGATGGAGACGCCTTGCTGCCTCAGATCATTCGCGATGGAAAAGAGGCGTTCAGTTTCGCGGGCAGTCAATGTGGCGGTTGGCTCATCAAGAATAAGAACACGGCTTTCTGTCATCAGTGCGCGGGCCACTTCAACCAGCTGGCGGTGTGCAATTCCTAAACGCTCCACCGGCCAGCGCACATCAATGTCTGTAAGGCCAATTGCGTCCAGCGCTTTGCGGGCGCGGTTGTTCATGTCATTGCGCTTGACAAAGCCGAGCCTGTTTCGTGGCAAATGTTCAATAAAAACGTTCTCTGCAACCGACAAATACGGCAGTAAGTTGAATTCTTGATGTACAACTTGCAGACCTTTGGCTTTGGCTTCTTTGGGTGTTTGCGGTGCGAACTTGTCACCAGCCAACATAATCTCTCCTGCATCTGGCTTTACAATGCCACACAGGATTTTGATGAGCGTAGATTTCCCAGCTCCATTTTCGCCGATAAGGCCATGCACTTCACCAGGCGCAACAGACAGGCTGACGCCGCTGAGTGCGACAACCCCGCCATAGCGCTTTCGGACATTTTCCAAACTGAGGATTGATTGTTGCATCTATCAAGACCTTGCTGCGCGATCGGCCCCGCAGGGGGTATGTGGCCGATCTGCAAAGCAGCCGTGCAGGAGGACTGACACGGCTGCGTTGCGAGTTGCTATTGCACGTCGGCCGATGTCACGAGCTTGATGTTGGTTTTGACCCAACCTTTAGGGTTCGGAGCGCCTTTCAGCACTTCAAGAGCCTTATCGATACCATCCGCAGCCATCTTCGATCCAAATTGGTCAACAGTGGCCATCAACTTGCCTGATTTGAGAAGCGGTTGAACAGCACCCACATTGTCGAAACCAACCACTTTGATGTCTTTGCGACCAGCGGCATCCAGCGCCTTAATCACGCCGATGGCCATTGAGTCATTCGCAGCCATGACGCCTTGAATATCTGGATGAGCCGTCAACAGGGTAGAGAAGACTTGATTGGCTTCTTCGGTTTCCCAGTGAGCCGTGCGCGACTTAAGCAAGACCAATTCGCCTTGCTTGATTGAGTCTTCAAAACCCATGCGGCGCTGTTTTGCATTGTCAGCACTTGGATTGCCTTCGATGATTACGACCTTACCGCCCTTGCCGAGTACCTTGGCGAGCGCATCGCCTGCCAGTTTCGCACCACCACGATTGTCCGGGCCGAGGAAAGCCAGTTCCAGGCCAGCGTCTTTCTTGGCTTGATCATCAAGCGAAACGTCGAAGTTGATGACGGTGATGCCAGCTTTAATGGCTTTCTTGATCGGACCGACCATGGCGCGAGAATCAGCGGGCGCGATCACGATAGCGTCAACCTTCTGCGTAATGAAGTTTTCGACGCCGTTGATCTGGCTTTCAAAATCGGTTTCGTTCTGCATACCGATGGCCTTGAGGACGAAATCGCCACGTGTCTTTTCGTGAGCTTGAGCACCTTCCAACATGTTCTTGAAGAAGTCATTGGCAAGCGATTTCATCACCAGGCCGATGACAGGCTTTTTGTCTTGGGCAGCGGCTGACATTGTTATGGACATAGGCAGGGCTGTGGCCAGAGCGAGTGTCAGGAAAACGCGTTTCGTTATGATCATGTCTCTCTCCCTTGGGTTATCAACGACCTCCTGTCGCTAATGAAACGTTTCATTTTTATGATGCAAGAAACGGCTTCGGGTTATTTTAGAGCCGCTCATCAAACGATTGTCAACATGAAACGTTTCATATTGACAAATTGCAGATGAACCGCGCAAGATGCCTGAGTTTAAACCACTTTGAACAAAAGAGAAAAATACTGAAACTCGCTACAATCAAGGATGTTGCTGCGCGGGCGGGCGTTTCAGTAGGAACTGTTTCGCGCGTGCTTGCGAAGGAAGCTGCCGTGAAGCAACAGTTGCGCGAAAAAGTTGAAGCAGCGGTGCTTGATCTGAACTTCAGACCGAACTTGGCGGCGCGGGCGCTGCGCACCAATCAGATTGATGTACTGGGCCTCATTGTTCCAGACATCACCAACCCGTTCTTTGCCCAATTGGCAAAAAGCATCGAGAGTGAAGCCGACCAGCGCGGGCATTCGGTGATGCTGGCGAATTCCCATAACGATCTCGACGCTGAACGCAAACATATCAACGTGCTCCTCGATCGGTCGGTGCGTGGCATTCTCATCGTTGCAGCCTCGGACAGCCGCATCTTCGACATGAGTACCAAAGTGCCCATTGTGTCTTTGGACCGCAGGTTTGCGAAGTTTCCGCTTGTGTCGACAGATCATGTCAAGGGATCAGCGCTTATGGCGGATCATCTGTATGATTTGGGTCATCGCAAGATAGCTTATTTGGCTGGTCCGCAGGATACCGAAGTCGGTCGATTGCGCTTGCAAGGTTTTGCCAGCCGTCTTGAAGAACTCACGCGGCCCGAAGATCCGATTGTTGTGCAAATATTGTCGGCGCAGTTCGATTATGCAGCGGGTGAGAAAAATGCACGGCAGTTATTGAGTGACGTAAGGTCGAAGTGGCCGACCGCCATTGCCGCCGCAAGTGACCAGATCGCCATTGGCGCACTGCGCGCCGCGCGCGACTTGGAACTCGATGTCCCCAAGGATATTTCGATTGCCGGGTTTGATGATATCAGTTTGGCATATCTGGTTGTGCCTCGTCTGACCACGATACGCCAGCAAACAGAATTGCTGGCGCGGCACGCTGTGGACATTGCCTTTCAAGGCCGATCCGCTGTCGTTGATATGTCTATAGCGGGTGAGTTGATCCGCAGGGATTCAACCTGCCCTCCGCTTGCACGACAGAACTAAACACCCATTTGGCTCAATTCTAGAGAGAGCCGTGAAAGAGGATAAGAATGCTGATCGGAATTAACCCGTTATTGAATGCCGATGTGCTGCGCGCGCTTTGCGCAATGGGACACGGCGATACGATAGCGATTGTCGATGCAAATTTTCCATCTGATGCTGTGGCGCGCCAAACGCACATCGGCAAACTTTTAGCGATAGAAAATGTAAACGCCCCGCAAGCGATGGAAGCGATACTTTCGGTATTTCCTTTGGACACATTTGGTCCGGCCGCAGGCCGCATGGAAATGGTGGGTAATCCAAGCGAAAGGCCTGCCGTTCAAATTGAAGTGCAAGCGGCGATTGATGTGTCCTGTGGCTCGCATTCGCCGATGTATGGAATAGAGCGATTTGCCTTCTACGAAAAAGCCAAGAAGGCATATTGTATTATTGCTACGGGTGAGAGGCGTTTCTATGGCTGCTTTTTGCTAACCAAGGGTGTCATTGCGCCCATCGAGTCATAAGACCATGGCAAAATCAGGTGTTTGTATACTCGGCATCTTCGCAGCTGATACGGCCTATCACGCCAAGCGCATGCCCCATGTAGCTGAAACCATCATGGGGTCCAATTTCGCGCTGGGACCTGGCGGTAAAGGCTCCAACCAGGCCGTCGCTGCGGCAAAAGCCGGAGCGGACGTCACGTTCATTTCAAAAATCGGGAAGGACGCTTTCGGCGAACTTGCAGAACGCACCCTGCATGATGCTGGTGTGCAGACACGATTGACTGTGATGGCCGATCAGCCAACGGGTGCTGCATTCATTTTCATCAATGAAGACACCGGCGACAATGCGATCATCGTTGTTGCTGGAGCGGCTGGGACTTTGTGTGAAGCCGATGTTGAAGCGCAACGGGCGGCCATTGAACAGTCTGCCGTGTTCGTCACGCAACTGGAACAACCGACGGGGGCAGCGTTGCACGGATTGCAGATTGCTTCTTCGGCCGGCGTGACCACAATTTTTAACCCGGCACCAGCCAAAGCCTTTCCCGATGCTTTTTACGCTTTGTGTGACTACATCGCACCAAACGAAGTTGAAGCTGCGGCAATCGTTGGCTTTCCTATCAATTCAGATGAAGATGCCCGCAGAGCAGGCGATGTGTTACTCGCAAAGGGTGTCAAGGCCGTGCTCATGACACTAGGTTCACGCGGTATTCTTTACCATACGGCCACCCAATCAGAACGCATTCCGGCGCGCGCTTACGGCAAGGTCATCGACACGACAGGTGCTGGAGATGCATTTCTCGGCGGCTTTGCGTCTGCGTTATCACGTGGAATTTCTCCACTTGAGGCCGCCAAATTCGGATGTGTCACTGCTGGCATCGCCGTCACCCGGCGCGGCACTGCGGGTGCCATGCCTCTGCTGAGAGAAATCGAAGCATATCTTTGAAATAATTTGGGCCTGACTTTCGTCAGCCCGTGGTTATTTCACGGCCCCACCCGTTATGCTGATGATGCTTTACTTTTTCAGCAAGGGTAATCCCAACTGAATGCAAAAACTATCTTACCCAACGCAGGGTACGGGTTAAAGTGATGTCATCACGCTCTAAATTAGACGCACGACGCTATAGGTTATTTTTTAGCCCTCGCCGGGCGGGCGCATCCGCGCCCTTGGTGGCAGCCTCAACCGATGCGCTTGGCGCGTCAAACACGCCCAGGGCTGCTTTTAGAACTGCGTCCGATTTAACGCACGCAGCCCTAATTCACCATCAACTGCCGCACTTTCGGCAGAACGTCTTCAACGGGAATAATCGCCGGGCTGATCGAGCCATAATGCCGGGCCGAAATGGCTTCGGAGACGGTCGAGAGCGGCAGGTATTTCTTGGGATTCGTATAGCCGAACAAGGTGAGCAGTGGCGTATTGGCCGCTGCCAACATATGTGCCATCCCGCAATCATTCGTGACCGCCGCACAGAGCTGGCGTCCGAGAGCAACCGTCATCAACGGCGAGGCGAAGGCCGGATGAAACGCGCGCGCCCCATCTTCCCCCAGTCCCCACGCGGGCAGCAGGGCATTGTCGAATGCTGCCAGCACCTGAGGCACTAAATCGCTCTCCGCTGGGCCAAGCAGAAATACCGGCGTTAGGCCCTCGGCCTGAAGGGCATGGGCGAGCGCCAAATAGCGCTCCAACGGCCAGCACTTGCCGCGATCCCCCGCACCAAGGACCAACCCGACATACCTTGGCCCGCGCGGCAGCAGGGCTTCGGCATGGGCTTCGCGCGCGGGGTCGCGAAAGTTAGGCAGCGGCAGATCGGCCTTCTTGGGCGTACCGAGCGCATCCAGCAGCATCAGATATTGCGCGCTAAGATGGGGCGGCTTCTGCCAAGTACGTGGCCAGCAGTCCGAAAACAGAAAGTGCCGGGAGGCCGACACGAAACACGTCGTGCGCGTTCGGCGTAGGATTAGCGTCTGCCACCAGCATTTTTCGAGATCAATAACCAGATCGAACTGGCGCGGGGCCAAGGGGGGCGGTTTGCGCGGGTCAAGCGCGCGCCAATCAAGGCTTAACTGTTGATGTGTGAGCACTTCATCAATAAAGGGTGCCATCACGTGAGCGAGGCTGCCGCCATAGGCCGAGCCGCCTAAAGACACCGCAAAAGTTATGCGCGCGTGCGGGTAGCGACAGCGCAAAGCGTGAAAAAAGCCCGATTGGATAAAGGCATCACCAACCGGCTGATCCTTACCATGCACGAGGATCGTTTGGGCTACGATCTCTTGCCTTAACAACCGGCGCAGTCGCGACATTTCAACCCCATTGGGTTAAGAGACTGTTTGAAAATGCCGGGCGGGTCAGTCCTGCGGGTCTTTTCACGCTCTGCTGCGTCGCCGAATTTCCAAACCGTCTCTAAGAGCATTTTGCGGCTGCCAAAGGCTCAACTTTCAATAATTTTGCCTTAACCGCAAAAGAACCGTAATCCAGGGTTATGGTGCGGGAAACCCCATTTTCGAGTATATCCGCACCTAATTCATAATCGGGTAATTCTTCGCCTAAAGTGCGCGGATCGGTTCCGGTCGAATCGGGAAAAAACGCCATTCGCATCATCCAGGAGCGGCCCTTGAGCAGCGGATTATCTTCTTTCGGATTGCCCGGACGCGGTAGGCCAATCGCCGCCGTCACCGTCGTCGCCCCTTCGACCGAGCCACCGTCGAAAACCTGTTTTGAGAGAAAGGGTTGCCCGGCTTTGGCGGCTTCCAGTAAAGCGAGCGTATGGGCCGATGGAAACATCACGTCTTTCGGCAGCGGGAAGCGCGCGGCTTCAGGCATTGTGAAGAGTGCTAGACCGAGCTTCCCTTTCGGAGCCTGAGCGGTACCGCGAATATTTTCATCCACGTCGCCATTATTGGCTTTTTTCACTTCAAAGCGGTAGCGCTGGCCGTTTTTAGCTTCCCAAGAGACGAGACTGATTTGAAGGTCCGAATCGTCGGCGTCGGTGTAGGACAAGCGCAATTTGTAGCGTTGCTCCACGGCCCAGCCGTCGCAGGTATCGGCCCACTCGAAATAGAGTTGCCCGCCCGCGCCAATGATCCCGGAGCCGACCTGACTGTGACTCAATGCCAAAGAGTAAATCGCCCGATGCGGCTGAATGGGCGAGGCGGCCTTTGCCCCTCCCGCCCCCGCTAAACCAACGGCGATAGTCAACGATACAAACGCGGCGCGGACCATTCTGGACCCTTCATCTCTACAGGCTCCCTTAGCCCCCACCCCCTCAATATGGCATAGATTGAGCAGACTACTAGCGATAAGCGGACCTTATTTCGATTGCAATGCTTTACCGCTTGGTCTGTTGCGCTTTTAGCAAAGCCGCCGCGAAAACCCCATTGCCCGCAGGTTCGGGCCGTTGCGGCGGCTTTGCCGGAGCGGGCTTCGCCACCTCGCGCCGGGGGGCAGCCTCATGCCGAGGGGCAATCTCGCGCGGGCCGCTGGGCCGGGCAGAAGCCGCGCCATCCATCGGATCATCGAGACGTAAGGTCAGGCCGATGCGCTTGCGCTTAATATCGACCTCCAGCACTTTCACCATCACCACTTGCCCCGGCTTCACCACTTCGCGCGGGTCTTTAACAAAGCGGGTCGAAAGCGCCGAGACGTGAACCAACCCATCCTGATGCACGCCAATATCCACAAACGCCCCGAACGCCGCCACATTGGTCACAACGCCTTCTAGCACCATGCCGGGCTGAAGGTCTTTTAACGCCTCTACACCGTCCTTGAAGGTTGCGGTTTTGAACTCCGGGCGGGGGTCGCGGCCCGGCTTATCCAGTTCGCGCAGAATATCCTGCACGGTCGGCAACCCGAAACGATCATCGGCAAAGCTGGCGGGATTGAGCGCGCGCAGCGTGGCGCTATCGCCCATAATCTCCGCCACGGGCTTTGCCAAAGTTTGCGCGATTTTGCGAACCACCGGATAGGCTTCCGGGTGAACCGAAGATGCATCCAGCGGCTCGTCGCCGCCGCGAATCCGCAAAAACCCCGCCGCCTGTTCAAAGGCTTTCGGCCCAAGGCGCGCGATTTCCTTCAACTGATTACGGTTGCGGAATGCTCCCTGAGCATCGCGCCACGCAATGATATTGCGCGCCAAGGTCTCGTTCAGTCCTGACACCCGCGTCAGTAGTGGCACCGACGCCGTATTGAGATCGACACCAACGCCGTTCACGCAATCTTCCACCACGGCGTCCAGCATCCGCGACAGTTTGCTCTCGCTCACGTCATGCTGATATTGCCCAACGCCGATGGATTTGGGATCTATCTTCACCAGTTCCGCCAACGGGTCTTGCAGCCGCCGCCCGATGGAAATGGCCCCCCGGATCGACACGTCGATGCTAGGAAACTCCTGGCTGGCGAAGGCCGAGGCAGAATAAACCGAGGCCCCCGCTTCCGACACCATTACCTTTGTCGCCGTCAGCGCCGGAAAGCGCGCCAGCACATCGGCGGCGAACCGATCCGTCTCGCGGCTGGCAGTGCCATTACCGATAGCGATAAGCTGCACGTTGTGCTTCTGGCAAAGAGCGGCGACAAGGTTTAGGGCCTCCTCATAGCGCCGCTGCGGCTCGTGTGGGTAGATCGTCGCGGTATCCAGCAGCTTGCCGGTGGCATCGAGCACGGCCACCTTCGTGCCGCTGCGAAACCCCGGATCGAGCGCTAACGTGGGGCGCATCCCGGCGGGCGCGGCCAGCAGCAGATCGCGCAAATTACCCGCGAACACGCGGATTGCCTCGGCTTCCGCCTGCTCGAACAGCCGGTTCATCAAATCGAGTTCCAGATGAACCGAAACCTTCACCCGCCAGCACCAGCGCGCCACATCCAGCAACCACGTATCCGCCGCGCGGCCTTTGGCGGCAATGTTGAAGCGCAGCGCGATGCGGCTTTCGCACGGCCCCATCTGGCCGGGTGGCGGCTCTTCCGGCAAGCCGAGGGTGATGGTTAGAAACTCTTCCTTACGGCCCCGGAACAAGGCGAGCGCGCGGTGAGAGGGGATTTGCCGGATGGGTTCGGCATAGTCGAAATAGTCGGAGAATTTCGCGCCGGCCTCTTCCTTGCCCTCAAGGCCTTTCGCGCGGACAACGCCGTTTTCCCACAGGAAATTGCGTAAGGCCCCCACTAGTTCGGCATCTTCGGCAAAGCGTTCGATAAGGATTTGCTTGGCCCCATCCAGCGCGGCTTTAACGTCTGCCACGCCTTTTTCGGCATCAATGAAGGCTACTGCCTCAGTTTCCGGCGTGCGGGTTGAGTCCGTCAGCAGCAGATCGGCCAGCGGCTCCAATCCGGCTTCTCGCGCAATTTGAGCCTTGGTGCGGCGCTTTTGTTTGTAGGGAAGGTAGAGATCTTCCAGGCGAGCCTTGGTATCGGCAGCCATGAACAGTGCCAGTAACTCATCGGTCAGCTTGCCTTGCTCGCGCACCGAGGAGAGGACCGCTTCCCGCCGCTCATCCAACTCGCGTAGATACCGCAGCCGTTCTTCCAAGGCTCGAAGCTGAATATCGTCTAGCTCCCCTGTCGCTTCTTTGCGGTAGCGCGCAATGAAAGGCACGGTGGAGCCGCCATCCAGCAAAGCAATCGTCGCGTCAACCTGCTCCAGTCGAACCGATAATTCATCCGCAAGCCGGCGCGCAATTGATACAGCCATTCGAAACCCTCTAACCCTGTTAACACACTATTAGGCCGCAAGGCGTAGCAACCCCTTGGCCATTAGGCTAGGGACAAAACGGGCAGGCTTCGGAGGGCAATGGTCAGGAATGCCGATTAGGACTCAACGGGTCTTATCGTAAGCGTACGAATAAATATATCCCGCACAGCACCCGGCGATAAAAGCTCGTTAGATTGCTGCACCATTAAACCGCGCAAATAATCGCTATTATCGAGATTTTCAGGACCGGCGCGCATCGCAAGAGCAGATATAGTGCTGATATAAATATCTTTCAAACGCGGGCGCGATTCCAATACTACGCGCAGCGGGCCACCTTCGCGCGTCTCAATCGTTAGTTTATAGGTCCGAATTTCGGCGGGAAAATTATTACGGATAATGGAGATATTAATTTCTTCCAGCTCGACGAAGGCTTGCTTGCCGCCCTCGCCCTCGAACTGCATTTTTTCAAGGTAACGGATCAGGTAAAAGCCGCCCGCAATGCCGCCCCCGATGCAAATTAGCATCAAAAAACTGAGGATCATCCGCAAACCGCCGCGCATCGCCGCTTCCTTTCACTCGGTCGTTCTGACCAATTCAACCGCTAAAAATGCCGAAAGCCCGTCTTCGGAATCGGCAGAATTCCCCGTGCCTCATCGCACAACCGAACCCCAGACCCGGCGACGCACCGCCCCACAATCGTGATCGGCACGCCACTTGCCTGCGCGACTTCATCTAGTATAGCAGCTTTTTTTGGCGAAATCGTTAGAGCGATTTCATAATCGTCACCGCCGGTCAAAAGATCAATCTCGGACAGGTGCGCTATGGCCTTTCGTGCCCCCGATGAAAACGGCATCGCCCGTGGTTCCAACTCTATGCCAACCCCCGATGTGGCCGCGATATGCTCAAGATCGGCCACCAACCCGTCGGAGACATCCAGAGCTGCCGAGGCGACCCCGCGCAAGGCTATCATTGTTGCAAGGCGCGGGCTGGGCCGCCAATAGCGCGCGGCCAGAAAATCTGCTTCTCCGTCGGACAATCCCCAAGCGGCGGCAAATGCAGGCTCCCGCAGCAGCTTCAACCCCAGGAAAGCATCGCCAATCGTCCCCGTAACCGCCACCAGATCGCCTACCCGCGCGCCGTTACGACGGATGGCCTCGCCGATCGGCACTGCGCCAAAAACCGTGACGGAGAAACTGAGCGGCCCCGATGTTTTCACAGTATCGCCGCCCATAAGCGCAAGGCCGAGTGCGGCTTGTTCGACGGCAAGCCCTTGGCTGAAACGGGCCAACCACGCGCTATCAATCGCCGCCGTCCAGAAGGTTGCCAGCGTGTAGGCCAGCGGCTCCGCCCCCATCGCAGCAAGATCGGAGACTGAAGAGCGCAGAATTTTTGCGGCAATCAGCGCCGGATCGGCCTGGGGCAGGAAATGCACCCCCTCCACCTGAGCATCGGTAGAGACGACAAGCTCTCGCCCTGGGCCGGGATGGAGCAAGGCCGCGTCGTCCGTCAGGCCCAAAGCACCGGGAAAGCCCGCCGCGAGCGGGGCGAAATAGCGCGCAATCCGCTCGAACTCGCCTTCAGACGCGCCCGCCTTACTCATGCCCCTACGAAAACTCGGCGTCACGGATCGCGCGGGCCACCTTATCCAGCAGCCCATTGACCATGCCCGGCTCTTTCCCGCCGAAGAACGCATGGGCCACATCGACATATTCGGTAATGACTACGCGGGCCGGAACGTCCACCATCACCATCAACTCGGCAATGCCAACGCGCAGAATCGCGCGCAATACCGGATCAATCCGCTCGATGCTCCAGCCTTCCGAGAGATTGGCCGAGATGATCGCATCCAACTCCGGCAACCGCTCTACCGCCGCCTCGACCAACTGGGCGAATAGGATTTCTTCGGTCGAAGGCTCCAGGTAATTCTCGCGGAAGTCCAGAATTAACCGCGCCGTCGTAACCTTGTTGAAATCTTGCTGAAACAGCGCTTGGGCAGCGGCAATGCGGGCCAATTGGCGCGGCGTTGGGCCAGGAGTTTTTTGGCCGGGGGTCTTCGTTTTTTTGTCGGTCATATTGATTTAGCTCACTCGAAACTGGCGGCGAAGCTCGATCATTCGCAGCACGGCGCGCGCAACCTCGCCGCCCTTATCCTTCCGGTCGCGGCGTGCGCGCGCCCAGGCTTGATCGTCGTTCTCGACCGTCAGCACCCCAAAGCCAACCGCCGCCGCGTGGCGCAGAGCGATATCTTGCATCCCGCGCGCGCTTTCGGCACAGACATAATCGTAATGCGTGGTTTCGCCGCGAATAACGCAGCCGAGGCCCAAGAACCCGTCGAACGCTTTCGGTAAAGTGCCTGCCTTACCTGCGCGCACAGCATATTCAACCGCCGCCGGAATCTCGAAGGCACCCGGTACAGTCAGCCGTTCAAACGTCGCCCCCGCCGCCGTCAGGGCTGCAATCGCGCCTGCCGCCAGCTCGTCAGCGATATCCTCATAGAACCGGGCTTCGACGATTAAAATATGGGGTAGAATCTGGGGCTGGTTCATACGACCGATCCAAAGGTAGAGCAAATCCCGAGAGGGTCTAAGCGGGGGTAAGGGGGCGATGACCTACGATTGTTAGACCGTAGCCGTCAAGCCCAACGATTGTTTTCGGCGCATTCGTGAGCAATTCCATCTCGCGCACACCCAAATCGAGCAAAATTTGCGCGCCAACGCCATAATCGCGCAACTGGCCGCCCTGCTTGCTGGGATCGAGCCGCAAACGATCCGACAGGCTGGTGGCGCTGGGTTCGCGGATCAACACGATCACGCCGCGCCCAATCTCGCCAATCGCCCGCATCGCCGCCTGTAAATCACCGGAATGAGTAGAGCGACTATCGCCCAACACGTCATCGAGGATCGACATAGCGTGCATCCGCACCGGCACCGGCCCGCCTTGCGTGATATCGCCCTTCACCAGCGCGATATGTTCGGCATAAGCCACCGTGTTGCGATAGACGACGAGGCGAAAACTGCCGCCGTGGATCGACTCGAAGGTCGTTTCCGTCACCGGCTGCACGAGCTTTTCGCGCCGCCGCCGCCATTCGATCAAATCGGCAATAGTGCCGACTTTAAGGCCGTGGGTCTGAGCAAATTTGACCAGATCCGGCATCCGCGCCATCGTGCCGTCGTCGTTCATGATCTCGCAGATCACGCCTGCGGGCGAACGGCCTGCGAGGCGGGCGATATCCACCGCCGCCTCCGTATGGCCGACGCGCACCAGAACCCCGCCATCGCGCGCCACCAGCGGAAAAACATGACCGGGCGTGACGATATCCTCGCGGCCCTTCGCGGGGTCAATCGCGGTTGCCACTGTCAGCGCCCGATCCGCTGCCGAAATGCCGGTGGAAACGCCCTCGCGCGCTTCAATCGAAACCGTGAAAGCGGTTTGGTGGCGGGTGCCGTTCTGCTGGGCCATCAGCGGCAGCCCCAGTTCTTCAACGCGCTTGCGGTTCATGGCGAGGCAGATCAAGCCGCGCCCAAAGCGCGCCATGAAGTTGATGGCTTCCGGCGTGGCGGCATCGGCGGGGATCACCAGATCGCCTTCATTCTCGCGGTCTTCGTCATCCACCAAAATGAACATGCGCCCTTGGCGGGCGTCTTCGATCAACTCATCAATCGAGGACAGGATTTCGAGATCATGGACCTTCCGCATCGCTACGCTCCCGCCGTTTCCATCAGCCGGGCCATATAGCGCGCCAGCATATCAATTTCAAAATTAACCCCATCGCCAACCGCCAAAGCCCCGAGCGTGGTCTGGACTGCCGTATGCGGAATGATATTCGCGGTAAACGCGGTTTCCACCAAGTTTGACCCTGCCGTCGCCCCAACCTCGTTCACCGTGAGCGATACGCCATCGAGCGTGATCGAGCCTTTCGCGGCGACGAAACGGTGAAAAGGCGGCGGTAGCGCGATGGTGAGGCGCAGGCTACCCGCAACGCTCTCCCGGCCCGCAAGGTGGCCGACGCCATCGACGTGGCCAGACACGTAATGCCCGCCCAACTCGTCCCCCGCCTTCAGCGCCCGCTCCAGATTGAGCGTGCGCCCCACCTGCCAGGAACCGAGCGTGGTTTTCGACAGCGACTCGTCCGAAACTTCCACGGCAAACCAGCGCTCGCCCTGCTCGATCACGGTCATGCACGCGCCCGACAGCGCGATGGACGCGCCGAGGGCGACGCCGACCAGGGGTTGCGCTGTGTCGATTTCAAAGCGCGTATCGCCGCCTGCTTTGCGGGTAACGCTTCGGACGGTGCCGATGTCGGTAATGATGCCTGTAAACATATGGAGAACCCTAACGCTCAATGATATAGCTTTCCAGCAAATCCTCACCGAGAAACAGCGTGTCCACTCTGCGGAAACGACGGGCGAGGTCCGGCGTATCGACACCGTAAGCCGCAATCGCCGCAATCCCGTCGCCGCCGATCACCGAAGGCGCGCGGAACCAGTGCAGCGCATCTACAAGATCGGCCCCCAGCAACCCCGCGATGAGCCGCCCGCCGCCTTCGACCAGCAACCGCGTAAGCCCCTGCTCCCCCAATAGGGCGAGAGCTTTGGGGAGATCCATTTGGCCGTCATGAATAGGCACGGTGAGCACCCGCACGCCTGCATCTTTCAACGCCCGCTGACGATCTTTATCGGAGTCAGCGCGGGTCATCACCCAGGTTGGGTGCAAGGCCGCCGTACGGACCACCTGGGCCGTGAGCGGTAGCGACAAGCGCCCATCAATAATCACTCGAACTGGCGAGCGGTGGGCAAGGCCGGGCAAGCGGCAATCCAGCATTGGATCATCAATCAGCGCCGTGGCCCCGCCGACCGCGATCGCGTCATGCTCCGCCCGCAACCGATGCCCAAAAGCGCGGGCCTGTGGTCCGGTAATCCAACGCGAAGCCCCGGTATGGGCCGCAATGCGCCCATCGAGCGAGGTTGCTACTTTTGCCGTTACCAACGGCCTGCCAAGCGTCACGCGCAGCAGAAACCCAGCGGCAACGGCCTGCGCCGCTTCCGCCAACGTGCCAACGTCAACTTGAATGCCGCCCGCGCGCATCCGGGCGATGCCTTGGCCGGAAGTACGCTGATCCGGGTCTTCCAGAGCAATCACCGCGCGGCTTATCCCCGCCGTCACCAGCGCATCGCAACAAGGGCCAGCCCTGCCGTGGTGAGCGCAAGGCTCTAGGGTTACATAAGCCGTCGCCCCGCGTGCGGCTTCCCCCGCTTGGGCAAGGGCATGGATTTCGGCATGAGGGCGGCCCCCGGCTTGAGTCCAGCCTTGAGCGATGACCGCGCCGTCTTTCACCAGCACACAGCCCACCGCGACCGACGGCCACACCTGCCCCCAGCCCCGGCGGGCGAGCCGTAGGGCTTGGGCCATAAAGCGTTCGTCCGCCGCCGTATCAGTCGCGCGAATCGACATTCAACCGATCAACAAGATCTTCAAAATCTTTAACTTCATGGAAATTTTTATAGACCGAGGCAAAGCGCACATAGGCAACGGGATCGAGGCTATAAAGCGCTTCCATCACCTGCTCCCCCACGCGATCAGAGGCGATTTCAGGCTCGCCCTGGCTTTCCAGCCGCCGGACGATGCCGTTCACCATCTGCTCGATTCGCTCCGCATCAACGGGCCGTTTGCGGCAGGCGATTTGGATTGAGCGGGCCAGTTTGTCGCGATCAAAGGGAACGCGCTTACCGTTCTTCTTAACCACAGTGAGTTCGCGCAACTGCACGCGCTCGAACGTGGTGAAACGCGACTCGCAGGCTGCGCAGAACCGACGCCGCCGAATGGCGCTATTATCGTCGGTTGGCCGCGAGTCTTTGACCTGCGTGTCGTCGTTTCCACAGAAGGGGCAGCGCATCGCCCTAGATCACCCTCTCGCTCACGCTTACGGATAAATCGGGAAGCGCTGGCACAAGGCTTCCACCTGTGCCCGTACCTGGGCTTCCACGCCCGCATTGCCGTCCGCGCCATTGGCGACCAGACCATCGAGCACATCGCCGATAAGTTGGCCAACCTGCTGGAACTCGGCCACACCAAAACCG
The DNA here is from genome assembly GCA_043721315.1 of Alphaproteobacteria bacterium. GTDB lineage: Bacteria > Pseudomonadota > Alphaproteobacteria > Elsterales > Elsteraceae > Elstera. Next base: position 16,523 of record JAYSQZ010000035.1, read on the forward strand.
CGCGTTGTGCCCGCTGGCGTGCCCAAGCGAACGCCCGAGGTTATCATCGGCTTTTCCGGGTCGAACGGAATGCCGTTTTTATTGCAAGTAATCCCCGCCTCTTCCAGGTGATGTTCCACCACCTTCCCCGTCAGGCCCTTGGGGCGCAGATCGACCAGGACTACGTGGCTATCGGTGCCGCCCGAGACGATGTTGACGCCGCGCGACAGCAGCACTTCCGATAAAGCGCGCGCATTATCAATCACCAACTGCGCGTAAGCCTTGAACTCCGGCTGCAAAGCCTCTCCGAACGCCACGGCCTTGGCCGCGATCACGTGCATCAATGGGCCGCCCTGAAGGCCAGGGAACACCGCCGAGTTGAACTTTTTACCCAAATCGGCGTCAGTCGCCAGGATCATACCACCGCGCGGGCCGCGCAGGGTTTTATGGGTTGTCGTTGTCACCACATGGGCGTGCGGCACGGGGTTTGGATAGGCCCCACCGGCGACAAGCCCGGCGAAATGGGCCATATCAACCATCAAATACGCACCAACCTTATCGGCAATCGCCCGCATCCGGGCAAAATCTATGACGCGCGGATAGGCGGAGCCGCCACCAATGATGATCTTCGGCTTATGGGTTACGGCCAACTCTTCCATCTCATCGTAATCAATAAGCTGGTCTTGCTGACGAACCTTATAGCCAATCGGCTTGAACCATTTGCCCGACTGATTGGCCGGCGCGCCGTGGGTTAGATGACCGCCGCAGGCCAAATCCATCCCCAAAAAAGTATCGCCTGGCTGCATCAGCGCGAAGAACACCGCCTGATTAGCCTGCGCGCCCGAATGGGGCTGCACATTGGCATAGGTCGCGCCGAACAGTTGGCAGGCGCGCTCGATAGCGATTTGTTCGGCCACATCGACGAATTCGCAGCCGCCGTAATACCGACGGCCCGGATAGCCTTCGGCATACTTGTTGGTCAGCACCGAGCCTTGCGCTTCCAGCACTGCGCGGGAGACAATGTTTTCCGAGGCAATCAACTCGATCTGATTGCGCTGGCGGTGCAGCTCCTGCTGAACCGATTGATTGACCGAAGGATCGACCTCGGCCAAGGAACGGGTGAAAAATCCAGTCGCTATGCTCATCGCAGCCCCCTCACACACCAGCTAGAAATATCAAAACCATCGCGAAACGCTTAGCCGAGCTTGGCAACCCGGCGGGCGTGGCGCTCGCCACCATCAAAGCCCGTGGACAGAAAGCGTTTCACTGCATCCGCCGCCAGATCCGGCCCAATCAGGCGCGCGCCGAGGGCAAGGACGTTGGCGTTATTGTGCTCCCGCGCTAGCTGCGCCGAGAGCGTATCGGACACCAAAGCCGCCCGAATATGGGCATGGCGATTGGCCGCAATCGAAATGCCAATTCCGCTACCACAAATCAAGACCCCCAAGGTCGCAGGACCGATTTTGAGCGCGCCCGCCAGCTTATCGGCGTAATCGGGGTAATCCACCGATTGCCCTGGTTCCGGGCCGAGATCGAGCACCGAATAACCCCAACCCCGCACCAAGCTGCAAAGGTGAGCCTTCAAATCAGCCCCCGCGTGATCGCTGGCAAAGGCAACGGTCGCAAGCGGGGTCGGTTGGGCATCGAGCAGGCGCGTATCCATCAGGCGCGTATCCATCGGTCGAAGCCCCTTATTCTAAAGGCCCGCGAGGGGTTAAAAACCGCCGCATCGCCATCGCTCAAGGGGCAACACTTGAGAAGAGGCGCGACCATAACATATGGCTTGGGAAGGTCAAACGCTGCAGCACCTTGGCGTTTGCAAGGGTGCTATCCTCGCCGAGGTATAACCTTTCAACATCATGTCGGAATAATTAACTCTGAGAAATTTACTCGAACCGTCATGTTACAATATTTTCATCAAACCCTATATAATTTTTGTAGAAAGATGATCGCGGTCACACTATAATAATTTGATCTTGTGAATTGCAACATATGGCGATATAACCACGATGAGTGAAGAAAAGAATACCATTGCATTGCCGCAAGCCACGCTATTAAACCTGACGACTCAGGTGGTAGCGGCTTATGTTGGGCGGAATGACGTTCCCCAGGTGCAGATCGCCGATCTGATCCATACGGTGTTTTACACATTGAAGGATATAGCGGCTGAAAAACCTGCTGAGACCGTCGAACCACAGAAACCAGCCGTTCCAATTAAACGGTCGGTATTTCCAGACTATGTGATCTGTCTGGAAGACGGCAAAAAGCTGAAAATGCTGAAACGGCATCTCCGCACGTCCTACAACATGACGCCCGATGACTATCGTGCTAAATGGGGTCTTCCGTCCGACTATCCAATGGTCTGTCCTAACTACGCCGAGCAGCGTTCGCAATTTGCCAAGCAGATCGGCTTGGGACGAACAAGACTTGCCGATGTTGCGCGAGGGCGGCGTAAAAAGGCATAAGGCCGTTCTGCATCTTAGATCAGAATGAAAAACGCGGCCCAAACGAGGCCGCGTTTTTTGTGTGTCTAGACAAATGCGCCAGTACTGCTGAAGCACCCCGCAGGAAATATCAGAGCGAAGCACCGCCTAGGCGCGGATGCGCCCGGCCAAGCGCTTGGCGCGTCAAACGCACCTGGCGGCGAGAGCTAAAATAAAGCGAGAGAATCGTGCGTCATAGTTGACGCACGATTCTCTCGGGTAACTCCGCCGATCTAACAAGTAAGCGCTGAAGTTTGTTAGACGCCTGCCGGCTCAGCAGCGCATTGGCGGCGCTGGCCGGGCCGACGATGGAGGCCTCAATGCCCGTGAGCGGATCAACCGCCGTCGCCTTGGCGTAACTGCCTTGGCGAATAATCTCTATCAAGAAGGACTCTGGCTTCACGGGCATAACCAGGGGGCTTTCCAAAAATTAGGGATCAATGGTGCAGACAAGCGTTTTTTGAACGGCCTGCATCACCGGTTCATCCATATAGCGCCCTCCGCAGCGCTGGGTATAGTCAGCCACACGGGCATTATAGGTCGTCGTTTGGGCTTGAAGGCTTGGAAAAACCTCCTGCTCCAACCGCGCCTCATCGTCATCGCGCTTTTCCACTAGGGCGCGGAACGCATCGACCGCTGTTGGATCGTTCACATTCACCGTTGGGCGTTGGGCGTTAAGCGCGGTTGCCTGCGCGGCGGTAGAGAGTCGCAGGGCTTCATAGGTTGCCTGCGCCGCCCCCAGCGTCTGCCCGCGTTTTTGGACGGACTGATTGAGGCAGAGGCAGGTTGCAATTTCGCGCGGGTCGGTCAGCAGCGTTCCTGAGCCGGCTGGGGCCGATTGAGCGAAGGCCGATCCCGCGACACCCACGAGCGTAACAGCCAAAATGGCCAAACCGTGCTGAATAGTTCCCATCGCGCCCATGCCTATGCTCCTCATGTGTTACTACCAAAATCCGATTTTGTGAGGCATTATTCAATTGCGAATACGGCACGAGAAAGGCATTTTGCGCCCATACCCTTGCCGCTTCTTTTTGCAGCGACCTCGACTATCTGCTGCCCCGCGAGGTGCTTTATGCTGACCCTATTTCTCTCCGCCGAAGCGGCCACGCAACGGCTTCCACTGGGCGAGTTGCCCTCCAATTTGCCGCCCGCCATCTGGTACGATCTGCTGGAACCAACAACGGCGGAAATCCACGCAGTTCAGCGCAGTTTGGGTATAGAGCTTCCCAGCCGCGAAGAGATGCAGGAAATCGAAGTTTCCAGCCGCCTGTATGAAGAAGATGGCGCGCTGTTTATGACCGTGTCGATCATGTCGAAGTTCGATAGCGGCCAGCCCGAAACCAATGCCGTTACCTTCGTGCTCACGCCGAAAGCGCTGGTAACAGTGCGCTATGCCGATCCACTGCCCTTCATTCAGTTCGCGAACCGCGTTCAACGCAACCCAACGCACTGGACCAGTTCGGATACGCTCTGGACCGGGCTGCTGGAAACGCTGGTGGACCGGGTGGCCGACGTGCTGGAGCGCATTTCTGCCGATTTGGAGCGCACGGGGCAGCGCGTGTTCGACAGTAAGGACACACGGGGCCGCACGGGGGCGGCGCTGGAAGAGGCGCTGTCAAAAATCGGTCGCTCCGGGCAGATGGTCTCGGGCATTTCCGAAAGCCTGATGACGCTGAACCGTGCCATTGCCTACGCAGGCAATATCGGCGGCAGTTGGCTTAGTAAGGATGCGCGCAATACGGTGAAAATGCTCACCCGCGATATTAAGTCTCTGCACGATCACGCGGGGTTTTTGTCGCAGAAAGTGAACTTCCTGCTCGATGCTACCTTGGGCCTTATCAATATCGAACAGAACGCCATTATTAAAATTTTTACCGTCGCCTCGGTCGCTTTTCTACCGCCGACACTCATCGCCAGTATCTACGGGATGAATTTTGAACTTCAACCGGAATTGAAGTGGGATTTCGGCTATCCGATGGCGATTATTCTTATGCTGCTGTCGGCCCTCGGCCCCTATTATTATTTTAAGCGCAAGGGCTGGATTTAATTTAGGGTCTGCGAATCTTACCCGTTGCTTCAAACGCGGCCAGCGTGGCGCGCAGCATCGGCGCGACGGGCAGCGGCACCTGCGGCGGCAGATACGAGAGGCCGTAGCGCACGAAAGCCGCGACCGGGGCCGTTTGCCGCGCTTCCCGCCGCAGCCATTTCACCGCGCGCCCCGTCGCCCGATTGAGGGCAAGGCGCTGCATCGCGGCGGGCATCTCCGGGTGATCTGAGACCAGATAAGCGAGCGCCGCATTGAAATCATGGAACATCTGCCGTTTCTGACTAAGCATGATGCGGCTTTCGTCGGTCGCAGGCCCCTGCCAAACGGGCCGATCCGTTAGCACCACACGCCCGGCGCGGCAGGCGCGCAACGATAGCGAATAATCATGCACCCACACGCGCGCATCGCACCCGCCGAAAGCGCGGGCGAAGGCCGTGCCAATCAGCGTGCCGCTCATATTGGAGGGGGCGTAACGGATCATCGCCCGCAAGGCTTCCTCTGGCACCACCACCCAGGTGGGTGCGGGAATATCTGCCGGAAACACTGGCGCGGCCCCGGTATAGAACCCGCCCTGGGCAATCACGGCATCGGCGCTATGCGCGTTCAGATCACTCAGCAGCGTAACCGTTGCCGTCGGGGCCAGCAGATCATCCCCATCCAGCAAATGACACAGCGGAAAACGCGCCACCGCAAGCCCGGCGTTGATGGCTTGGCCGGGGCCTTTATCCTCGACGTGCAGCACGCGCAGGCGCGGATCATGGGCCGCCTCGGCCTCGGCATAGGCCCCAACACCATCGGGCGAGCCGGGATCGACAATGACAATCTCGTAGGTTTCCAGCCCGCACTGGGACCGGATCGCCGCGAGCACGGCAGGAAGATGGGCGCGCTTGCCGAACGCATTCACAACGTAGGAAATCATAACGCCCTCATACCCGATTTTCGCGCGGGGTACAGGGGGGTTCTTTCGTTAGGCGACAGCCCTGGCCCATTGAGCGGGTTATCCCATCTCCACCCAGGCGAGGGTGATCGCAGTAAGGACTAGATAACGCCCGATCTTTGCGACACTCACCAAGAGAAGGAAAACAGCGAAACGCTCCCGCAGCACGCCGGCAACCACGGTTAAGGGATCCCCCAGCACGGGAACCCAACTGAGCAGCAGGGACCATTTTCCATATTTCCGGTACCAGCGTTGCGCCCGAACCAAGCCCGCCTCGCTCACAGGAAACCAGCGCTTATGCCGAAAACGCTCAATCCAACGACCCAGCAGCCAGTTAACGATCGAGCCGAGAATATTCCCAGCGCTGGCCACGCCGATCAGGAGCCAGGGGGGATAGTCGGCCAACAGCAGCCCAACCAGCGCCGCTTCCGACTGTAAAGGCAGAAGCGTTGCCGCGATGAAAGCGGTCAGAAACAAACCCGCATAGGCCAGACTATCGGACATCGGGATACTGCCGCCTCAAGCCTAACGGGGCCATTCCGGGTGGTGGCTATCAATCACGAAGGCGTGACGGTGCCGATAGCTCCCCCCCACCGAAACAGCGCCCGCGAGATGTGGGTCATTCCCCATGAGATCAGGGTGGAAATGCTCGATGTCTTCGGGATCATGGCGTGGCCACAACCTGAGCGCCAGAAGGGTTGCAATCGTTGCTACCCCTGCCAAGGCGAGGAAGGTGATGGGAATACCCGCCCGCGCGCCCAACCATCCGGCAATCGGATAGGTCATCAACCAGCATCCATGCGACAAGGCGAACTGCGCGGCGAAAAGTGCTGGTCGGTCCTCAGGATGCGCGGAGCGGCGGAGCAAGCGACCTGCGGGAGTTTGTGCGATGGCGTAGCCCATACCGAGGCTAAACCAAAGCGGCAGCATCAGCGCGTATTGCGAAACGAATGTTCCGAGAAACAGCCCGACGATCAATAGGCTGGCCCCACTCAGCATCACCGTTCGGTCTGGCAGAGCTTCCAACACACGCGGCAATAGGAGCGCTGCAAGCATTGATCCCGCCCCGAACGCCGCGAGCGCCAAGGCCGTTGCCCTCTGCCCCAGGCCGAAGCCCGCCTGCACAATCACAACGGTATTGACGATCACCATCGCGCTGGCGGCAGCAATCGCCAGATTAAGCGCTAGCAATCCGCGCAGGCGCGGCGTCGCCAAATAAAGACGCAGCCCCTTTGTTGTCCGCTCATAGATACCGCGCGGCGCACGCGGCTTCGGGTTTGGTAAGGTGACGGAAACAACGAGCGCCGCCGAAACAAGGAACCCGACGACCGTACCTGCGAACAATAAATGAAAGCTAATAACCGTAAGGAGTGCCGCCGCCAGTATCGGACTGACTAGGTTTTCGAGATCGTAAGCTAGGCGCGAGAGCGACAGGGCTTTCGTATAGTCCTTCTCGTCCGTCAAAATATCAGGAATCGTTGCTTGGAACGCCGGGGTGAACCCTGCCGAGGCCGATTGCAGTATAAAAATTAACAGATAGACCTGCCAAATCTCGGTCACGAAGGGCAGCAGCAGGGCAACCCCGGCGCGGACGAGATCGAGGCAAACCAGCATCGCGCGCCGAGGCAGCCTTTCCGCAAAAGCCGCCGCCACGGGCGCAACCCCGACATACGCGACCATTTTAATGGCAAGAGCCGTGCCCAGAACGGCCCCAGCATCTGCCCCCGCCAGATCATAGGCCAGAAGCCCCAGCGCGATGGTTGCAAGCCCAGTACCAACCAGGGCGATCACCTGCGCGAGAAAGAGATGCCGGTAACTTCGGTTCGCTAGAACGTCGAGCATATCGCCTGCCTTCAGTCTAGCAGGATAATGCTAGAAGTGAGCATCTATACATAAGTTGATTCTTGATTAATACAATCATCAAAAAAACCATTATTACCTCACAGATATTTCGTTATTTCTTTGAACTCATCGACAGTTTGCCGCTTTTCACGCGATAAAGGGCCGACGATATCTTCAAGGCAATGGTCCAGATGATCTTGGATCAGGGTTTTCTTGGCCTGCCCAACGGCTTTCTCTACAGCGTGGAGTTGCTGGGCAACCTCAAGACAACCACGTCCCGCCTCGATCATTTCGGTCACGCCCCGAAGATGGCCTTCGGCGCGCTTGAGCCGCTTGATAATATCAGAATGGGTTGTATGGCGATGCGTCTCATTCATAATAAAATTCCTATCCCCCTGGAGAGGATACTGCAAGTGCCTCGTGACACAATTCCGCCATTCTTATAGGACAAGAGGCGGAATGGTCGCGATGCTGCGGCGTGAATTGAGGCAGGACGGTTTTTAAGCGGAATGGCGATCTGGCGTTCACTTTCGGGGTTTCGCGGAGCAGGAGCTATTTTAATGGCTCTGGCCGTCGTGCTCTCGTCGCTCGGTCGCGTCGAAGCACATGACCCTCTATTGCGCTATGGGGCGATGCTTGAGCAGCATGGCACGCTTGACGGGTCTGCCCACAACCATCGCCATGACCACGAGACCGACAGAGAGCCACACGGCGGCTTGGCGCATAAGCATGGGTTCGTCGATCATTCCCATGACGCGACCGGGGCGCTTGTTAGCCGATTGCCGACGATCCCTTTTCCGCCCCAGGCTCACCAACTGGGAATTACCGATTTCCGGCTAACAAGTCAGCCTTTCCAGTTGGATAGACCCCCTAGAGTAATCCTGCACTCGTGATTCTCGGCTGCTTTCGCAGCGATTTACGAACTCGCATAAAGGATTTCTTTCCTATGACCGGACGCCTGACTTTGATAGGGCGAGCCGAACCTGGGTTGCATCGCGCAACCAGCTCGTCACTCGCGCTCACTTTACTATCGCTCTTGTGCTTTTTAATCGCCTCAGGGGCTGCTTCTGCTCACGGTGTTACCACCGGCGATAAGGGTTATATTCAGGAAATCACGGGTGTGAACCTGATTTCCTTCGTTTATCTCGGAGCGAAACACATGATGACCGGCTACGATCATCTGCTTTTCCTCTTCGGGGTGATATTTTTCCTCTATCGGCTGAAACACATCGGCATTTACGTCAGTCTTTTTGCTTTAGGGCATTCGACGACAATGCTGCTGGGTGTCTATCTCAACATCGGCATCAATGGTTACATCATCGACGCGATCATTGGCTTATCGGTCGTGTACAAATCACTCGATAACATGGGGGCTTTTCAGCGCTGGCTGGGCTTTCAGCCCAATACCAAGATCGCAACGCTGGTTTTCGGGTTGTTTCACGGCCTGGGGCTATCTACCAAAATCATCGAGTATGAAATTTCGCCCGATGGGTTGCTGCCCAACCTGCTGGCGTTCAACGTCGGGGTTGAGCTGGGGCAGATGCTGGCGCTTGCCGCTATTTTGATCGTCATGAGCTTCTGGCGACGCACTGCGAGCTTCTGGCGGCACGCCTATGCCGCCAATACCGTCATGATGACCGCCGGTTTCGTGCTGATCGGCTATCAGCTTGTCGGCTTTGCCGTGTCCTAGGGCAAATCCCGAGCAGGTGAAATCACCTGCGACGACGCATTTGCTAAACAAAACAAAAGATTAGGGCCTTTATCGTGAACGAATGTGAACGAAAAACGCTCTAATCCGTTTTTCGAGGGAATTTATCCATGTACAACACCGACATTCCTACCCGCGCTGAACTGCCGACGACAAAGCAACTTCTGCGCTCCACCCTCATTGCCATTGTTACGGCCATCATCTTGCTGATGACGGTGGTTTTACCTGCCGAATATGCCATTGATCCAACCGGAATTGGCCGGGCGCTGGGCCTTGCCGAAATGGGCACCATTAAGACCCAACTCGCGAAGGAAGCCGAGGCGGATAAGCAAAGTAGCCTTCCCCTTACCGCTCCAGCAGCCCCCGGACTACTCTTGCGCCTCATTGCTGAATTCGGCATCAAGTCGGCAGCCGCGCAAACTCCCAACCGCTCCGACGAGATGAAAGTAACCTTGAAACCGGGTGAAGGGGCCGAAGTGAAGCTGACAATGGATAAGGACGCGAAAACTAGCTTCGCCTGGACCGTCGCTGGCGGCACCGTAAACTTCGACACGCATGGCGATGCGAGCGGCCAATCGATCAGCTACGAAAAGGGACGCGGTGTTCCCGGACAGAAGGGCGTTCTTGAAGCTGCCTTCACGGGCAATCATGGCTGGTTCTGGCGCAATCGCGGCAACGCCCCGGTAGTGGTGACATTACAGACGACGGGAGCGTATCGCGACATCAAGCGGGTTGACTAATCCCAGAGAAATCGGGGGGTGACGGTCTCGCCCCCCCCCAAACTCAAGCCTTATTTCTTCGGCAGATCGCCAGAAACGCCCTGCACGTACCAATCCATCGAGAGGATTTCGGGGTTGGTTGCGGTTTTGCCTGCGGCAACCCGCTCCTTGCCGTCCTTATCCAGGATTGGCCCGGTGAAGGAGTGGCGCTTGCCGGAGATAATATCCTTACGGGCGGTTTCGGCTAATTCCACTACGTCCTTCGGCAGGACCGCGTTGTAGGGCGCAAGGGCGACCATGCCCGTATCGAAGCCTTCCCACACATCGCCGGACTTCCAGGTCTTGTCCATCACCGCCTTAGTGCGGGCGATGTAATAGGCATCCCAATTATCAATGATCGAGGTCAGATGCGCCTTCGGGCCGAACTTAGTCATGTCGGAGGCTTGACCGAAGGCGTAAACCCCGCGCTCTTCCGCCACCTGAATGGGGGCCGGGCTATCGGTGTGTTGGGTTAGAATATCCGCGCCTTGATCCAGCAGCGCTTTCGCGGCAGCGGCTTCCTTACCGGGATCGTACCAGGAGTTCACATAAATCACCTTCACCTGCGCGTCGGGACGGACCGACTTCAGCGCCAAGGTGAAGGCATTGATGCCGCTGACCACTTCGGGGATGGGGATGGAGGCGATATAGCCAACTACGCCCGTTTTCGTCATCTTGCCCGCAATCAGGCCGATGACCGTGCGGCCTTCATGGAACCGGGCCGCATAGGTGGCCACATTGGCGGCGCGCTTGAAGCCGGTAGCGTGCTCGAAGAACACTTTCGGGTTGCGCGCCGCTACCTTCAGCGTCGGCTCCATATAGCCAAAGCTGGTGGTGAAGATCAGATTGTTGCCCTTGGCGGCAAGCTGCTGAATAACGCGCTCGGCATCGGCTCCTTCCGGCACGCTTTCCACGTAGGTCGTTTCAACCTTACCGGGGAAGGCTTTTTCGATAGCAAGGCGGCCTTCATCGTGGCGGTAGCTCCAGCCGTGGTCGCCAATCGGGCCGACATAAACGAAGGCCACTTTGGTCTTGTCTTGGGCAAGCGCCGCACCTGCGGAGAGGCTAAGGGCGGCAACGGCACTCAGTAGAAAGGCTTTTAAGGTTCGAGATGTCACGGAAGCTATTCCTTCTACAAGATTAACGGTCAGGGTGAAAACTTTTGCCTAAAGCCGCTGGTGCGTTGAGTTTGATCCGCACGGCATCGCGCGACATCAGCACCAACACCAAAATCGTCGCGAGATAAGGCAACATAGAGAGAAACTGCGAGGGAATGGGCACACCCAAGCCTTGAAGGTGGAGCTGCGCCAAGGTCATCGCGCCAAACAAATAGGCTCCCGCCAACATCCGCAGGGGCCGCCAAGTGCCGAATACGACCAGCGCCAGGGCAATCCAACCGCGCCCCGAGGTCATATTCTCCGCCCACATCGGCGTATAGGCCAGCGATAAATAGGCCCCGCCAAGGCCCGAAAGCGCGCCGCCGATCAGAATAGCGGTCAGTTGCACCCGGCGCACCGAGAGGCCGAGACCGTGGGCCACGTGCGGCGACTCGCCCACCGCGCGCAGCGTTAGCCCTAGCCGCGTGCGGGTGATGATCCGATGGGCCAGAAACGTGAGCGCTAAGGAGAGATAGACCAGAAAATCATGCCCAAACAGCAGTGGCCCCACCACCGGCAGATCGCTGATACCGGGGATCGAGAGCAGCGGCAGGCGCGGAATCGGCTGACCAACCAGGCCCTTCCCAATCAGGGCAGACAAACCAATCCCGAAGAGCGTTAGCGCCAATCCCGTTGCCACTTGATTGGTCAGCAGCACCAGCACCAGCAGCGCGAAGAAAGCTGCAAGCATCATGCCCGCAAGCGCCCCCGCGATGACACCGAAATAGGCATTGCCCGTTTTATAGGCTACAGCGAAGGCACACACGGCCCCCACCAGCATCATGCCTTCGATGCCTAAGTTGAGAACCCCGGCTTTTTCGGTAATGAGTTCCCCCAGCGCCGCCAACAGAAGCGGCGTTGCTGCCATCATCACGGCCACCAGAATTGATGCGGCGATGTCCATTCCCACCCTTACTCTCGACGAATGCGATAGGCGAGAAGCACGTCGCAGGCCAACACGAAGAACAGCAGCAAGCCTTGAAAGACAGTGCCGACGGAGGCCGACAGCTTCAGCGTTACTTGCGCCGCCTCCGACCCAATGTAGGATAGTGCCAAAACCAGCGCCGCCACGCAAATCCCCAGCGGGTTTAACCGCCCCAGAAAAGCGACGATAATCGCCGTGAAGCCGTAGCCCGGCGATACCGTTGGCATGAGTTGGCCAATCGGCCCTGCCACTTCCAGCATCCCGGCAAGCCCGGCGCAAGCCCCGCCGATGAGCAGGCAGGTCCAGATGATCCCTGGCGCAGAAAACCCCGCAAACCGCGCTGCGGCAGGCGCAAGCCCCGTCACGGTCAACCGATACCCCAGAAGGGAGCGGGTTAGAACCGCCTGCGCCGCAACTGCCGCAACCGCAACGGCCAGCAGCCCCCAGTGGAGCCGAAACCCTTCTAGCACCGGCGGCATCAGCGCGGCGGCATCAAACGGGCGGCTTTGCGGAAAGTTGAAGCCGTCCGGGTCGCGCCACGGCCCGGTCACGAGATAACTCAAGAAAAGCTGCGCCACATAGGTCAGCATCAAGCTGGTGAGAATCTCATTGGCATTGAACTGGGTCCGCAGCAGCGCCGGGATTGCGGCATAGGCGATACCGCCGCACAGCCCCGCCAGCGCCATCAACGGCAAGCTCCACCAGCCGCCACTGTTCCACAGCGCGAGCGCCACCCCGCCCGCGCAAATCGCACCGATGGTCAGTTGCCCCTCCGCACCGATATTCCACACATTCGCCCGAAACCCCAGCGACAAGCCAAGGGCGATCAGCGCCAGCGGAATGGCCTTCACCCCCAACTCGGTCCAGCCATAGAGGTCCGAAATCGGCTCGATGAAAAAACCGTACAATGCCCGCAGCGGATCGACACCGAGCAGCGCGAATAATCCCGCCCCGCTCAGGACCGTTAAGGCTAGGGCGAGCAGCGGCGTCGTATAGACCAGCCAACGCGGCGTTTCGGTGCGCGCCTCTAGCCGCAGACGAAAGCCGCGTTTTGCAAGGATAACCCCAGCTTCAGGCGGCATCCGCCACGCCCCCCATCATCAATCCCACGCTCTCCCGGCTCAACTCTGCCGTAGGACTAGCAAGACTGAGGCCACCGTGGAACAGTGCCGCCATGCGGTCGCATAAAATGAACAGCTCATCAAGGTCTTGGCTGATGACCAGCAGCGCCGTTCCCGCCTCGGCCAACCCCAGCAACGCCCGGTGGATTGCGGCGGCGGCCCCGGCATCGACGCCCCACGTGGGCGCGGCAACAATCAAGACTTTCGGGTTAGCCAGAATCTCCCGGCCCATAATGAATTTCTGCAAGTTTCCGCCCGAGAGCCGACGCGCGAGGCTGCCCGTTTTCGGCGGCATCACTCGATAATCGGCGATGATTTTTTCGGCAAATGCCTGCATCGCGCCGCGCTTCAACCACCCGCCCGACACAAGCGTAGAGCGCTGCCAGCCGGACAGCAGCGCGTTCGCGGTTAAATCGAGATCGGGCACCGCCGAGCGGCCTAACCGCTCCTCCGGCACATAGGATAAGCCCGCCGCACGCCGGGCCGCGACGGGGAGCGCGCCAATAGGCTGATCGTCCAATCGAATCGTGTTCGCCGCAACCAGCACCTCCCCGCCCAAGGCCGCCAACAGTTCGGACTGGCCGCTGCCCGCAAGCCCGGCAATGCCTAAAATTTCACCGGCGCGCAGGGAAAAGCTAATGTCGCGCAGATTGATGCCCAGCGGATCATCGGCCTTGCGAGACAGGTTCTGCACTGAAAACCGCAACGGTGCGTCGGTTTTTAAGGGCGTTACCCGGCGGCTGGGGCGGTCCACCTTACCCACCATTTTCTCAGCCATCAGCGCGGGGGAAGTTACGCGCGGATCGCAGCTATCCACCACTTTGCCCGCCCGCAAAATCGTCGCCCGGTCGCACAGCGCCTGAATTTCCGGCAGCTTGTGGGAGATATAGAGAATAGTGCGCCCTTCCGCCGCCAGCCGTCGCAGCGTAACGAACAGAGTTTCCGCCTCTTGGGGCGTGAGCACGGAGGTTGGCTCGTCCAGAATGAGTAAGCGCGGGTCTTGCAGCAGGCAGCGGATGATCTCGACGCGCTGGCGCTCGCCGCTGGAGAGCGCGTGAACAGCGCGGTGCGGGTCGAGCGCCAAGCCGTAGCGCTTGGAGAGATCAAGAATATCCGCCGCCAGCGCCGCTGTCGCCCGGCCTTCGGGCAAGGCGAGAGCGATATTTTCCGTCACCGTCAAAGTTTCAAACAGGGCGAAATGCTGGAACACCATGCCGATGCCCGCCGCCCGCGCCGCCGCCGGATCGGTGAAGGCCACCGCCGCCCCCTCCCACCAAATCGAGCCGTCATCGGCCTGCAACAGACCGTAGATAATTTTCATCAGGGTGCTTTTGCCGGCACCATTCTCGCCAATCAGCGCGTGGATTTCCCCCGGCATAAGCGTAAGATCGACACCATCGACGGCGCGGACACCGGGAAAATGCTTCTTGATCCCGCGCACACTTAAGCGCGCCGTGCCGTGCATCTCGCTCCCCGCCACCCCTACCCCCATGTTGGATTGTTACAGTTTAGCGTGGCACAGGAGGGCAGCGGGAATCAACAGGGCTTAGTTGGGGTTTTCGGCAGTGCGGGAAGGGTCGAGACGAAAGGTCGCAGCAAAGGCAACCGCCCCAGGGAGGGTAAAACGCACCACCCGCCCCGCCTCGCGCTTGGCCCAGCCTTGCGCGACGATATAGGCCAGTGTTTCAGCCCCCAAAGCCCCGCCCAGATGCCCGCGCCGCTCGCTCCAATCCAAACAGTGACGGCACAAGGGCCGCCGCCCGCGCTGGAGTTGCTGAAGATCGAAACCTAGTCCCGCAAAAAATCCGCGCCCCGGTTCGGTCAACTCCGGCGCATCGGGCGTGCTGAGAAAGCCTTGCCGAACCAGCCCATCGAAGAGCGCTACGCCCTTTTCCCCCGCGAGATGATCGTAGCAAACCCGCGCTTCCCGCAACGCCGGATCGCGCGGCCCTGTGCGGGCGCGGGTTGCCCCAGTGCGTTGAGCGAGGCCCATCAGCCCTTCCAACACATCTGCCACGTCCGATCCCGATAGGCGATAATAGCGGTGCCGCCCTTGTTTCTCCGCCACCAATAACCCGGCACTCTCGAGCTTGCTAAGGTGTTCGCTCGCCGTCGGCAACGCAATCCCCGCCGCCGCCGCAAGCTCCGTGACGGTTAGCGCGCGCCCGTCCATCAGCGCCGTCAGCATATTGGCGCGGGCGGGATCACCGATCAGAGCGGCGAGTGGAGCGACGGTTGGACCTTCTTTCATACTTCGGTTGTAGCCGAAGCATTGCAGTTGCTCAAGTTGCTAAGGTTGGCCCCTTAACAAGGAGATGATGATGACCACCGACACGAAAATCGCCTGCTTCATCCGCTATGAAATAGATCCGTTCAAGGTGGAAGCCTTCCAACATTACGCCCAAGTTTGGGGCCAAGCCATCCCGGCGTGCGGGGCTGATTTGTTCGGCTATTTCGCGCCTTACGAAGGGTCCGCCACGACCGCCTACGGGGTTTACACGCTGCCGAACCTAGCGGCCTATGAAGAGTATCGCGCCCGGCTACGGGACAGTGCGTTGGGCCGCGAGAATTATCAGTTCGCCAAACGCGAGCAGTTCATTCGCCGCGAAGACCGCATTTTCTTGCGCCTCGCCTCCGCCCCCCATAGCGGCCTAGTGCGGCCATGATCGCGGTGATTTTCGAGGTATGGCCCGCCGAGGGCCATACCGGCACCTATCTCGATACCGCAGCCCTCTTGAAAGAAGAGTTAGTGGGGATCGACGGGTTTCTGTCGATCGAGCGGTTTGAAAGTCTCGCCATGCCGGGAAAATTTCTCTCGCTGTCCTTCTGGCGCGATGAAGCCGCCGTGCTGGAGTGGCGCAATCGCCCGGCCCATCGCGCCGCGCAAACCCTGGGACGCGGTGGGGTTTTTCAGAATTATCGCCTGCGAATCGCCAGTGTTATCCGCGATTATGGCTTAACGGACCGGAAGGAAGCCCCCGCCGATAGTCAGGCAGTTCATGCGGGGTGAGACTTATTGGAAGCGGTGCAGCACGTAGGTTGGCTGCGCCTGTTCCTGGGCCATAAGCTGTTGAAGCGCGCCCTCGTCGAACCAACCGTCGGATTCGAGCTTCAGCGCCGCGCCGTGGACGCCGCTGGTGATCAAGACCGAGTCGATGCCTGCGCCGTTCGCGCCTTTAATATCGGTCTTCAGCCCGTCACCGATAGCGAGCACGCGGGAACGCTCGATACCGTCGAGAAGGCCGAGGCAGGTCGTGTAAACGCCGGGGAAGGGCTTGCCGTGGTAGCGCACAGTGCCGCCTTGGTTTTCGTAGAAGGCCGCCAGCAGCCCGGCGCACACTTCCGGCCTGCCATCGGCGACGATCCAATGGTCTGGATTGGCGCAGATCATCGGCAACCCCCGCCCCAGTGCGTCCTCCAGCAATGGGCGGGCGGTATCGAGCGTTTGGCCGAAATCAATCCCCGCATTGATAAGATAGTCGGCCTCGGACACGTCAAACGCGCGCGCGCCCGGCAGATCGACCAGCAAGCCTTCGTCCTTCGGCAAACCGATAAGATAATGCCTCGCCCCAAGCGCCTGATACCAGGGATCGGGCCGGGCGCGCAGGTGCTCCCAAGCGTCTTGCCCAGAGGTCATGAGGAAATCCCAGTCGGTTTCAGCGAACCCCAAATCGTGCATCTTACTCGCAACGACTGCCGCCGGGCGCGGGGCGTTGGAGAGCAGCCCCACGCGCTTGCCAGCATCCTTCAGCGATAGCAGCGTATTGCGCGCCCAGGGGAACGGCGACAGCCCATCGTGCAGAACACCCCACAGATCAATAATGAACCCATCGTAGCGATCCACCACCGGCGCTAGCGCCGGAATTACCTGCACCATTAGTAAATATCCCGCTTTTCTGCCGGGCGCGGCTGACCGAACAAAGCACCTTGACCAAAATCGACACCGAAATCGAGCAAACGCACCAACTGCGCGTCTTTGTCGATCCCATCGACCATGAGATCAATCGCGCCATGATCTAAATTCCGGCGCAACACGCGCGGATCGGCCTGTTTCGAGAGCTTTTCGATCAACACCGGCGCTTCCACCTTCACATAGCGGAAGCCCTTATCGGACAGATCCGATACGAAAAGATCGAGGTTCGTCGTCTTATCCATGACAAACCGGAACCCGAGCTTGCCGAGCGCCGCCAGCTCCTGATCCGTCTGCGCGTCCAAACGGTAAGCATCGTGCTGAGTGATCTGAAAGTGCAAATGCCCAGCCAAATCGGTATTTTCGCGCATGAAGGCGGTAAAATCCGAGAAGAAATCGCGGTCGCGCAGAGTTTCGCCAACAATTTCGCAAACATAGCCCACTTGGCTACGCTGGCGGCGCATCCGGCGGACGAACTGAACGCTACGGACCAGCAGCATATTATTGATTGTCGCCAATAGCCCCGCCTGCTCGGCAATCGGCAGATACGTCGCTGCCGGAATATCGGTGCCTTCTTGCGTGCGTATCTCAGCGATGCACTGATACATGGACAGGCGGCGCGACGGCAGTTGCATGATGGGTTGCAACGACAGGCCAACCCGGTCGTCGTTCAACGCCTCGCGCACTTCATCGAGGATCACCTCTTCGTCGGTTAGCTCGCGATTATCATAGGCGGGTTCGACGGGATCATCATACTCATCCTCATCGGTCGCGGTGAGCGGGCGGCTGGGGGGCGCTTGCCGGGAAACGACAGGGGCCGCAGGCCGCGCTTTCGCTGGGGCCGCCGACCGGCTGGAGAGTTGCCCGACCAGGGTTTTCAGCATCCGCATTTCCGCAACGACGGTTTCAAGCTCCGCCGCCCCTTCCGGCCCGGCTTCGCCTTGCGCGCGCACTGTTTCTTGCATCGAGCGCATATCGGTGCGCTGACGGATCAACACGTCCTGCACCCGCTGAATCCGCTCGGCCAGCGCGGCATCCTGGCTGCGGCGCGTCAGCATTTCCTGCACGAGCATCCCGAGCAGAAACACATTCGCCCCCAGCAACACCGACGTGATCAGCGAGGGCGGAAAGCCCAAAGCTTCCACCACTTCAGGGGCACCAATTGCAACGGCTGCGGCCAGCGCCCCATAAGCGATAGGCGCGAAAAACTGGATGGGACTCATGCCCGCGTCCTTGTCCAAAAGGGATACCAAGCCGGAAATTCATGGCGCAACACGCCGTCCGGGTCTGCAACCAACGGTAAATCGGCCACCCGGTCCACCGCTTTCACCGATAAGCGCCCGTAGAGATGCGGAAACAGCACGCCGCGCGAGGGAGAGGCTTCCCATTTCAGCACCCCGCCGCCGTAGTCGGGCGGTGGCAAGCGATCTAGGATAATCTCCAGAAGCACCAACCCCGCCTCGCCCGCGCGGTGGCGGTCGGCGGAAGCGGTGATCTGCTCGGCGGTAGAGAAATGCAAAAAGCCGTCGCGGCGATCTTCCGCCGCGCCCGCGTACCAGCCCTCTGCAAGCGCCTGTGTCCAATCGGCCTGGCGTGCCAGGTGATATAGTCTGTCTGCCGTCATGGCGCGCACCTTACGCGATGCGATGCGCCGCGAAAAGCCGGGAGTGTCGCGCGGCTGAAATATGCGCTTTGCGGCAGTGAGGCTATTCCCCGAGCTTATGACCGTCGAGGCGCTTCGTTTCCAGCGCCTGAACCGCCTCGGTTTTCTGGCGCTCCGCTTTGGTGCGCCCGAAGGCAAGGCGGTTGGCCTCGGCAGTTTTTGCATCGGCCTCGCGCGCTGCATTCTTCTTAACGCGCTTGAGATTAACAATGTCAGCCGTCATCAACGCCCTCTTGCGATGTTTGCGCGCGGGGTTTCTTTTCTCCGCAAGGGATGATTAGCTTATGGCTAGAAATTCATCAACAGCAGGGGAGCTTTTCGACATCATGCGAACGATTACCTATCTCGACGGCACTTGGTCCGAGGGGAATACGCCGCTGATGGGGGCTTGCACGCAGGCCGGCTGGCTGGGGCATAGCGTGTTCGATGGCGCGCGCGCCTTCGGCGGTTTGATCCCGGACCTCCAGTTGCACTGCGACCGCGTGATCCGCTCGGCCAAAGTTATGGCGATGGAGCCGCCCGTGACCGCAGGCGAAGTCTTCGAGATGATGAAGGAGGGTATTCGCCGTTTCCCGCACGGGGCCGAACTCTACATTCGCCCGATGTTTTGGATGGAAGACGGGTTGATGGTGCTGAAACCCGAATCAACCCGCTTCGCGCTGGTTATTCAGGAAATTCCGCTACCGCCGGGGGAGAAAGGCTTTTCCGCCACTCTCTCCCACTTCCGCCGCCCATCGCCCGAAACCGCGCCCACCGCCGCCAAAGCCTCCGGCCTCTACCCGCAAGCCACTCTCGCGCTCCGGGAAGCCATGCAGCGCGGCTTCGAGAATGCCGTGATGTGCGATATTATGGGCAATGTCGCCGAATTTACCGGCTCGAACATTCTGCTCGGCCTCAACGGCGACCTCCACACCCCTACGCCGAACGGCAGCCTGCTCAACGGCATCACCCGCCAGCGCGTGATTGGGTTGATGCGCGATGCGGGCGTAACCGTGGTTGAACGCGCCATCCGCCCGGAAGACGTGCGCGAGGCCGATGAAATCATCTCCACCGGCAATTACGCCAAGGTCCAGCACATCAACCGCTATGAGGACCGCGATCTGCAACCAGGGCCGTTGTTCCGCAAAGCGCGGGAGCTGTATTTCAAGTTTGCAGAAGGGCAGAGGCTGGACTAGCGCCCCTGCCTTTATCACGCCGCCAAAAGCTCGCCGCGCAGCGCTTTTTCGATCAGCGCAACGCTATTGTCGCGCCCATAGAGCGCGATGAACGACCCCATGCGTGGGCCTTGCGGCTGACCCAGCAGCACTTCGTAGAGCGCCTTGAACCATTCCCGCAACTCGGTAAAGCCGTGGCGTTTGCCGATTTCGAATACGAGGGTTTGAAACGCTTCCGCATCGGCCTCGACCGGGAGCGCTTTCAACTCCTCCGCAAGATCGGTTAGGGCAGCGCTTTCGGTTTCCGTCGCGGCGCGGAAGGCTTTTGTCGGTGCAACGAAATCGCGGTAATAGGCCCCGGCATACGGGACAAGACGCGCCAGCAGCGGGTTCGATTCCGGCGTTGTTCCGGGTGCGTAACGACTGATGAAGCCCCACAGCACCGAGGCATCTTGCGTGCCGACGACGGAGGCCAAGTTCAGCAAAATCCCGAACGTCAACGGCACTTTGCCCACGGGCGGCACGCCGCCATGAATGTGCCATGCCGGGTTTTCCGCCTGCTTTTCGGCAGGTTCGGTGATAATCTTATCGAGATAGGTTAGATATTCATCAACCGCTTTCGGGATAGAATCAAAATACATCCGCTTCGCCCGGCGCGGCTGCTGATACATGAATAAGGATAGGCTTTCGTCGGGCGCATAGGTTAGCCAGTCTTCGACAGACAAGCCATTGCCCTTCGACTTCGAGATTTTCTCGCCGTTTTGATCGAGGAAGAGTTCGTAGTTAAACCCTTCCGGCGGCGTACCACCCAGAGCTTTGACAATCTTGCTGGCGAGTTCGACAGAGGAAATGAGGTCTTTCCCGGCCATTTCGTAATCGACCTCAAGCCCCAGCCAACGCATCGCCCAATCGGCCTTCCACTGCATCTTGCAGTGACCGCCCGTGACCGGCACCTCCACGAGCGCATCGGTTTCGGGATCACGATAGCTAACGGTCCCCGCCGCCTCATCCCGCGCCACCATTGGCACTTGCAGCACAATGCCCGTGCGCGGGCAAATCGGCAGAAAAGGGCTATAGGTGGCTTGGCGTTCCGCGCCCAAGGTTGGCAGAATAACTTTCATCACGGTATCGTAATGATGCAGCATTCTCAGCAAAGTCTCATCGAACGCGCCGGACTTATACATCTGGGTTGCCGACTTGAACTCGTATTGAAAACCGAACCCATCCAGGAAGGCTTGCAGGCGCGCGTTATTATGCTCGCCAAAGCTCGGGTGCGTGCCGAACGGGTCTGGCACCTGCGTCAGCGGCTTGCCGATGAAACCCGCCAGCATCTCGCGGTTCGGCACATTATCCGGCACCTTCCGCAGACCGTCCATATCGTCGGAAAAGCAGAACAGCTTCGTTGGAATATCCGAGAGTTGCTCGAAGGCACGGCGGACCATGCTCGTTCGCACCACTTCGCCAAACGTGCCGATATGCGGCAGACCGGACGGGCCATAGCCGGTTTCAAACAGCACATAGCCTTTTTTTGGTTTCTCAATCTCCCCCTTCTCGCTCCTGGTCCGCGCCAGAAGTTTGCGCGCTTCCTCGAACGGCCAGGCTTTGGCGGTAAGGGCGATCTCGCGGGGCAGAGACATTTTCAAACACTCGTTGTTAATCAAGACACCAGCCAAAATCAGCCGATCCGCTGTGCTAGACGGTTGCGCGGGGAAGGTCAACCGCCGCCCCGTGGAGAAAGGATTGCGCCGCCCGCCTTGCCCCGCTAGGGTCGCGTCAGTTCCACAAAGGTTCCGCTTTCGAGATGAAACCCGCCCCCGCCCTACTGCTGCCCAACGCCCCGCTGCTCGCGGTGGGTTTGCGCCGGGCTGTGCTGGTCAGCGCCGATGGGGAGATTGAGGAAGGCAGCCTGCCGCACATCGCCCTGCTGCTGTCGCCCGACGATCCGCCTTATCTGTGCCATGCGCCTGCGCTCTCGAAGCGTTTAGAAATTCCCGGCCTGTGGGGCTATGACCTATTGGAGCTTTTCGCCCTCGTCCGCCCCGCCACTTTCTGCGTACCCACCCCGCGCGGCTTGGCTCAAGCGCTCGATTTACCAATCCCGAAAGACCTCACGGACGAGGCGATGATCCTGCGCGATGCTGCCGCTCTGCTGCTGGCAGAACTATCGGACGCGCGCGATGCCGAAACCCTGGCGATCCTTCAGCCAATGGCGGCGGGCGGCTGGGCCTGGGGCCGCTTTGCCGAACAGGCGCTTGCGGGCGTCACTGCCGGGCGGCGCGGCCTTGCCGTGTGGCGCGCGCTGCCCGAAATCCCCGATCATCCCGCCGATGGCCCGCCCGGCCAACAGCCGGTTCACGCCCAAGAAGCGCGCTGGCAACTGGCGTCTCTCTTAGGCGATCACGCCGAAAGCCGCCCTAGCCAAGCTGATTACGCTTCCGCAACGGCCCTTGCCTTCCAGCCGCGCCAGCAAGAAGATCAGCCCCATATCGTACTGGCGGAAGCTGGCACCGGCGTGGGCAAAACCTTGGGCTACCTTGCCTCTGCCAGCGTTTGGGCGCGGAAAAACGGCGGCACGGTGTGGGTTTCAACTTACACCCGCAACTTGCAGCATCAAATTGATCAAGAGTTGGATCGGCTTTACCCTGATCCGGTCGATAAGGCCCTGAAAGCCGTGGTCCGTAAGGGCCGGGAAAACTACCTCTGCCTGCTGAACCTTGAAGAGAACACCCAAATCGCCAGCACCCGCCCGTCGGAAGCCGTTGGCGTTGGCCTTATGGCGCGCTGGGTGCTGGCGACGCGCGACGGTGATCTGTCCGGCGGTGATTTCCCCGGCTGGCTCCCCGAACTTCTAGGCCGCGCCCGCACGTTGGGATTGGCCGACCGGCGCGGCGAGTGCATCTTTGCCGCCTGCCCCCATTTCAACCGCTGCTTTGTAGAACGCTCGATCCGCCGGGCCAAGCGCGCCGAAATCGTTATCGCCAATCACGCGCTCGTCATGGTGCAATCGGCTTTGGGCGGCGGCGACGATGGCTCGGTGCCAAGCCGCCTTGTGTTCGACGAAGGCCACCACCTGTTCGATGCTGCCGACAGCGCCTTTTCCGCCCATCTCTCCGGCCTTGAAGGCCAAGAAATGCGCCGCTGGCTGCTGGGGGCCGAAGGCTCCAGCCGCAGCCGGGCGCGCGGGTTGCGACGCCGGATTGAAGAGCTTTTATCGGACGAAGGGATGCTCAACACGCTCGGCCTGCTCATCCGCGCCGCCCATTCCCTGCCCGGCGACGGCTGGCAAAACCGCTTGATCGACGATGCCCCCAGCGGTGCCATCGAAGCCTTCCTATCGGCCCTGCGCCGCCAAGTGCTCGCCCGCCAGACCGAGACGGATCGCGGCTATAGCCTGGAAGCCGACGCCTACCCCGCCAACGACGACCTGTTGCCGCTCGCCGACGACGCCCGCAGCGCGCTCATCGCCCTGCGCGAACCCGGCCTAACCCTCAAAAAGCGCCTCGCCGACCGGCTGGTGGACGAGGCCGAGGATATGGAAACGGAAGTCCGCCTGCGGATCGAAGCCGCCGTTCGCACGCTCGATCGCCGTCTGATCCTGCCGCTGGCAGGCTGGATTGCCATGCTCGAAGCCCTGCGTGCAGAGCCAAGTGAAGAGTTCGTCGATTGGTTCGGTATCGACCGCCAAGACGGCCAAGAAACCGATATCGGAATGCACCGCCACTGGCGTGACCCCAGCAAACCCTTCGCCCGCACCGTCGCAGAAGGCGCGCACGGCATTATCGTGACCTCCGCCACCCTCACCGATTCCACCGGCGACCCCGAAGCCGACTGGCGCGCTGCCGAACGCCGCATCGGCCTGCCCTGGATCACCGCCACCGCCACCCGCGCGCAACTCCCCTCGCCCTATGATTACGCCGCCCAAACCCGCGTGCTGATCGTAACAGACGTGCGCCGCGACGACCTGGACCAAGTGGCCGCCGCCTACCGCGCCCTGTTCCTGGCCGCAGGCGGCGGCGCACTCGGCCTCTTCACCGCCATCTCGCGCCTGCGTGCCGTTCACGCCCGCATCGCCGGACCCCTGGAAGATGCCGACATCCCCCTGCTCGCCCAGCACGTCGATGGCATGGAAACCGCCAGCCTTATCGACATCTTCCGCGCCGAAGAAAACGCCTGCCTGCTCGGTACCGACGCGGTGCGCGACGGTGTGGACGTGCCAGGCCGCTCCCTCCGCCTCATCGTCTTCGACCGCATCCCCTGGCCCCGCCCCGATATTCTCCATAGAGCGCGGCGCGAAGCCTTCGGCGGCTGGAACTGGGACCGGAGATTGGTGCGCCTCAAGCTAAAGCAAGCCTTCGGCCGCCTCGTTCGCCGCGCCGACGATACCGGCGTGTTCGTGCTGCTGGAGCCGATGCCGTCGGATTTTCGTTCGGCCTTCCCGCCGGGGGTGGAGGTGAAGCGCGTTGGATTGGCGGAAGCGGTGCGGGAAGTGGGGGGATTTTTGGGGAAGGGGTGAGCCGTCTTAGGAGCTTCGTCTCGGGGCGCTGCCCCGAAGCCCACCAGGAGCCGGGCGGCTCCTGGACCTGGCTGGGGTTAGGCGTGGGGATCGTTCGGGTTGTCGTCGCGTTGAGCCTGAGGCAGCGGCACCGCGCCAGCGCCCTCAATTTCGGCAATCAGACCCTCAACGCGCGCCTCAATCTCCTCCCGCCGGGCTTGTGGGAGCGCCTGTAAAACTTCATCCAGCGTGCGGCCCATCTTCCGATACCCTCTGTAGAAACGCCTCAAAATCAAGCTCAACGGGCGGACCACTCGCCTCGCCTTCAGCCAGCGCGGCGCGGAGGGCGGTGAGTTTGGCTTCTCGCTCCTCCGACCGCTGCAATCCCGCGCAAACGGCGTCCGACGCACTGCCATAGCGCCCTTGGGCGACTTGGGATTCGATAAAACCGGCGAAATGATCGCCCAAGCTGACGGAGGTGTTTTTGGACATGGCGGTATCCTCTTGCTGCGGCAAGAATACCAAGTCTTGGTACTTAATTCAAAGACTGAAGTGTCGGCGATACCGGCGTGTTCGTACTGCTGGAGCCGATGCCGTCGGACTTCCGCTCCGCGTTCCCGCCGGGGGTGGAGGTGAAGCGGGTTGGATTGGCGGAAGCGGTGCGGGAAGTGGGGGGATTTTTGGGGCGGGGATAGGCTGTTATTTCAGGGCTTCGCCCCGAACCCCACCAGGAGCCGGGCGGCTCCTGGACCTGGCTGTATATCTTTACCATTTATCTTTTAGAATTATTAAGATACTTTCCTATCAGATAACCTCTCCATCAGTATAGAAGGAAGTTGAAGATCATCTGAAGCTATTAACACCTCTGTACCCACCCTCTTTACTTGCAGTGAATATTTTATATCAAATTCACATTGACGCTTCGATGAATACAAAACGCGAATCTCTGGGGTGTTATCATAAGTGACAATCCAGGGGCGCTCCAGCGACATAACAGTATTCGCCAGATATACATGATCTTCATGCTTATAAAAGCTGGTATACAGTTCAGAACCTTTTTTATAGTATGGTGGATCAATACAAAAAAAGGCGTTCTCTAAAAAACCGTCTTCAATTTTTATTAAAAATTCTTGCGCGTCCATATTATATAAATGTATCCTATCCCGATATTTACTTATTCGTTGAATACGGCGACATAAATCTTCTTTATTATACCTACAATCTATTTTGTATTTTCCCATTTGTGAGTAACCACCTATTATCCCAGCACCCGATATGATGCCGGAACGATTAGTGCGATTCAGAAAAAACGTCGAGAAGCCTACACTCAGAGTGTCATGCAACTCTGGTTGTAGATGAATTCTCTTTTGAGTCCGCCACTCTTCCACAGTAACGTCAGTATTGTTTATCTTTTCAATTAACTCACCCGGCATGTCGAGAACAGATTTCCAAAATGACCAAATTGACAGATCAATGTCATTAATATGGATATCTGCAACATGCCCACCATACAACAGCGCTAGCGCGAGTCCGCATCCCCCTGCGAATGGTTCCGCATACTGCCCACGTTCCAGCCCGTTAAGCCTCAATATGTTTGAGGTCAATTCCAATAAGCATAGTTTGCCGCCTGGATAGCGGAGCGGCGAAGTTGGAGAAGCCATAAGCACTGCCCATTATCTTGAACACATTGAACAACTTATCAACGTCCAGCGGTTACCAACAGTGGAATCATGCAGATTTTTGCATAGCTTCCTCGATACATTTCAATATCACAACTTTAAGTGTCGATAAGTCATTATTCAGTTGGTCACCATTAAAGATTGCGGAAATCTTATGGTGCTTAGTGGTATTACCATAAGCATTAATTCTTCTTAAGACCTCTTGCAATGATTTAGCATCATTTCCAACTCCATAGGAAGTCAGTTTCGCCTTGCTTAAAAAACTGTCAAAACTAACCCCGTCATCTCGTCCTGCACATGCAGTAAGTGTCTCAAAAAAAGACCACACACCAACTGAGACTAATGGCGTATGAATCTCAAGTTCAGTTGCGCATATTGAGTAATAAAGACTTTCCAGTTTTTCATTTCCAAGTAACTTTAAACTAATAGATATTCCTTCTTCATAAGCAATACTCTTAGCCTTTTCAGGTAATTTTGGTTTCTTCCGATGCTTTGTCTTGGGTTTAGTATTTGGGGTGTCCGATGATATAGACTCCGCCTCTAACCTTGAACTCGTTATACCAGGAAGAGAACCTAATTTTCGAGCATAAATAATAATATGCGCTTTATTCATACGTGAGTTAACTTCTTTACCCACAATCAGGTCTTCTATAAACTTCTTTACAAGAATATCAAATTGTTCAGCAGGCCGGGTTCGACCAAGATCATCAGGGTTTTGCAAATCAATCCCTAAAACTTCTCTAAACACTACATTACTTAAAAAGCGCTGAACCGTTGTGATTTTATCCTTTCTCTGATTTGCTGTAACAATTCCCTTGGCTTGTGCATAATCTAAAAAAGCCTGTGCAACTTTATTCTTATTCCCGCCATCAAATCGCGTTTTCTGTTCAGAGTCCCATGACTTTCGCCCTATTCCTCCTTGTGGTCCCATATGAATCCGCTCAAGCCAATGCCGCACATCTTCCACTGTATCAAAAACAACTGCTACAACAGTCGCAATAGGTTCCCACGTCTGAGAAAGTCTTTCAAAATTTTTTCGTAAATTTGGGGGAGCCAAGTCGGGATCATTTAGTAGTTTTATTGCACACATACGGCGATTACCTTCTGGAACAAAATAATTTTTAATAGAACCTGTGGAATTATTATCCAAAATTAAAGCAAATCTCTCTAATGGATTTAAACCGAATTTTGCAATATCCCTAGCAAGAGGATAAACATCCTCTTCTCTACATAAATGCTCTATTACTTGCGCCTCTGTATCTTTTGGTTCATGCCGAGGATTCTGAAGGTACAGAAAAATTCTACTAATCGGCACATCAATATATTGAGCCATTATGCGTCCTCTTTCTTTGGAGTTTATAAAGCGGTCATCTCCTATCTTTAATTAAATTAAAAAAATAATCAACTAAAAATTGCATTTTTGAAAAATAGAACCCTTTCTTACCCCACCGCCAACAACGCACTCACCGTCAGCACCGATAGCACCGTCGAAACGAGAATCGTCGCCGAAGTCTGTGCCACCAGCCTATCGTATTTCTGCGCTAGCACGAAGGCCCCCGCGCCGGTGGGCAGGGCGTTGAGCAGCAGGGCGGTTTTGCCGACGAGGCTGTTCTCCTCTCCCAAGATCACCAGCACCGCATAAGTGGCGATGGGGGCGACGGCGAGTTTTAGGACGGTTAGCCATGCTACTTCCGACAGCTCCCCCCGGATCGGTTGGGCCGCCAGGAACATACCCAGGGCAAACAGCGCGCAAGGGCTGGCGGATGCGCCCATCAATTCCGCGAAAGTTTTCAACGGCCCGAACAGCGGCACGCCCGATAGCGCCCAGGCGGCACCCGCTGCGGGGGCCACGATCAACGGGTTGCGCGCCACCGTTGCCAGCACCCCAACGAAGGTTTTCAGCGCGCCTTGGCCGGAGCGCAAATCGGCCTCCACCCCCATAATACCCGCGCCGAACATGATCGAACCCGTTAGAATCGTTGCGGCAATCGCATAGGGCAGCGCCTCCGGCCCATACGCGAGCGACACCAGCGGCACCCCCATATACCCAACATTGCCGTAGCAAGAAGCGAGGCTCTGCACCGATAAATCCGCCAGCCGCAGCCGTCCCACCAACCGCCCCCACACCACCGTAATAACGAAAACCACGCCCAACGGCGCACAAAACGCAATCAAAAACTCCCGGTCCACCACCCGCTCCAACGGCGCGCGGAACATCACCAGAAACAACATCGCCGGAAGCGCAAAGTAATAAACGAACTTATTCAACGCTTCCGTCGAACTCGCCCCCAACAGCCTCAACCGCGCAGCAATAAACCCGGCCAAGATCAGACCAAAAACCGGCAGCGCGACGTTGAGGATGGATTGCATGGGGGGTTACTCGGCAAGGATCAGGGGCGCTGCCCCTGAACCCCCACCCAAGGGCAGCGCCCTTGGGGAACGCGATTCAGTAAATAAAGGAAGCCTGCTCAGAAATCTCGGAACTAATTCTGAAAAAAACAATGGGATCACCAAGGGGCAAGCCCCTTGGTCAGGGGTGTCGGGGACAGCGTCCCTGACAAACACCGCCACCACCGCCTACCCCCGAATATGCAGCACGCAGATGAGCGTGAACAGGCGGCGGGCGGTATTATGATCGAGGGTGATTTTGTCTTGCAGGCGGTCGCGCAGCATATCGGAGCCTTCGTTGTGCAGGCCGCGCCGGCCCATGTCGATGGCTTCGATTTGGGCGAGGCTTTGGGTTTTGATGGCGGTGTAGTAGCTATCGCAAATCTGGAAGTAATCGCGCACCACGGAGCGGAAGCCGGAGAGTGAAAGGGCCACGCGCTCCAGCGCGTCTTCGGCGGGGGTGCGAACGTCCAGGATCAGGCGATTGTCTTCGATACCGAGGCGCAGGTTATAGGGGCCGGGGTGGCCGATCAGCGCAAAGCTATTTTCTTCCATCAGGTCGAAGAGGGCGATAGCGCGCTCGTGCTCGACCGTTTGGTTGCGGCGGACAACCGATTTTTCATCGAGTTTGACATCGACGAGGCGATTGTCCGTCTCGGTCATGGCGTCGGCTCCGGCAGGCGGATGGCGACCGACAGCGCGTGCGCCTGCAAGCCTTCCGCCTCCGCCAGTGCCAACACCGACGGGCCGAGTGCGGCCAGCGATGCGGGGCTACAGCCGACCAGCGTGGTGCGCTTCATGAAATCGAGCACGCCAAGCCCGGAGGAGAAGCGCGCGCTGCGGGCCGTGGGCAGCACGTGGTTCGGCCCCGCGATATAATCGCCGATGGCTTCCGGCGTGTGTCGCCCGAGGAAAATCGCTCCGGCATGGCGGATTTTCGCGGCCAGCGCGTGCGGATCGGATACTGCAAGTTCCAGATGTTCGGCGGCGATGCGGTCGATGATCGGCAGGGCCGCGTCGAAGCTCTCCACCACAATAATCGCGCCGTGATCCTGCCAGCTTGCGGCGGCAATGGCGCGGCGCGGCAGGGTTTCGAGGATTTTCTCGACCGCTGCGACCACGGCATCGGCAAACGCAGCATCGTCGGTCATCAGAATAGATTGAGCGCTGCTGTCGTGCTCGGCTTGGCTCAACAGGTCTGCCGCAATCCAGTCGGGTCGGCTTTGATTGTCCGAAACCACCAGGATTTCGGACGGCCCGGCGATGCTATCAATCCCCACTTGCCCGAACACGGCGCGTTTCGCGGCGGCAACATAGGCATTGCCGGGGCCGACGATTTTATCCACCGGCGCAATGGTTTCAGTGCCATAGGCGAGCGCTGCCACGGCTTGCGCGCCGCCGATCTTGAAGATTTCCGTTACGCCCGCGCGCTTAGCGGCGGCCAGCACCAACGGGTTCAGCACACCATCGGGCGCGGGCACCACCATAACGATGCGCTCCACCCCCGCCACTTTAGCCGGAAGCGCGTTCATGAGCACCGAGGAGGGGTAGGACGCGAGACCGCCCGGCACATACAGCCCGGCAGCGGCCACGGGCCGCCAGATCATGCCAAGCTCAACGCCCAAGGCGTCGGTATAGCGCAAGTCAGCCGGGAATTGCCGCGCGTGGAAATCGGTGATGCGCGCTGCCGCCAGATCGAGCGCGGCCAGAAGCTGCGGCGAACAGGCGGCTTCTGCGGTGTCGATTTCGGCAGCGGTCACTTTCAGCGCGGCGAGCGTGGGCGCGGTCACGCGGTCGAAGCGATTGGTGTAGTCCACCACTGCCGCATCGCCGCGCGCCCGCACGTCAGCCACAATCGCCGCCACCGTATTGGAGACATCCACCGAGGTTTCGCGCTTGTCGTTCAGCAGCGCGGTGAAGCCGGTCTCGAAATCGGGGCTTCGGGCATCAAGCCGCACGGGCACGGGCAACCTCCGCAAAACGATCAATCCAGTTAGTCAACTCGTCCGAACGGGTTTTAAGCGCCGTGCGGTTGACGATAAGCCGGGAAGAAACATCCGCAATCCGCGCCACTTCCACAAGCCCGTTTGCGCGCAAGGTAGCCCCCGTAGAAACAAGGTCCACAATCCGCTCGCACAGCCCCAGCGTTGGCGCGAGTTCTAGCGCACCGTTCAGCTTAACGCATTCGGCCTGCACGCCGCGCGCGGCAAAATAGGCTTTGGTGATTTCCGGGTATTTTGTTGCAACCCGCACATGGCTCCATTGCTGCGGCGCGTCGGCATCCACCAGGGCAGCGGGTTCCGCCACCGAGATATGGCAGCGACCAATGCCAAGATCGAGCGGCGAATAGAGTTCGGAATAGTTGAACTCCATCAACACGTCCGATCCCGCAACCCCCAACTCCGCCGCGCCGAAGGCCACGAAGGTCGCCACATCGAAACTGCGAACGCGGATGATTTCAAGGCCGGGGATATTCGTCGTGAAGCGCAACTTGCGGGACGAATCGCGCTCGAAATCCGGCTCAGGCACAATGCCGATGTGGGCGAGCACGGGCATAACTTCATCGAGAATCCGGCCCTTCGGCAGCGCGAGCACAAGCGGTCGTGGGTCCATTTACACGGCTCCTTCGCCGCTATCGTCATGGTTAGGCACTGAAGTGCAGGGCCAGGGGTCGCCGAAATCTTCGGCCAGCAGATCAATCCCGGTCACAGACAGGCGCACCGCCGTTTCGCTCTCCCCAGCACAGTGCAGCAAAATCTCCCCGCCGCTCTCCGTGGGTGTGTACGTGAGGGCCAACAACGACAAGAACCGCCCCGGCTCCTTCAAGCTAAAGCCCTTATGCTGAACCGACGTGACCCCGCGCACACGCACCGCCATGTGGATGCGTTCTTGCGCCTGTAGGTCTTCCCAGCGGAACCGATTGGCGACGAACAGAAATTCTTGCGCCGCGCGGTCGTAGTACACATCCAGCACGGGCAGCAGCGCATCCTGTAGGCAGGCGCTGATAATCTCCAAGTCCGCCCCATCGACGGCTTTTAGTTTCAAGCTGGGCGCGTTCATCCCGCGTCCCGAACCCGTTCTACATCGGCCCCGCAGGCAGCCAGCTTCTCTTCCAGCCGCTCGTAGCCGCGATCTAAGTGATAGACGCGGTGAACGATGGTTTCGCCTTCTGCCGCAAGCCCCGCCAGCACAAGACTAACGGACGCGCGCAGATCGGTCGCCATCACCTGCGCGCCCGTAAGCCGCTTGACGCCGCGCACGAGGGCCGAAGCGCCGTGAATGGTAACATTCGCCCCCATGCGCGCCAACTCCGGCACGTGCATAAAGCGGTTCTCGAAGATGGTTTCGGTCATCATCGCCGCCCCCTCCGCCACGGTCATCAGGGCCATAGTTTGCGCTTGCAAATCGGTCGCGAAACCGGGGAACGGCTCGGTCATCACATCGACGCCGATCAAGGGGGCAGAGGTACGGGCAACGCGCATTCCCTCGGCTTCCGCCGTGATCGTCACCCCCGCCTCGCGCAGTTTATCGACGAAAACCGGCAGATGATCCATATGGGCACCCCGCAGCAGAATATCGCCGCCGGTAATCGCCGCCGCAATGGCATAGGTGCCCGCTTCGATGCGATCCGCCACGATTTGATGGTGGGCGGCGTGCAACCGATCGACGCCCTGAATGCGAACCGTATCGGTACCAAGCCCCTCGATTTTAGCCCCCATCGCGATCAGGCAGTGACCAAGATCGACCACTTCCGGCTCGCGCGCCACATTCACCAACTCGGTTTCGCCTTTGGCAAGGCAGGCCGCCATCAGCAGATTTTCCGATGCGCCGACCGAGACGACAGGGAACACGAAACGCCCGCCAACAAGCCCCTTCGGCGCACGCGCTTCCACATAGCCTTCGGAAAGCTCGATTTCAGCGCCGAGCGCCTGGAGGCCCTTCAGGTGCAAATCTATAGGCCGGCCACCAATGGCGCAGCCGCCGGGCTGGGAGACGCGGGCAAGGCCGCAGCGCGCCACCAACGGCCCCATCACGAGGAAGCTCGCGCGCATCTTGCGGACAATATCGTAAGGCGCGGTGGTGCTGGTGATGGTTTTGGCGGTCAGGTTCATCACCCGGCCCGTGTGCCCACCCGACGCATTGCCATCCATCGACACTTCAACCCCGTGCTGCGCCAGCAAGGACAGCAGCGTGGAAATATCGGCAAGATGCGGCACGTTGGACAGCGTTAGCGTTTCATCACTCAGCAACGCCGCCGTCATCAACGGCAGGGCGGCGTTCTTTGCGCCACTAATGTCGATAGTGCCTTTCAGGACGTTGCCGCCGCGCACTCTGATCTTATCCACCGGGAACTTCCTTCACTTGGGCTAATTCGGCATTTGCTCTAAAGGCGCGGTAGGGTTACGCCGCGCTGGCTCATATATTTCCCCGCGCGATCCGCGTAGGAAACTTCGCACGGCTCGTTACCCTGGAAAAACAAAAACTGGCAAATGCCTTCATGGGCATAAATTTTTGCGGGCAGCGGCGTGGTGTTGGAAATTTCAATCGTCACCTCCCCCTCCCACTCCGGCTCCAGCGGCGTGACGTTAACGATAATGCCGCAGCGGGCATAAGTGGATTTGCCAAGGCAGATCACCAGCACATCGCGCGGGATTTTGAAATATTCTACCGTCCGCGCCAGCGCAAAACTGTTCGGCGGAATGATGCACACGTCGGTTCGGCGATCAACGAAGCTCTTGCTATCAAAATTCTTCGGATCGACGATAGCGGCATCGACATTGGTGAAGATTTTGAAATCATCCTGCACCCGCGCGTCGTACCCGTAGGACGAGAGGCCGTAGGAAATAACACCGTCGCGCGATTGCCGCTCGACGAAGGGGGAGATCATCTCCTGCTCCAACGCCATTTTGCGGATCCATTTGTCCGACAGTATCGCCATTATCCCGCTTCACCCTTCACCGCAAACTCTTGAGCCTTTGGCTTCTATCGCACGCGGGGGGGCGCATCAAGCCGAAGCGCTCATTCTTCAGGGCCGGAGGCGGTTTCTTCAACACCGAAAGCCTCTTCCGCCGCATCATCCCGCCCGCGTTTTTGCTGCTTGCGCCGCTTGAGGTTGGCCCGCAACGCCGCCGCCTGCCGCTCGGCCCGCGCCTGCTGCGCCGCTTGAGTTTCCGGGGTCATGGAGAGAGGTGCCTTATTCATACTGCCATCAATAGAAGAAAGTCGCGCACAGGCGAAAGACCGAAACCCTTCGGCCTGCCGCACACTAGCGCCGCTTTTTGGCTCTTGCCAAGCCCCCCCCCATCCGCTAAACAGCCGCCCACGCCAACCGATGCCGCGCGTCGTGGCGCACCATGGCGATGCTGCCGTAGCTCAGTGGTAGAGCACTCCCTTGGTAAGGGAGAGGTCAAGAGTTCAATCCTCTTCGGCAGCACCATTAAATCAATGACTTAGCGAATTTGAACACAGATCGTGACGGTTCAATTGAACAGGTGGGTGGGTCTTTTGGTGGCCTGCCGAGTTTTAAGCCCGTGCTTGATACTGCACCGAAATCGTCACACCACACTTTCAAGCAGCGAAATTTCATCTGGGGTTAGGCCGAACAGGCCATAAACGATGCTGTCGATCTGGGCTTCGGCTTTCGCAATATCGGAAGACAAGCGGGCTATTTCGGCGCGGTCACGGGCGATCCAATCTTCCCAAGCGGAACGCTCCGCCAGGGGAATTTCGGCCTTAAAGACTTTCTTCACCTCGGCCCGAAAGCTGGTGAAGTCGGGCAGCGTCCACCATTCCTGAAGCCGGGTCGTCAGCTTGGCAGTGCGGTTAGGCGGGCAAAGATCGGCAATCCTGCGTGAAAGGGCGGTTTGTAGGGTCAGGCGCTCTCGCGCCGCCTTGCTGGCCCGTTCGCTTTCTGCGGTCAGCACTGCCCGTGCGCTGTCATCAAAAGTAGGGATGGGCATTTGTTCCACAAACTGAGAGTGCATTTGATAGAAACCACCCCGAACAGGAACACTATTGCCCGTGATCGAAAACCAAGAGATTTTGGAATTGAGAAACGAGGCAAGCCATTCCTCCGATGTCGGCACAAAATAACATTTATTGTTAACATAATTACTATTATCAATCAAAAACTGATTTATATTGCAAAATTCAGGGTAGATTATTTTTGTACCTTGGAAGTAATGAGCATAGGCTTCCTGCGCCTGTTGCAACTCAAACCACTCCTGTTGTGTGGCGCGGGCTTCCAGAGCCGCCTTGAAGGGCAGCAGCCAATTTCGGATGGCCGGGTAGTCATCAATCTTAATCCGGTTCTTAGGAATATAGATTAGCCATTGATCGCGCGGTTCCGCCCGCCAACGCTTCAGGTCTTTGCCTTCAAGGAAGGGTTTCAGCAGCTTGGCAGACCTGGAATCCTGGGCACAGAGGCGTTCTTTGGTGGAATTGTCGATCACGAAAGCCTCGTTCAGGCCCGTAACAATTCCTCGGCACGGTGATCCATAGACATCCTTCAGGGTCTTCCTGCCGTTCCTAATCTTGTCGCGCAGCGCGCGCAGGGCGGTATTTTCCAGTTCCCACGACCCAGCCCCAAGGGCGGCTTGCGGATACGGCCCTGCGACCTTTTCCCAGGTGGCCTGAAAATTGGTTTCCGGCAGGGCTGCTACCTTCCAGAAGCGAAACTCATGATTCTTGAGTGCGGGGCCGCGTTTCATCGTTAGGATCGCTGGATAGGTGGTTACACCTTTGAAGATTTGCAGGTCGCCAAAATCGACAACCCCTTCAATCGTCGCCTCCCGCAGCAAATACTCCCGCAGGGGCTTGCCCGATCCGGTTTTGAAAAAAGTATTCGAGGAAATAAAACCCAAGCGCCCACCCGGTTTGAGCAAGCGCAGGCCCCGTTCAAAGAAGTAGCAGTAAAGGTCTGCCCGGTCAGAAACGACCTCATACCGCTTTTCCAGATACGGCTTAATCGCTTTGATGCGTTCCATCCGCACATAGGGCGGATTGCCCAGAACCACATCGAACCCGCCTTCGGCAAAGACGGTGGGAAAAGCAGTTTCCCAGGTAAAAGCGTGATCGAGGTAGGCGTAGTTACTGTCTTCGATTAGGCTATCACCAACCCGAAGGCTCGTATCGAGACTATCCAGCACTTTGTCTCGACGGGCAGTCTTGATCCAAAGCGACAGTTTGGCTATTTCGATACTTTCGACATTTACGTCCACCCCGAACAGGTTGTTCGCCAGGATTTCACTGTCTGGAGTATATTCCAGCAGGTCGCCGACATGTTCGGCCTTGGGCAAAAGGTCTTTAATCTTATCATTCACGCGGGACAACTCGGCCCTCAGAAAATCGAACGCCATGATGAGGAACACGCCAGACCCACAGGCGGGATCGACAATGCGTAAGGATTTCAAGCGGTCCCGATAGGTTTGCCAGGCTTCCAACTCTGCGGTTTTTCGGCGCCATTCAATCGCAGCATAGTTGGACAAATCGGCACCGGCCTTGGCATGGGCGCGCAGAATATCGGTAAAGGCTTCCTCCAGGTGTGCGCCCAGGGTTTCAGCAACGATGAAGCGAGCGATGTAATCAGGAGTATAAACCACCCCGTCGCGCTTGCGCCGCCCGCTTGTACCGGTCGTGCGCTCTTCCCCCGTTTCTTCGCCGCGCGCTTGCGCCTGAAGCCGTTCAACGTCTGCGATAGACTGCTCGAAAATATGCCCCAGAACGGTGACGGACACTTCGGACGCGAAGTCATAGTCGCCCAGGGTCTTAAACCCCTCGCACACACCATCAGGCAAGGTCAGCGCGTTGATTGTCTGGTCCAGGCGGAACAAACCCCCATTGTAGCGGGGGATGTTCAGCGCCTCGCTACCCTTGTCGATAGCGCTAAATAACCCCTTGAAATTATCCCAAACGGGGCGGGGGTTGTAAGGGTCTCGGTTCGTGAAGGCTTGCGACAAAGTGTTGCTCGGCAGAAGGCCAGTATCTTCGGCAAAAGCAACGAATAGCACTCGGTCGAGAATTTTCTGCGCGACGGCAATTGCGTCCAGGGGTGTTATCGTTGGGTCTGTGATTTGAACAGCCCCGATTAACTTGAGGCGCAGCGCCTTGTAGTCCTCATAGAGTTTATCTGTAATGTCCCGGTCTTCGTCGCGGCTTTGCTTCAACAGATCGAGCGTACGGCCAGACAGCAGGTTATCGGCTGACAGCAGCAGCATGAACCGGGCGTATTCTTCAGGATTAATCAATCGGTCAAGTTGGAAGCGCTCGTAGGCTGTAGTACCCTCCCCAAAGCCATAGAGGCGTAGCTCGATCATGTTCGAGACAAGCACCCACTTCACGCCCCGCGCGTTCATGGCGTATTCCCACGCCTGTTGAACCGGGGTCTTGTTCCGCCCCGGCATGATCGCATCCAAGTCGCGGGTATCCGCCCCTTTCAGCTCGAACGGGGCAAGGATTTCCGGGGTCTTGCCGCCAAAGCGGCCAAGGGCTAAATCAACACTGCCGCGCAATATCGCCTGTTCTGTAGCGACGGTATAGTCAGCGCCACTGGCAGGCCCGCGATAGCCCAGAACACCTTGAATTATCTCCGCAGCGAACTCACCGTGGAGTGCGGTCTCTTTCAACTCGTAAACCCGGCGCGAGTGGATCATGTCAGCCCAGGCGTTTAGCTTGGCCAAGTGATCGGCGGGGATGGGGGCGAGCTTTATGTGCCGCTTTAGGGTTTTTTGGTTGAAAAGATTCATTCTACTTCTCTTGTCACAATCGGCCCCTTGTTTCAATATCAGTTGCTCGTGATGGTCTGTGCCAAAGACGCCCGCGCCACTGTAAAAGCCGGAGATATTCAGCGGAGATAATGCGATGAAAAGTTTGAACACCCTAAACATCGAGAAAATCGCCGCCGCGATTGAAGCCGACGCGGGTGAAGCCCTGCCCGGCCTGCGCCAATCGCTCGCCGAGGCCAAGGCGGGCAGCTTCGCGCAAATCCATACGCCAGAGCAAATCGCAAGCCAGGGGCGCGGGCATCAGGTGGTAATATCAAACTTTCCCCCCGCTCAATTTCAGCTTTAATACCCTCCTTCCCCCCCCGCTGAGAGAACCTGCCATGCCCCGCCCCCGTCTTCACGCGCCCGATCTTCCCATGCCGCCCGCCGTTCTGGCGCGGCTGGAGGCGGAGTTTGAGGTTGTTCGGGGCGGAAGCGTGCCGGAGGGGGTAGAAGGGGTGCTCATTACCCCGCGCGATAAGATGACCGCAGCCGCGCTGGCGGCCCTGCCCGCCTCCGTTAAAATCATCGCCACGTTTTCGGTCGGTTACGATCATATCGACGTGCCTGCCGCGCATCGCCGGGGGATTATCGTTACCAACACGCCGGACGTGCTAACCGATGCCACTGCCGATATAGCCCTTCTCCTGCTGCTCGCCGCCAGCCGCCGCGCGCGGGAGGGGGAGGCGATGGTGCGCGAAGGGGCGTGGGTGGGGTGGAACCCGATGCAGTTGATCGGTTGGCAGATCACGGGTAAGCGCCTCGGTATCGTCGGCATGGGGCGCATTGGGCAAGCGCTGGCCCAGCGGGCGCGGGCGTGCGGAATGCTGATCCATTATTATAACCGCACGCGCCTGCCGGAGAGTGAGGAGGCTGGGGCGGTCTATCATGCCAGTCTCGATAGCCTGCTGGCGGTGTCCGAATTTCTGTCGCTCCACGCGCCCGCATCGGCGGAAACCGATAAGCTGCTGTCGGCGGAACGGATCGCCAAACTGCCGATTGGGGCGATTGTGGTGAATACGGCGCGGGGCAATTTGGTGGAGGATGACGCGCTGATCGCGGCCCTTCAGTCCGGCCATATCGCGGCGGCGGGGCTGGATGTGTTTACGGGCGAGCCGAACCTTGATGCCCGCTATCGCAGCCTGCCGAATGTCTTTCCCCTGCCCCACCTCGGCAGCGCCACGGTTGAAACGCGCACGGCGATGGGGATGCGCGCGCTGGATAATCTCGCGGCTGTGCTGAATGGGCAGCCGCCGTTGCATCCTATCCGGGTTTAAGCCCCCACTGGGGCCTTTAACGGGCCGCAGAGTAAAATCTACGTATTATCTCTTCGTAAAATCATGGCTTTCCCTTGCTGTTCGGGCATAAATGGGGCAGCCTTGCCAGGATTGCCGTGAATTGCGGCTATCGGTGCGAGATTTAATGAACGATGTGGCAGGACTTAACGGGCGAATGACTATAATCAGCTTTCCTCTCACGGTAATCGGTTTTCCCCATAGCGCGGTTGTGCTGGTTGAAGAGGTCGTTGCCTCGGGGCACCTACCCTTGCGCGCGCTTACGGTTCTCCCCGCTATTCCCGACACTGTTGGCGCGCTGGCCCATGAGGGCATTATTATTGTGGCGGCAACTCCTGAGACGGAAAGTGCGGTCCTCAGCCTACCCCAGCGCCAGCCGCCCGAAGATGCGGCTCGTCCGGCGCTTATTTTCGCGGCCCCGGCTAGCGGTAGCGATTTACGCTTAAGGGCGATTGAAACCGGGTTCGATGAAATCATCACTCTGCCGCTGGACCGGGCCGAACTCATAGCCCGCCTCCGTTCCGCCGTGATGCTGCTGACCAGCCGGGCGGACTTGCAAGAGGCGCGGATTACAGCAGAGCAGCGCTACGCTTTGATTGCCCTCGGCGCAAATGATGGGCTGTGGGATTGGGATCTCGCCTCGGGCCTCGTGCGCTATTCCCCGCGTCTGGCCGAGATGATGGGATTGCCGCCCAACAGTAGCAGTTGCGTGATCGAAGATTGGCTTTCCTGTGTGATGCCGGATGATCGCGATTGGGTGGATGCAACGCTCGATGAGCAAGTGCAAAACCCGTCTAGCGATTTTCGCATCGAATATCGGGTACGCGATGCTCTGGGGGATGTGCGCTGGGTCTTGTGTCGCGGCACGGCCTTGGGCGGCGGCGAAGGCGGCACCGCAACCCGTATGGCAGGCTCCCAATCGGACATCACTGGGCGCAAAGAGGCGGAAGAAGCCTTGCGTGTGAGTGAGGAGCGTTACGCCCTCGCCATTCTGGCTGCCAACGATGGGCTGTGGGATTGGGACGTTCGCACCAACTCCATTCTCTTCACTCCCCGCTGGAAAGAGATGATTGGCTGTAGCGCGGCTGAAGTGGGCACCGACCCCGACGAATGGTTTGGCCGCGTCAACCCCGACGATTTGATCTGGCTGCAAGCCGCCGTTGAAGCGCAAATCGCTAGCGAGGAAGAGCCGTTTCAGATCGAATACCGCATCCGCCACACCGACGGTTCGGAACGCTGGATGCTGTGCCACGGCCTGACAATTCGCGACCCGCTTTCGGATCGGGCTACCCGCATCGTTGGCTCGCAGTCGGATATTACCGAGCGCAAACAGGCCGAGCAGCAGATACTGCGCGATGCTTTCCACGATGCCACCACGGGCTTACCCAACCGCGCTTTGTTTATGGATCGCCTCGCCCAAACCCTACGACGCTCCGATGGGTCGGTCGCCTCCTGTGCCGTGATCGTGGTGGAAGTAAGCCGCTTCGCCAGCCTTGCAAATTCGCTCACGCCCACGCAGGCAGATCATTTGCTGCGCGAAGTGGGTGAGCGGCTGGCACAAACCGTGGTAGCGTCCGATACGCTAGCGCGGTTGGAGGGCGCGAGCTTTGGGTTTTTACTGCAAGGCGTTTCGGAAGAAAACGCGATTGGGCATAGGGCGCTGGCTATCCACACCGCCCTGAAAGCCGCCATTACTTTACCTGGCGCGCAAGGATTGTATGTAACCGTGCGGATTGGGGCCGCTATGCCAAACGGCAGCCAGCGGGCGGAAGAGTTGCTGCGCGATGCCTCCCGCGCGCTCAATCGCCCTGGCACCGATGCCGAAAAGAGCGTCGCGATGTTTGCCGCAGGCGGTATGGATGATGCCGTCGATCCGTTGGCGTTGGAGCAGGATTTACGCATCGCCATCGAGGCGGGCGATCAGCTTCAAATGCATTATCAGCCGATTGTCGATCTTGTCTCCGGGCGGCTCGTCGGGTTTGAATCGCTCATGCGCTGGCATCACCCCACGATGGGGCTAGTGTCGCCGATGCGCTTCATTCCGCTGGCCGAAGAGAGCAAACTAATTATTCCGATGGGGCTGTTTGCGCTCGATCAAGCCTGCCAGCAGGTCAACCGCTGGCGGCAGTTGCTACCTTTTGCCGGAGCCTTGTTCATCAATGTGAACGTGTCCGGTGTGCAAATGCAGGAGGCGGATTTCGTCGAGCGTGTCGCCGAAATTCTCGCGCTGCGGAAAACGCCCACCGACGCCCTGAAGCTGGAAATAACCGAAAGCGTGGTGCTGGACGATGTGGAAGGCATGTTGTCCATCCTCAGCCGCCTGAAAGCGATGGGGCTACGGCTTGCCATTGATGATTTCGGAACCGGCTATAGCTCCCTCTCCTACTTGCACCAGTTCCGTTTCGATGCCGTAAAGATTGATCAATCTTTCGTGCGGGCCATGCGGCAAAGGCCAGAAAACGGCCTCATCATTCGCATGATTGCCGAACTGGGCCGGGGGCTTGGGTGCGACGTGATCGCCGAGGGCGTTGAAACCGCCAACGACGTGATCAAGCTGGCGCAACTGGGGTGCATGTACGGCCAGGGCTATCATTTCGGTCGCCCGCGCGACCCCATGAGCATCGAACGGCTGCTCTTGCCGGTGCGGGAAGAACCGGAAGCGGTGTTGTAACGTAACCCTTGTAATAATCGGGATGCGCCCTGGCGCGGCTTGGCTTATGATTAACACTGTTGTTTCCATGTACGGAAATTTCAACAGGTTGCGATGTGCAGCGCACTATCCAGCGGCAGAACGCCGATAGAGGCAGAGAGAATGAGCCGAACGATTACAAACGAGGACATCCTGCGCTCCTTGGTTCAAATTGGAACAGGGCTGCATCGGGATTTTTCGGAATTTCGCGACACGCTTAAAGTTGCTGCATTGACGATCAACGAGAAAAAGTTCGAGGAGGCCAAACATCTGGCCCGCGAGCTTGAAGATCTGTCGAATCATATTCTGAATACTAAGCGGGAAATTGCGCTAATTTCAGTTCAAACTGATGGCGGTAACTTCCAGTCGGCTAACTTCGAGTTAGATGCGGTCGTTAAACAAACCGAAGACGCCACCAATAATATCATGACGGCGGCGGAGAACATTAGCACGCTGTCCAATTCGCTTAACGAGATCGAGGATCCCGTCGCGCGCGCTGCCAAAATTGACGAGATCAATAATGAAGTTGTGACAATTTACGAATCGTGCAACTTTCAAGATATTACCGGGCAGCGTATTCGCAAGATTGTACGGATGCTGACCTATATCGAAACCCGCATCGAAAACATGATCCGCATTTGGGGCGCGAGCGAAATTGGC
This sequence comes from Alphaproteobacteria bacterium, assembly GCA_043721315.1. Classification (GTDB taxonomy): domain Bacteria; phylum Pseudomonadota; class Alphaproteobacteria; order Elsterales; family Elsteraceae; genus Elstera. The sequence continues at coordinate 58,172 of JAYSQZ010000035.1, forward strand.
CAGATGACGGCAGGGGCTGCGGAAGAAGAGCGCGCGGCAGCAGGCGACGACGCGGACCTGCTGAACGGCCCGCAACTTCCCGGCGCGGCAGTCAGCCAAACCGAAATCGACGATTTCTTCCGGTAGAGTTTTTCGCCCTCCGACTATTGGCCCCCACATGCCCACCCCAGCGACGCTTCTCACGATCCATCTTGCCGCTCTGGTGAACAACTGGCGGTTTCTCGCCCGCCAAGCCGCGCATGGGCGGTGTGCGGCGGTGGTGAAGGCTGATGGTTATGGTTTAGGGTCGGTTGAGGTTGCCTCGGCGTTGCTGGCTGCGGGCTGCACAGAGTTCTTTGTCGCCCATCTTGCCGAAGCCATTACTCTCCGGGCAGGTCTTGCCGCGCGCTTCCCGGATCAGCGCCCGTTTATCGGCGTGCTTAACGGGCTATTGCCGGGCGAGCACTCTGAGTTTGCGGAACATGCGTTAGTGCCCGTGCTCAACAGCCCGGCACAGTTGGAAGACTGGCCTGTCGAGACGCCCGCTATTCTGCAAATCGACACGGGCATGAGCCGCTTGGGATTGGAGGCTGCCGAGTTCGAGGCGCTGCTCCCCGCGCTGCGCCGCCGCCCGTTCAGGCTGCTAATGAGCCATTTTGCCTGTGCCGATGCCCCAGACCACCCGCTGAACCGCCAGCAGATTGATCGGTTCGCTGCGGCCTTGCGCCAGCTTCCGGGAGTGCCGGGCAGTTTAGCCGCTTCTTCGGGTATTTTTTTGGGGGCCGATGCTCATTTCGATCTCTTACGCCCCGGCTATGCGCTGTATGGCGGCAACCCCACGCCAGGGCACCCGAACCCTATGGAGGCCGTGGTGACGCTGACCACACCCATTCTTCAGGTCCGCGATATTCCGGCAGATCGCCCGGTCGGCTATGGCGCACGCTGGGTTTCTGCGGCTCCAAGCCGAATTGCTACGGTGGCTTACGGTTATGCCGACGGCGTGCCGCGTGTGACCGAAGGCGCGATTTTTCATCTCGGCGGGCAACCGGTTCCCGTCGTCGGGCGCGTGTCGATGGATTTGATGACGCTGGATGTCACGGGCATTTCCGGGGTATTTCCGGGGGCAGAGGTGGAAATTTTGGGCGCACTACGCGATATTGACCAAGGCGGGACCGATGGCGGCACGCTAGGCTATGAAATTCTCACCAGTATCGGACGGCGCGCTGTGCGCCGCTATGGACCCTAACCTATGCCGTTGTTAAGCCCCTTGGGTCAATTCGTCCTCGCCCTGTTCGCAACGTCGGGCCGCGTGGCGCTGTTCGCGCTGGAAGCCATGAGCCACTGGGTCCGCCCGCCGTTCTACGGACGCCAGCTTTTGCGGCAGATTGTGGAAATCGGCTATTTTTCGCTGCCCGTTGTCGGGCTGACCACGCTGTTCACCGGCATGGTGCTGGCGCTGCAAGCCTACACTGGCTTCTCGCAGTTCAATGCGGAAAGCACGATTGCCAATCTTGTTGTGCTGGCGATCACGCGGGAGTTGGGGCCGGTGATGGCGGGGCTGATGGTGGCGGGCCGTGTAGGGGCTGCCATGGCGGCGGAGCTTGCCACGATGCGCGTAACCGAACAAATTGATGCGCTCGACACCCTCTCCACCCCCCCCATGAAATATCTCGTAGCCCCCCGTTTGCTTGCCGGAACCTTAGCCCTGCCGCCGCTGGTGGCGATTGGCAATGTTATCGGCGTGATGGGCGGCTGGTTGGTTGGCGAACAGAAGCTAGGCTTCAACGGCGCGGCCTATATGCAAGCCACGATGAATTTCGTGAGTATTGATGATGTTTTGTCGGGCCTTGTGAAAGCCGCCGTGTTCGGCTTCACCGTCACTTTGATGGGCTGCTACCACGGCTTCAACTCTGGGCGCGGCGCGCAAGGCGTGGGCGCGGCGACGACCAATGCGGTGGTATCGGCCTCCATTCTCATTCTCGTGTTCGATTATTTACTAACGGAGGCGTTTTTCGCAAAATGAGCGCCGCATTCAGTTCGGGGCAGAGTCCCTCTAAAATCGCCGTTCGCAGTGTCACCAAGAGCTTTGGTCGCAAGCCTGTGTTGCGCGGGGCGGATTTGCTGATTCCCAAAGGCCAGAGCACGGTTATCATCGGCGGCTCGGGCACGGGGAAATCGGTCCTGCTCAAGTGCATCCTGGGGCTTATTCAGCCCGATTCCGGCACTATCGAGATAGACGGGGTGAATATCCTCACAGAAGGCGCACAATCGCGCCGCGATATTCGCCAAAAAATTGGTATGTTGTTCCAGGGCGGCGCTTTATTCGACAGTCTGCGCGTGTGGGAAAATGTCGCCTTCGGGCTAATGCAGGGCGACCGGATGAGCGCGCGGGACGCAAAACCCATCGCCATCACCAAACTCGGCCAAGTTGGCCTCGGCCCCGATGTGGCAGACCTGTTTCCGGCAGAGCTTTCCGGCGGAATGCAAAAACGTGTTGGCCTTGCCCGCGCCATTGCGCGCGAGCCGGAGATATTGTTCTTCGATGAACCCACGACCGGGCTTGATCCGATTATGGCGGGCGTGATTAACGATCTTATTCGCCAATGCGTCGCCGACCTTGGGGCCACCGCAGTCACCATCACCCATGATATGACCAGCGTGCGCCATATCGCCGATCAGGTGGCAATGATCTATGACGGAAAATTCGTCTGGTCAGGGCCGATTGCCGATCTCGACTCCTCCGGCAACCCCTACATTGATCAGTTCATTCACGGACGAACCGAGGGGCCGATTGCCCTTCAGGTTCGGAGCGCTTGATGGCCCGAGGCACGAGCCAGTTTGTTTGCCAAGCCTGCGGGGCCTTCTACGCGAAATGGCAGGGCCAATGCACGGCCTGCGGCGAGTGGAATACCTTGGTTGAAGAGGCCGCCCCGCCGTCGGTCGGCGGTAAGAAGGCCCCGGCGGTGCAGCGGTCGCGGAGTTCTGGGCTTACCTTCGTCGATCTCGGCGGCCTATCCACTCCCGCGCCGCGCCGCCCGTCCGGTATTGATGAGTTGGACCGCGTGACGGGCGGCGGCATCGTGCCGGGTTCGGCCATTCTTATTGGCGGCGATCCGGGGATTGGGAAATCGACGTTGCTGACGCAAGTGGTCGCCCGCCTCGCCGAAACCGGTAGCCGCTGCGCTTATATCTCCGGGGAAGAAGCGGTCGATCAAGTGCGCCTGCGCGCGGCCCGCCTTGGCATTGCGTCCGCCCCCGTTGCCTTAGCGTCAGCAACGGCTTTACGCGATATTCTTCCGGCGCTGGAGGGAGAGAATCCGCCCGACATCGTTGTGATAGATTCGATCCAAACCATGTATCTGGACGCGCTCGACAGCGCCCCCGGCACGGTCGGGCAAGTGCGCGCCTGCGCGCAGGAACTCATTCGTGCCGCAAAAAAACGCGGTTTCGCGCTTATCCTCGTTGGGCATGTAACCAAGGAAGGCGCGATTGCCGGGCCGCGCGTGCTGGAACATATGGTCGATACGGTGCTGTATTTTGAAGGCGAGCGCGGTCATCAGTTCCGCATTTTGCGCGCGGTGAAAAACCGTTTTGGGCCGACCGATGAAATCGGCGTGTTCGAGATGACCGATAAGGGCTTGAAAGAAGTCCCCAACCCCTCCGCGCTCTTTCTCGCTGAACGGCGGGACGATGTATCGGGCGCGGCGGTCTTCGCTGGAATGGAAGGCACGCGCCCCGTTCTGGTGGAAATCCAAGCCCTCGTCGCCCCTACCAGCTTCGGCACACCCCGCCGCGCGGTGGTTGGGTGGGATAGCGGGCGGCTGGCGATGGTCATGGCGGTGCTCGATGCGCGGTGCGGCCTGTCTATCGGCGCGCAAGATGTGTATCTGAACGTCGCGGGTGGTTTGCGGATTTCGGAGCCTGCGGCGGATCTTGCGGTTGCAGCCGCCCTGGTTTCCGCCTATTCCGGGGAACCTGTGCCGTCTGATATGGTTGTGTTCGGCGAAGTTGGCCTGGGCGGGGAGGTTCGGCAGGTCGGCCAAACCGATGCGCGGCTTAAGGAAGCCTTGCGCTTGGGCTTTGGACGGGCTTTGATCCCGGCGCGACGAACGGGGGCGACCAGTGGCGGCCTAGGGTTGGAATTGACCGAGGTGGACAGGTTGGCCGATCTCGTCGAACGGCTCACCCCACCAGACGAGAGTAGCTGGCGGCGCAAGCTGCCTGAATAGTTTAGTGAGTTTGCTAAGTTTAGCGCGTGAACGCGGGACCAAAACGGGGGCCGAGAGGAATAAAATGGACGGCGGCTTTCATATGACCGACATCGCGGTCGTGATCGTGGTGCTGATTTCGGGTGTGCTCGCCTTCCTGCGCGGCTTCGTGCGGGAAGCCTTGGGCATTGCCGCCTGGATTGGTGCAGCCTTCATTGCTATGCAGGTGCAGCCCCTCACGATGGGCCTTGCGATGGACCTGATCGGCATGGAGGTGATCGCCAAGTACGGCTCTTGGGTGGTTATCTTCCTCATCGCGCTGATTATCCTCTCCATCGTCAGCGGCGCGATTGCCAATATGATTAAGGATACCAGCCTGAATGCGCTGGACCGGTCTTTAGGCTTCGTCTTCGGTCTAGCGCGCGGTGGGTTGCTGATCGCGGTCGCCTATTTCCTCAGCGCGCAACTGATGAACAAAAGCGCCCCGCCGCCGGAGTGGCTGGCGAAGGCGAAAACCTACCCGCTTATCCTACGCGGGGCCGACATTGTGTCCGTCTTCGTGCCGCGCGATGCGAGCGAGCAGGCCGCGCGCGAGATTGAGGAAAAGCGCCGCCAGGGTGAAGCCTTGCTGGAAATTCAAAAGAACCTGCAAACCCTCACAGCGCCGCCTGCGGGTCCGATTGTGCCGCAACCGCCCCCGAGCGCGCCGGCTCAAACCGCGCCCGCCCCCGCTGTTCCGCCCGCGATTGGTGCGCCGCCTGCTGCGAAAACCGGCGTCGTTCCCGCGCAACCTGCCGCCCCGGCACAACCGCCCGCTACGGCACCCGCTACAAACTCTGGTGGAAAACCAGCCCCAGCAGCAGCCCCGGCAAAAGCAGGAGGCGGCTATGACGACCAGCAACGTAACTCGCTTGATGCATTCATCAAAAATAAGCAGTAAAGAGGCGACTTGTCTTTGGCCCACCCCTGGCGGTCGGGTTTAGCCTAAGTTTTTTTGAAGGGGATTGCCCGCATGTTCACCACGCATCCGTTTGACGACGATAAGCTGCGGGAGGAATGTGGGGTGTTCGCCATCTATGGCACGCCCGATAGCGCCGCCCATACGGCCCTTGGCCTGCACGCGCTTCAGCATCGCGGCCAGGAAGCGGCGGGGATCGTTTGTTTTGACGGCAAACAGTTCAACGCGCACCGCGCGCTTGGCCATGTTGGCGAAACCTTCGCGCAGCCGGACGTGATCAACCGCCTGAAGGGCCACGCCGCCATCGGCCACACGCGCTATGCCACCACGGGCGACACGCTGTTGCGAAACGTGCAGCCGCTGTTCGCCGACCTTGCCATCGGTGGCTTCGCTATTGCCCACAATGGCAATCTTACGAATAATCAGGCCCTGCGCCGCCGCCTTGTGGAGCGCGGGTCGCTGTTTCAATCGACCACCGATACCGAAGTCGTGGTGCACCTGATCGCAACCGCGCTTGCCACCGCTGTGGTGGACCGTTTGACCGATGCGTTGCGCCAGATTTCCGGTGCCTACTCCTTCGTTGGGTTGATGGACGACGGTATCATCGGCGTGCGCGACCCCAACGGCGTGCGCCCGCTTGTGTTGGGCCGCTTGGGCGATGCCTATGTTATGGCATCTGAGACCTGCGCGCTCGATATTCTGGGGGCCGACTTTATCCGCGATGTTGAACCCGGCGAAATGGTGATTATCACCCGCGATGGGCTAACCAGCCGTCACCCCTTTCCCAAAGCCAACCGCCGGTTTTGCATTTTCGAGCATATCTACTTCGCCCGCCCCGATAGCATTGTGGAAGGCGAGAGCGTTTATAACGCTCGCAAGCGCATCGGTGCCGAACTCGCCCGCGAAACCGGGGTGGATGCCGATGTCATCATTCCCGTACCGGATTCGGGCGTGCCTGCGGCCCTTGGCTATGCCACCGAAGCCGGAATTCCGTTCGAGCTTGGCATTATTCGCAATCACTATGTGGGCCGCACGTTCATCGAGCCGACGGACCAAATTCGCCACTTGGGCGTAAAGCTAAAGCACAACGCCAACCGTGCCCATATTAAAGGCAAGCGCGTTATTCTGGTTGATGACAGCATTGTGCGCGGCACTACCTCTACCAAAATCGTCGAAATGGTCCGCGCCGCTGGCGCTAAAGAAGTGCATATGCGAATCGCCTCGCCGCCAACCACGTATAGTTGTTTCTACGGGGTCGATACCCCCCGGCGCGACAAGCTGCTCGCGAGCCAGATGGACGTGGCCGCGATGACCAAATTCATTGGGGCCGATAGCCTCGCCTTCGTCTCCATCGACGGGCTATACCGCGCTATGGGCCACACCGAAGGCCGCGTGAGCGACAATCCCGGCTTCTGCGATGCCTGCTTTACCGGCGACTACCCCATCCCGCTGACCGACTTTACCGACGGCACCAGCGACGACCGCGTGAGCGTACTGGCGGAATAACATGACTGACGGAAAACTAACCCAAGGAAAACTAGCGGGGCGCATCGCCCTCATCACGGGCGCATCGCGCGGTATTGGGGCTGCGGTTGCCAAGCTGTTTGCCGCCGAGGGCGCACAAGTGGTTCTCGTCTCTCGCTCAGTCGGCGGGCTGGAAGAGGTTGATGATGCTATCCGCGCTATCGGCCACCCAGGGGCAACCCTGCTGCCGCTCGATCTTGCCGATGGCGCAAAGATAGATCAACTCGGGTACGCCCTGGCCGAGCGCTTCGGGCGGCTTGATGTGCTGGTGCTGAACGCAGGGATGCTCGGTGGTTTCTCCCCCGTCGGCCACCAGACGCCGAAGATTTTCGAGAAGTTGATGGCGGTGAACCTCGCGGCCCCCTGGCGCTTAATCCGCGCGTGTGACCCGCTGTTGCGCGCTTCCGCTGCGGGCCGCATCATCGCCACCGTTGGCGGCCCCGGCACAACGGCCCCTGAGCATTTCAGCGGCCCTTATGCCGCCAGCAAAGCCGCCCTGCTCAGCCTGATGCAGACCTACGCGGTGGAAAACGCCAAAACGAAACTGCGCGTGAACTGCGTCGATCCCGGTACCGTAGCGACCCGCCTGCGGGCCGAAGGGTTTCCAGGGGAAGACGCCAGCGGGTTCCCCCCGCCCGACGACATCGCGCCGCTGTATCTGGAATTGGCGACGGCGGAGTGCGAACAGAACGGGGCGGTCTTACGGCTGCAATAGCAGGGGCAGCGCCCCTAACCTTGCACAGCAAAGAGTTTTCATGAACGTAACCGACTTCGACTTCGACCTTCCCGATCACCTCATCGCCGAGCGCCCGATGGAGCCACGCGAGGCCGCGCGCTTACTCTGCGTTGGGGAGGCTTTGGAAGACCGCATTATCGGCGACCTACCCGCGCTGCTGGGGCCAGGCGATTTGATCGTCTTCAACGATACCCGCGTCATTCCGGCCCGGCTGCATGGCGTGCGAGCGCGGCAGGAAGGCGGGGTCAGCGTTCCCGTCGAACTGCTGCTGCACCAGCGCCAGGGGGACGGCACTTGGACGGCATTTGCCAAGCCGGGCAAGCGCTTGAAGCTCGGTGATACTATTGTCGTCGGCGATGTTTTGCGCGCGATGCTGCTGGAAAAGCGCGAGAGCGGTGAAGTGCTGGTGCAGTTCGACCGCACGGGGGCGGAGCTTACTGCCGCCCTGGAGCAGGTGGGGGAAATGCCGCTGCCCCCCTATATCCGGCGCGCGCAAGACGCTCAGGACAAGCACGATTATCAAACGATTTTTGCGGCCAAAGATGGCGCGGTGGCGGCACCAACCGCCGGGTTGCACATCACGCCGCGCCTGCTGGCGGCCCTAACAGCGCGCGGCGTTCTCACCGAAACCGTCACGCTGCACGTGGGCGCGGGGACGTTTCAGCCGGTGAAGGTGGACCGGATCGAAGACCATAAGATGCACGCCGAGTGGGCCGAACTCGCGCCCGAAACAGCGGCACGGCTGAATGCCCACCGCGCAAACGGGGGCCGGATTATCGCCTGCGGCACAACGTCGCTCCGTACGCTGGAAAGCGCCGTCTCGCCAGATCGCAGCTTTAGCCCGCTGATGGGTTCGACCGAGATTTTCCTCTATCCCGGCAAACCGGTGTATTCCGTGGATCGTTTGCTGACGAATTTCCATCTGCCGCGCTCCACGCTGTTTATGCTGGTATCGGCTTTTGCCGGGCAGGCGCGGATGCGTGCCGCCTATGACCACGCCATTGCCCAAGGCTATCGGTTTTTCTCATATGGCGACGCCTGCCTGTTGGAGCGAGCATCATCATGACGCGGCTACGGTTTGAGCTTCTGAACACCTCCGGGCGCGGACGACGCGGGCGGATTTTTACCGCGCACGGCACCGTCGAAACCCCCACCTTCATGCCGGTTGGCACTGCCGCCACCGTGAAGGCGATGACCGTGGACGCGGTGAAGGCAACCGGCGCTCAAATCGTGCTGGGCAATACCTATCACCTGATGTTGCGCCCCACGGCAGAACGTATCGCGCGGTTGGGTGGCCTGCATAAGTTCATGAATTGGGAGGGGCCGATCCTCACCGATAGCGGCGGTTATCAGGTGATGTCCCTCACCGCCCTCCGCAAAATGACCGAAAACGGCGTTACCTTCCGCTCCCATCTTGATGGCAGCGCCCATACGCTCACGCCGGAACGCTCCACCGAAATCCAAAACCTGCTCGATGCCACCATCACGATGGCGTTTGACGAATGCACGCCCTACCCGGCTACCTGGGATGTCGCGAAAACATCAATGGAGCTTTCGATGCGCTGGGCCGAACGCTCGCGCACCGCCTTCGTTGCGCGGCCTGGCTATGGGCAGTTTGGGATTGTGCAAGGCTCCGTCTATCCCGATTTGCGCGCGCGCTCGATGGACGCGCTGATCCCGATGGATTTTGAAGGCTATGCCGTGGGCGGGCTTGCGGTGGGCGAGGGCCAGCCAATCATGTTCGCGGTGCTCGATCAAACCACGCCGCGCCTGCCTGTCGAGAAGCCGCGCTACCTGATGGGCGTCGGCAAGCCCGCCGATTTGGTGGGGGCCGTGCAGCGCGGGATTGATATGTTCGACTGCGTGCTGCCGACCCGCTCGGGCCGCACGGGCCAAGCCTTCACGCGGCGCGGCACCGTGAATATCCGTAACGCCCGCCACCAGGACGATCCGCGCCCGCTGGACCCGTTATGCACCTGCCCGGCCTGTTCCAGCTATTCCCGCGCCTATCTGCATCACCTCACCCGCTCCGGCGAAATCTTGGGGGCGATGCTGCTCACCTGGCATAATATTCACTATTATCAGGAACTTATGGCAGGTCTGCGGCAAGCTATTGAAGAAGACCGGCTGGATGCTTTCGCGGCTGAGTTCCACCGGGAGCAGGCGGCGGGGGATTTGGAGCCGTGGCGGTAGATTGCCGGATGCCGATCTCACGGCTTCCAGAGACGGGAATCAAACTTGAAATCAATGGCCTCTCGAAGCACCACCTGCGGAGCCTGAGAATGCAGAGGGTTAAGCAGCAGATTCCGGCTTTGCGGAACAACATAGGAGGGCACCGATAAGAGTGGGGTAGAGCTACCGTTCAACCAAGCGTCCCCCTCAGCTTTAGGAGCAGACGGGAGGTCCGCAAGCGAAGCGCGATCGAGCGTATCGGGAACATCGACACGCATCAAAACATAATCCGTTGGCAAGTCTTCGTGCGGAACATCAAGATGCACAAGCACTTCAAGCACGCACGTAGAAGGGTCTTCCGACAGATAGACCATCGGTAAGCCCGCTGAATTCCATCGCGCCCCTAATAGACGCGCTCCCTCCCCCATTAAATCAGCATAGGGGCGCCGGCACAACCGCCAGGCGATCAATCAGGCACCCAATCCATGGGCAATTCGACCCAGCAGATTCATGACCCGCGCCTTACCATCCGGCATCGCCAAACACGCCAAAGGGGTCTGGTTATCAAGGACATTCGAAGGGCGCGTTAGCCAATGTTCAGCCTTTTCACAACTGCCGAACGTCTCGATGGCTTCTCGCCGAACATCCTCAATATTCTTATTGGCAGATTCTTCACTTTTTAAGTGAGTTAATCCTTTGCGTGAATGGGCTAAGGAGCGTTCCGCATTTTCGAGACTCCCAAATGTATTTATGATTCTTCGCTGCATCCGCTCAATATATTTAACGGAATATCCTATTTTTCCCTTTTTTTCTCCGACCCTCCCAGTAAGCTCTTGCTTATCTGAAGAATCTGACTTCGTTCCCTGAAATTTCGATTTTTCTGGTCGCGCCATAGCTCATCCCCTACCTGGCACTCTCGAATGACAGTTTATTCTGGCATAATACTCCTGATTTTCATACGTGGGAGTCGAATCAAAGATTTCCCACTGTGGCTGCCGTCTTCCAACCTGGCAAACAGGGGTATTGCGGCAAGGCCTTTAGAAAATTCTCCTCCCCCGCTTGAACGCCAGATTACTCCGGCCCACCTGTATCTTGTCTCAGGTCCGGGCACGTTATCGGACCCTTAGAAGATACCGACGTTTTGTGCCATCGAAAGGGACCGTTATGAGCCTATTTTCCATGTTCAAAAGTGATAAGGGCGAGCAGATGACCGCCCATAAAGCCTTCGCGATTGCCCTTATGTACACAATGGCTGCCGATGGCGAGATGGACCCCGAAGAAGTGGGCCATTTGCTCTCCGTTATCGGGGGCGACCGCAGCAGCAACGGCACGATTGGCGTCGGCGCGAATAATCAGGCGCTGCTGAATTCGGCGATGAAATATACTCGCACGCATAGCCACGAGCAGTTTCTGGAAGAAGCCACCCCTGTGCTGACCACAGCCCAGCGCCTGTGCATTCTGATGAACCTCGTCGATAGCGCGCTTGCCGATGGCGAAGCCGAACCGGAGGAGCGCGCCTTCTTCGATAAGGTGCAAAAATCCTTCGGCATTAGCGACGAAGATTTCGGCCCTTATTTCCAAGTCATCATGATGAAGAACGACCGCGCGGTCTTCGTCGATCAAAACCACCCAATGAACCAGCCGGGCTTCTCGGTCACGCTGCCCGGCCAAGCGGCGTAAGGTTGGGGGCGGTGGCCCCCGCGAAGGGCCACCGCTTATTGTGACTTCCGCCCGCGTGCAGCGCGCGCCAGCTTTGCGGGATGGATCGGTTGCCAGCGGCGGGAAAGGCGGCTCAGAATGCAGCTATGCATTTCCCCGCCGAAACCCTCTCCCATGCCGCTCGCCGCCTCAGCATTGCGCTGTTGATCGGGCTAGCGCTCTTCACTATTTTGGCCGCAGTGTCGGAGCGGGATGAGTTTGGGATCGGGGCGGCTGTATGCCTCATGCTGTATCTTGGCATGATTCTGCCCAGTCTGCACAAGCGCGAAGCCCCGCTGGTTATCGTTGCGGGATTGTCGGTACTGGCGGCGGTGATTTTGCACCCGGCTCCCGGCCCCGTTTTGCTCAGTGCGGCGGCGAAGGGGGCCAGCTTTGCCTCGCTTATTCTGGCCTTGGGGTTTCTGCAAGCGCCTGCCAGCCACTCGCGCCTTGTGCATCGCTGCGGCGAGTTTCTCATCAATCAAGGCCCCAGCCGTCGTTATGCTGCCCTAACCGCTGGGGGGCATTTGTTCGGCATTGTGCTGAACCTTGGCGCGCTCTCGCTGCTGGGTGGCATGATGCACCGCTCCAATACGCTGGCCCAGGCGGGTGGCGATCCTGAGATTGTGCGCCTCCGCTCCGAGCGGATGAGCATGGCGATGCTGCGCGGTTTCAGCACCTCGACCCTGTGGTCGCCAACGACCCTAACCATAACCGTTTCCCTCACGCTGGTACCCGATGGCCTCTGGCTGACGATTCTGCCGATTGGTCTGGCGATGGCCGCGCTATTGTTGTTCGCAGGCTATCTGCAAGACCGTATCCAGCATCCGCCGCGCGCCAGAGCCGTGGCCCTCAGCTATCATACTGACCTGACGGTGACGGAAACGCTGCTGCCGCTCGGTCTGCTGGTCGCTGCCGTCCTGGGCATCATCATCGCCGTGCGGCAACTCTCCGGCTGGCCGCTCGGAAGCGTTGTGATCCTCATGGTGCCGCTGATCTCGATGGGCTGGATGTTTTGGCAGAATGTGCGGCGAAACCTGCGCCTCGCCATTGGCATTACCCTGCGTCAAGTGGGCCGGCACGCTGCCGAACGCCTACCGAAAAGCCGTTATGAGGTTATCTCCCTCTCGTGCGGCGGAATCGTCGGCGGGTGTGTCGCGGCCCTCATTCCGCCAGGGGCTTTGGGCGATTTGCTGCACTATCTCGGCCTGCCGCCCGTAGCGTTATTGCTTGCGGTGTTCTGGGTTGTTGTTCTCGGCGCGCAAGTCAGCCTCAACCCTATTATCACGGTGCCCTTGCTGGGGGCGGCAATGATGCAGATGCACCCGATGCCGGTTTCCACCCTCGCGCTGCTGTTAACCTTGATAACGAGTTGGACGATGTTCACCCTGCTGTCGCCGTTTTCGGCCTCCGCCCTCATCCTTGGCAACCTAGCGGAGGTTTCGCCGCGTACGATTGTGCATAAGTGGAACGGGGCTTTTGCGCTTTTTGCAGCTTTTTTGTTCCATGCGCTGATTATCACCGTCGAGTTGCTGACCGCGCCTGTGCTATGACGCTGCTGCTATGCTTGATATTACCAATCTCACCTATCGTATCGCCGGGCGTGTTCTGTTGGACAATGCCTCTGTTCGTATTTCCGAAGGCCACCGCATCGGCCTGATTGGCCGTAATGGCACCGGAAAATCGACACTGTTCAAGCTGATTACCGGCGAGATCGAGCCTGACGGCGGCAGCCTTTCGCTGCCGCGCGGCCTGCGCCTCGGCGTCGTCGCGCAAGAGGTGCGTGGGGACGAGGGCACCCCCCTCGACTATGTGCTCGCTGCCGATACCGAACGCGCGGCCCTGCTGGCCGAAGCCGATATTACCACCGATGGCCACCGCCAATCCGACATTCAAACCCGGCTGTTGGATATCGACGCTTACGCGGCCCCGGCGCGCGCGGCGATTATTCTGAACGGTTTAGGGTTCGATGCCGAAGCGCAAAACCGCCCGCTCTCGGCCTTTTCTGGCGGCTGGCGGATGCGGGCAGCCCTTGCCGCCGCACTATTCTCGGAACCCGATCTGCTGCTGCTGGACGAGCCGACCAACCATCTCGATCTCGAAGCGGCGCTTTGGCTGGAAGGCTTCCTGAAGTCTTGGCCGAAGACGCTTATTCTCATTAGCCATGACCGCGATTTCCTCAATGTCGTTGTCACCGGCATCGTGCATTTAGAACGCCTGGGCCTGTTCGCCTATTCCGGCACCTACGATAGTTTCGAGAAGCAGCGCAACGAGCGGCTGGCCCAAACCGAAGCCGCGATTGCTAAACAAACTGCCGTGCGTGCCCATCTGCAATCCTTCATTGATCGTTTCAAAGCGAAGGCCAGCAAGGCCAAGCAGGCGCAAAGCCGCGTGAAAGCACTGTCGCGTATGGAGCCGCTCGAAGCCATTAACCGCGACCCGGAAGTGCGCTTCAACTTCCCTGACCCGGACGAGCTGGCACCGCCGATGATTCTGCTCGATAACGCCTCGGTGGGCTACGAAGACAAAACCATTCTGCGGAATATCGGTCTGCGGCTCGATCCCGATGATCGCGTGGCCCTGCTGGGGGCGAACGGCAATGGTAAAACCACGCTGGCAAAGCTGATCGCCGGACGGCTTGAGGTGATGGATGGGGAGCGCGTGGCCCCCAACCGCCTGCGCGTCGGCTATTTCGCCCAGCATCAGGTGGACGAACTCAACCTCACCGAAACGCCAATCCAAGCTATGACGCGGGCAATGCCGAGCACAGTTAAACCTGAAAAGGTCCGCGCGGCGCTCGGGGCCTTCGGTTTTGGCGGCGAGAAAGCGCAAACCAAAATCGGCGCACTCTCCGGGGGCGAAAAAGCCCGGCTAACGCTGGCGCTGATTACCTATGACGCGCCGCATCTCCTGATCCTGGATGAGCCAACAAACCATCTCGATATCGAAGCCCGCACGGCGCTGGTGGAAGCGCTCACGCTGTTTAGCGGGGCCGTGATTCTGGTCTCCCATGATCGGCGCATGGTGGAAATGGTGGCGGATCGGCTGTGGTTGGTCGCGCACGGCACCGCCACCCCGTTCGAGGGCGATATGGATGAGTATCAAAAACTTATCCTATCCGGCGCGCTCACTGCGCCCGGCGGCAAGGGCGGCGCAGGCTATGATGCTACGCTCACCAAAGCCGAACAACGTAAAGCCAATGTAGAACGCCGCGCAGCAGTCGCCCCCCTAAAGAAAGCAATCACCGCCGCCGAACAAGCGATGGCGAAAGTTGCCGCCGACAAGGCCAAGATCGACGCGAAACTCACCGAAGGCGGCCTGTACGACGGCCCGAAGGAAAAGCTGAACGCGCTGCTAAAGCAGCAGGGCGAGTTGGGCAACGCGCTGGCAGCGGCAGAAGCCGCGTGGTTGAGGGCCGTGGAAGCGCTCGACACGGCTCAAGCTGCCTAGTCTCGATGAACTACCGCCACGCCTACCACGCCGGTAACTTCGCCGATGTGTTCAAACACGCCGCCCTTGCCCTACTGCTTCAGCATTTGCAGAAGAAGGACAAGGGTTTCTGTGTGATTGATACCCACGCGGGCATCGGGCGCTACGATCTTTCCAGCTTTGAGGCCAGCAAAACCCTGGAGTGGCAAAACGGCGTTGCCGCCGTCATGCACGCGGCGGAAGCGCCAATCCTGGCACCGTGGCGGAAGGTGATTGCCGCGCTAAACCCCAACGGCGGCTATCGCTTCTACCCCGGTTCCCCCCTGGTTGCCCGGCATTTTCTGCGCCCGCAAGATCGGCTGATCGTGGCAGAACTGCACCCGCAGGACCGGCGCGTTCTGTCTCATCTGTTCGAGGGTGATAAGCAGGTTCTGGTCCGCCCTGCCGATGGTTACGCCACGCTGATTAAGCAAATTCCCCCGTTCGAGCGGCGCGGGGCCGCTCTCATTGATCCGCCGTTCGAGCGCGCCGATGAATGGGAAGTGCTGATCGAGGTACTCGCCGAAGCCCACGCCAAATGGTCCACCGGCACCTATGTGGTCTGGTATCCGGTGAAAGACCTTACCGAAGTCGCGCGGTTTCACGATGTGCTGGCCAGCCTCGCCATTCCCAAAACCCTGATCGCCGAGTTTCACATTGGCCCGGCGGTGCCGGAGACTTTCTTCGGCTGCGGTCTTGCGGT
This sequence comes from Alphaproteobacteria bacterium, assembly GCA_043721315.1. Classification (GTDB taxonomy): domain Bacteria; phylum Pseudomonadota; class Alphaproteobacteria; order Elsterales; family Elsteraceae; genus Elstera. The sequence goes on from JAYSQZ010000035.1 coordinate 73,618, forward strand.
CATCAATCCGCCGTGGCAGTGGGACGAAGAGTTGCAAGCGTTAGGGGATGCCCTCGCCGTGGCGCTCAAGCGGCCCCAGGCGAAAACGATTGTGGAGTGGCTAGTACCGGAGAGCGCTTAACTGGCCCGAAGCAGTGGCTCCAGCGTGCGGCCCAGGGCGAGTATCTGCCGATCTTGCATCGCGGCACCGACGAGACTTAACCCCACGGGTGGCTCGCCGGGGCGGTGGCACGGCAGGGTAAGCGCGCAACCGTCAGCCAAATTAACGATGGAGGGGTTGCGGAGCGTCATTAAGTTTAGGCGCGTATAATCATCGTCGCTCTCGACCTCGGTAAACAGTGGGGCAACGATGGGCACGGTCGGCATAATCAGCGCGTCGAAGGGGGCGAGCGCCGCCGTCATGGCCGCCACGAACGCCGCCCGCAGGCCGCGCGCCTCGATATAGTCCGCCGCTGTCAGCGTTGCACCTTTTTCGATGCGAGAGCGGACGCGCGGATCGTACTGATCACCGCTGCGGGCGAGCAACTCCCGGTGCCAAGCATAGGCTTCCGGGGCAGAAAAACCGCCGCGCGCGCTAATGGCGTGCAAATCGTTCAGAACAGGCAGGCTGGTTTCAACGATCTTTGCCCCTGCCGCCGCGAGGATGGACAGGCTGCGCTCATAAACGGCGGCGACCATGGCATCCATCCCATCCAGCACTATCGTCGTCGGGGCGAGCAGCCGCAGACCGTGAAGGTTCAACGGCGTCGGCAAGGGGGCGTTCGGCTCACCCGTTAAAACCGCATCGGCTTGCGCGCAAAGATCGACCGTTCTGGCGAGCGGACCAATCGAATCGAGCGTTGGGGACAGCGGCAAGGCTCCCGTCAAGGCAACCCGGCGCGCGGTGGGCTTGAAACCAACCAGCCCGCAGAAAGCCGCCGGAATCCGAACGGAACCGCCTGTGTCAGACCCAATCGCCACATGGGCCATGCCGTCGCTCACCGAAACTGCGGCCCCGGAGCTGGAGCCGCCGGGAATGCGCCCGCCCGCTTCCAGCCCTAATTCCCGCCCGAAGGGATTGCGCGGGGTGCCGTAATGCGGGTTGATCCCCAGGCCGCTGAAAGCGAACTCGGTCATCGTAGTCCGCCCAACGATCACCGCTCCCGCCGCGCGCAGCCGCGCAACCACGGGCGAGTCCTGGTAGGCTGGTGGCGTATCATCCAGCACCACGGAACCTGCGCGCGTGATCTGCCCCGCTTCATCCAGCAAATCCTTCACCGAAACCGTTAGGCCCGATAGCGGCGACGGAATGATCCCGCGCGCGCGCAATTGGTCCGAGTGCTCGGCGGCAACCCGCGCGGTTTCGCGGTGAACGGCTAGGAAGGTCTTGGCCCCCTCGCCTGCTGTATCGTCAATCCGGTCCAGCGCAGCGGCAAGGTAGCTAACGGCGGTTTCCGAGCGGTCGTGAAGGGCGCGTTGCGGGGGATGACGATGCGGCATAGAAACTCCTAAACTGGTACTTTCCACAGATATAAAAATTGATTATGCCGGAATTACGGCCTCACCCCGCATTTCCCACGGCAGCGCCTCCCCTGCCCAAAACGGGATAATATGCTGATCGCGCGCGCTGATTTGCGCCGCTACCCGCTCCGCCCGCTCAGGCTGCGTGCGCTGAAGCGTGATCCGCGTCTCGTTGATTGGTAAGCCGTAGAACGCGGGGCCGTGCAAGCTGGCGAACCCCTCGAACCGGTCCAGCGCGCTTTCGTCTTCAAAGACCTGAAGATAGGCCGCGAGCGCCGAGGGTGCGGTGAACAGGCCCGCGCACCCGCAAGCGCTTTCCTTATCGCGCGCCAGATGCGGGGCCGAATCGGTGCCCAGAAAGAAACGCGGATCGCCAGAGGTTGCGGCATCGCGCAAGGCCAGCCGATGAATTTCGCGTTTGGCTACCGGTAAACAGTAGAAATGCGGGCGCATTCCGCCTTGAAACATGGCATTGCGGTTGATGTGGAGATGATGCGCCGTAATCGTGGCCGCCACATTCTGCGGACGGGACTTGACGAAGGCCACCGCATCGGCAGTCGTCACATGCTCGAAAACGATTTTCAATTCGGGCAGCCGGTCGCACAGCAGCGCTAACACTGTATCAATGAACAAAGACTCGCGGTCGAAAATATCCACGCTGGGGTCAGTCACTTCGCCATGCACCAGCAAAGGCATTCCAATCTCAGCCATTTTCTCCAGTACCGGCAGAATGCCGCGCACGGTCGTTACACCGAAATCAGAGTTGGTGGTGGCTTTCGCTGGGTAGAGTTTGGCTGCTACCCAGGTTTTATCGGCAAACCCCGCCGCAATCTCCGCAGGCGTGATCGTATCCGTTAGATACGCGGTCATGAGCGGCTCGAAGGTAACGCCCTGGGGGACAGCCGCCTTAATCCGGTCGCGGTAGGCCCGCACTTCTGCCCGCGCGGTTAGGGGAGGCGCAAGGTTGGGCATGACAATCGCCCTGCCGAACGCCCGCGCCGTGTAGGGCACTACCGCCGAGAGCATATCGCCATCGCGAAAATGTACGTGCCAATCGTCAGGGCGGCGGATGGTCAGAGAGGTTGGGGAGTTAGCCGGGGTCATCGCATCCAATCCTGTGACAGTTCTTATGCCTACAGGAAACGAAGCTCGCCCTCTCTGTCAAGAATAGGAAGGCGGGCAAGAATAGGACGGCGGGCAAGAAGAGGACGGCGGGAGGGGCTTTGAGCGCGAGATCAAAAAAGCTCCCAGCAGAATAAAACTGCCGCCAACGATCTTACCTACGCTCACGGCTTCCCCGAACGCCCAATGCCCCCCCAGGGTCGCGCTGAACAGCGACAGGCCGATGCCAATGGGATAGGCGGTCGAGAGTTCGTTGCGGGCAAGCGCCACCGCCCATAATCCCAAACCCGTGAAATAGACCAGCGCGGCCCCAATCAACGGCCAGGCTTGACGCAGCAGCGCAGTAAGGCTCATGTCGCCCGGCAGCGCGCTTTTCAGCAAGATCATCCCCAGCGTGGTCAGCACGGCACAGGCCAGCGACAGCAGCAAATCAAGCGCCCGCATCGTTACCCCCCCTCATGCCCACGCCAGCAGGCCGACGCCCGCGAGCAAGGCCAGCATTCCCATGATTTTCCACCCGTCGAGGCTTTCGCGAAACAGCACCCGCGCCAACACTGCCGCCATTAGCAGATTCACGCCAATCGCCATTGGGGCCGCCACGCTCATATCAATCCGCGATAACAGAAAACCGAGCAGCGCGAAATTGCAACTCACCAACCCCCCGGCTATCACCCCAGACGGCAAAGACGCCCGCCAACGCCGCGCCAGCAGGTGCGACATCGCAATCTTCGCAGCAGCGGCAGCCCCGGTTCCGATAGCGGCGTAGAGCAGATAAATCGGCAGATATGTTAGGAAATCTGATGCCATATTAGCCCTGTTCCTAACACGCTGGGCGGTTGTTGACTACGACAGTACGGGCATCGCGGCACTACATTACCGAAGTTTAAGATGCACTCGGGGCCAGAAAGCGGAATCATGTTTTCGACGGGATAAGGCAAACGGGAAAAGGCAAAGCCAGTTTTCGTTACCAGTTTTCGTTGAACATGCGGGGCCTCGACCAGCGGGGCGGTCTGTCGATCTGTTAGGTGAACGAAGTGTCCGCTGCCAATATCCTCAGCTTGCAGAATGCGCTGACCCTCGCCCGCACCCCCGTTCTGGTTCCCGGTCAGGCAGATGTTGTTCAGACCAGTTCTGCGACCATTACCACGCTGCCCTCGCTCGACAGCGAGCCGCTTTATTTTGCCCGCCCCAGCGCCCAATATCGGGCGATGCACGGTGAAATCGATGCGGCGATCCAGTCGGTGCTCGATGGGCATACTTATATCCTCGGTGAAGCGGTGAGGCAGTTCGAGGCCGAATTCGCCGCCTACACCGGCGCGAAATACGCTATCGGCGTTGCCAACGGCACCGATGCGCTGCATCTCGCCTTGCGCGCTCTTGGGATTGGCGACGGCGATGAGGTTATCACAACAGCCCATACCGCGATTGCCACGGTCGCCGCGATTGAGATGAGCGGGGCCACCCCGGTGTTCGCCGACATCACTGCCGACCGCTACACGCTGGACCCGGTGGATGTTGCCCGCAAGATCACCCCGCGTACGAAAGCCATTCTGCCCGTGCATCTCTACGGCCATCCGGCTGATTTGGGGCCGCTGCTGGAGCTTGCGTCGCGCCATAATCTCGAAATTATCGAAGACTGCGCCCAGGCCCATGCCGCCGAATGGCAAGGCCGCCAAGTTGGTACCATAGGCAAAATCGGCTGCTTCAGCCTGTACCCAACCAAGAACCTCGGTGCGATTGGCGACGCTGGTATCATCATCACCAGCGACGAAGCCGTGGCCGATCGCCTGCGCCTGCTGCGCCAGTATGGCTGGAAAGATAAGCAACTCAGCCTAATTTCGGGCTTCAACTCGCGCCTGGACGAGCTTCAAGCCGCCATTCTGCGGGTAAAGCTGCGCCATCTCGATGAAACCACGGCCCGCCGCCGCGCGATTGCCAAAGCCTATTCCGAAGCCTTTGCCGATCTGCCGCTCACCCTGCCGCGCGATATTGATGGGTGCTTGAACGTCTATCATCTCTACGTTCTCCGCACGCCGCAGCGCGAGGGGCTGAAGGCCCATCTGGCCGGGCAGAATATCCACGCGGGTATCCACTACCCCACTCCCTGCCACCGCCACCCAGCCTTGGCGGAGCGTTGTGCTGATGTGCGCTTGCCCGTGACCGAGCAACTGGCCGAGCAAATCCTGTCGCTGCCGATGTACCCGGAACTGACGGACGGCCAGGTGGAACGGGTGATCCGGGCAGTGCGGAGCTTCTATACGGGCGCTTAAATCCCGCCACGGCAATTTCTGCCGACATCCTTAGAATCGGCGCCCCTCGGGGTGCCGATTTTCTTTGTAAGACTGATATAAATCAATATCTTAAAAGACAAGTCTCGCGTTTGGCACGATATTCGCAAACATTTGGGTTAAGAGCTGCCGCGAGAGGCGAAACATGCCGGGTATGGATTGGTTAAGCGCGTGTCATAATTGGTTTTCTGGCGACCGCCAGAAGGTTATGATGCATGTAGAAACCAAACCGTCTCCGGCTTTGAGCGGATGGGTGCGGTAAGATGAATGCGATCAAGGGAGCGGACATGACCGAATTCGCCGACGACGATCAGGACCAATCGGCCCTGGAAACTCTGTCGTTCGACCTGCGGGAAGTGACCGAACTGGTCGATCGGCTAACGGCGATCCTCGATGAGGAAACCGCGCTGATTGATGAAGGCCGGATTGCCGAGATCGAGCCGTTGCAAGTTGAAAAGAACAGGCTTTCTGCGGCTATCCGCCAAGCAACAGGCAGCCTTGAGCCGATTATCGACCTGCTCTACGAAACCGAAGACCCCGATATCGCCGCCGACCGCGACGATATGATCGACGCGGTTTTGATGCTGAAAGACGCCTCCGAGCAGAACGAGCGCGTGTTGCGCGCAGCCCTACGGGCAACCTCTCGTCTGGTGAGCGCGCTGGTCCATACCGCGCGCAATGTGGCGAGCGAGGACGCGCGGGCTTACAGCGCGGGCGGGAGCGTGGTTAAAAATATGCCGGGTGGGCCGAGCGGATCGTTCGATCAAACCCTCTAAGCGTAGCGGCTAAATTTGCCGAGTAAGCCTTTAAGTTTTTTTTAGATGTTACGGTTTTGGGAAAGGTAGAACACCATGAGCCTCTCGCTCTCCCTCAATAACGCTCTTAGCGGGCTTCGCGCGGCGCAGAATTCGCTCGCGGTTATTTCCAGCAACGTCTCGAACGCGAAGACGGTTGGCTATACCAAAAAAATTCAGCCGCAAACCAACCTCGCCTACCCTGGTCAGGGCGGTGCGGGGGTGATTTCTCAGACCGTTTATCGCCAGACCGATGAGCTAATGCGCCGGGAGATCCGTAAGGAAACCTCGACCCAAGGCCGCACCGCCATCGAGAATACCTTCCTGAAGCAAATTCAGACGATGTACGGGAAGACGGAGAACGGTGGCCGCCTCGGCAGTTCGATCACCAACTTCAATAACGCCCTGAACGCGCTTTCCACGACGCCAGAATCGGTCTCAGCCCAGCTTTCAGCCGTGGCAGAAGCCAAAACCCTCACCTCGACCCTGAACGACATGGCCCTGCAAGTGCGCGACCTGCGCCTGGATGGGGCACGAAAAGTCGGCGAAGCGGTTAGCGAAGTGAACACAAACCTGCAACAGGTGCAGGAACTCAACCGCCAGATCACCCGCGCCTATGCCCTGGGCCAACCCACGGGCGACCTTGAAGACGTGCGCGATGTGGCGCTCTCTAAAATCGCCGATAATATGGACATCCAAACCTTCCGCCGCGATACCGGCGAAATGGTGGTGTTCACTAAAGCCGGGCGCATTTTAGTCGATGGTACCGCCGTGCAGCTTTCCTACAGCACGCCGAATGCCATGAGCACGACGGATAACATCCCCACGATTTCGATCAATGGGCAAACCCAGATCGACATTAAGTCGGAGTTTCGCGATGGCAAAATCGCCGGGCTGATTAGTTCAGTCGATAACACGCTGAAAGGCGTGGCCAACCAGTTGAACCAACTGGCAGAATCGCTCTACGGTAACTCGGCCCGCACCACGGGCGTGGTGGATCAAGCCCAAATCGGCCCGCCCTCCTACCCCTTTGGTCGCTTGGCGACGACGCCGAATAACAATAGCGGCACGGTAACAAGCCCGACGTACATCGACATTGCTCGCACGGGTACGAACACGTTTCAGCTTGGGGTTGATTTCAATATTGGCGATACAATCACGTTCAACAACGGCGCGACCGCCCGTGTTGACGCGGTGGACGTGAATGCGGCAAGCGGTACTCTGCGTTTCAAAGTTGCGGCACTGGGCGGCGGCTTTACTGTGGCATCGCCCGCAAATCAGTGGATTACCAATATCGGGGCCACGGTAGTTGCAGCGAATACCGCTAACGTAACCGGCCTCGACGATGGCTTCCGCCTGTTCGCCAACGTCGATCTGACCCATTACACCAGCGCGACGAGCGGTTATGTGTCGCGCGATAATGCGTCCAGCATTGGCCTGCACCCTAGCCTCGACCCCAGCAAAGGCGGTAGCGCCGGGCTACTGGCGCTCGCGAACGATCCGTTTACAAAGAACCTCGCCAAAACCCTCTCGGATACGTTTACGGCGGTTCAGTCGATCGGCCAGAGCATCGGCGGGGTTTCGGCGGGTACCTACAGCTATTCCGGTTACGCCAAGTCGATGGTATCGCAAAACGCCATTGTGGCCAGCAAAGCCGCTGCCGACTCGAACTTCCAGGTGGAGTTTGTGCGGTCGCTGCAAAGCCAAGCCTCGGAACTCGAAGGCGTGAATGTTGATGAAGAAATGGCCAATCTGGTCACTTACCAGAACGCCTATTCCGCCTCCGCGCGCGTTGTGACCACCATCAATCAAATGTTCGATACCCTGTTGGGTATCGGCGCTTAAAGCCCTGACGAGGAGAAATAGCCATGCCCAGCCGGATCGGAACTGAAGCGCTCTTTCGCTCGCAGCTCAGCTACTTGCAGCGGATTCAAACGCGGCAATATATGACTGACGAGCAAATCGTCACGGGGTTTAAGTCCCAAACCTTCGCGGGTGTGGCGTCGGACGCGGGCGCAATCATCTCGTCCAGCGCGATGATGCAGAAGATCGACCAGTACAATCGCAACATCGTCATCGCCGGCAACCGCATGAAGCTGATGGATAGCTCGCTGAGTGCGATTGATAAGTCGATCAGCACGCTGAACGGCTACCTAGCGCAACTCTCGGACGCAACCAGCCCGCCGGACGTACCGCGCCTTGCGAAGGATTTGCTTAATCAGGTAACGGATTTCCTGAATGTGAACGATGGCGAGCGCTACTTGTTCGCAGGGTCGAGCGTGAGCACGGCCCCGGTGAAGACGCTCTCGGCAGGCGGCGGTGTTGCGCCGACGGTAGCGCCGGTTCCAAATAGCCTAACCAATGCGACGACCCCGCGCCAAACAGCCTCCGCTCTGCCGCTCCCGTCAGGGGGGGTATTCCCGGCGTCAAACTTTGAACCGTTAACACAAACTTTTTTCCGGCCCGATCCTGATAACCCGACCGTTCTACAATCCTATAAACAAAGCCTACCACCCCTAACGACGATTGAAATCAGTCAAGATACGGGCGGCGCGATAGAAGTAGGACGTGTTCTGGAAACAGGGAACGGCGCAAAAGCGCGGGTTATTTACGCAACAACACCAGCACCCGCAGGGACAGGCGCGAAGAGTCGTGTTTACGTTGAATTGCTGAACGAAATACCGTTCAATCCCAATGCTACGTTGACAATGAATGAGTTAACAGTAGCAGGGGCAAACTACGTAGAAACCGCTACAACGAGCACGTTCACCATGATTGGCGGCGTTCGTAATGCTAATATCGACACCCAATCAGTTCAGATAAATGGCGCGCTTCCAACAAGTTTGCGTCCTGGAGTTACGATCCAGGTGGGGCCGTTGTTAGCTGATCGGTATATTATCACTGAAATTGAACCATCGACCACAGCTACTGCAAACGCTGTATTGAAATTGCGACCATTAACAGCGGGGGCGACTCTTTCGCCTACAGCTCTTACTAGAAACATAAATCTAATAACTGGTCCTGCTGGAACCGATATCTCTAACTCTACGGTTGGGACCGCCGTCGTCGGCGGTTTTGAGTCAATCGGTCCTGTCGCTGACTATCGTACAGATCAACCCGCTGGTGCTAATAGCACGGCCTATTACACCAATATCCAAGCCGCGCGAGAAACCCTGAACCCGCAAAAAGTCCAAGTTACCGACAATACAACGGTCGATTACGGCTTATCCGCCGATAACCCGGCCTTTGCCCGGCTTATCTACACGCTGAACTTCTTGCAACAGCAAACGTCCCCTCTCAACAAAGACGATCTGCCCGCTATTAGCAAAATCCTGCTCGAAGCCCGTACGCAGATCACCAGTCTGCGCGCAAGCTCGGGTATCAATCAGAAGACGCTTCTGGGGATCGAGGAGCAGAACAGGCTG
>JAYSQZ010000036.1:0-81651 GCA_043721315.1 Alphaproteobacteria bacterium
CTCATCCAACCCATCGCGATGGACGAAGGCTTGCGCTTCGCTATCCGCGAAGGGGGTCGTACCGTCGGCGCAGGCGTCGTCGCGTCGATTATTGCGTAAATAAGCAGCATGGCTGATAGGGTCGGGGGCGCGTTGTTGCCCCCTGGCACCCAGCCGGAGAAAGAAGCATGGACAACACAAACATCCGCATTCGGCTGAAGGCATTCGATCATCGCGTGCTCGATCAGTCCACCAGCGAGATCGTGAATACGGCAAAGCGCACTGGCGCCCGCATCCGTGGTCCGATTCCGCTGCCGACTCAAATTGAACGGTTCACCGTCAACCGCTCGCCGCACATCGATAAGAAGAGCCGCGAGCAGTTTGAAGTGCGTACGCACAAGCGCCTTCTGGACATCGTCGATCCGACCCCGCAGACCGTGGACGCGCTGATGAAGCTCGACCTCGCGTCAGGTGTCGATGTCGAGATTAAGCTCTAGGCCGGGGGGATGACGATGAAGCGGTCTGGTCTAATAGCCCAAAAATTGGGCATGACCCGGATCTTCGACGCTGCGGGTGAGCATGTCCCCGTGACCGTCCTGAAGGTGGATGCGTGTCAAGTTGTCGGTATTCGCACCGAAGAGCGCGATGGCTATAATGCCGTGCAGCTTGGTGCGGGTGCGATTAAAGTTAAGAACGTTAACAAAGCCCAGCGCGTAACTTTCGCCGCTGCGAAGGTAGAGCCGAAGCGTAAGGTCGTGGAATTCCGCGTCGATGCTGATGGTTTGCTGGATGTGGGCGTTGAGTTGTCGGTCGAGCATTTCATTACTGGTCAGTTCGTCGATGTGACGGGCACGTCGATCGGTAAGGGTTTTGCCGGGGGCATGAAGCGTCATAACTTTGGTGGTCTGCGCGCATCGCACGGTGTGTCCGTGTCGCATCGCTCCCTCGGTTCGACGGGTAATCGTCAGGATCCGGGTAAGACCTTCAAGGGCAAGAAGATGGCCGGTCACATGGGCGATGTCCGCGTGACCACGCAGAACCTGAAAGTGATTGGCACCGATGCCGAGCGCGGTCTGATTCTGGTGAAGGGCGCGGTTCCTGGCTCTGCCGGTGGGTTTGTTTTGGTGCGTGATGCGGTTAAGCGGGTTCAGCCGGAAGGTCTTCCTTTCCCGGCAGCGCTCAAGACCGACGCCGCAGCAGCGGAGGCGTAAGCGATGCAAGTCAAAGTCGAAACTCTGTTCACGGGTGAAGCCGGAACAATAGATCTGGCGGATGAAGTTTTCGCCCTGGATCTTCGTAAGGACATTTTGGCGCGCGTCATTCATTGGCAACTCGCCAAGCGTCGCAGCGGCAATCACAAGACCAAAGGTATCTCGGAAATCTCCGGGACGACCAAAAAGCCTTACGCCCAGAAGGGCACGGGTAACGCCCGTCACGGCTCGCTGCGCTCGCCGCAGTTCCGGGGTGGTGCGGTTATCCACGGTCCGGTCGTACGTGATCATGGCTATTCTCTACCGAAGAAAGTGCGCGCCCTCGGCCTCCGCACGGCTCTTTCGGCCAAGCAAGCCCAAGGTAAGCTGATCGTCGTCGATACGCTGCTGGGCGCGGACAAGACCAAAACGGTCGCCGATGCTTTCGCTAAGCGGGGCTGGACTTCGGTCCTGTTCATAGATGGAGCGACGGTTGCCGCCGATTTCGCGCTTGCCGCGCGGAATATTAAGAATATTGACGTGCTGCCGCACGTTGGGGCCAATGTGTACGACATTATCCGTCGCGACACGCTGGTGCTGACCCGCGCTGCCGTCCAGGAGTTGGAGGCTCGCCTGAAATGAGTGAGGCGAAAAAGGGCATGACCCTCAGCCGTGAGCGTGCCTACGATATCATCCTGTCGCCGGTCATCACCGAAAAAGCCACGATGATCACGGATAAGAACTTCGTGACCTTCAAGGTTCTGCTCGACGCCACCAAGCCGGAAATCAAAGCCGCTGTGGAAATGGTGTTCGGTGTAACGGTTAAGGCCGTCAACACGGTAACGGTCAAGGGCAAGCGCAAGCTGTTCAAAGGCCGTCCCGGTAAGCGGTCCGACTATAAGAAGGCGATGGTCAAGCTGGCAGACGGCCAGACTATCGACCTGACGACGGGGGTGTAAGCAGATGGCATTGAAAACTTTCAAGCCCATCACGCCATCGCTGCGTCAACTGGTTCTGGTTGATCGCTCGGAGCTGTGGAAGGGTAAGCCGGAAAAGACGCTGACCGAAGGTCTGAAAAAGACCGGCGGTCGCAACAATACGGGCCGCATTACTGCGTTCACACGTGGCGGCGGGCACAAGCGTCGGTATCGCCTAGTCGATTTCAAGCGCCGTAAGTTCGATATGAATGCGACGGTTGAACGGCTGGAATACGATCCGAACCGCTCGGCATTTATCGCGCTCATCACCTATACAGATGGTGAAAAGGCGTACATTCTGGCCCCGCAACGTCTGAAAGCCGGTGATCTTGTGGTCGCGGGCGAGAAGACCGACGTGAAGCCGGGCAATGCCATGCCGCTACGGAACATTCCGGTCGGCACGATTGTCCATAATGTTGAGATGAAGATTGGTCGCGGTGGGCAGCTTGCCCGCGCCGCAGGCTCCTACGCTCAGCTTGTGGGCCGCGATCAAGGGTATGCTCAGCTCCGTTTGGCCTCTGGCGAACTCCGCATGGTTCGGGGTGAGTGCATGGCCTCGATTGGGGCTGTGTCGAACCCCGACCAGAAGAACGTGAACTATGGTAAGGCTGGCCGTATGCGCTGGTTGGGCCGTCGTCCGTCTGTCCGTGGTGTCGCTATGAACCCGATTGATCATCCGCACGGCGGCGGCGAAGGCCGCACCTCGGGCGGTCGTCATCCGGTTACCCCTTGGGGTAAGCCGACTAAGGGTAAGAAGACCCGCAATAACAAGGCGACGGATCGGCTTATCGTCCGCCGTCGTCACGCGAAGTAACGAAGGAGAACCGCCGTGGCGCGTTCCGTTTGGAAAGGTCCGTTTGTTGACGGATACCTTCTAAAGAAGGCAGATAAGTCCCGGGCTTCGGGCCGGAATGAGGTGATCAAGATTTGGTCGCGTCGTTCGACTATTCTGCCGCAATTCGTGGGTCTGACCTTTGGCGTTTATAACGGCCAGAAATTCATTCCCGTTCTGGTAACGGACAATATGATCGGGCACAAGTTTGGCGAGTTTTCGCCAACGCGCACGTTCTACGGTCATGCTGCCGATAAGAAGGCGAAGAGGAAGTAAGGCTATGAGCAAGAAACCTTTGCCCCGGCAGTTAGCCGATGTCGAAGCGCTCTCGGTCGTTCGCAATATGCGCGTCAGCGCACAGAAGCTGAACATTGTGGCGCAGTTAATCCGTGGTAAGAAAGCGAATACGGCTTTGGCCGAACTCACTTTCAGCACCCGTCGGATTGCAAAAGATGTAAAGAAGGCCCTGCAATCGGCCATCGCAAACGCTGAAAACAATCATCAGCTTGACGTTGATAAGCTGTATGTGAAGGAAGCGTCGGTGGGTCAGAGCTTCGAGCTGAAGCGCTTTCACGCCCGTGCGCGCGGTCGCTCTTCGCGCATCGAGAAGCCTTTCAGCCATCTACGCATCGTAGTGCGTGAGCGCGAGGAGACGGTGTAATGGGTCAAAAAGTCAATCCAATCGGGCTTCGTCTCGGGATCAACCGCACCTGGGATTCGCGCTGGTACGCCAGCAAAGAATACGCCGTGATGCTGCATCAAGATCTGAAGCTGCGGAAGATGTTGTTTGAACGTCTCGTTCAGGCCGGTGTAAGCCGCATCATCATCGAACGTCCTGCCAAGAAGGCCCGCATCTCCATTCATTCGGCGCGTCCGGGTGTGGTGATCGGCAAAAAAGGCGCGGACATCGAAAAGCTGCGTCTTGAACTGTCGAAGCTCACGAAAAGCGAAGTCAGCCTCAACATCGTCGAAATCCGCAAGCCGGAGCTTGATGCGAAGTTGGTCGCCGAAAGTATTGCTCAACAGTTGGAGCGTCGTGTTGCTTTCCGTCGTGCCATGAAGCGGGCCGTTCAATCGGCCATGCGTTTGGGCGCGCAAGGCATCCGCATTAACTGTTCGGGCCGTCTCGGCGGGGCTGAAATCGCTCGGATGGAATGGTATCGCGAAGGCCGTGTGCCGTTGCACACTCTGCGTGCCGATGTCGATTACGGCGTTGGTACGGCGAAGACCACTTATGGCACCTGCGGTGTTAAAGTGTGGATCTTCAAGGGTGAAGTAATGACCCACGACCCGATGGCCCAGGACAAGCGCGCTGCTGAACAGCAGCCGACGCGCTAAGGCTAAGGGAATAAAACGATGTTGCAGCCAAAGCGCACAAAGTTCCGTAAGGCCCACAAGGGCCGGATCCATGGCAATGCCAAGGGTGGAACTCAGTTGGCTTTCGGGTCGTATGGCCTGAAGTCACTGGAGCCGGGCCGAATCACGGCCCGTCAAATCGAAGCGGCCCGTCGCGCGATGTCGCGTCACATCCGCCGCGTGGGTCGTATCTGGATCCGCGTCTTCCCGGACATTCCGGTTTCGTCGAAGCCTGCCGAAGTCCGTATGGGTTCGGGTAAAGGGTCGCCGGAGTTTTGGGTTGCCCGTGTTAAACCGGGCCGCATCATGTTCGAAATGGACGGTGTGCCACGCGAGATCGCTGAACGTGCGTTCGAACTGGCTGCCGCAAAGCTGCCGGTGGGCGTTAAATTCGTTCAGCGCCTCGGCGAGGAGGCTTAACGATGGCCGACGATATTCGCGTAAAGACCGATGACCAGCTTAAAGATGAGCTGGTTAACCTGAAGAAAGAGCAGTTCAATCTGCGCTTTCAACAGGCGAGCGGTCAGCTCGAAAACACGGCGCGGGTCCGCCATGTGCGACGCCAAGTAGCTCGCATCAAAACAGTGCTGGCGGAACGGGCCGCGACCCGCTAAAAGGGTCGCTTTCCGAATGGAGACTGCTTAAATGCCAAGGCGCGTTCTGCAAGGCAGGGTAGTGAGTGATAAGTGCGATAAGACCGTTACGGTTTTGGTGTCGCGCCGTGTTATGCACCCTGTCTACAAAAAATTCATCACGCGGACGAAAAAATACGCCGCGCACGATGAGACCAACAACTTCAAGACGGGTGACTTCGTGAAAATTCGCGAATGCCGCCCTATCTCGAAGTCCAAAACTTGGGAAGTTGTAGCCGATGAAACGGTTGCGACGGGCGAAGGAGCGTAACCCATGATTCAGGTGCAAACTAACCTGGACGTCGCCGATAATTCGGGCGCACGCCGAGTCATGTGCATCAAAGTTCTGGGCGGCTCGAAGCGGAAGACGGCGGCGGTGGGCGACATTATTGTTGTTTCCATCAAAGAAGCCATTCCGCGGGGCCGCGTGAAGAAGGGCGATGTGCACCGGGCAGTGATTGTTCGGACTGCGAAAGAGGTGCGTCGGACAGACGGGTCTTCGATCCGGTTCGATACGAACGCAGCGGTTCTGATCAATAAGCAGAACGAGCCTATCGGAACCCGTATCTTCGGCCCGGTGACTCGTGAACTGCGGCTCAAGAACTTCATGAAGATCATCTCGCTCGCGCCGGAAGTGCTGTGATGTCCTTGAAATTGAAAATCAAGAAGGGCGACCAGGTCGTTGTGACGACGGGTCGTGATCGCGGCAAGACGGGCGAGGTTCTCGAAGTTCTGCCGAAAGAAAACCGGGCTAAGGTCCAGGGCATTAACATCGTCAAGCGGCACACCAAGCCGTCGCAGACGCAGCCCGGTGGGATTGTGGAAAAAGAATTGTCGATTCACGTCTCCAATCTTTCCCACATTGATCCCAAGACCAAACAGCCGACCCGTATCGGTTTCAAATTCCTCGCTGATGGCCGCAAGGTGCGCTTCTCTAAGCGTTCCGGCGAGCTTATCGACGTTTGAGGTGTAGCATGGCGACCCGTCTGCAAGACCATTATCAAGCCGTTGTCCGTGGCAAGATGATTGAAGAATTCGGCTACAAGAACCCAATGCAGGTTCCGAAGCTGGAAAAAATCGTCATCAATGTTGGTGTCGGCGAAGCGGTCACGGATCAAAAGAAACTCGATGCTGCCGTTGGCGAAATTGCGCTCATTACCGGCCAGCGACCAATCAAAACCTACGCCAAGAAGTCGATCGCGGGTTTCAAAATCCGTGAAGGCATGGCGTTAGGGGCGAAGGTTACGCTGCGCGGCGAGCGCATGTACGAGTTCCTTGATCGGCTGATTACCATTGCGTTGCCGCGCGTGCGCGATTTCCGGGGTGTGAGTGCGAAGAGTTTTGATGGTCGTGGCAACTATGCCCTCGGCCTGAAGGAACAACTCGTGTTCCCGGAAATTGACTATGACAAAGTGACCGACATCCGTGGGATGGACATCATTATCGTCACGAGCGCGAATACCGACGACGAAGCGCGTGCCCTGCTTAAGGGTTTCCAAATGCCGTTCTCGTTGTAAGGCGG
This sequence comes from Alphaproteobacteria bacterium, assembly GCA_043721315.1. Classification (GTDB taxonomy): domain Bacteria; phylum Pseudomonadota; class Alphaproteobacteria; order Elsterales; family Elsteraceae; genus Elstera. Next base: position 6,489 of record JAYSQZ010000036.1, read on the forward strand.
AGAGGGTTCAATGGCCAAGACGAGTTCTGTTCAGAAGAACAAACATCGCGAGAAGCTTTCGGCGCAGCACGCTAGCCGGCGTGCTAAGCTGAAAGCGATCATTCAGAATAAAGAGACAACGCTCGAAGAGCGATTCTCGGCAACGCTGAAGCTCGCGGAAATGCCCCGAAATGGGGCGAAGATTCGCGTTCGCAATCGCTGCGAAGTGACGGGGCGTCCGCGCGCCGTCTATCGCAAGTTCAAGCTGTGCCGGAATGCACTGCGCGAACTGGGTTCGGCCGGCCAGATTCCTGGCTTGGTCAAGTCGAGCTGGTAAGAGGAGTTTAGGATATGGCGATGAGCGATCCCTTAGGGGATATGCTGACGCGCATCCGCAACGCCCAGCATGCGCGTATGTCGGTGGTTTTATCCCCGGCATCGAAGCTGCGGGCGAATGTGCTCGAAGTGTTGAAGCGTGAAGGTTACATTCGCGACTACACTCAGGCAGACGTGCGGGCTGGCGTCCAAGAACTGCGTATTGAGCTGAAGTATCACGAAGGCCAAGCCGTTATTAAGGAGATCAAACGTGTCTCCAAACCCGGCCGCCGCGTGTATACCAAGATCAAAGATCTGCCAAAGTTCTACAATGGTCTTGGCATTTCGATTCTCTCCACGCCTCGCGGTGTGATGTCCGACGCTGAAGCGCGCGCTGCCAATGTTGGTGGTGAAGTGCTTTGCCGCATATTCTAAGGGAGGCGACCAATGTCACGTGTTGGTAAGTATCCCGTTGCGGTCCCGGCTGGCGTCACGGTATCCGTAAAAGATGGGGTTTTTCTTGCACAAGGTAAGCTGGGGGAACTCAGTCTGCCTTTGTCTAGGGATCTTGAAACGACGGTGGACGGTTCGTCCGTCTCCGTAAAGCCCATTGCGACGACCAAGCAGGCCCGCGCTATGTGGGGCACCACACGCGCTCTCATCAATAATATGGTGAAAGGCGTTAGCACAGGCTTTACTCGTAAGCTCGAAATCAACGGCGTGGGCTACCGCGCCGATGTACAGGGCAGAATGGTAAAGCTGAAGCTTGGTTATTCGCATGACATCAATTATGCCCTCCCTGAAGGCATTACCGTTGTTGCCGAAAAGCCAACGTTGCTGGCTATTACAGGCGCAGACCGTCAAAAGGTCGGCCAAGTAGCCGCTGAAATTCGCCGCTTCCGCGGTCCCGAGCCTTACAAGGGCAAGGGGATTAAGTTCGAGGAAGAGACCATCCTGCGTAAGGAAGGCAAGAAGAAGTAAGGACGCGGACCATGATGAAGCCGAAAGAACTCTTCGAGCGTCGTCGTCAGCGCGTCCGTACGCGACTGAGGGCAACGTCCAATGGCCGCCTGCGGCTATCGGTATTCCGCTCGAGCAAGCACATTTACGCCCAGGTGATCGACGACGCGCAGGGTTTAACCCTAACCGCCGCATCCTCTGTGGACAAAGAACTGCGCGGTCAACTGAAGACCGGCGCCGATATCGAGGCTGCCAAAGCTGTCGGTACGCTTGTGGCCCAGCGTGCGCTGGCCAAAGGCGTCGCGACTGTGGTCTTTGACCGTGGCGGTTACATCTACCACGGCCGGGTGAAGGCCCTGGCCGACGCTGCTCGCGAAGCCGGGCTGGCGTTCTAAGGGGGCATTCGAAAATGGCACGGGAAGATCGTCGGGATCGCGAGCGTCAGCCGCGTGAACGAGAAGAATCGGAACTGGTTGAAAAGCTGGTTGGTATCAATCGCGTCGCCAAAGTGGTGAAAGGGGGCCGTCGGTTCGGTTTCGCTGCTCTGGTCGTGGTTGGGGATGGTAAGGGCCGGGTTGGCCACGGATCGGGCAAGGCACGCGAAGTGCCGGAAGCCATCCGTAAGGCGACCGAGCAGGCAAAGCGCAGCATGGTTCGGGTGCCGTTGCGGGAAAACCGCACGCTGCATCACGATGCCAGTGGGCATTTCGGCGCAGGCCGCGTTGTTCTTCGGGCGGCAACTGCCGGTACCGGGATCATCGCGGGTGGTCCGATGCGCGCGGTGTTTGAAGCGCTTGGCGTGCAAGATGTGGTCGCAAAGTCGCTGGGCACCTCCAATCCGCATAACATGATTAAGGCGACATTCGACGCCTTGTCCGGCACGGTATCGCCGCGCGCGGTTGCATCGCGTCGCGGTAAGAAGGTGGCAGACATCCTCGGCCGTCGCGATGGCGAAGCCGCCGCCGCGAAGGAAGTGTAAGATCATGACTGAAACCGTTAAAGAAGCTGCGGGTAAGACTGTAAAGGTCACCCAGATCGGCAGCCCGATCGGTCGTGAAGCCTATCAGCGGGATACGCTGAAGGGGCTTGGTCTTAACAAGCTGCATCGGAGCCGCGTTCTGGAGGATACTCCGGCGGTGCGCGGAATGATCCGTACGGTGCAGCATCTGGTGAAGGTCGATGACCCGGCGTAACCCGTAAGGGAACGCTTGGTTAGGCGGGGTGCCAGCATCCCGCCCCTTTTTCCGAGGAGAACACCATGAAACTCAACGAAATCCGGGACAATGAAGGCGCGCGTAAGCGCCGGATGCGTGTCGGTCGCGGTATCGGCTCTGGCAAGGGCAAGACCTCGGGCAGCGGCGTGAAGGGGCAAAAGTCCCGCACCGGCGTGGCCATTGGTGGTTTTGAAGGCGGTCAGATGCCCCTCTATCGGCGTCTGCCGAAGCGCGGCTTCACTAATATTTTCCGCAAGACGTTCCAGGTCATCAACGTAGGCTCGATTCAAAAAGCCATTGATGAGGGTCGTTTGCCTGCCGATCAAACCATCACAGGGGCCATTTTGGCCGCTGCTGGTCTCATCCGCATTGCCGATGCGCCCACGCGCTTGCTGGCGAAAGGCGATCTGACGGTAAAGCTGACCATCGAACTCGATGCAGCCAGCCCGGCTGCCGTTGCGGCAGTGGAAAAGGCGGGCGGCGCAGTCGTTCTGCCGGCTCCGGCTGCGGCAAAAGTTTAGTTTATTTCTTAGAGCATCTTCGGTTTCCGTAGATGCTCTAAGATGTTGTTTTTTTAGCAAATGCGTCGTTGCGGATGGTTCCATCTGCTCGGGGTTTGCTCTAACGGCTGGCGGTTTATAACCTGATGGCATCTGCTGCAGAACAACTCGCTGCAAATATCAACTTCAGCGCTTTTTCTAAGGCGACTGAGCTGAAGTCGCGCATTTGGTTTACGTTGGCCGCACTCGTTGTGTACAGGCTGGGGACTTATATCCCCTTGCCGGGCATTGACCCGTTGGTTCTGAGTGAAATTTTCAAACAGAATGCGGGCGGTATTTTAGGGATGTTTGACATGTTGGCAGGCGGCGCGCTCGGTCGGATGACCGTTTTCGCCCTCAACATAATGCCGTATATCTCTGCCTCGATTATTGTTCAGTTGATGACGGCGGTTAGTCCGCGCCTGGAAACCTTGAAAAAGGAAGGCGAGAGTGGCCGTAAAGTTCTCAATCAGTACACGCGTTATCTAACGGTGCTTCTCGCGACCGGCCAAGCCTATGGCATGGCGATAGGGCTTGAGAGCTTCCAGGGACCGTCGGGATCGGCAGTGATTGATCCGGGCATGTTCTTCCGTATCACCGCAGTTATCACGCTGGTGGGCGGGACTATGTTCGTGATGTGGCTTGGAGAGCAGATTACGGCGCGCGGTGTCGGTAACGGTATCTCGTTGATCATTTTCGCTGGTATTGTCGCGAACTTGCCGAGCGCACTGGCGGGAACGCTGGAGTTGGGGCGGACGGGCGCGCTCTCGGCGGCCTTTATTATCCTTCTCTTGGGCTTAGTCGTTGGCGTTGTGCTCTTCATCGTCTTTATGGAGCGCGCTCAACGGCGCATCCTGATCCAATATCCGAAGCGCCAGCAGGGCAATAGGGTGTTCGGAGGTGAATCGAGCCATCTGCCGCTTAAGCTCAATACCGCAGGTGTGATTCCGCCAATCTTTGCAAGCTCGCTGCTGCTGCTGCCGAGTACGATTGTGGGTTTCTCTGGTCAAGCAGCAACCGATCTTCCGCCGGTGTTGCGCTGGATCGGCGACAATCTTGCTCACGGCGCGCCGCTTTATCTTGCTCTCTACATCGGCATGATCTTGTTTTTCTCGTTCTTCTACACTGCCATCGTGTTCAACCCGGTGGAAACGGCAGATAACTTGAAGAAGCATGGCGGTTTCATTCCCGGCATTAGGCCAGGCAAGAATACTGCCGACCATCTCGACCATGTTTTGACACGGTTGACGGTGCTAGGGGCGCTCTACATCGCGGCAATTTGCGCTCTTCCAGAAATCCTCATCTCGCAGTATTCGGTGCCCTTCTACTTCGGCGGAACAAGCCTGCTCATCGTCGTTACGGTAACGATTGATACGGTGGCTCAGGTCCATTCGCATTTGGTAGCGCATCAATACGAAGGCCTTATCAAAAAGGCCAAACTGCGAGGGAGGCGTGGATGAACATAATTCTGTTGGGGCCACCGGGTGCTGGTAAAGGCACACAGGCACGGTATCTACAGGATACGCACGGTCTGGTACAGCTTTCCACGGGCGACATGTTGCGCGCAGTGGTGGCCTCGGGCAGTGAGCTAGGGCAGGAAGCCAAGCGGGTGATGGCGGCGGGGCAGTTGATGCCCGATACGCTCATGATCGATATGATCGCTGAGCGCGTCGCCCAGCCGGATTGCGTGAAGGGCTTCATTCTGGATGGGTTCCCGCGTACGGTGGCGCAGGCCGAAGGGCTGGATGCGATGCTGGTCGCGAGGGGCTTAAAGCTCGATCACGTTATCGAAATGCGGGTAGACGAGGCGGCGCTAACCGAGCGCATCACAGGCCGCTACACCTGCAAGAACTGTGGTACGGGGTATCACGATGTGTTTAAGCAGCCCAAGGTCGCAGACATCTGTGATAGCTGTGGAAGCACCGAATTTATACGTCGTGCGGATGATACGGTTGATGCCGTTTCTGCGCGATTGAAAGTGTATCGCGATCAGACAACGCCGATCCTGCCATACTATCGGGACCGGGGTGTTTTGCGGACGATTGACGGAATGGCGGACATCGCCGACGTAACGCACTCGGTTGAAGAGGTTCTTCAGTCGGGTAAAGTTTGAATGGATTGACTCTTAAGTCTGTCCGCCTATAATGCGCCCCCTCAATTGGACGGTGTTTGATAGGGTCGGCGGACAAGCGTCAACCCTCTTTTTAAGGAGTTAAAGCGTGGCGCGCATCGCAGGCGTGAACATTCCGACGCAGAAGCGCGTGGAGATTGGCCTTACCTATATTTTCGGCATTGGCCGTAAGACCTCCCACGACATTTGCGTCCAACTCGGTTTTGCACCTGAACGCCGGGTGCATCAGCTAAACGACGACGAAGTTCTTCGTATTCGTGAACTGATTGACCGGGATCATACGGTGGAAGGGGATCTGCGTCGTCGGGTCGCCATGCAGATTAAGCGGCTGATGGATCTCGGCTGCTACCGTGGTCTGCGCCATCGCAAAGGGCTGCCGGTACGGGGTCAACGGACCCATACCAATGCCCGTACGCGCAAGGGCAAGGCAAAGCCGATCGCCGGTAAGAAGAAGTAAGGATAAAGGTTTATGGCCAAGGCTCCTGCTACGCGCATTCGCCGCCGCGAGCGCAAGAACATTACGTCGGGTGTGGCACACGTTAACTCGACGTTTAACAACACCATGATCACCATCACCGATGCACAGGGCAACGTGATTGCTTGGTCGTCTTCGGGCACGAAGGGTTTCAAGGGGAGCCGTAAATCGACTCCCTATGCCGCTCAGATGGCCGCTGAGGATGCTGGTCGCAAGGCGATGGAACATGGTATGCGTACGCTGGAAGTCGAAGTGAAGGGGCCGGGCGCTGGCCGTGAATCGGCGCTTCGCGCTTTGCAGTCCGTGGGTTTTGCCGTGACATCCATCCGCGATGTCACGTCGATCCCCCACAATGGTTGCCGTCCGCCGAAGCGGCGCCGCGTCTGATTTTGCGGGTCAACCGGCCTGCCCGTATCCGGGAGTAATCCGGTGCGGCGGGCCTGTTCTCGTTGTCGGGCGTCTGCGACTGGGGTAATAACGCTCCATCGTTGGCATTGGTTGGCGTGATAGCACACAAGGGAAATCGTCCCGTGATCCAGAAAAATTGGCAGGGCTTGATTAAGCCGAACAAGCTGAGCGTCGAGGCTGGCGACGATCCGGCGCGCGTTGCGACGGCAGTTGCCGACCCGCTGGAGCGCGGCCTGGGGTTGACGCTGGGGAACGCGCTGCGGCGCATTCTGCTGTCGTCGCTGCAAGGCGCGGCGGTAACGTCTATTCATATCGACGGCGTGCTGCACGAGTTTTCGTCGGTGCCGGGCGTGCGCGAAGACGTGACGGACATTGTTCTGAACGTGAAGGCGCTGGCGCTGCGGATGCACTCGGAAGAGGGCAAGCGCGTGCGGTTGCGGGCTACCGGCCCTTGCGCTGTTACGGCAGGTATGATCGAAACCGGCGCAGATATTGAAGTGATGAACCCTGATCTGGTGATTTGTCACCTGGATGCGGGCGCAAAGCTGTCGATGGAAATGTCGGTCAGTCGCGGTAAGGGCTACGTGCCTGCGTCGTTGAACCGTCCAGAAGATGCGCCGATTGGTCTTATTCCGGTCGATGCCTTGTTCTCTCCGGTCCGCAAAGTCAGCTACAAGGTGGAAAACACCCGCGTTGGCCAGCAGACCGATTACGACAAGCTGTCGATGCGGATTGAAACCAATGGCGCGGTAACGCCGGAAGATGCGGTTGCGCTGGCAGCCCGTATTCTTCAGGATCAGCTTGCGCTGTTCATCAATTTTGAAGAGCCGCAGGCCCCTGCCGAGGAAGATCGTGCCAACGATCTGCCGTTCAACAAGAATTTGCTGCGTAAGGTGGACGAGCTGGAACTTTCGGTTCGTTCGGCCAACTGCCTCAAGAACGACAATATCGTTTATATTGGCGATCTTGTGCAGAAGACCGAAGCAGAAATGCTGCGTACGCCGAATTTTGGCCGGAAGTCGTTGAACGAAATCAAGGAAGTGCTGGCACAGATGGGCCTGCATCTTGGTCTCGAAATCCCCGGCTGGCCGCCGGAAAATATCGAAGAACTGGCAAAACGGCTCGAAGAGCCTTATTGATCAGTTATCCCAGGTTAACGGAAACCCCTGTCGCGCGGCGCTGGTGATCAGCCCCCCGCCGGTAGGTCCGCTGAAAAGGTAGAGAAAAATGCGTCACGGTATGAGCGGTCGGAAACTGAACCGCACCAGCAGCCACCGCAAGGCCATGTTCGCGAATATGGCTGTGGCTCTGATTAAGCACGAGCAGATCACCACGACCTTGCCGAAGGCAAAGGATCTGCGCCCGATCGTCGAAAAGCTGATCACGCTCGGCAAGCGCGGCGATCTGCACGCGCGCCGTCAGGCACTCGCAGTGCTGCAAGATGAAGTCGTGACGCGCAAGCTGTTCGATGCCATTGCCAAACGCTACGATGCCCGTGCTGGTGGCTACACCCGCGTGTTGAAGGCCGGCTTCCGCTACGGCGATGCCGCTCCGATGGCCGTGATCGAACTGGTTGACCGCGATAAGGCCGCTAAGGGCCTCGATTCGGGTCAGATCTATGACGAAGAAGCTGCGGCGTAAGCCTGCAACTTTCTGCGATGCGCGTATCAAAGGCGGCTCCTGCGGGGGGCCGCCTTTTCTTATTACAGAGTTTTCTGGGTCGGCAGTTTCGCAGAGAGAGGGACGCAGGGTGGTAAAAATGCTGAACCTACTCGCAATAATCGTAAGCGCGCTGCTGGCGATCCCGGCGGTCGCGCAAACCCCCCAACGCATCGTGCCGCAAAGCCGGGAGCAGGTCAGCCTGTCGTTCGCGCCAGTGGTGCGCCAAGCAGCGCCTGCCGTGGTGAATATCTACACGAAGAAGCGCGTGCGGGAGCAGGCGGCGCTATCGCCGTTGCTGAACGATCCGTTCTTCCGCCAATTCTTCGGCGATCGGCTGCCGGTTGGCCCCAGTCGGGAGCGGGTGCAGAACTCGCTTGGGTCCGGTGTAATCTTGCGGGCCGATGGATTGGTGGTGACGAATTTTCACGTCATCAAAGACGCCGATGAAATCAGTGTGGTTCTGGCGGATCGGCGAGAGTTCGACGCCAAGCTGGTGCGCTCCGACGAGCGGGTTGATCTCGCGGTATTGAAGATTGATGCGGGCAAGGAGGTGCTGCCAACCCTGCAACTGCTCGATAGCGACCAAGTGCAGGTGGGGGATTTAGTGCTGGCTATCGGCAACCCCTTCGGTGTTGGGCAGACGGTAACGCAGGGCATTGTTTCGGCACTCGCGCGCACCAATACGGGGATTACGGACTATAATTTCTTCATTCAGACCGATGCCGCCATCAACCCCGGCAACTCCGGCGGCGCGCTGGTAACGATGGACGGGCGACTGGCGGGCATCAATACCGCCATTTACTCGCGCTCGGGCGGCTCGATTGGCATTGGCTTTGCCATTCCGGCGAATATGGTGCGAACTGTATTGTCGGACGATGCGGCGCGCAACGGCAAGATCGTGCGCGCATGGTTCGGCGGCTCGGGCCAACCGGTAACGCAGGATGTGGCCGCAAGCCTCGGCCTCACCCGGCCTTCGGGCGTGCTGATCGCGGACGTTCACCCAGACAGTCCTGCGGCCCAGGCCGGCATTCGCGCGGGCGACGTGATTACCGCGTTCAATGGTAATGACGTGCCAGACCCGGAAGCCCTGCGCTTTCGCATCGCCACCCAACCAATTGGCGAAACGGCAACCTTCACGCTGCTGCGCCGAGGGCAGACGCTGACCACGACCGCAAAGCTAATCGCCCCGCCGGAAACCCCGAAGCGCGAGATCACGCCCTTGAAAGGCCCGCAGCCGTTGGCGGGGGCGACGATTGCCAACCTCTCCCCGGCCTTGGTGGAAGAGCTTGGTATCTCCGGCCCGTCGCGCGGGGTGATCGTGGTGGACGTGGCACAAGGCAGTTCCGCCCGGCGGGTCGGCTTCCAGCCCGGCGATGTTCTGCAACAGGTGAATAGCACGCCGATTGCCAGTGTTGGCGATGCCGTGGCAGCGCTGGGGCGCGGGCAATCTTGGCGCATCACCATCAAGCGCGGCGATGAGGTGTTGACGGACACCTTCGGGAAGAAATAGTGCCGTGACCGATCTCTTCCCCCCGGTGTTGGCCGATACGCAACCGTTGGCTGACCGCTTGCGCCCGGCGACTTTGGCGGAGGTGGTGGGGCAGGAGCATCTCTTAGGGTCATCCGGCCCTATCGGGCGGATGTTGGCGGCCAAACGCTTAGGCTCGATGATCCTGTGGGGGCCACCCGGCTGCGGTAAGACCACGCTGGCACGGTTGCTCGCGGCAGAAGCGGGGCTGAAGTTCGAGCCGCTATCGGCGGTCATGTCCGGCATCGCCGAGTTGCGGAAACTGTTCGAGGCGGCGGGCAAGCGCCGGGCGAACGGCCAGGGGACGCTGCTGTTCATCGACGAAATCCACCGCTTCAACCGCGCGCAGCAGGATGGGTTTTTGCCGGTGGTGGAGGATGGCACGGTTATTCTGGTGGGGGCTACCACTGAAAACCCGTCGTTCTCCTTGAACGCCGCCGTCCTGTCGCGGGCGCAGGTGTTCGTATTGAAGCGCCTGGAGGAAAAGGGCCTCGCGGTGTTGCTGGCGCGGGCGGAAGCCGTAACCGGGCATCCCCTGCCGCTCACCCCAGAAGCGCGGGAGTTGCTGCTGACCCTGGCCGATGGCGACGGGCGCTATTTGCTTAACCTTGCCGAAGCTCTCTTCGCGCTGAAAGACCTTGCGCCGCTCGACCAGGCAGGGCTACTCGCCTCGGTGCAAAAGCGCGCACCGCTCTACGATAAAGACCGGGAGGAGCATTATAACCTCATCTCGGCGCTGCATAAGTCTTTGCGCGGCTCGGATGTGGATGCGGCGCTGTATTGGTTTCAGCGGATGCTGCTGGGCGGGGAAGACCCGCATTTCATCGCGCGCCGCCTCACGCGCTTTGCCGCAGAAGATATTGGCATGGCCGACCCGAACGCACTGCCGCAGGCGATTGCCGCGTGGGAGGCTTACGATAAGTTAGGCTCGCCGGAAGGGGAGTTAGCGCTGGCGCAGGCCGTTGTGTATCTCGCGACCGCCCCCAAGTCGAACGCCACCTACCGCGCCTTCAAAAACGCCGCGAAAGCCGCGCGTGACACCGGTTCGATGATGCCGCCCAAGCATATTCTGAACGCCCCGACGCGGTTGATGAAGGACATCGGCTATGGCGCGGGCTATGCTTACGATCACGATACGGCGGACGGTTTTTCCGGCCAGAATTACTTCCCCGAAAACCTGCCGCGCACCCGTTTCTACGATCCACCCGAACGCGGCTTCGAGCGCGAGATTCGGAAACGGCTGGAGTATTGGGACAAGCTGAGAGTGAAACGCCAGGAGGGCGGCGAATGAAATCGGTTCTGCTGGTGGCGCTTGGCGGTGGATTAGGGTCGGCAGCGCGGTATTTGGTCGTGCTCGGGGTTGGGCGTTGGTTGGGGACTGGGTTTCCTTGGGGCACGCTCGCGGTTAATTTGCTGGGGTGTTTTCTGATGGGGTTGCTCACAGCGCTGTTCGCCGGGCCGCTGTCGGTCTCAAGCGATACGCGGCTGTTTTTCGCCACGGGTATCCTCGGCGGGTTCACCACTTTTTCGGCGTTTGGGCTGGATGCGTCGGGCTTGATCGACCGGGGGGATACTGGGGCTGCGTTGATGTATCTGGCGGGATCGGTTGCCTTGGGGTATGCCGGGGTGAGGGCAGGGGCCGCCGTTATCAGGCTTTGGACTTTATAATAGACGCAAATGCGTCGTCGCAGACGCTGTCGTCTGCTCGGGATTTGCTGGAGGAGAAGAGTAATGTCGGTCGAGCAACGCACCGTCAGCCAGGATGAGGCGGATATTCGCATCGACCGCTGGTTCAAGCGCCACTACCCGGAACTGCCGTTCGGGCGATTAGCTAAGCTGATGCGGACGGGGCAAATCCGCCTCGATGGCAAGCGCGTCGAAGGCTCGGAACGGGTGGAGCCGGGCCAGACCATCCGCGTTCCCCCCTTGGGCGATCTTGATAGCCCGCCGCCGCCGCGCCCCATTGATCCGCACGTCGCGAAAGACTTGCAACAAATGGTGCTGCATCGGGATGAGGACGTGATCGTTCTCAACAAACCGACGGGGCTTGCGGTTCAGGGCGGGACGGGTACGACGCGGCACCTGGATGGGATGCTGGACGCGCTGAAGTTCGAGTTGAACGAACGCCCGCGCCTCGTGCATCGGCTGGATAAGGACACGTCCGGCATTATCGTGCTGGCGCGCAACGCGCTGGCGGCCAGCAAGCTGGCGGCAGCGTTCAAAGATCGTGAGACCGAGAAGATTTATTGGGCCGTCACTGCCCGCGTGCCCGTGCCCGATGAAGGCACGATTGATCTGCGTCTCGCCAAAAAGGGCAGCCCGCAGGGGGAGCGTGTGGCGATTGATGGCGAAGAGGGTCAAAAGGCCGTGACCGACTATGAGGTGATTGATTTCGCCTCCTCCCGCGCGGCCCTGGTGCGCCTGAAGCCGATTACTGGCCGCACCCATCAGTTGCGCGTTCACTGCGCGGCCATCGGTGCCCCTATCTTAGGCGATGCCAAATATGGCGGGGCGGAGGCGATTATTCACGGTGTCGAATATATGCGCTCGCTACATCTGCACGCCCGGCGGCTGAAAGTACCGCACCCGCGCGGCGGTTTTCTGGAAGTCACCGCCCCATTGCCGCCGCATATGAAGGCTACCTTCGCCTACTTCGGCTTTACGGCCCCGAAGGGAGCCTAAGGGCATGGCGGTGGTTGATCTGATCCTGTTCGATGTCGATGGCACGCTGGTCGATAGCCAGCACACGATTGTTGCGTGTATGGAAGCGGCTTTCGCCCATCACGCGCTGGCGATCCCGGACGCGGCGGCCATTCGTCACACGGTTGGCCTGTCGCTCGTCGATGGTGTGGCGCAGCTCTTGGAAACGGCGGGGGCGGACCTCGACCCCTACCCGATTGCCGAGAGCTACAAGGATATTTACCTAGCGCGCCGCACAACCAATCCCGCCCCGCCGCACGACCCGCTCTATCCCGGCACGAAGGCGCTGCTGGATGGGCTGCTTCAGCAGAATCGGCTGATGGGGGTGGCGACGGGAAAAAGCACGCGCGGGGTGAATAGCTTCATCGAAACCCACGGCCTCCATCGGCATTTCGTCACCCATCAAACCGTCGATACCGCCCCCGGCAAGCCCGACCCCACGATGATCCGCCAAGCGGCTGCCGACGCGGGAACGGTTCCGGGGCGGGTGCTGATGATCGGCGACACGGTGTATGATATGCAAATGGCACGGGCGGCGGGCGCGCTCGCGCTCGGGGTTGCCTGGGGCTACCATCTGCGACACGCGCTGATTGCCGAAGGGGCGCAGGCTATTCTAAATTCCTGGGACGATCTCGCCCCCTATCTGACTTAACCGACCGGAGACGGCCATGATGGACGAACGCCCCGTACTGAGCGGTCCCGCCCCCAAAGAACCAAGCGCGCCAATCCCGCCCGGTTCCCCGAAACCACCACGCGCCCCGCGTTCCTGGCTGAAAACCGGATTGCTCATTGCGGGCGGCGGCATTGTGCTGGCGGGGGGCGGTATTGGCGCGCTGTTGTTTCTGGTCGATCCCAACGATCACCGCGACCGGATTGCGGCGGAACTGCAAGCGGCGACGGGCCGGGCCGTAACCCTGGCCGGGCCGATTACTCTCACGCGCTCGCTCTCGCCGGCGCTGGTGGTGGAAGGCGTAACCCTCGCCAATATGCCCGGCGGCTCCCGCCCGCAAATGGCGACGATTGGGCGGCTGGAAGTGCAAGTGGCCCTGGTGCCGCTGATTACGGGCGGGCGGCTTCAGGTTGAAAAACTCGCCCTTAGCAAGGCCGATATTCTGCTAGAGACCGATGCTAAGGGTCAGGGCAACTGGGTGTTCAGCCCTGAACCCTCCCCCTCGGCCCCGCAAGGCACAGCAGCGCCTGGGGTGGCGAAAAGCGGTAGCGGGGCAGGGAACCTGCCGATCTTGAAGGAAGTGCTGGTCAGCGACAGCCGCCTTGTTTACCGCAGCGGCAAGGTGCAACAGCGGCTCGATTTGAACCGCCTCAGCTTCGCGCTGCCCGACGGCGGCAAGCCCGTGCCGGTGGCAATCAAGGCGGCGCTAAACGATGCGCCCTTCGACTTAGCCGGGGAAATCGGCGCGCTCGCCAGCCTCGTTGCCGCTGAAGGGGCCTATCCGGTTAAGCTGAAGGGCCAAGTGGCGGGGCTTGATCTGGAGGCGGCGGGAACGCTCGGCCTGGGCAAACAGCAGGGCCAAGCGGAGGGGAGCTTTACCCTGTCGGGCGAAAACCTGACCGTGCTTAAAAAAGCCGCGACCGGCTTCGGCGTTGCGTCGGCAGCGTGGCCGGATAAGCTGCCGAAGTTCACGCTCGCCAGCCAAGCCGCGCTCGCGGGCGATAAACTCACTCTCACCCGCGCGGTGCTGACCACGGGCAAGACGGAGGCGACGGCAACCGGGACGGTGCAACTGGCTGGGCCGAGCTTCGGGTTGACGATTACCGCGCGCGCGCCTGACCTTAAAGCGCATCTTATGGCGCTCGGGCGTCTCGAAACCGCGTTTGTGCCCGACTCAGGGGCCTCGCTAACGGCAAAGCTCACGGGAACGGCCACCGCGCCGCAACTCTCCGATCTGGTGCTGGATTGGGGCACGACCCGCGTGACCGGGCGCGTCGGTGTCGATACCGCTGCAAAACTACCGCGCCTTACAGCGGATCTTGCCAGCCCTGAGGTCGATCTTACGCCTTTCTTCGGCAAAGCCGCCCCTACCCCGGTAGCGCCAAGCGGCGGCAGCCCGGCCCCGGCCAACGCAGGTAGGGCCGACGACCGCGTGATCCCGGATACGCCTATCGACCTTGCCGCACTCACGCAGGCTCCTGTAGAAGGCGACGTGAAACTGGCGGTAGGGCGATTGAAGTTCGGGCGCGGCGAGGTGAAGGACGCGAGCCTAGCCGTGACGCTGCGGAACCAGCAACTCACTCTGCGCCCGCTGCGCTTCACTGCCGCCGAGGGCAAAATGGCGCTGGATGCGGTGATTGAGCCGCGCGGCAAACTCTGGCTGACCGGGGAGGCGGCAGGGGTTGATACCGCGCAACTCTCGGCCTTGCTGGGGGAAGAGCCGGTGCTGAAGGCGAAAGCCGATCTTGGTTTTAAGGTTTCGGCGGAAGGTAAAACCCTGCGGGCGCTCGCGGCTAACTTCGACGGGCTGGTGAGTTTCGCCACGGGGCCGGGGCAAGTGATAGGGTCGGCAGCAGACACGCTCTCCAGCAAATATCTTGCCTTCCTAGCGCTGAAACCCGCCGATGTGACGAACCTTACTTGCACGATTGTTCGCACGCAGTTTGCGCGCGGGCAAGGCACGGTGCAGCAACTGGCCGTCGATACCCCCGGTCTTACGATGCGTGGCGGCGGCGGCTTATCGCTCGCGAGTGAAACCCTGGACCTTAGCGTCGATCCGCAGCTTGCCCCCGGCAATCCGGCGCAATTAGCGTTAGTGCCGTTCCACGTGCGCGGCAGCTTTGCCAAACCTTCCGTAACGCCTGATGCGGCTGGAACGGCACGTTCGGCGGTGGGCATGGCGCAGGCTTTGGGCGTTGGCGGGCAGAAGACGCAAGGGGCGCTCGGCATCGTCGGGGCGCTGCTGGGCCAACAAAGCGCAACGCCTGCGGCTCCCACCGGGCAACCCGGCACGCCCTGCGGTCAGCGCGTCGTCAGCACGGCGCAGCCCCTCACCAATAACCCGGCCCAACCGGGGCAGATAAATCCCGCGACCAAACCCGCCGCCAATGATCCCGCAGGCGCGATCAAGGGCCTCTTCAAGGGTTTGCTCGGTGGTTCCAATTAATGAGACAGCATGAAGCGGTTTTATAGCTACGCGGCGGCAGCGCCGGTCGAAGGCGGTTTTGGCGTCACGCTCGATGGCAAGCCGGTACGAACCCCGGCAGGGGCGATTCTCACCGCAGCAACGCGCGCCCTGGCCGAAGCGCTGGCGGCGGAATGGGCCGAGCAAACCGGGCAGGTGCGCCCGCTGGCCATGCCGCTCAACCGCCTCGCGCTCACGCAGCAAGACCGGGTTGCGCCGCGCCGGGAGGCCGTTATCACCGAAGCCCTGGCCTATGTGGAAAGCGACCTGCTGTGTTACCGCACGGGCGACGATGCCACGCTCGCAGCCCGGCAGATCGACGCCTGGAACCCGCTGCTGGGTTGGTTCAGCGCGGCCTACGGCGTCACCTTGGCGGTCACAGATGGGTTGATGCCCGTGGCGCAGGATACGGCGGCCCTCGCGCCGCTGCGGTTGCGGCTGGAGGGGTTTACCGACGCAGAGGTTACGGCGTTTGCGCTTCTTGCCCCGGTGGCGGGTTCCTTCGTGCTGGCACTGGCGCTGCTGGACGGGCGATTGAGCGCTGACGCGACCTACCATCTCAGCCAACTCGATGAGAGCTACCAGATCGAAAAATGGGGCGAGGACGAAGAAGCTGCCGAGCGCCGGGCGGCCCTGGCGCTGGAGTTTCAAGATATAGCGCGGTTCTTGGCGCTCAACCGCGCGTGAAGTCCGCGCGCGGGATTAGCTCTATAGCATCGTGCGTTAAATTAGACGCACGATGCTATAGGTTATTTTTTAGCCCTCGCCGGGCGGGCGCATCCGCGCCCTTGGCCGCAGCCTCAATGGCTGCTTTTAGAGCTGCGTCCGATTAATCGCACGCAGCTCTAATCGCTTAAAAGATAGCCCTGCCGATGGGAGAGTGGCACCGTGCCGACAACTTTCGCCACCTGAAACCCAGCGCGGACGTTATGGGTATGGCGCATCACTAGAATGAACCCGTCGGTTGTGGCTTTAATTGGCGTGCGGGCGTGGGTAAGGGGGTTGACCACTTCTGCCACCAATTCCCCCATTTTAACTCGGTCCCCAAGCCCTACCTTATAAACCAATACGCCCGCAATCGGCGAGATCAGCAGGTCGGAGGCGGTCAGATCGGTGGCGTCATTCACCAGGGCGGGGAGGGGGCCGGGGTCGCCCGCGATCACGCCGCGCCGTTGCAAAAAGCGATAGAGGGCCGCCGCGTCTTTCCCCGCAAGCTCGTCGGTAACATCGCTTTCGCCGCGCAACTCCACCGTTGTGGCGAGGCAGGCGGGCGGAATCGGCTTATCGGGGAAAGTCCGCGCTAAATACCACCAGGGGCCGCCGATAGCTTCATCCAGCGACGATCCGCCCGAATCCTCGGCCAGCAAAGTGGCGTGCGCGCCCAATTCGGCGGCTAAATCGGTCGCGTTTGGCCACAGCGGCGTGCCGATGTAAAGGTGCATCAGCGCGCGCGTGTCGCAGTGCAGATCAAGGGCAATATCGGCATCAATCGCGCGGCTTAGGATCGCGAGGCGCAGGAAATCCATCTCCTGAATGGGGTCGATCTCGGCCAGAATCTCCCGCAGGGTTTGGCGTATCAGCGCGACGTTGGCGGCGGCATCGTCGGTGAGTTGAGTGCCGATGCGTTTGGCCACTTCCGGCCCGAGCACGGGATAGCCCCGGTTGAAGTTACCAACGCGGCCCAACTCGAACCGCCCAACGTGGGTGTTATTCACCCATTGCGAGAGGCCGATGGGGTTGGTGAAGGGCACCAGAATGATTTCGCCCAAAATCTCGCCGCGCGCGGCTGCCGCATCCAGCAAACGGCCCAAGTGATCGCAGACCAGTAAACCCGGCAGTTCATCGGCGTGCAGCCCGGCGTGAATATAGGCTTTCGGCCCAGTGCCCGGCCCAGTGCCCGGCCCAGTACTCGGAGTACCGTAGCGCAATGCGGTCCAGCTTCGGGTCGTGCCCAAAGCGGGGTCGGGGAAGGAAACGGTGTCGCGCGTGATCGGATTGGGGGTCGGCATTTTCGGCGGTACATCCTTGGCTCATCCACGCCCAGCGTAGGAGGCAGCAGGATAGCAACGGAAAAGGGGCGCTCCAAGCCTATAGCGTCGTGCGTTAAATTAGACGCACGACGCTATAGGTTATTTTTTAGCCCTCGCCGGGCGGACGCATCCGCGCCCTTGGCCGCCGCCGCAAGGCGGCTTTAGATCTGCGTCCGATTTAACGCACGCAGATCTAAGCCCGCAGCGCCCCTTCAATCCAAATATTATGCTGAAACCAAGGCGATAAACCTTAGTTCATTTTGATACCCGTGCCGTCAACCAGCAGAATCTTCGTCGTGCCGCCGTCGATACCGAAATCATCATCGTTAATCAGCATGAGGCGACCGTCGCCGGCCAGCGCCATACCTTCCAGCTTCACTGGAACTTCCGGGTAGGCGGCACTATCGAAGCGAATGGTTTTCTTCAGCGCCTTGACGGCGGGATTATCCGCTGGGGTGGCTTCTAGCGACGGCGTGGTCGCAACATCATCCCAAGCCGAGCCGAGGATATTACCGTCGGCGGTCAGGGCCACTTCGTAGAGGCGCGTGGTTTTCTCGGTACGCTCCAGCACGATCACGCGGTCGCCCGAGAGCACCATCATTTCCGAAATGCGAACGGTGCTGTTATTCGGGTTTTTCTCGCCGGGATAGGTTGCGATGGGATCCATCGGATAGACCCACTCGCCCAGCAGCTTGCCGCTAACGCGATCGAGCTTATAGAGGCGGGAGTTGACGGCACCTTGGTAGGTTTTCGCGTCCGGGTTCGCCAGCGGGTTTTGCATCAGAAAGTAAATTGCGGCTTCGTCTGGCGACATGCCGAGAGATTCGATGCCCCGGTTCAGGCTGCGCTTCGTGAGAAGCGCGGGCAGGCTGCCGATGGTTTCATAGTCGGCGGCGGCAAAATCTTTTTCGGTGCCGGTCGGAACGAAGCGGCGTTGAATGCGGCCTTCGGCATCGAACTGCATAAGGCTGGGGCCGTTTTCATCGCCGACCCATAGGCTGCCGTCTTTCAGCACGGCGATGCCTTCCATATCAATCCCGTTGGGGTCTTGATTCAGCTTTGCGCCTGTACCGTCGAGCGGGATTTCGGTGGAGGCTACCGTCAGCGGATTCAGCAGGCCCGACGTGGGTTTGCCGCTTTTCGTTTTGGCGGGGGTAACGCTGACCAGCTTGAACGTCTTGGTCGCTGGGTCAAGCTCCACCTGATAGATAGATGGGCTATAGGCCGGGCGCGGGTAAACGCGGCCATTCTTTGGCGCTTCTTTGCACAATTCTTCTTTATTCGCGCCATAGCCTTCCAAATCGCCGCAGACGATGTTCGGGCCGCGATCCGAGACAGTATAGAAGCGGAAGGGCGCATCGCCCGCGCGGCGGAACGCGCCCGAGCCGATGCCGATGGTCAGCGTCATTTCTTTTTGCGAGGTTTTGAGCGTGTAAGGCCCGTCTTTCAGCCCGGCATCGGTCGAGGTGAAGACGGTGATGTCCACCTTCGGGGCGGTTTGCGGGGCCTGAGCCACCGCGACGGCGGCGACGGAAAGGCTGCCCAACAGGGCCAACAGCGAAACGGCACGCATGGGTAATCTCCCAAGAGAAAAGCAAAAACTAAAGCCGAGTTCTAACGGCAGATTATGACAGTCTGAGGAGCCTTTGCCCCTTGTCGCGCGGCCCCCGAACCCCCAGGCTTATGGCATGTTATTTCCTGCACTGCCTGAAAAACCCGTTCCGCCCTCGGTTGCCCGCGTGCGCGGCGTGGATGCCATCGCCACGATTGCGGCTGCCGATTGGGACGCCTGCGCGGGATCGGGTAACCCCTTCGTCAGCCACGCTTTTTTGGCAGCGATGGAAGATAGCGGCTCGGTTAGCCTGCGAACAGGGTGGGTGCCCCGGCATTTGATTGCCGAAAGTTCTGACGGGCGCATCGTCGGCACGGTACCCTTATATCTAAAAGGCCATTCTTGGGGCGAATATGTGTTCGATCAAGGCTGGGCCGATGCGTTTCAGCGGGCGGGCGGGGCCTATTATCCCAAGCTGCAAGGCGCCGTGCCTTTCACCCCCGTGCCGGGGCCGCGCCTGCTGGTCGCCCCCGATGCGCCGCCAGGCACGCGTCACAAGCTGGCCGAAGCCCTCGTTGAGACCGTCAAAAGCTTAGGACTATCGTCGGTCCATCTCACGTTTGTGGTCGATGCGGATATGGACGCCCTGCTGGCGGTGGGGTTTTTGGAGCGTCACGGCTATCAGTTCCACTGGCAAAACCGGGGCTATGGCCACTTCGACGATTTCCTAGGCGAGCTTGCTAGCCGCAAGCGGAAAGCCATTCGGAAGGAACGCGAGAGCGTTGCCGCCAGCGGCCTTACGATCCGCACGTTAGTCGGGCCTGATATTGAGGCGCGGCACTGGGACGCTTTTTATGATTTCTACCTTGCAACGGTCGATAAACGCTGGGGTTCGGCCTATCTCACGCGGCCATTCTTCGACCGGATTGCCGAAACCCTGACTGACCGGGTGGTGCTGATGGTGGCCGAAGACGGGTGCGGGGTGCCCGTTGCGGGCGCGCTCAACCTACGCGGGGCCGATACGCTTTATGGGCGAAACTGGGGCGCGGTTGTTGATGTGCCGTTCCTGCACTTCGAGCTGTGCTACTACCGCGCGCTCGATTACGCCATTGCGGAAGGATTGGCGACGGTGGAGGCGGGCGCGCAGGGGGAGCATAAGCTCCAGCGCGGCTACCTGCCGTCGCGCACCCGCTCGGCCCATTGGATCGCCAACCCCAGCTTTCGCAGAGCGGTGGAGAATTTCCTCGACCAAGAGCGCCCTACGGTTGCCGAGCAGATGGTGGCGCTGCTGCCCCTGTCGCCGTTCAAGCGCAATGGCGAGGGTTAACGGACTGGATTCATTCTGCGGCTGGTGCCATAATCGGCACCGACATTCGATTGGGAACAGCGTAAGGGATTAGCATGTCGCTCGGCACTCGGCTTTATACGTGGCGGAACGGTGAATTGGTCGGCGAAGACGAATTCGGCAACCGCTATTATCGCGAGAAAAAAGTAGCGTCGGTGCGCGATTCAAAGCGCTGGGTGCTCTACAAAGGCGAACCCGAAGCCTCGAAAGTGCCGCCGCAGTGGCACCGCTGGTTGCATAAAACGACCGATGACGTGCCGTTGAAGAACGCGCCCGTTCGCCCGTGGCAAAAGCCGCATCTGCCGAACCTTACGGGGACAGAGCTTGCCTATCGCCCGCCGGGTCACGCGCTGGCCGGCAATCGTCGCGATAAGGCGACCGGTGATTACGAAGCCTGGAAGCCGGAAGACTGAGTTTAAGTTAAGCAAAGGGATAGCGCGGTTATGCAGCGGAATGTCATGGAAACCTTGGTCGGGGCCTTCGTGCTTGTCGTGGCCCTTGCGTTCGGCTGGTACGCCTATTCCACAACCTCGATTCGGGGTGCGCGCGGGGCGTATGAATTGTCTGCACGGTTCGACCGGGCGGACGGGCTTGCCATCGGCACCGATGTGCGGGTAAGCGGCATTAAAGTTGGCTCCGTCACGGCGATTACTCTCGATCCGGCCACTTTCTTCGCCCAGGTGCGCTTTGCCTTACGGTCAGACGTGAAACTGCCCGAAGATACCGTGGCAGAAATCGCCGCCGAAGGGTTGCTGGGGGGGCGCTATCTTAATATCAACCCTGGTAATGCCGACCGTGTTTTAGCAGCGGGCGAGGCCATAAAATTCACTAAATCTTCGGCGGATTTCTTGCAGATGATCGGCAAATTCCTGTTCTCCGCCACTGAGGATAAATCGAAAGCGGGCGCGCCCCAACCGTGAGGCTCGGTCTTTTTTTGACGCTGACGGGTTTGGTGCTGGCCTCGGGCGCGGCGCTCGCACAGCAGGCTTCGCCGCGCCCGCCAGTCGCCCAATCGCCTGTCCAGTCGCCTGCCCCGCAAACTCTGCCACAACCAACACCGCCGCCCGCAAAGCCCGTGGCCGTGTTGCAAGGGCTGGATAAGGTAACCGCGCGCGTCTCCAAACTCACGGTTCCGGTTGGGGAGGCGGCCACTTTCGGCAGCCTTACCATCCATATAGAGGCTTGCATCAAGCGCCCACCGGAAGAGCCGCCGGAGAATGCCGCGTTTTTGCGGATCATTGATCGTCCTGTGCAATCGACCGCGCCGCAGAAAGCCACCGCTGTACCCAGCGATCCTTTCGTCGCGGGGGGCGACCGCGTGATTTTCTCTGGTTGGATGTTTGCCTCCTCCCCGGCGCTGCACCCGCTGGAGCATCCGGTCTTCGATATTATCCTGCTGGACTGCCGCGCGCGTTAGAGTCCGACATTAACCTGGGAATATGTTTGATGCTTCGCCAAAGCGCGTTTCCGCCCCCGCCCGTTGCGGCCCCAAAAGCCTTCACTCATGCCGATGGCCGGGCCGATGCTTGGGCGTGGTTGCGGGATCCGGGCTATCCCGACGTGACCGATCCCGAGATTCTCGGCTATCTTGCGGCTGAAAACGCTTATGTGGAAACTGTGCTGGGCGGCACGCACGACCTGCGCCCGGCCCTCCTGGCCGAGTTGAAAAGCCGGATCATCGAGGACGAACGCACGCCACCCGAGTGGGAACACGGTGTTTGGCTATGGGCGCGGTATCAGCCGGGGCAGCAATATCTTCAGACCTGCCTTGCCGCCTCGCTGGAGGATGCAAAGGCCAATCGCGGCACGGTGATCTTCGACCAGAACGCGCGGGCGGCGGGCAAGGCATATTATGCCTTGCGTGGACTCGAACTCTCCCCCGACCGGAATGTGCTTGCCGTCTTGGAGGATACCGACGGCTCGGAACGGCTGGTGCTGCGGGTGAAAGATTTGGCCAGTGGTGACTTCCTGCCGCTCGAAATTGCAGACTGCACCTATGGGCTGGAATGGTCTGCCGATAGCCGCCGGATTTTCTACGTCAAGCAAGACGCGCAGCAGCGCCCACGCTGGGTTTATGCCCACACGCTTGGCAGCGATCCCGCGACCGATACGCTGATCTACCATGAGGCGGACCCGAGCTTTTATCTCAGCATCGGGCGCGGGGCGAGCGGGCGGTATTTGATGATTGATGCCGCGCAGAAAACCTGCTCGGAGCAGTGGATTTTGCCGCTGGAGGGGGCGGGCGTGCAGCCGCGTTGCCTGAACCCGCGCCGGGCTAATCATGAATACAGTGCCTTCGATCGCAACGGCGAATGGTTGATTCTCACCAATGACACACACCCGAACTTCCGTGTTGTGCGCGCGCCGCTGGACCGTTCGGGGGAAGCCGATTGGCAGGAAGTTATCCCCCCCTCCGAGACGGTTTGCATTGAAGGGGTGAGCGGTGCCGCGCATTTCTGGTGTGTGACGGAGCGGACGGATGAAGCGCGCAAGCGCGTGCGAATTATCACCGCCGGGCAGGAGAGCGACGCCGGGGCGCAGGAAGTAACCTTCCCCGATGCCGCCTATGCCCTGTGGGTTTTGCCGGGATATGACTGGCAGCGCCGGACGTTGCGATTGCAGTATGAAACGCTCGCGCGCCCTAAAACCTATTTTGATTATCACGTCGGCAGCAAGCGCCTGGAAATCGTTCAGCAGACCGAGATTCCGGGCGGGCATGATCCCGACGCTTATCGTGTCGAGCGGCTTTGGGCAACAGCGCCCGATGGCGTGCGGGTGCCGTTGTCTGTCGTGCGCCGCAAGGATGTGCCGCTGGACGGCACGGCCCCGGCGCTGCTGTACGGCTACGGCTCTTACGGTGCCAGCATGGATGCCGCCTTCAGCCCTAACCGCCTTAGCCTGCTGAACCGGGGCTTCGTCTATGCCATCGCCCATATTCGCGGCGGGGAGGAGCGGGGACGACGCTGGTATGAAGACGGTAAGTTTCTGAAAAAGAAGAATAGTTTTACCGACTTCATCGCGGTGGGTGAACATTTGAGTGCAGAAGGCTATGCCCAGAAAGGCCGCATCGCCTGCATGGGCGGCAGCGCGGGCGGCTTGTTGATGGGGGCCGTTCTTAATTTGCGCCCGGACCTTTGGGGCGCGTCGGTGGCCCAGGTGCCGTTCGTCGATGTACTCTCGACGATGCTGGACGACAGCCTACCGCTGACCGCGTTTGAGTATGAGGAGTGGGGCAATCCTGCCGATCCGGCCTATTACGCCTATATGCAGAGCTATAGCCCCTACGATCAGGTATCGGCGCAGCCTTATCCGCCGCTTCTTATCACGGCTGGGTTGAGTGATCCGCGCGTCACCTATTGGGAACCCGCGAAATGGGCCGCCAAACTCCGCGCCACCAAAACCGGCGATGCGGCTTTGCTGTTGCGAACGGAAATGACGGCGGGGCATGGCGGCGCATCGGGCCGCTATAAGGCGCTAGATGAAATCGCCGAAACCTACGCCTTCCTATTGGCGGCGTTGGCCGTAGGGGGCTGATGCCCGTTGGCGAGGGCAGCCTTTAGGCAGCGCGCTTGCGGTAATTTGAACGCAGGTGCGGTAAAGTCACCCCTCGCAGCTAGTTTTGTGCAATTATCAATCGTTTCGTACTTGCGTCTCTTGTCATAATGATCTTGCCGGGTTGTTTGCGGAG
The DNA here is from genome assembly GCA_043721315.1 of Alphaproteobacteria bacterium. Classification (GTDB taxonomy): domain Bacteria; phylum Pseudomonadota; class Alphaproteobacteria; order Elsterales; family Elsteraceae; genus Elstera. The sequence goes on from JAYSQZ010000036.1 coordinate 30,149, forward strand.
GGCCAGACTAAAAATAGCGCGAACCGCAGAACGCCACCGCGAGGGGTTAGACCATGTTTTTGTATCAGGCTTATAACGCTCAACAGGCTGCAATGGAGCCGATGCGCTGGTTTGCCAACGAAGTTCGGACCTTTGCCGGACGCTCCGGTCTAAACCCCACTCTGTCGAACCCGATGATGGATGCGTTTACCGCTGCCTGCGACGTGGTGGCCGATGCCAAACCGCTGCACGACCGCCCCGATTACGGCATTCGTACCACGCTGGTCGATGGGCATCTGGTGCCGGTCGAAGAAGAGATTGTGGTGCGGAAGCCGTTCTGCGATCTGCTGCACTTCAAAAAGCCCGGCGTGACGGGGTTGCCCCGCGTGATCGTGTTCGCGCCAATGTCTGGCCATTTCTCCACGCTGCTGCGCGGCACGGTGGAAGCCTTGTTGCCCCACCACGACGTGTATATCACCGACTGGGTGAACGCCCGCAATGTGCCGCTGTGGCAGGGCCACTTCGGGCTGGATGCGTTTATAGATTATTGTATCGAGTTCCTACGTCATCTCGGCTCGGACGTAACCGCGATTGCCGTTTGCCAGCCTGCCGTGCCGCTGTTGGTGGCCGTATCGGCCTTGGCGCAGATGAATGATCCGGCGCAGCCGCGCGCGATGGTGCTCATGGGCGGGCCGCTCGACACCCGCGTTAGCCCCACCAAGATCAACGAGTTCGCCCAGTCGAGTTCGATTGAAGCCATCAAGCAAATGGTTATCACCCACGTACCGCCCCCCTACGCGGGCATGATGCGGGCGGTGTATCCAGGTTTCTTGCAGCTTTCGGGCTTCATGAGCATGAACATTGGTCGCCACGTTCGTGCTCATCTCGATATGTTCCGTAATCTGGTTAAGGGCGACGGCGAAAGCGTGACCTCGACCAAGAAGTTCTACAAAGAATACCTAACGGTGATGGACATGCCGGCAGATTTCTATCTGCAAACACTGCAAACCGTGTTTCAGGATTACGATTTGCCGAATGGTAAGTTCAAATATCGCGACATGCTCATCACGCCAGCGGCGATTGAAAAAACCGCGCTGATGACCGTGGAAGGCGCTGACGACGATATTTGCGGCCCCGGCCAAACCCAAGCCGCACATATGTTGTGCAGTGGTATCCCAGCGGAACGGCGTATTGATTACGTGCAACAAGGCGTTGGCCATTACGGGGTGTTCAACGGGCGTAAGTTCCGTGAACAGATTCTGCCGCGCATTGCCGGGTTTATTAAGACGGCTTAGGCCCATACAGCGTTAAATCGAACGGTACCGCCCTGGCTAATGGCAGCGGGCGGATCGCCAGAGTGATACGCGCGAGCGGCACCAAGCTGCCCTCGGCCCGGCCTGCGGCAAGAGCGGGGGCACGGGCGAGGGTTGCTTCGGCAATATCGGTTTGCACGAGGGCGTAGGTTGCGCGGAAGTTCGGATCGCGCAGCGCTAAAGGCTCAAACACGCTCACTTGCGGCGGCGACCAGGAGGGCAGGGCGTGCAGAAACGCCCGTTCGGGGAAATCCCGGCGCAACGCCAGCCACGCTCGTTGATCGGCAGCGATAACACCCGGTTGGGTTAGATAGGGTTTCAGCAGCGGCCCCAGCGCCGCGCCATCGCGCCCCTCGGCTTGTAGAACCCCAACACTGCCCATTAACCCAAGCATCGCGGTGGCGGCCAACGCTCCCCCAGCAAGGCCAAGGCGGGCGACAGGCTTCATCCAGTCTTTGCGGCTCGCCCAGACGGCGGCAAGGCAGAGCGCCAGCGCCACCGACAGCCCAAGCAGGCGCGGATTGAACGGATAGAGCAGGGCGGGCAGCATTAGCAACAGCACCACCCCGGCCCAGGCCCGCGCCTCCCTCCGCAGCAAGGCGAGCAGGAGCACGGCGAAAAGCGCCAAACTTTCGGGCAGGGTTTCCCGCTGCCCCTGCCAAAAGCCGGGATCGGCAAAGCGGCTCAGGAGTTCCGCCGTGCCATAATGCGCGGCCCCGTTGGTGAGAACCTGCGCGGTAAACTCCGCCGGATAACGCCCGATGTAGAGCAGGAACGGCGCAATCGCCAGCGTAAATCCCAGCGCGGTCCAAAGGATCACGCGGCGGTTGGGCGATGTTGGGAACAGCCGCAGCAGCCCCGTTTCGATCAGCAGCGCGGCAAGGCCAACAAAGGGCGCGGTGGGGTAATAGGCCAGCCCGGCTACTCCCACCAATACCCCGCGCCCAAGGGCCGCCGCCCGGCCCGCGACGGGGACTAGCGCTAAAAATCCCAAAAACGCCACCAGAACCGCGCCTTCATAGCGCACATACAGCGCGCCCCGCAGAATGGTTTGCGCGCCGAAAACCGTGAGCGCCGCCAACCCCGCCGCGTTCGGCGTGGCACCAGCCCGCCGGGCGACGCCATAAACGAGGACCGAGGCCAGCATCATCATCAGCACGCTCGGCGCGCCCACAGCCGCCGCCGTTAGCCCGCCAACCCAAAGGGCAAGGGTTTGCAAGAGCATAACGATGGGCGGCAGAAAATCGGCGGTGGCACTGCCCACCCCATCGGCGTGAATCAGCCGCTTCGGCGTTCCGGTCTGAAGGAGTTGATAAGCGCTTTCGGTGAACCAAATTTCGTCGCCGGTCAGGGCTGCCGGATAAAGCCCAGCGCGCAGGATCAGGACGATCAGCGCAACCCCCCAGGCCGCCCACAGCCACAGCGGCACCCGTGCAAAAGAGGAGATCGGCATAGGGTTTAACTGGCTCAAGGTTTGGCTCAAGGTTTGGGGGGCGCAAGCCAACCGGGAAAGAAACGCTTCAGCAGTTTATAAGCGGGCGGCACCAACAGCACCACTATCGTAATCCGCACGACATGGTGAGCGGCCACATAGGCGGTATCGCCGCCGAGATAGAGGGCGATCAGGCTCATTTCGGCAAGACCGCCCGGCGCGAAGGCCAAAATGGCCGAGGTGAGCGGCAGGCCGGTGGTGGCATGAACGATCCAGGCGACGATGAGGCAAATGAGCAGCATCAACACGGTCAACCCGAAGGCCATGACGAACGTGCGCCCGAAAAACTGCGTTGGCGTATTGCGAAACCGCGCCCCCAAACTCGCGCCGATAATCGTTTGCGCCAGGGCGATGAGAAGGGCAGGGGGGGCGGATTGGGTCAATCCCCCCAAATGAACCGCCGCCGACAGCAGCATCGAGCCCGTGAGTTGTGGGGCGGGCAGGCGGCAGAGCCGGGCAAAGGGCGTACCGCAGAGGGCGCAGACTCCGAGAAGCACCATATCCACCAGCGGTGGCCACGCGGCGAGGGACAGGCTGATGGGGGGGCTGACATAGCCCGTGGTAAAGCGAAACCAGATGGGGAGAATAAGAACGGTAAGAACGATCCGCAGGGCGTGCAGCAGCGATAAGCGGCGCTCGTCTCCCCCTTCTATCCCGCCGATCATAGTCATTTCTGTCAGACCGCCCGGCACCGAGGCGAAGTAGGCGGTGATCCGGTCCAGCCCGGCCCAGCGTTGCATCACCACTTTCCCGGCCCAAACGGTTATGGCAATCAACGGGATGAGCCAGAGCAGCGAGACCGCCCACGCTCCCATCTGGTGCAGCATGTTGGGGGTGAAGGCACTGCCCAGCAGTACGCCGAGAATCGAGATCATCACAGACCGCAAGCGCGGCGCGGCCTGCACGGGCGCGCCCGCAATCGCCGCCACGGTCACGGCCACCAGCGCGCCGATCATAAACGCCAGCGGAAAATGCAGTAGGTAGAACAGCACGCCCCCGGCAAAGCCGAGACAGAGGGTAAAGCCGATCCGGGTGGCCGTCTTGCGCCGCGTTTGCGGCGGGTGGGGGTCACTCAGCGGCGGGGGGGGGTCAACCATAAGGCTATCCTGGCACGGCAGGGGGCGGCTGACCAATTCCCAAGCTGCACAGCCGCTATGGCAGGAACTGTTCCTTCAGAATCCGCTCTTCCAGCGTGTGATCCGGGTCGAACAGCAGGGTCAGGCCGAGGCTGCGGTCTTCATGCGCCTCCACTTTCACCACATCGCGCACTTCGGTATAATCCGCGACAGCGCTAACGGGGCGCTTATCGGCGTCTAAAACCTCGAAGCTGACCGAAACGGTATGGGGCAGCAACGCGCCACGCCAGCGCCGGGGCCGGAACGGGCTAATCGGCGTGAGGGCCAGCACGCCCGCGCCGAGCGGCACAATCGGCCCGTGGGCGGACAGATTATAGGCCGTGCTGCCAGCGGGGGTTGAGATAAGCAGCCCGTCGCAAATCAACTCCTCCATCCGCTCGACGCCATCAATCAGAATCCGCAGTTTCGCCGCTTGCCGAGTTTGGCGCAGCAGCGAGACTTCGTTAATGGCAAGGGCATCGCGCACGCTGCCGTCGCGCCGGGTTGCCCGCATTCGCAAGGGGTGCAGCGTGACGCGCTGGGCAGCGGCAACCCGTTCTTGCAAGCCATCCTCGTTATACTCGTTCAGCAGAAAACCAACGGAACCCCGGTTCATCCCATAAATCGGCATCCCGCGATCCAGGTGGCTGTGCAGGGTTTCGAGCATAAGCCCGTCGCCGCCCAAGGCCACCACGACATCGGCTTCCCACGGGTCCGCCTGCCCATAGCGGGCGGTGAGGCGGGCGAGGGCCTCTTGCGCGGGTTCTGCATCGGAGGCCACGAAGGCGAGCTTCAGCGGGCCGTGGGGCGAGAAGGGGAATGTCATAGGAAGGATCAGCCGCCCGTTACGCTCATGTGCCGAGGCACGGCGGGGGCCGTGTGGGTTCGGTCGATAATGAAATCATGGCCCTTGGGCTTGCGCGCAATCGCCGCCCGGATTGCCGCGATCACCTCGGCATCGCTGCGCCCATCGCGCAACGGTACCCGCAAATCGGCAGCATCCTCCTGCCCTAAACACATGTACAGCGTGCCCGTGCAGGTGAGGCGCACGCGGTTGCAGCTTTCGCAGAAATTATGCGTGAGCGGGGTGATGAACCCTAAGCGCTGCCCAGTTTCCGCCACCTGCCAATAGCGGGCAGGGCCGCCGGTTTGGTAGCTGGTTTCGGTAAGGGTCCATCGCTGCATCAAATCGGCGCGTACTTGGGCGAGTGGCAGGTACTGGTCCAGCCGAGCCTCGCCGCCAATGTCGCCCATCGGCATAACCTCGATGAACACCAGATCGAAACCTTCCTCGCCGCACCAAGCAATCAGCCGATCGAACTCGTCCTCGTTCACGCCCTTGAGCGCGACGGCATTGATTTTAACGGCCAGCCCCGCCGCTTTCGCAGCCGCCAGCCCATCGAGAACCGGGCCGAGCTTGCCCCAGCGGGTGAGGGCCGTGAATTTATCGGCATCCAGCGTATCGAGCGACACATTGAGGCGCTTCACCCCCGCCTTCGCCAGGCTTTCGGCATATTTGCCCAACTGCGAGCCGTTGGTGGTGAGGGTGAGTTCGTCCAGCCCCCCGCCGAGGCGGCTGCCCAAGCGTTCGATAAGCTGCATCACATTCCGCCGAACCAGTGGCTCGCCCCCGGTAAGGCGGATTTTGCGTGTGCCAAGGGCGATGAACGCCGCTGCCAGCCGCTCTAGCTCTTCCAGAGTCAGCAGGTCGGCTTTCGGCAGAAAGCTCATATCTTCGGACATGCAATAGACGCAGCGAAAATCGCAACGATCTGTTACGGAAATGCGAAGATACGAAATCGTTCGCCCAAACGGGTCGATAAGCGGGGTCGGGCCGGAGCGGTGAGCAGCATCAAGCATATAAATACTATAGGGAGCCGGGCGGTAAGTTTCATGGGGAATCGGCAAACAAAGTGACGATGATAACGGTGATTCTCGCGGGCGGGATTGGCGCGCGTATTGGCGGCGATAAGGCGTTGCGGCTGCTGGCGGGGCGTCCGCTGATCGCCCATGTCGCCGAACGCTGCCCGGCACCGCTGTGGATCAACGCTTCAGACCCGCGCCTTGCAGCCTACGGCGCGCTGGTGCCGGATTTGCCTTCGCCAGGGCAAGGGCCGCTCGTGGGGGTCTGGTCGGCGCTGTGTGCTGCACGTACAGCAGGGTTCGAGACCGTGCTAACCGTTTCTGTCGATACGCCGTTCCTACCCGTAGACCTGCCGGATCGGTTAGGGGCCGCGCTGGGAGAGGCCGGGGCGGCGGTGGCGGCGACGGCGGAAGGCTGGCACGCGACCTGTGCGCTGTGGCGGGTTGCGGCAGAACCCCTTCTCGCGGATCGTTTGGCGGCGGGGCTGTGGTCCTTGCAGGGGGCGTTAAGGGCAGTTTCGGCGCACGTGGTTGACTTTGAGGCAGTTGACTTTGAGGAAAAATTAACGCCGTTATTCTTCAATATAAATACGCTGGCCGATTTGGCTGTGGCGGAAACGATGAGGGAATAAAGCCAATGGTTGAGACGAAACTGCGCGTGATCGTTGCCGGGGCTAGCGGCTGGGTGGGACGCGAGTTGGTTCAGGCCATTGCGGCCTCGGACGATCTGGTCCTCGTTGGCGCGGTAGCGCGCGGCGTGGCCGGGCAAGATGCCGGAACGCTGGCTGGGCTGAAAGCGCCGCTGGGGGTTCCTGTGCATGTGAACGTTAAAGACGCGCTGGCGTGCGGGGCCGATGTTCTCATAGATTACACGAAACCCCAGGCCGTGCGCCCGCATGTGGTGGCGGCACTGGACGCCGGGGTTGCGGTCGTCATTGGCACGTCGGGCCTGACAGCGGAAGATTATTTCGAGATCGATTCGATGGCACGGGCACGTAGCCTGGGCGTTGCGGCGGCAGGCAATTTTTCGGTAACAGCGATGCTGCTGAAGCGCTTCTCCCTCATGGCGGCGCAGTATGTGGGGGACGTGGAGATCATTGATTACGCCGGGCCGCACAAGCCGGATGTGCCAAGCGGCACCGCGCGCGAGCTGGCCGAAGCCTTGGAGAATGCCCGCGAACATCCGCCCACCGCCAAACCCGTTGCCGATATTCTGGGACCGAAGGAAGCGCGCGGCGCGCAGATTGGCACCGTGCCAGTGCATTCGGTGCGGCTGCCCTCCTACGTGCTGTCCTGCGAAACCCAGTTCGGTCTGCCCGGCGAGCGCTTGACCATTCGCCACGATGCCGGGCCTTCTGCCGCGCCCTATGTAGCGGGTACGCTGCTGGCGGTGCGGAAAGTCCGCAGTTTCATCGGCCTGCGCCGGGGGCTAGACGGGATTCTAGACGCCTAGCCCGGAACACCCTATACAGCGCAGATTATGCGGATTTTGTTCATCACCGCGACGCGCTTAGGCGATGCCGTGCTCTCTACAGGCCTGCTCGCATCCTTGCTGGACGCGCACCCCGGCGCGCGCATTACGGTTGCGGGCGGGCCGGTTGCGGCCAGCTTGTTTGCCGATGTGCCGGGTCTTGATCACTTCATTCCGATGCCAAAACAAAAACGCGGCGGGCATTGGTTTACCCTCTGGCGGCAGGTTATCGGCAGGCGATGGGATCGGGTGATCGACCTGCGCGGCTCGCTCACGGGTTATTGCTTGCGCGCGGGCCGGGTTCAGCGCTGGCAAAACCCCGTGGAGACGGCGCATCGGTTACAGCAAATCGCGGTTTGTTTTGGAATCAATCCAATCGTCGCGCCTCGGCTCTGGATTGGTGAGGCCGCGCAGGCGCAGGCGCTGGCGTGGCTGAAACCCGACGCGCGCCCAATTTTGGTGCTCGGCCCCACCGCTAATTTCATCGGTAAGCAATGGCCGTTAGACCGCTTCGCCGCCCTCGCGCAAGCCCTGACAGGGGAAGGGGGCGCGTTACAGGATGCGCGTATCCTTTTAATCGGTGCGCCTTCGGAACGACCAGGGGCAGAAGCGCTCTTCGCGGCTTTGCCGCACGCTGAAGACGGGTTCGGGTTGGAAGATTTGCGGGTCGTCGGGGCGGTTTTGCGGGCCTCTCACCTCTATATCGGCAATGATTCCGGCTTGATGCATCTGGCGGCAGCGGCAGGAGTGCCCACTTTGGGCTTGTTCGGCCCTAGCCCGCCGCAGCTTTACGGCCCCTGGTCTGGCACAGGGCCGACCGAGTTTGTCACCACCGACCGCTCCTATCCGCAGCATTGGGAAAAACTGAAAGCGGAGCCTGACTTTCTGCCGCATATGATGGATGATCTGCCGGTCGCGCGCGCGTTGGCTGCGGCTACCGCGCTGTTGAGCCGAGGGCGCTGATGGCTGTGATTATCCTTGCCGATGATGGCGTTCCCTTTGATGGCACCAGCCCCGAGACCGGCCCGTTGGGCGGGGCGGAGGCGGCGGTGATCGGCCTGCTGGAAGCCTTGGCGGCGCGGGGGCATACGGTCACGGCCTATACGCGCTGCCGGCAGCGCGTTTCGGTTCGCGGCGTTGCCTGGCGACCGCTTGGCGACGGCCTGCCCGAGAGCGCTGATCTCTATATCGCCAACCGTGCCCACCATCTTATCGCTGCCTGCCCGGCGGCTCTGCGGCAGATGTTCTGGATTCATAACCCCGCGTCTTACCTGCTGAAGCTGCGCTACCTACTGCCGTTGTGGCGGGTGAAGCCGGTGATCGTGTTTTCCGGGGCCTATCATGCCAGCACCTACCCCGCGTGGGCACCCGCAGGCGCGCGCAAGATTGTTCCCTACGGTCTGCCAGATGTGTTTCGTCAGGATAAAACCGAGCGCCCTCCGCCCGCGCCCGTGGCGATTTTTACCTCCAACCCCTTACGCGGGCTGGATGGCTTGCTGGATCTTTGGGCGGATCACATTCACCCAGTGCTACCACAGGCGCGTTTCCTCGTTCATTCCGGCCTCGGAACGTATCGCGGCGGGGCGGATCGGCACCGGGCGGCGATGGAAGCTGTTTTGGCGAAAGCCCAAAGCCTCACCGCAAAAGGCGTGATTTGCCGGGATCCGCTGCCGCGCGCCGAGTTGATCCCCGTGCTAAAAGCCGCGCGCCTCATGTTGTATAGCGGCGACGTGGGCGAAACCTTTTGCCTTGCCGTGGGGGAAGCGCAGGCGCTTGGCCTGCCTGCCGTCGTTCGGTCTATCGGTTCGCTCCCGGAACGCGTGCGCGACGGGCAAACCGGCTTTGTCGCTGCCGATGACGCGGCGATGGCGGCGCGGGCGATTGCGCTTCTCAGCGATGATGCCCTTTGGTCCGCTCAGCACCGCGCTGCGCTGGCGATGCAGGGCGCTTGGGGCTGGGATCATGCGGCTGCCGAGATCGGCACCCTGTTGGCACCTCTCTAATGCGCCTGCTGCAAGCGATGGCCGGGGCCAAACATGGTGGGGCTGAGGCGTTTTTCGAGCGTCTGGCGGCGGCTTTCGTCGCAGCAAGCGTCGATCAGCGCGCGGTAATCCGGCCCGAACCCGCCCGCGAAGCCCGATTGCGGGCGGCGGGGGTAACGGTTGAAACGCTGCCGTTCGGCGGGATTTTCGACTTTAGTACGCGGCGCGGCCTTGCCCGCCTAACGCAAGACGCCGATATTCTGCTGACCTGGATGAACCGCGCGACGCAGTTCGCCCGCCCCACGCCGCGCGTGCCGCTGGTGGCGCGCTTGGGCGGTTATTACGATCCTAAATATTACCGCCGCTGCGATCATCTGGTGGCCAATACCGAAGATATTTGTCGCTGGCTGCGGGACCAAGGCTTCCCGGCGGACCGCGTGACCTATCTGCCGAATTTCGTCGAACCCCAATCGGCGGAACCCCTGCCACGCGCAAGCCTGACCGACCGCGACGGCCCGCTGCTGCTGGCGCTAGGGCGGCTTCACGCGAATAAAGCCTTCGATGTGGCTTTGGCCGCGCTGGCGGACATTCCGGGCGCGACCTTGCTGATTGCGGGCGAAGGCCCTGATGAATCCAAACTCGTTGCACAAACAAAACAACTAAAGATCGCCGACCGAGTGCGCTTTCTGGGGTGGCGTGACGATGGTGCGGCGCTGCTGGCCTCCGTGGATGCGCTGCTGGTGCCGTCTCGTCACGAACCTTTAGGCAATGTTGTGCTGGAAGGCTGGGCGCAGCGCTGTCCGGTTATCGCAGCGGCTTCGGCAGGGCCGGCATCCTTGCTGACCGACGGGGTGACGGGCCGTCTTGTGCCGCTGGAGGATGCGTCGGCCTTGGCGCGGGCCGTGCGCGAAACGCTGGCGCAGGCTGACCGAGGGCAGGGGCTGGCGGAAGCGGGATTTGCCGTGCTTCAGCAAAATTTCTCCAAATCCGCTGTGGTGGCGCGCTATCTTGCGTTCTTCGAGCGGGTTCGAAGCGCGGTTTAGTAAAGGAAACAGCATGTGCGGCATTGCCGGGATGATGCGGCGCGGCGGGGCTGCGGCCCCTAAAGCCATCGTACAGCAGATGATCGACGCGCTGGCCCATCGCGGCCCGGATGGCGAAGGCATTCATCTGCAAGGCGCTGTTGCCCTGGCCCATCGGCGGCTGTCGATCATCGACCTTGAAACCGGCGATCAGCCGTTTTTCGACGGGGCGGGCAACACGCTTATCGGCAATGGCGAGGTGTATAATTACATCGAGTTACGCGCCGATCTGGCCGGGCAGGTGACGTTCCGCACGACCAGCGACTGCGAGCCGCCGTTGCACCTGTTCCGCCGCCAGGGCCTTGCGTATGCCGATAGTTTGCGCGGTATGTATGCGCTGGCGATTGCGGCGGCGAATGGCCGCTTGATTCTCACCCGCGATCCGTTCGGTATTAAGCCGCTGTATTATGCCGAAGTGCCGGAAGGGCTGATTTTTGCGTCCGAACCGCAGGCCCTGTTCGCGAGCGGTTGGATTTCCCCATCCCTCAACCCGCGCGCCCGCGATGAGCTGCTGCAAATGCAGTTCACCACTGGGGCGGAAACGATGTTCGAGGGCATTTTCCGCGTGCTTCCCGGCGAAACCCTGGTCGTCATTGATGGCCGCGTTGCCGAGCGCAGCCGGAGAGCAGCGTTACCGGAAGGGGGGCCGGAAACCATTGATGAGGCCAGCGCCCTCGCCCGGCTCGATGCGGCTTTGGCCGAAAGCGTTTCAATTCACTGCCGTTCGGACGTGCCCTATGGCCTGTTCCTGTCCGGCGGCATCGATTCGGCCCTGGTATTGAGCTACATGCGCGAGGTCGATAGCCGCCCGGTGCAATGCTTCACGGTTGGCTTCGAGGGGGCTGCGGCGGATGAACGCGCGGCAGCGCGAGCCTTGGCACACGCCTGCGGGGCGGAGTTTACCGAGATTGGCTTCGGCCAGAAGGATTTTTGGGCGTTACTGCCGCGTGTGGCGGTGGCGATGGACGATCCCGCTGCCGATTACGCCACCTTGCCCACCTATCTGCTGGCGCAAAAAGCCCGCGCCTCGGTCAAGGTTGTGCTGACGGGGGAGGGCGGCGACGAGATTTTCGGCGGCTATGGCCGCTATCGGTCGATTCTGCGGCCCTGGTGGCTCGGCGGCAAAGTGCTGCGCGGCAAGGGCACCTTTGCCCGGCTCGGCGTTTTGCAGCAGGAGGGCGGGGCGTGGCGCGACGGGATCGCCACGGCGGAAATCCACGCCGCGACGCAAGGGCGCTCCCGCCTGCAAATCGCTCAAGCGGTCGATTGCACCGACTGGCTGCCCCATGATCTGCTCACCAAACTCGACCGCTGCCTGATGGCTAACGGCCTAGAAGGCCGCACGCCGTTTCTCGATCCGGGTGTCGCCGCCGCAGGCTTCCGCCTGCCCGATTCGTTGAAACTGCGCGACGGCAAGGGCAAGTGGATTCTGCGCCGTCTGCTGGAAAAGCGCCTGCCGCAAGCCGATGCCCTAGGGCGCAAGAAAGGCTTCACCGTTCCTGTTGGCGCGTGGCTCTCGGCAGAAAGCGCCCGCCTGGGGCCGCTGCTCGCCCGCCAAGCCTGCATTGCCGAGATCGTCCGGCCCGGCAAGGTGGAAGCCTTGGCACATTCCACCGAAAAACACGCAGGCTTCGCCCTCTGGTCGCTGCTGTTCTACGCGCTGTGGTATCGCGCGCAGATCGAGCGCAAGCCGATGGATGGGAGCGTGTGGGAGGTGTTGGCGGGGTAGCGCTGTTTCGGCTATTCTGAAGACCGAAGGAGAGCAAGATGCGGTTCACGTCGGATGATCTTCTGCACCATTATGGCGCGGTCGCCCAGCGGGCGGGGTATGAGCCTGTGATGATTTCGGAAGCGGGCGAAGACCGGCTGGTTCTCATGTCGGTTGATGAATACCGCCGTTTGCTTCGGGGGTGGCGGGTTGCCATCCCGACCGAGGCACTGGACGCCGAAACCCTAGCGCGGATCACGCTGTCGCACGCGCCCCCCGAGGCTGCGGCCTTTGACCATGAGTGGCCCGAACCGCAAACGTGACCGAGTTTATTCCAAAACCGGGCCATGTTCTGCGCTACGCCTACCTCTGGCACGAGGAAGCCGCGAGGGGGTTGGACGAAGGGCAAAAGAACCGCCCCTGCGCTGTTGTTCTGGCTACGGAAACGGTGGCAGGGCTTGAGGTTATTCTGCTCCCCATTACACACACAGCCCCCCGTGATCCAACCGAGGCGGTAGAACTCCCGTTAGCGACTAAGCGCCGCTTGGGATTAGATGACGCGCGCTCCTGGATTGCTCTGACCGAGGTCAATAGGTTTCTCTGGCCAGGTTTTGATATTCGTCCAAAGCCGGGCCAGGGAACGCAGACGGCTTGTCTCGGCCTACTGCCGTATAATTTCTTCGAGCATGTGCAACAAAGGCTGCAAGCTTACATCACGCAAAGAAAGTTAAGGGTGACGGATAGAACGGACTAACCTGCCCCCTCACATCTTCGGCCACGCCCGGTCAATATCCGCTTTCCGCAAGGTTGCCCGCAGTGAATCGACCAGATCGGTGCGCGGCGGCAGGGGGGCGAAGCGGGCGGTAAGCTCCGGCGGCAACGAAAAATTCGGCAGAATCGGGCGCACGAAGCCTTCGGCGAACAGGCGCTGGGCCGTTTCGGTGAGGGCGAAGTTTATCCACAGTTTTCCGCCAGCGGCATTGCGGGCGCCTTTCACCAGCGACAGTGTGTAGGCGGCGGCAGCGGTGCCATCGGCGGGCAGGATCACTTCGGCTTCGTCCATGCCGTCGAGATGTTTCACGCGCAGCCCATCGGCCTCAAACGTGATCCAAACCGGGATTTCTCCGCGCAGGAAGCGCGCTTGTGCGGAGCCGGGGTCGATACGCTGGACGTTTCCGGCTTTATGCAGGGCGGTGAAATACTCAATGCCCGGACGCACTGAATCGAGCGTGCCGCCTGCCGCGACATTGGCGGCGAAGGCGAGGGTGAGGCCCACGGTCGTCGTTTGCGGATCGGGGTAGGTAATGCTGTTCTTAAACTCAGGCTTCCGCAAATCGGCCCAAGTGCGGGGCAGGCTTTTCACCAGCTTGCGGTTCACGACGAAGGCGATGGGCAGGGTGTGAACGCCAACCCACAAACCTTCGGTATCTTTCGCCGCCCCCGGCAGCCGGTCCAGATTGACCGGGCGGTGGGGGCTAAGCAGGCCCCGGCTGGCGGCATCGAGCGCGACAAGGGAGTAGAAATAAGCGGCATCGGCGGGCGGGCGTTCGCGCAACCGGTCAAGCTGCGTTACGGTCGCGGTGGAGCCTAAATCGGTATAGGCCAGCGGCACATCTGGGTAGCGCTGCCCGAAAGCCCGCACCACGGCCCCCCAATTGGCCCAGCCGAGGGCGGTATTGGCGCTGATAGCAACGCCTTCTTTTCCAGCGGCTTCGGCCAGGGCTTTTTCGCCTGGATAAAGCTCTTGCCCCTCACTGAGCGGGGCAATCTCCTCGGCTTGGGCCAAGGCCCGGTCAAGCGGGGCAAGGCTGAAGCCTACGAGGAAAACCGTCCCTATCAGGGCGCATCGGGAGAAGAGCGGCAGCATGAAACCCATCCGGCAAATCACAAAAAACGAAGACCATAAAAAACCCTGCCGATTAGCAAAACCGGCAGGGTCTAAATCAATCATAGAGAAAAACTTACCCCAAGAGAGGAAAGGCTAACTCTCTGAAGAAACGATTTTTAGTAGGAATCATGTCCGTGGTCATTGTTGCTCGGGGGCGGGGCTTCGCCATCGAGCTCCAAGGTACGGGCTTCCGGGCCTTTGTCGCGTTCAATCGACGAGAAACGGACGCGTTGGCCCGGCTGCACATCGACAAGACCAGCGCGACGCAAGACCGAAGCGTGCAAGAACACGTCTTTCCCACCTGAATCCGGTGTAATGAAGCCAAAGCCCTTCGTGGCATTGAACCATTTTACCGTGCCTTCGCCGCTTTCGCCGGGAGGGCCACCGCGATCGGCACCAAAGCCGCCGCCGAAGCCACCACGATCAGCGCCGCCGCCGAAGCCGCCGCGATCACCGCCGCCGCCGAAGCCGCCGCGATCACCGCCACCGCCGCCGAAGCCGCCGCGATCACGGTCGCCGCCGCCGAAGCCGCCACGATCACCACCACGATCAAAGCCGCCGCCGAAGCCGCCGCCACCACGATCCCCGTAGCTATCACCGCCGAAACCACCGGCACGCGGCGGACGCGGCGCACGTTGGGGTTCACCTTGCGGATTTTCGACCGCCGTGGAGTCATCGACTTCCAACATGCGCGTCACCTGACGGCCTTTTTTGCCGGGAGCGACTTCACAGGAAATTGTCGCTCCTTCTTTCAGCTGCTCCAACCCGGCGCGCTGAACCACCGACACGTGAACGAACACGTCTTCCGAACCATCGGTTGGCTTAATAAAGCCAAAACCTTTAGTGGCCGAAAACCACGTGACTGCGCCGCTCAAGCGTTCCGTTGCCATAGGCGGACGGGGAGCAGACGAAAAAGACCCTTTGCGCATCATGAACCGACAAACTCCGTACGAACCGCCCACAGGGCGGACCAAATCAACTTAATGGCCGGGCGAGCTGAGACTCGTTGCGTACCCCGTGCCTGACACGCAACTGTCGCTCCGACCAAGTAAAAACTGTTTGCTACGCTCGAACATGCGACCCGCCCCAAGTGAGAGCGTGACGCGCTATCCTAAAGAAGAACCTTAAAGATTCGAGGGTCCGAAAAACTTTCCGGTCTCGCTTCCGACTTTCTTCCTGCGCGCATCCAGCTTAAACCTGCCGAATGCGGCGCCGATGAAAAGTACGTTATCCCGCTCGCATAAACGACCGCTATCTCGCCACTTCCCACACGATACGCCATCCCAAAACACAGCCTACGGGAAGTTACGCCCCGCAGCAAGGCGGATCATTCGATTTGTCAAAAAAAGCTAAATCCTGACCTAATGGTCAGTTTACAGCGTCAAAACGAGTAAAAACACTCCGCCGAGTGTAACAAGAGCCGGACCTGCTAACGCGATGACAAGGCTCCAGAAACCCGCGCGTTGGGTGTTGTTCGCCCAGCGGCCAACCCACCCCCGCCCCAGCAGAGTGAGCAACCCCAAACCGGTCATGGTGAGGGCCATACCCACCGCAATCGCGCTGACCATAGCCAAGCCCACAAGCCACAGGCCGTTGGCGGCGCAGAAAATCAATACGATGATCGCCCCAGTGCAAGGAACCGCGCCCGCCATCCAGCCGGTCAGTCGCGCCCGCCAACGGTCGGCACGGGAGAGCGCGATGGGTTGATGCCCGTGCCCGTGATTCTCGTGCCCGTGATTCTCGTGCCCATGATTCTCGTGCCCGTGATGATGTCCGTGATGGTGCCCGTGGTCATGCCCGCAGTCGCTAGGGGCGAGGCCCTTTTGCACGCGCTGAGTGGCCTCCAGTAGAAACCATAGCCCCAGGGCGATGATCCCCGCATAGGCGATCAGACGGATTTCGCGGCTGCTTTCAAAATCCGGTGCGGGTTTGCCGTCGAACAGTAAAAACAGCACGGCGACGATGATGAGGGCCGAGGCAACGTGCGTGACGGCAATGCGAATGCCCATTCGCACCCCTTCCCCCAGCCGGGACTCGCGCCCGAGGAAGTAAGAGATAACCAGCATCTTGCCGTGCCCTGGTCCGGCGGCGTGAAAGATGCCGTAGAGAAAGGCCGCGCCAACGGCGGTTAGCAGCGTTAGCCAGGAGCCGCCGTCCCGCAGATCAATCAGCAGGCGGCGGAATTTCAACGCGGCATCGCGCTGCTGGGCCGTCATCCAGCGCATCAGGCTGGTGCTCTCTTCAGGGCTAGAGGCGCTGACCGGCGCGGGCGCACCGCGCAGGGGGCCGACTTGCGCGACCGCCGAGCCGAACGGCATCAGCAGGCCGAGCAGCAGGATTAGGGCCAGGATCAGTGGTTGGATCAGTCGGGGCATTGCAGGGACGCCACTTGCGGATAGGCCAAGCCATTATAAATCGGGTGCGCGCGATCTTCCACCACCACCACCGAGCACGCCGGAGTGGGGGCGGCGAACACCACGCCGGGCCGATTTTCGGGCAGCAGGCTTTCGATATAATATTCAGGATCATAGCTGCCCACCGTTACCGTGTGGGCAACCCCGGCCCCGGCGAGCGAGACCGGGCGGCTGAGGGGAACGTAGAAACGGAACACCATCTGTTTCCCCTGAAGCTCGATGCTCAAGCGCTGCACAGGGCCAACGGCAACGCGCTTACCCCGCTCATAAACGAAAATAAACTCCGAAAATGCCTCAACTGCCGTGATTTCTTTTGCTTGAAGCTCTTTTGCCTCGGCTGGATCGAAGCGCCCGTTTTTGTTGCGGTCATAGGTCGTGCGGTAGCGGTCGGAATAAAATTCGTCCCACGCCCAACTTAGGTCGATGCCGGTCAGGGTGCCGTTTTGAGTGTGAAGGCTCATTTCAAGCTCTATCCACACATGCGGATGGGCGCGGGCGGCAGGCATCAACCCGGCCCATATTATTGCCCCAACGAGGCAGAAGGTAAAGCAGCGCATAGGGGTTTATAGCGAGAGCCAAAGCTCTCGTCACCGTTAGTTCTTCATCATGCCCGCAATCAGCATCTTGGTGTTATGGCGCATCATCGCAAGATAACTCGGTGCTGGGCCGGAGGCGGGGGAGAGCGCGTCTGAATACAGTGACCCGCCAATAGTGGCCCCGGCTTCGGTTGCCAACTGCTGCGTTAGGCGCGGGTCGGAGATATTTTCAACGAAGACGGCCTTAATCTTTTCCTTACGAATTTGGCTAATCAGTCGCGCCACATCCTTGGCGGAGGCTTCGCTATCGGTATTCATGCCCTGAGGAGCGTGAAAAGTTACGCCATAGGCTTTACCATAATAGCCGAAGGCATCGTGGGAAGTGATGACGCGGCGTTGCGCCGGCGTAAGGGCACCCACCTGTGCCGTAATCTCTGCGTCCAGCGCGTCCAACTCAGCCCGATAGGCGGCGGCGCGGGCTTTATAAGTGTCGGCATTAGCGGCGTCTGCGTCGGCCAGCGCGGCAGCAATCGTGGCGACCATCACTCGGACGTTGCCAACATCCTGCCACGCATGGGGATCGACATTGCCGTGCCCATGACCGTCTTTACCAGCGGCGCGGGGGGTGATCCCTTTGGTGACGGTAATCGCCTTGCCTTTCGTGCCGCTACTTTTGAGCAAACGGCTCATCCAGCCCTCGAACCCAAGACCGTTCAGAAAGATCAGCTTGGCCCCGGCGACGGCTTTCGCGTCTGCGGGGCTAGGCTGATACACGTGCGCGTCGCCATCTGGGCCAACGAGCACCTTCACTACCGCCGCTGGCCCAGCGATTTGAGTAACAAGATCGCCTAAAATCGAAAAACTCGCCACCACTTGCATAGGCTCGGCGGCGCGCACGGGCAGGGTTGCCGCGAGAAGCGCGATGGCAGGCAGACTGAGCAGCAAACGACGGAAGAGCATGATAACCTCGGAACAAGAAAATACGTTATAACATAACGTCCGCTAAGTGCAGAAGGCAAGCGGGGGATTTACCAGGGGGAGGCTTGTTTACCCTCGCAGGCCGAAGCGTTTTTTCCAAAACGAGCCGAGGCGTGCGCCGTGCAACAGCCCCCTCTTACTTAAAGCTAAGGTTCAACTCGGCCACGGTGGCCTCTAGCGCGATGCACGAGGCGTCGTAGATGTCCGGCAATTGAGCGGCCCGCGCGGCAGCACTGCCCCAATCACCGTGCCGCAGCGCCACAACGATTGCGCGGGCTTCTTGGGCCAATAGCCCCATCCCCACGGCACCAGCGGTGCCGATCAGCGAATGGGCGGTGCGGGCCAAAGCGTCAGCTTGTTCGGCAACCAAGGCGGCTAACGCTGCGTCCAGCAACTCCCGCGCCGTGCGGTGAAACTGCACTAGAATGGCCGCGCAGCCGCTCGGCGCAAGATAGCGGTAGAGTTCTGCTAGAACATTTGGGTCGATATAGGCTTCGTCCGAGGCGGTGGGCGGCCCCGTCAGCGGCACCGTCAGAGGCGCCGCCAGCGGCTCTGGCGCGTCTGCCAGCAGGCTGCCCAGCGCTAGGGCATAATGCTTCTGCTCAAGGCTGAGGTCGGTCGTTAGCAACAACTCCAGAATCCCGCGCGCGGCGGCTAACCTGTTAGGCAGGATTTCTGGAAGAGGCCCCACCGCCTGTTACGGCTTTGGGCGAGACAGAAGATCGCGGATCTCGCGCAGCAGGGCTACATCTTCCGGCGTTGCGGCGGGCGGCGGCGGCGGCGCTTGGCGGCGCAGCTTATTGACGGCCCTGATCACCATGAACAGCACCCAGGCGACGATGAGGAAGTTGATCGAAATGGTTAGGAACTGACCATAGCCGATGACGGCCCCTTGTGCCTTGGCATCGGCGTAGGAGGTGGCCGTGACGCCCCCCACCAACGCTAGGAAATAGTTCGAGAAATCCAGCCCCCCGGCGATCCAGCCGATGACGGGCATCAGCACGTCTTCCACCATCGAGGTAACGATCTTACCAAAGGCCGCGCCGATAATCACCCCGACGGCGAGATCAACCACATTGCCTTTTAGCGCAAATTCCCGAAACTCTTTGAGCATTCTGGTGCTCCCCCGCCATAGTATTCACTAAAAACAGCTTATGCCAAGAGGGGGGCGCGAACCAGAGGAGATGCAATGCGGTTAGGCTAAATTATCCGCACGCAGCTCTAAACCTCTGTTTTATCGTAGGGGTCACGTCTTCGGCGATCACGCTTTAGGCTGCGGACTTCGGAGATAAGGTTGCGCCATACTGACGCAGCTCACTCAATAAAGCGCCAACCTTCCGCATCAGCTTATTAGTTTGATCAAGAACAGTATTCGACGAATCTAGCACAATTCCAGCCTCAATTTCTGTGGTCTCTATAGCCCCGTTCACAGAAGCCGTTTTTTGAGCAACTGAAGTAGCGCTGTGATCAATTTGAAGAACCGTGCCAGCGATATCGCGAGTCACTTTGTTCTGATCCGTTACTGAAGTCGAGATCGTATCGGCAGCCGCGCTAATAAGGGTAATGGTTTGGCCAATGCTACGAACGGCACCGACAGCACTGGCAACCGCTGCCTGCATCGAAGAAATTTGCTGATTAATGTCCTCGGTTGCCTTGGCAGTCTGATTGGCGAGATTCTTGACCTCCGAGGCAACAACGGCAAATCCTTTACCAGCCTCACCCGCCCGTGCGGCTTCAATCGTCGCATTGAGCGCGAGGAGATTGGTTTGTGCTGCGATAGCACTAATAATCCCCACGACATCGTTAATCCGTTGGGCGGCGCTGCTCAGCCCTGTAATGGTCGCGTCTGTTCGCTCCGCTTCCTCAACGGCTTGAGCCGCCACGGCCCGACTTTGAACAGACTGTTGCCCCACATCAGCAATAGAGCGTGTCAACTCTTCAATAGATGATGCCACACTTGTGATCCGCGTCGATGTATCGAACGAGATCACCGCAACTTCTTTCGATTGATTTTTCGTGTCGCCCAATCTGTGGGTCATGCCTTTAGCAACGTGCGTTAAATCCGTGGAAGAACTAAGCAAATTCTGTACCATTTCTTCAACGGCTTGTTCAATTTTACCAGCAATATCATTAACAATTTCACGTTGCTGATCTTGAGATTTCCGATCCTTAATTTCTTGATCTTGGCGTAATTGCCGAACCGCACGCGCGTTTTCGACAAACACTTCGAGAGCGCGTGTCATCTGCCCAATTTCATCCCGACGTTTGGCTCCCACGATCTTCACATCAAGATCTCCTTGAGCAAGAGCGCTCATGGCACGCTCTATCCGCCGAATGCCCTGAGATATTTGTAAACCGATACCGAAACTCGCCGAAAACGTAATCAGCAGTGCAAAAACTGAAACAGATAAAATCAACGCTCGAACATCATCCGCGATAGATTGTGCTCTTTCGCTTTGCTTGATCATATTTTGAATAGTAAAACTACGAAAACGCTCTAATGGCTCGCGCAGCACGGCGTATTTTGCTGCCGCTGTTGTAATCAAAGGAGTTGCCAGAACTGGATTGCGCTGGGCCATATCAGTCGCCGCCTTCGCGCTTACAATATACTCATCGACCAATTTCGGTAAAGTTGCAATCAAATCTTGCTCTTCTTTAATAGAAGAACTTTGCGAAGCCACGTCTTGAACAATTTTCGTTACTAGACTGAGGCGCGTTGTAATCAGAGATTGAATTTTGCCAATTTCTTCATCTGAACGCCCTAGTCTTTTCCAAACAACAATACTAAACATATCTGATTGCGTATCAGCCACGGCTTGTAAAAGCTCATCCCCTCTAATCACCGATGGAATATCGACTTTAACAATCTGGTTCGTTGATTTTGTCTGTTGTTCAAGTCCAGACCAGACTGTAAAGCCAATAGCAGCAAGAGCCATTACAAACAAAATTGGGGAAATTAAAATTTTTGTCTTGATTGCTAGGTTCTGTAACATTACTTCACCTCTCCTAATAAGTCCAGTGAGTGAATTTGGCGGCTTTCGTATCAGTAAAAAGCCGCCAACTCATCTAACAAGAATCCCGAACAGGTGGGATTATCCGGTCCTGTGATTCCGATAAATCAGCGACAAACTGTTAGCATCGTTTTAGGCTTTTCAATCCACTTAGAGAAGCAACTATATTCATACTCTGTTTCTTTAGTGTAATGGGGCCAAAAATTTTGAGTATAAGCACCACCTTTATCAGCGGCTTCAGTAAACTCTTTTTCCATAAAACGACCTCGCAAGTCCTGGAGTTGTTTTAATTCCATTCCACCAATTTCTGGATACTTGTTGTGAACGGCAATCTTACCATCTGTGTAAAAAACGACACCCATCGGGCTTGAGCCTAATGCCGATGTTTTATCTTTAATCGCTTCTACGGCAGCAGCAGAGCCTTTTTCTTTAACAAGATTTGTCAATTCCGTAACAACTTTCTGAAGTTGCACGTCGTCGCCAAAATCTGTTCCCGCGAGAACAGCGTGTGGGGCGAAAGCGAGAACTGCGATTGAAACAGTTCGCACAAAGGCATTCAAACGGAACATATACCGTCTCCATAACGAGAATATCGACTCTCGTACATTATCATCTCGCTTCCCGATGAAAATAGCATATTTCAATAAATCTAAAAAATTAGACCTCTCATTCCGCCCCACAATACCATTATATGAATCTTAAATGTATTTAAGACGATAAAAAATCGTTAGGGGAGGCTTTGAGAAAAAGCCGAACTATCTTTGCCGTTGGGCCATCCCGACTGTGTTTGGCGAAAAATAGCAACACAGTCGGGTCGTCACGGGTTTACGGCCAGGGCTTCTTTGGTGAAGGACTAATTTTAGGTCCCTGGAAAATAACTGTAGGCGGCGGGATTAATGGAAAGGGGCGTTAATCCGTTCGCATCTGGGTTCAGTGTCCCCCCTGCTGAAATGATAACGCCTGCTACCGCGTTCAGCGCGGTCTGAAGTCCACCTTCGATCCACCCCGACGTCCAGGCTAAGCAATCACCCGCCAAGTAAACGCCCGTATCTCGATTAGGGGCAAGACATTTCTGATAGTCGTAGAACATAGTCTGAACGTAGGGATCTTGGCCAGGTTGGCTTAACTTGAAGGCACCGCTAAAATAGGGGGCGGATTGCCAATCGGCATAAAGAATGTTTCCTGGCCCAATCGGCTCCAGATTACTCGCGAAAGCCGCGTAATCCGGTCCCATCTCTGCGAGAAGAATCAGAAGCCCTTGATACAGGGCGACGGGATCAACCGCACCGCCAGCTTGAGAAATTCCGAGGGCTTGCTGTTTGACGGCATTATCTTCCCAAGTATAGGTAATAAAGCAAACGCCCGTGTTCTGTTCGCCATAATCCAGAGTGTAGATTTGCTGAATGGCCGTATCGGACAACATAACCCGAGTGGCATTCGGATTGTTTGCCCAGTATTTTTCGATGCGAGCGGCGACTTTGATGGACGAAACGACATGTGTCCGCTTTACGGCTTCAGCAGTGTCGGCTGAAAGTTGTGGTTTATAAAAGGGTGAGTGCGTTCCTGCTGAACTTGAAAACTGCGTAATATTCGTCTTCATCTCCATGGATCGCGTCGTCGTGGCGACGACGAGGCGTTGATACGGCCCAAAACTACCCGTCGGCCCGGTTAAGAAGAAGCCGATTGAAACATGTTGGGTCAAATCATACTCAGAGACGAGATTGATCGGTGTGTTGAGCTTGAGCGTAAAGTTATTCGGATATTGTGCGCTACATTGCTGCACAAGAGTGGCAGGGAGCGAGCGAATACCAACTTGAAGGAAATTCTGCGACGTTTCCAACTCATTGACAACAAGCCGCATGATTTCTGTAAAGCCAACCGGATACAGCGGGCCAAACCCACCAGACCCAATCCCCAAAGCTCCAAACTTGTCGAAATCGGAGAAGGTCCAGGCGGTGTTTCCGGGAATTTTATTGCCATCGGTGCCGGTGAAAATATCAAACAAAGCACCGTAAAAACTGTTCTGACCGAATAGGTCGATATACTGCTGCCAAGCTGCGGTTGCGGCGGCGGTATTTCCCTGCTTTAGTAAAGCGGTAATGGCAACGGCACTTTCTAAGACTGTATTTCCATTGTTATCTTTTAGCCCCTCAGCGCAGAAAGCCCCCCACCCGATGAAGACCGTCCCGAATCCGGGCGGATACGCGGCTTGGGAACTCAGCCACTCATTGCTCGTCCCTTTGTAAGAAACGAGCGTTTGAACAACCCCCGGATCGGGAAATGGCGGTAGCGAGGCGATGCCCCCCGGTGCGATTCCCAAAGTTTCCAGGTACCAGTTCATAATGAACTCGGAGGGGGGAAAGCGCATTGCCCCGAGTTCGGCCAGATCGCTCGTTGCCCCTGGAAACAAAACAGAATCGGCGCGGCCCCCCACTTGATCCAAAGCATCGAACAAGTCAACCGTGGCTCCAGCGCGCAAGAGTTCATAGCTCGCACACGCCCCAGAAACACCCGCACCAATAACGGCGATACGTGTCCCCGCAGGAATACTGCCGAGAGGACGATTGTAAATACTATTGAAAGACAGCCATTGGTCGTATGAAAAATTAGGCGTATCAATATACGGATGGCTAGTGATGGCATCGGCGGCTGTTGAGCGTATATTCGGGATATGAGCCATTTATAGAACCTCCTGAGGTGTTTCACAAAGAGCATCGTCACGTCTAGCGCGCTATTATCTCGCTTTTAAGCTTACTTAAGAGCGGATTAGATGTTTTAGATTCAATAAAAATGCAAGGAACGATACTATGATCGCCCCTGACATTGAATTTTAACATTCTCTAGCTTGTGACGGATGCAAGGATAAAATTTTTTCCCTATAAAAGATAGTCAGAAGGGCAAATTCTGTTTTGACGATATTTCCTTGGTAGTTTCAGCTTTAGCGGCGCATCCCTACCCTGTTATTGCCCTTGCGCGGCGGTGTAGCCTGGCGTGCCGTTGAAGCGGTAGAGCATCTCCATTTTAATTGCGGGCAAACCGGCTTGCGCCAGAGCCTGCATCAAGCCTGGCACGAGGGCGGGGGAAAGGCTCGCGTTGGGGGTCAGCATGAACCGGCAGCGCCAATGGTCGGTGCAGAAGGTCTCGTCCCGTCCGTTCGGCCAGACTTTGACCCCCCGGTTGGTGATGACCGCCAGGGCAAGGCCCGGCGTGGCCTGAGCGGCGCTTTGCACTGCTTTGGCGAGATCAGCCGGCGTGCCATCCGACCAATGCACGAAAAGATCGACGCCATCCATACGCTTGTCTGCCTTCGGCAACCGCGCAGGCGGCGGCGGTACGGCGGGCAGCGGTTGGCTTAAGCGCAGATCGAACTGTTGCGGCTGTTGACCGAGGCGGGCGATAACGGCCTGGGCAAACCCCTGCGTGCCAACGCAAATCTCCGAGCGATCAGCCGCAAAAATGTCGGGCGTGTGAACCCCGTCCTCCAGAGTCCGCAACCAAGCGGCTTCGATACGGGCGGCGATGTGCGTTTGCCCGTTTTGGGCCAGCATCATAATGGCAGCGCAGAGCAGGCCGGAGGGATTGGCCTTATCTTGCCCGGCAATATCGGGGGCCGAGCCGTGAATGGCTTCGAACAAGGCACCGTGACTGCCGATATTCGCCGACCCCGCCAACCCGACGGACCCCGCGATTTCCGCCGCAACGTCCGACAGAATATCGCCGTAGAGGTTCGGCAGAATAATCAGCTTAAACCGTCCCGGCTGATCGGCCAGTCGCGCCGCGCCAATATCGACGATGAGATGTTCGGTCTTGATTGCCGGATAGAGCGCCGAAATCTCGTCGAAGACCCGGTGAAACAACCCATCGGTTAGTTTCATAATGTTATCTTTGGTGAAGCAAGAAACCTTATTGATTCCCGCCGCCGCCGCCACATCGAACCCATACCGCACGATCCGTTCCGTGCCGGGGCGGCTGATGAGCTTTAGGCACTGCACTACCTCGTCGGTATGTTGATGCTCGATCCCGGCGTATAAATCCTCCTCATTCTCGCGAATGATGATTACGTCCAAATCGGGGTGCCGGGTAGGCACGACGGGGTGCAGCGCCCGGCAGGGGCGGATGTTGGCGAACAGACCAAGGGTTTTCCGCAAGGTAACATTAACGCTTTTATAACCGCCGCCTTGGGGCGTGGTGATCGGGCCTTTCAGGAGCAGTTTTGTCCGGGCAAGGCTCGCCCAAGCTTCGGCGCCAATGCCCGTCGGCTCCCCCGAAAGATACGCGCTCTCGCCAATCGTCACCACTTCCGGCGCGAGTTGCGCCCCCGCTGCGGCCAGAATAGCCAGGGTCGCCTGCATAATCTCAGGGCCGATACCATCGCCCGGCGCAATCGTTATGGGCAGCGGCAAGGTTCCGGTCGGGGGCAAGGCGGCGGTGGAAAGCGGGTGTCCGTCCATTTTGAAATCTCCTAGGGGTGAGCGCTCGTTAGATCCATCCTGCCGAGGTTGCGATATTTAATGAAATTGATAGCGTTGAATGTTATCATCAAAAATAATGATGACGTCGTATCCTCTCGATCCCGACCTGCTCGTGGCCTTTCGCGCCGTGGTAGAAACCGGCAATTTCACCCGCGCGGCGGAACGGCTGCGGCGCAATCAATCTACGTTGTCGATGCAGATTAAACGCTTGGAAACCGCCGTTGGCGATCGGCTGTTGGAGCGCGGAGCCGGAACGGCCCTTAGGCTGACGGCGCGGGGGGAGATTGTGCTCACCTACGCGCGGCGGCTGCTGGCGCTGCAAGAAGAGGCTTTCGCGGCGCTCCGGGATGGTGATTTGCAAGGCACCGTGCGGCTGGGAACCCCGGAAGATTTTGCCACGGCGCATCTGCCGCAAGTGCTGGCCGATTTCGCCCGCTCGCACCCCCAGGTCGCGCTGGAAATCACCTGCGATCTCACTTTGAACCTGCTGGACCGCCTTGGGCGCGGCGAGTTCGATTTAGCGTTGATCAAGCGCGAACCGGCGGGGGACGCGGGCGGCGTGCCGGTTTGGCGCGAGCCGCTCGTGTGGGTCACGGGCGATGCCGATTTGCCGCGCCGGGCTGGGCCGCTGCCATTGGCGCTGTCCCCCCACCCTTGCGTTTATCGACGGCGCGCGCTGGCGGCCTTGGGCGCGTCGGGCAGGGCTTGGCGGCTGGCCTATACGTGCGAATCCCTCGCGGGAACCCTGGCTGCTGTGCGGGCGGGGCTTGGAATCACTGTTTTGCCGCGCGATATAGTGCCGAGGGGGCTGATCCACCTCGATAGTATGGCCGATCTCCCCCGCCTGGCCGAAACGGAAATTGCGCTCATTACGGCACCCGATCCGTCACGCCCGGCGCTGCGACTGCGGGACCATATGATTGCGGCACTGGAGCGGGCGTAAACCCACAAACTTGCAGCGGTGAACGATCAACCCCCTTGAAACACCGCAAGGATGGCCTTATCTCTCGTGGCACTCGCTGGGGGTGAGTGCTAACAAAGGCTCCCTCTGGCCCTATCATCCGTCCCTTGAAGGAGGAGATCGCATGTCTTTTCGTCCGTTGCATGATCGAGTTTTGGTGCGTCGCATCGAGCAGGAAGCAAAAACCGCTGGTGGAATTATCATCCCCGATACCGCGAAAGAAAAGCCGCAACAGGGTGAAGTCGTCGCCGTTGGTCCGGGCGCACGCAACGAAAAAGGCGAAGTTGTTGCCTTGGACGTTAAGGTCGGCGACCGTATCCTGTTTGGAAAATGGTCGGGATCGGAAGTAAAGCTCGGCGCTGAAGAGCTGCTGATCATGAAAGAATCCGATATTCTTGGCGTTCTAGCTGCTTAAAGCGCTTAAACGCTTCCCCGATTTCTAGGAGAGTAAAACAATGGCTGCTAAAGAAGTAAAATTTTCCACCGATGCGCGCACCAAAATGCTGCGCGGTGTGGATATTCTCGCCGATGCCGTAAAGGTTACGCTGGGTCCGAAGGGCCGCAATGTCGTGATCGAAAAATCTTTCGGCGCTCCGCGCATCACGAAAGACGGTGTTACGGTCGCCAAAGAAATCGAACTGGCCGATAAATTTGAAAACATGGGCGCGCAGATGCTGCGTGAAGTTGCCCTGAAGACCGCCGACCGCGCCGGTGACGGCACCACCACGGCGACCGTGCTGGCGCAAGCCATTGTGCGTGAAGGCGTGAAGGCGGTTGCCGGTGGTTTCAACCCGATGGACCTGAAGCGCGGTATCGACCTTGCTGTGGCCGCCGTGATTGCAGACCTGAAGAGCCGTTCCAAGAAGGTTTCGACCAACGAAGAAGTGGCCCAGGTCGGTACGATTTCGGCCAATGGCGAACGTGAAATCGGCGAAATGATCGCCCGTGCGATGGAAAAAGTCGGCAACGAAGGCGTTATCACCGTTGAAGAAGCCAAGGGCATCGAAACGGAACTCGACGTTGTTGAGGGAATGCAGTTCGATCGCGGCTATATCTCGCCGTACTTCGTGACCAATGCCGAAAAGATGCAGGCCGAGCTGGAAAACCCCTACATTCTTTTCTTTGAAAAGAAGCTGTCGGGTTTGCAGGCGATGCTGCCGGTTCTCGAAACCGTCGTGCAGTCGGGCCGTCCGCTGCTTATTATTGCTGAAGATGTTGAAGGTGAAGCGCTGGCGACCCTCGTGGTCAACAAGCTGCGCGGTGGCCTGAAGATCGCGGCTGTAAAGGCACCGGGCTTCGGGGATCGTCGTAAGGCGATGCTGGAAGATATGGCCATCCTCACGGGCGGTCAGGTCGTGTCGGAAGACCTCGGCATTAAGCTCGAAAACGTCACGCTCGATATGCTTGGCACGGCCAAGAAGGTGACGATCACGAAGGACGAAACCATCATCGTCGATGGTGCTGGCGCGCGCTCGGACATCGAAGCCCGCATCGGCCAGATCAAAGCCCAGATTGAAGAAACCTCGTCGGATTACGACCGCGAAAAGCTGCAAGAACGTCTGGCGAAGCTCGCGGGCGGTGTTGCTGTGATCCGCGTGGGCGGCTCGACGGAAATCGAAGTCAAGGAACGCAAAGATCGCGTTGATGACGCCATGCACGCAACCCGCGCTGCTGTGGAAGAAGGCGTGGTCGCTGGCGGCGGCGTTGCCCTGCTGTATGCTACCAAGGCACTCGAAAACCTGAAGCCGGAAAATGACGATCAGCGCGTCGGTGTGGACATCGTCCGCAAGGCCCTGATCGCCCCGGTGAAGCAGATCGCCGAAAACGCCGGTGTTGATGGCGCCGTGATCTCGGGCAAGCTGCTGGAGTCGAACGATTTCAACTACGGTTACGACGCGCAAAAAGGCGTTTATGCCGATATGGTGAAGTCTGGCATTATTGATCCGGTGAAAGTGGTTCGCTCGGCCTTGCAAGACGCCGCTTCAGTGGCATCGTTGCTGATCACGACCGAAGCCATGGTCGCTGAACTGCCGAAAAAAGATAGCCCGATGTCCGGCGGCGGCGGCGGCATGGGCGGTATGGGCGGGATGGATTTCTAACCTCCCCATCGTCTTAAGTCTGAAGCCCCCGCCGGATCCGTCCGGCGGGGGTTTTCTTTTAGGCATTGCTAAAGATCGTCCAGGTCCACCAAGTCGAGCGAGACGACTGAAAGATTCAGCACGACTTTACCGCATTCCTCGAAATTAACCGTTACGCGATCGCCCACGACCGACTGAACTTGGCCTAGACCCCAGTCCGGGCAGGCGGGGTGGCGCACGGTGCAGCCCGGCGTCAGGAGGGCTAAAATTGCACTCATAACATTTCTCACTATAAAAGACGGCACATGTTAAGGGAATCTTCAAACCTAAAGTGGCCTTATGCAAGCTAAAGCTCTGATCTGAAATCTGGCCTAACCTCGCCAGAGAAAGAAGTGCATCAAGCATGGATACCTTTCACACCTCGCTTCCGTCGGTTACGGTCGATCTATCGTTTCTCCATTTGGTTGTCAGCCAACTCTGTCACGATCTCGTCAGCCCGATTGGCGCGGTCAACAATGGGGTCGAGTTGATTGAGGAGTTGGGATCGACACCCGATAGCGAAGCCTTCGATTTGATCGCGCAAAGCGGGCAGGCGGCGGCGGCCAAGCTGCAATGCTTTCGGTTGGCCTGGGGCCGGGGTGGGGCAAGCAGTGATACCCGCCTAGCCGATGTGCGCCAAGTTCTCATAGACTATTTCGCAGGCGAAACCCGTATTGGTTTGCACTGGCCTGCCGATGCCGCCACCGAGGCTGTTGATTACGCGCCGGGCGCTCTGCAACTGCTGCTGAATAGCGTGTTGGCGGTCGCGACCACGCTAACGCGCGGCGGGCAGATCACCGTGCGCGTGCAGATTGCCGATACGGGTGCGCCGTTCGAGATTGATGCGGAGGGCCAGAATCTGCGTGTGCCCGATGTTTTGCCGGAGCTTTTGGCCGGGCGTGCGCGTGCGCCATTGGATCATCGCACTGTGGCGGCAGGCTTCGCCTCGGTGCTGGGGCAGGCTTTGGGTGTGCCTTTGAGCATCTCGCAGCTTTCGCCCGAACTCATCAGGATTGCCGGGAAATTACCCATTCTGTCATTTCCCTGATAGATTTGATTGGCATGATCGTTAGAGTCGTGCAACTGCTTGCTTGCCCTTTCGGCTGCGGTGGTTCAAGAAACAGAGGCAGTTGGGGAAAAGGCCGACACCCAACACCAGGATGTCTTAAACAGGGACGTGGACCAGGGGATTCCGAATGGATGATTTGCTCAGTGAGTTTCTGACCGAGACGGCGGAAAATCTATCGGTGTTAGATGTGGAGCTGGTGAAGCTCGAACAGAACCCCAATGATCCGCATTTGCTCGGTAATATTTTTCGCCTAGTGCATACCATCAAGGGCACTTGCGGCTTCTTAGGGCTGCCGCGCCTTGAAAGCGTGGCCCATGCCGGCGAAAATGTGTTGGGCCGGGTGCGTGATGGCGAGTTGATCGTATCGGCGGGTACGGTCTCGTTGATCTTGCAATCGCTGGACTGCATCAAAGGCATTTTGTCCGTCTTGGAAGCAACCGAAGCCGAACCCCCCGGCGACGATTCGATTCTGATCGCTAAGCTGAACGCGGTGGCCGGCGGGGCATCGGCAGATGAAGTGGCGGGTGTTACGGCAGTAGCCTCGGCATCGCCCCTTGCTGCGCCAACCTCTCCCCCGTTTCAGGCACCGTTTCCGGTCACTGCTCGGGGACCAATCGTCAGCGCGCCCGTTCCGGCTGCCGCCGCCCCTGTTCCCGCCGCCCCCGTTTCCGCAGCGCCACCGCCGAGCGAGCAAACGCGGGAAGTGGCGCGTGTCGAAGCCGCGCAACCCCCCGCCGAATTGGCTGATGAGCCTGAA
Organism: Alphaproteobacteria bacterium; assembly: GCA_043721315.1. Classification (GTDB taxonomy): domain Bacteria; phylum Pseudomonadota; class Alphaproteobacteria; order Elsterales; family Elsteraceae; genus Elstera. Next base: position 60,357 of record JAYSQZ010000036.1, read on the forward strand.
GCCGCGCGCCCGGCGGCAGCATCCGCTCAATCGGTTGAGGCCATCAAAGATTCAGCTATTGCTGCCCAAACGATCCGCGTCAGCGTCGATCTGCTGGAAAACCTGATGACGATGGTTTCGGAGCTGGTGCTAACGCGCAATCAGCTTCTCCAAATCGTGCGCCGTCATAAGGACAGCGAGTTCACTGTTCCGTTGCAGCGCCTCTCGCACGTCACCTCGGAGCTGCAAGAAGGCGTGATGAAAACGCGGATGCAGCCGATTGGTAATGCCTGGGCCAAGTTGCCGCGTATGGTGCGCGATCTGTCGCTCGAACTAGGTAAGAAAATAGATCTGCAAATGATCGGGGCCGAAACGGAGCTTGACCGGCAGGTGCTGGAGTTGATCAAAGATCCGCTAACCCACATGGTGCGGAACTCTGCGGATCATGGCCTGGAAACGCCGGACGAGCGCAAGCGTGCGGGCAAGTCCGAGACGGGCAGGATTACGCTGAACGCCTATCACGAAGGCGGCCATATTCTTATCGAGATTTCCGATGATGGGCGCGGCCTCAATACGGAGAGAATTAAAGCCAAGATCATCCAGAACGGCCTCGCCAGCGAGGCTGATTTGGATGGTATGGCTGAAGCACAGATCTATCAGTTCATCTTCAAGCCGGGCTTCTCGACAGCGGCTGCCGTGACGGCAGTGTCGGGCCGGGGCGTAGGGATGGACGTGGTTCGCACTAATATCGAAAAAATTGGCGGAACGATCGAGCTGAAATCGAAGTTCGGGCGCGGCTCAACCTTCGTCATTAAAATTCCGCTCACTCTGGCCATTGTGTCAGCGCTGATTGTGGAAAGCTGTGGCGAACGCTTCGCTATTCCGCAAATCAGCGTGGTTGAGTTGGTCCGCGCCAGCGCCGACTCGGAGCATCGTATCGAGCGAATTCACGGCACGCCGGTGTTGCGCTTGCGGAACCGACTGTTGCCGCTGGTGAGCCTGGAGCGTCTGCTGCGCCTTGATCGCCGGGAGGGCGATGCGACGACGGAGAGCTTCATTATTGTGGCGCAAGTTGGCACCTACAACTTCGGGATTATGGTGGACCGCGTATTCGATACCGAAGAAATCGTCGTAAAGCCTGTTGCGCCGATTTTGCGGCACCTGTCGCTCTTCTCGGGCAATACTATTCTTGGCGACGGTTCGGTCATCATGATCCTTGATCCGAACGGTATCGCGGCCTCCACGGGTGAAATGACCGTGAGCGAAAACGCGCAAATCGACGCGGCGGCTGCGCGCGACACCCATGATCACGAGCGGACGACGCTTCTCATCTTCCGCGCGGGCGATGGTGGGCCGAAGGCTGTGCCCTTGTCTCTCGTGGCACGCTTGGAAGAAATAGATCTTGAAACCGTCGAGTTCAGCCATGATCGGCCCATGGTGCAGTACCGTGATAAGCTGATGCCGCTCATCCCGATTGTGCCGGGCATGAAGATGCAGCGCACGGGCCGTCAGCCGGTGCTGGTGTTTGCGGATGGCGAGCATTCGATGGGGCTGGTTGTCGATGAAATCATTGATATTGTCGAAGATCGGTTGGCGGTTGAACTCGCGGCGGATCGTCCTGGCTTCATCGGATCGGCAATCATCGCGGGCCGCGCGACGGACGTTATTGATACAGGCCACTTCCTGCTGCAAGCCTTCGGTGACTGGTTCCATGCAGGCCGCGATAAGCTGTTCGATGGGCGCACGAAGGCCAAACGTATTTTGTTGGTGGACGATAGCCCGTTCTTCCGTAATCTGCTGATCCCGATTCTGTCGGTTAACGGCTTCTCTGTTACTTCTGCCGATAGCGCCGATGACGCGATGACGATGGTGGAGGGCGGTGGAGTTTTCGATGTTATCGTGAGCGATATCGAAATGCCGGGTATGAATGGTTACGAGTTTGCGCGCGCAGTTTCGGCGAGCAAATGGGCCGGCACGCCAATGGTGGCGCTCTCCAGCCATACATCACCGCAGGATCTGGAGCGGGCGCGCGAGGTTGGCTTTACGGACTATGTGCCGAAGTTTGACCGCGACGCGCTCATCCAAACGCTGAACCAACTGCTGAACACGGAGAAGGTGGCATGAGCGAACTGGTTGCTTCAGGAAAACGGAACATTGCCCGTCAAGGCTTTGCCGCAGACGAACAACGCCAGTATGTGTCCATCACCATAGATGGGCAGATGTTTGGTATTCCTGTTTTAATTGTTCACGATGTGTTGGGGCCGCAGCGTATTACGCGCATTCCGCTGGCCCCTGCGGAGGTGGCGGGTTCGCTCAATCTACGCGGCCGCATTGTGACCGCGATTGATGTGCGCTTGCGCTTAGGGTTGATTCGGCGTCCCGCTACGATGGGCGGCATGAGCGTTGTGGTCGAGCATTCCGGCGAGTTTTATAGCCTAATGGTCGATGGCGTGGGCGAAGTGCTAACCCTGTCGGCGTCGGAGTTCGAGCGTAATCCCGCAACGCTCGATCCGCGTTGGCGCGATATTTCGCTGGGCATTTACCGTCTGCAAGATCAGTTGCTGGTTATCCTGGACGTTAACCGTCTGTTAGATTTTACGCGGCACGAAGCGGCCTGATATGCGGGAAGAGTCTCTCTTCCCGTCCCGAATAGGGTATACAGAGGCCGTAGTGTCATCCCAGAGAGTGGAGTAGGGCCAATGAAATCTTGCCTCATCGTCGATGACTCGCGGGTCGTCCGCATGGTGGCTAAGAAGATTCTGCAGGAACTCGGTTTCGAGACATCGGAGGCAGAGGACGGCAAAAAGGCTATGGAAGCCTGTCAAAAAGCTATGCCGGACGTCATCCTGCTGGATTGGAATATGCCCGTTATGAATGGGATAGAATTTTTGCGTGAACTACGCGCCTATCCCGGTGGCGATGTCCCTAAAGTTGTGTTCTGCACTACCGAAAACGATCTGGCCCATATTATGGAGGCGATGGGGTCGGGGGCGGATGAATACATCATGAAGCCGTTCGATCAGGAAATCATTCAAAGTAAGTTTAGCCAGGTAGGTATTCTTTGATGATTTCCGGCACAGATAGCCGAAATCCCGGACCGTCACGCTCGGAGATACCGCCGAAAGGCGGTGACGGGGTTATTCGCGTGATGCTCGTGGATGATAGTGCCGTTATTCGTGGTTTGTTTACGCGAGCACTGGAATCCGACCCCGAATTGCAGGTCGTCGCTTCGGTGGGCGATGGTAGAATGGCGTTAAACGCGCTAAAGCGACAACAGGTCGATATTATCATTCTTGATATCGAAATGCCGGTGATGGATGGGTTGACTGCCCTACCGCTGTTGCAAGAGGCTGCGCCAAGCGTACCGATCATTATGGCGTCGAGACTGACGCGCAAGAACGCCGACGTTAGCCTGCGTGCGCTGCGCGATGGTGCTAAAGACTACGTAACCAAACCGTCAACGACGTCTGAGCTAACCTCGGCCCATAGTTTTCGGGACGAGTTGATTGTTAAAATAAAGGCGCTGGTAGGCCCGTCGCGCTCGCCCCGGCTGGAGATGCCGGGCATTCCTAAGCGCTTTACGAATGAAGATGGCACGCAGACGGCGGGCGAACGCGCCCCGATGGTCCGCGTTAATCGCAGCGGCCCGATTACGTTGCGCCCACTGACGAATGATGTGCCGGACATTATCGCCATTGGCTCCTCCACCGGCGGGCCACAGGCGCTGTTTGCGGTGCTGGGTAATCTGCCAAAAACGCTGCGTCAGCCCATTCTGATTACGCAGCATATGCCGGCAACCTTCACGACGATCCTGGCAGAGCATTTGACGCGCGTCACTGACCGTCCATGCCAAGAAGCGCGCGATGGCGATAGTGTTCAGCAGGGCTACATCTACATAGCGCCGGGTGATTTTCACATGACCGTAGAGGCCAGTGGCCCGCAGCGGGTGTTGCGTGTGCAAAAGACACCGCCTGAGAATTTTTGCCGACCGGCGGCGGATCCGATGCTGCGGAGTTTAGCCGCGATTTATGGCCGTAAACTGCTGGTCATCATTCTTACGGGAATGGGGCAAGACGGTATGTTGGGCGCGCAAACAGTCGTGCAGCAAGGTGGTATGGTGATTGCTCAGGACGAGGCGAGCAGCGTTGTCTGGGGAATGCCGGGCGCGGTTGCTTATGCGGGCCTCTGTAGTGCCATTCTGCCTTTGCCGGACATTGGTCCTTTCATTCACAAAATCGCGCTGAGGTCGCTAGCATGAAACCGGACGAGTTCGAGTTCATCAGTCGAACGGTTCGCCAGCGCTCCGGCTTGGTGTTGACCGAAGATAAAACCTATTTGGTTGAAAGCCGTTTGCTGCCGATTGCCCGCAAGTTCGGGCATAAGTCGGTGGACGAGTTTGTTACGTCGGTTCATCGCGGGCCGGACGAAGCGAAGTTACGGGCCATTACGGAAGCGATGACCACGAACGAAACTTTGTTCTTCCGTGATACGAAACCGTTCGATCAGTTCAAGCGGGTCGTGCTTCCGGCGGTGCTGGGATCGCGCGCGGCGCGCAAGACCGTGCGGATTTGGTGTGCGGCCTGTTCTTCGGGCCAGGAACCCTATTCTCTGGCGATGATTTTGAAGGAGGAAAGCGCAAGGCTTGCGGGCTGGCGCTTTGAAATCGTTGCTACCGACCTAAGCCCTGAAATGCTGGACCGGGCACGGGCGGGGCTTTATACGCAGTTCGAGGTTCAGCGTGGCCTGCCAATTCAATATCTGATGAAATATTTCAAGCAGATTGAAGATAAGTGGCAACTCTCGAACGATATTCGGAATATGGTGGACTATAAAGAGTTCAACCTTCTATCCGATCCGCGTGCGTTGGGGCAGTTCGATATCGTCTTTTGTCGGAATGTGTTGATTTACTTCGATCAGCCAACAAAGACGGAAGTATTAAGCCGCCTGCGTACAATCCTGCCGGAAGATGGCGTATTATATCTGGGTGGCGCGGAAACGGTTTTAGGCATTACCGATAAGTTCGAGCCGTTGCCGAATGAGCGGGGCCTTTACCGGTGCATCACAAAACAAGGGGCTAGTTTCGCGCCGGTGTAATTTTAATAAATCTTTAAATATGTATTTTCCGAGCCGCTTTTGCGGCTTGGTTTCTTTTGGGAAATGCGACTTTGTGTCACACAGGAAAGTAGCGGGCTGATATCTATATTGTAATCTTGCGGAGGAGAGGCTGAAATTGGCCCTACGTGCCGGAAGATGGGGCAATCTTCCGCCGCGCTCCAGGGAGGAACGGGGTAAATTATGACGGATCGGGAGCAAGAACTGCGTGAGGGCTTCGCGCAGGTGGCTCAGTTATCGGGAAATCTCGGGATCGAGATTACGGATATTAGCGCCAATATCGACCAAGTTGCGATGCAGGTTCGGCAGGATTCAGAGACGTGCCAAGCCTTGCGACGGCTTTTCTCCGATCTTACCGATAAAAATCAGGCAATCTCCAATGCCAGCCAAATCGCCCACGCGCAAGCCGAAGCTGCGCGGCAGAATATGGCCGCATCGCGCCAGGGTATTGATACGTCGCTGGCCGAGATTAGGGCGCTGGCAGAATCGGTGACGGCGATTGAAGGCCAGCTCCCAGGTCTCTCCGAAGCCCTTGGGCGCATCAGCCGCGCGGCTTCGGGGATTAACGCGATTGCCCGGCAAACCAATCTACTGGCGCTGAATGCGACGATTGAGGCCGCGCGCGCGGGGGAGGCAGGACGCGGGTTTGCGGTAGTGGCGAGCGAAGTGAAGGCGCTCGCCCGGCAAACGGCAGAAGCCACAGCGGAAATAGATCTTACGCTTCAAGATTTGGCCGCGCAAACGCGGCAGTTGATCGCGCGCAGCACGGAAGGGGTGCAACGCGCCTCGGCGGTGCAAGGGGGAACCCAGGCCATCGGCTCGGTGCTCTCGACGCTGGATAACGCTATGGTGCAGATCGCAGGAAACGCGGGCAATATCGCCGAGGCTGCGACCGAAACCGATAGCCATTACGCAACCCTAACCCGGCGGGTCGAGGGCATGACCGGCGGGATCGGCGAGTCGGCCCGCGCGTTGGATGCTGCCGAAGGGCGGTTGCATACGCTGCGCGATTACTCCGAAGCGTTGATGAAACTAACCGCCATGAGCGGGGTTGAGACGCAAGATACGCCGTTTATCGAAACCGCAATTCGCTATGGCGCGCATCTCAGCACATTGTTCAGCGAGGCTGTAGATCGGGGCGATGTTGCGATGGATGCGCTATTCGATGATCGCTACCAGTCTATTCCCGGCACCAACCCGCTGCAGTATCTCACGAAATACACGAGCTTTGCCGAACGGTTGTTGCCGCCGTTGTTGGAAGACGGGCTGAAAAGCAGCGCGGGCGTGGTTTACTGCATCGTCGCAGATCGCAATGGCTATGTGGCCGTTCATAATAAAATCTACTCCCAGCCCCAGCGGGAAGATCCGGCGTGGAACATGGCTAACTGCCGCAATCGGCGGCTGTTTAATGATCGTGTTGGGCTTGCCGCTGGGCAAAACCGGGATCCGTTTTTGCTCCAAACCTACCGGCGGGATTTAGGGGGCGGGCTGTTCGTGCTACTGAAAGAAGTGGCGGCACCTGTCATAGTCAAGGGCCGCCCCTGGGGCGCGGTTCGTTTCGGATATAAGGTTCAAAATTCTCGTTAAAGATGTCAAGAACGCGCCGGTTCCCGCATCAACTGGCGGGAACGGTTACGCAGGCGTTCTGTTGACGGATAAGGGCTTGGCAGGCATCGCGGGCGTCTTTCTCGGTCAGGCCAGCGATGCGGGCGCGGTAAACGCGGGCACCTTTGCTATCCTTGCTTTCCGCGATGGCAATAGTGCCGCGCCCTAAAACCGCTTTTGCGCTTGCGCTGGCGGCTTGTGCCGCTTTTTGCGCGCTGCTGTCTGTTGTGAAGGCCCCAACCTGAACGGCCCAACCGCCTTGCGGTTTCAACACCATCGGCTGCGCCGTCGCCTGCTTAGGGTTGGTCTGTGCGCGCGAAGTTTCGGCCAGAGGGGGGCTGAAAACGGGGGCTGCGGCGCGTCCGAGCGTTGCCGAAACCGGCGTGATCGTGGCACCACTATTGTTGCGGGCCGGAAGGCGAGTATTGACGGGGGTGGGAACCGGGCGGGTTTCTTCGGCGGCTGCCACCAGCGTGCCGCGCTTTGGCGTATAATCGGCGGTGGACGCGGTGAGGGTGCCGGAGAAGCCTGCATCCATCAGTTTCGCCATCAATTGATCGCGTTGGCCAGGGCTGCTGCCGCCGAAAACCGCGCCAACCAACCGCCGCCCGTCGCGCTTGGCCGAGGCGACCAGATTGAAGCCCGAGGCGCGGATGAAGCCGGTTTTAATGCCGTCCATCCCGTCGTACACATTCATCAAGCGGTTATGGTTCGGGTGAATGCGGCCCTGATAGGTGAAGTTCTTGGTAGAGAACAGCGGGTAGAATTCGGGGAAATCGCGAACAAGCGCACGGCCCAACACGGCCATATCGCGTGCCGTGGTGATCTGCGCGTCGTTGGGCAGGCCCGAAGCGTTTGCGAATAATGTGCTGCTCATGCCGAGGCGGCGGGCGCGCTGCGTCATTTGCCGCGCGAAGGCAGGTTCTGACCCGGCCATATTTTCGGCAATTGTGGCGGCGGCGTCATTCGCGGATTTGGTGACGAGGCCCATGATCGCGTCGCGCGCCAACACTGTGGAGCCGGGGCGTAGGCCGAGCTTGGTGGGGGACTGGTCGGCGGCAAACTGGCTCACCAGCAGCTTTTGATCCATCGACAGGCGGCCCTGCTGAATGGCCTCGAACGCCATAAACAGCGTCATCATTTTGGTCAACGATGCCGGGTGCCGAGGCTCATCGGCATTATGGGCATAAAGCGCTGCGCCTGTGGTATAATCCATAATGAAGGATGCGCTTCGATCCGGGGCGGCAACGGCAGTCGTTGTCGCCAGCAAGGCTGCGCCAAACAGCGCGGCCCTGGGGAAATAATGCGTTAAAACGCGGATTGCGGGCCAAAACGCTCCACGCTGCTTCATTTGGGTCTGAGCCATTGGTCACTTCCACGCTTGGTCTTACAGTGGTCAGACTGTAGCAAGCACATTAGCAACTGTCTATAACCAATTGACTTCATTGATTCTCTCTTCGGAAGAGGCTTGTGATCTGTTTGTTTTTGGCTTGTTCCGCTTTCGTCCATCGTCTTGTGGCCGTATTGCAGTGCGATATTTTCGGTTTCAAGCGCGAACGAACCTTCGGGATAACAGGTATAAATTCGTTAAAATTCGGCAGGAACATTGATATTTTTTCTTTGTGTGCAGCGCACAAAAATTGCTTGACGGACGACTAAGGATTAGGCATTGTCACGGGAATGGGGCATTGCAGCAGCGGGACGAAAGCGATGCTGTGATTGTTTTTGCTCTTCAAAACTTAATCGCTTCTCGATGCTGCGGCAGCCGCCTTCCCGACGGACCAGGCCCGACAGACCAGGATCGAACCTCAAGGACTGGCACGATGACGACACCCCGCAAGCCTGCGCCCCCTTCCCGCCGACCCACGGCACACTCCGCCCCGAAAGCCGTAACGCCAGTCGCTCCGGTTGCTGCGGTGGTGCGGGCCGAGACTGTAGCGGTTTCCCCGGCGTCTGTTTCCCCCGTGCCCGTGCCCGTGCCGGTCGTGGTCGCACCTGTTGTCGTCGCACCCGTTACGGTTACGCCGAGCGTCGTCCCACCTGTCGTGGCTGAACGCATCGTTGTGGTTCCCGCCGTGGCCCCCGCCGTGGCCCCCGCCGTGGCCCCCGTTGTGATCGAGGCCCCTGCGCCTAAACCGGTTGCCGCTGCGGCAGCCGTTTCCAAAATCAACCCCCCGTTTTTTCAAGGACTTACCAAGATGACCACTGCCGAACACACCTTCGCCGCCGCTAAAGAGCAGTTTGAAAAATTCAGCAAGAGCTTCATGGGTGGCTTTGGCGATTTCGCATCGGTGGGCCGTGAAAACCTGGAAGCCTTTGTGAAGGCTTCGACCATTTTCGCGAAGGGCACGGAAGAAATCGGCAAGTCGGTTGCCGCGCTTACCCAGTCGCAAGTGGAAGCCTCGCTGGCCACCACGAAGGCGCTGATGGGCGTGACCAACTTTAAGCAGGCCATCGAGCTGCAAAACGAAGCCGCGAAGACCAGCTTCGATAAGTTCGTGTCCGAAGGTAATAAGATCTCCGAGCTGTCGATGAAGGTCGCCAACGAAGCCATCGAGCCGATCCAGGCCCGCGTGACCGTTGCGGTCGAAAAGATCATGAAGCCTGCTGCTTAAGGTAAAAGGGCGCTGCTGGATGAAGGGCTGAAGAAACTTCCCTAGGGAAGTTTCAAGCCGCCATTGCGGCGGCGGCCAAGGGCGCGGATGCGCCCGGCGATGCGCTTGGCGCGTCAAACGCACCGGGCGGCGAGGGCCAAAAAAAATTACCCGGCGGGGGCCTTCCTCGCCGGGTTTTTTTATGTCTAAATCCACGCCTCCCCCGCAGCAAAACTTTACGTCACGGGAAACTTCAGTATGCTGCCCCCTATGAGCAGCTATTCCATCGCGCAACTAACCGCCGAGTTCGACATCACCCCTCGGGCGATTCGTTTCTATGAGGATCGCGGCCTCATTACCCCGCGCCGCAATGGCAACCGCAGGGTCTATTCCCCGCGCGACCGGGTGCGCCTCAAACTTATCCTGCGCGGCAAGCGGCTGGGCCTGTCGCTGGACGAAATCCGCGAAATCATCGACATGTACGATACCGAGACCGGCGCGGGGGACGGCCAGCGCGCGCAACTCGATCTGCTGCTCGATAAAATCCGCAAACGCCGCCAAACCCTGATGGCGCAAAAGCAAGATATTGATGTGCTGCTGGATTTCATGGACCGCGTGGAAGCCGACTGTACGGAAGCCTTGATTGCGCTGGGCGATAGTGGCAAGCTTGCGGTAAAGTGACGTGCGCGTAAAGTTTTTGGGCGAGTAACGGGCCGTGCGGACGGGTTAAACCCGACGAAACCGGCAAGAATCGCTCTAAACCTTTCCGCGAGCCGCCCCCAATGCGCGAGACCCGACCATGCCGAATGATTTTCCGTCGCTGAATTTCGCCCTTGGGGAAGAGTTGGAGATGCTGCGCGCCAGCGTGCGGAGCTTCGCGGCTGACCGCATCGCCCCTATCGCCGCCGAAACCGACCTGAAGAACGAGTTTCCCGCCCATCTGTGGCGCGAAATGGGCGACCTTGGCATTCTCGGCGTGACCGTGCCGGAGGAATACGGCGGCGCGGGCATGGGCTATCTCGCGCATACCATTGCGATGGAAGAGGTTAGCCGGGCCTCCGCCTCCATCGGCCTCTCCTACGGCGCGCACTCCAACCTCTGCGTCAATCAACTCAAGCTAAACGGCACCGACGCGCAAAAGCGCCGCTACCTGCCGAAGCTACTCTCTGGGGAGCACGTTGGCGCGCTCGCCATGTCCGAATCCGGCGCGGGGTCCGATGTCGTGTCCATGCGCCTGCGTGCCGATAAAAAGGGCGGCCGCTATGTGCTGAACGGCACGAAAATGTGGATCACCAACGGCCCCGACGCCGACACCCTCGTCGTTTACGCCAAAACCGACCCAGAGGCCGGGGCGCGCGGCATGACCGCCTTCATCGTGGAAAAAACCTTCAAAGGCTTCCGCACCGCCCAAAAGCTGGACAAACTCGGGATGCGCGGCTCCAATACCTGCGAGCTGGTGTTTGAAGACTGCGAAGTGCCCGAAGAAAACGTGCTGAACGCCGTCGGGCGCGGCGTGAACGTGCTGATGAGCGGCCTCGATTTCGAGCGCGTCGTGCTCGCAGGTGGCCCCCTCGGCATTATGCAAGCGTGCCTCGACGTGGTGATCCCCTACCTGCACGACCGCCACCAGTTCGGCCAGCCCATCGGCGAGTTCCAACTGATGCAAGGCAAGCTCGCCGATATGTACGTGACGCTGAACGCCAGTAGAGCCTATGTTTACGCGGTGGCGGGCGCCTGTGATCGTGGCACCGTGACCCGCAAAGACGCCGCCGGCTGCATCCTCTACGCCGCCGAACGCGCCACCTGGATGGCGCTCGAAGCCATCCAATGCCTCGGCGGCAACGGCTATATCAATGAGTACCCGACAGGGCGGTTGCTGCGGGATGCGAAACTGTATGAGATAGGGGCAGGCACCAGCGAGATTCGGCGGTGGCTGATCGGGCGTGAATTGTTCGCGGAGACGAAGTAGGGGCAATTGTGGAGAATATTGCGTTGTAATTCTTCAAAATTTATCTGGTTCTGATCGGTTGAGTGCGGTTATTCAGGCGGAGGCAGTCATGGAAAATTTTGAGCAGTATAGTGCTAGATTCTTAAAGAGAGTCAATTTGTCGGGAGGCGATATATTAGTTGACCATTATACAAGTCAGAGTAATATTTTATCTATTATAAAGTATGAGAATTTTCGCGCATCTCATTCGAATTTTATGAATGATCCTGACGATGCGAATTATTTTAAGGTGGCGATGGAGAATGCTATATTTAATGGCCTGGCAAATTCAGAAAATTGGACTCATGAAGATCACGTGTTAATCGGAAAAGTTTTTGATGATATTGATATTTATATTGGAAAATTGATGGATTTTTGTAAAAATAAATTAAATTTTACTGTTTTAATGAAATTAATTCGAAAAATGATTGGTGATTTTGATCAGAAAATCAAAACTTCAGAGTATGAAGTTATTCCGGGATATTACGTTATTTCTTTTTCTCATTATCTTGAAGATGGTGATCTCATGTTATGGCGTTCTTACGCAAATGACGGGAAGGGTGGAAGAATTACATTTTCTCTTTCCGATCTGTATAAATCTTATGAAATAGATAATCAATTTCCAAAAGACGCCATTCATGTTTATGAGTGCATATATGCGGATAGAGTAAAGATTAAGCAGGTAGTTTCAGGCTGTATTGAGCGTATTATGATTGATGTTGAGGATTTTTTGAATAAAAATAGTATCACCTCGTTAAAACGTTTGGAAGAAAAAGAATTGATAGTCGATCAATTTCTTTCTGAAAAAATGAGATTTATCCAAAAAATGTCATGCATGATAAAGAGTCATCACTACCAAGGAGAAAGAGAAGTTAGATTGGTGATAGATTCTAAGCAGGTCAATAAAGAAAAATTCTGGGCTTCTGAAAAAATGATTATACCGTATGTTGATTTTCAATTTTCTTCATTGTCTATCTGTTCTGTCTCGGTTGGGCCAAGATCTGATGTTCGGTCATCAAAGTCTATGCTTGGGTTTTGCTATCATCACTTGGTCGATAAAGGGTTAAAGCGAAAAAATATATACGTTGATAGGAGTCCGGTCAGATATGTCGGGCGCGATTAAATTAGAGTTATTAGAGGAACCCACCATGACCGATCCCATCGTAATCGTCTCCGCCGCCCGCACCCCGCTCGGCGGGTTCCAGGGCGAGCTTCAAACCCTCACCGCGCCCAAACTCGGTGCGGTTGCCATCGCGGCTGCCCTCCAAAGGGCCGGGCTGTCCGCCGAACAGGTGGAGGAAGTCTTCATGGGCAATGTGCTGTCTGCGGGCGTTGGGCAAGCGCCGGCGCGGCAGGCGGCGTTGGGGGCGGGGGTGCCGGAGGGGGTGCCGTGTACTGGGATTTCCAAAGTCTGCGGTTCGGGCATGAAGGCGGTGATGCTGGCCCATGATGCCCTGCTGGCGGGGGCCGTCCATACCATCATCGCGGGCGGGATGGAGAGCATGAGTCTTGCGCCTTATCTGCTGGACCGGGCGCGGGCGGGGTATCGGCTCGGGCATGGGCGCACTATCGACCATATGTTTTTCGACGGGCTGGAAGATGCTTACGCCACCGATAGCGCGGGCAATCGCCGCTTGATGGGCAGTTTTGCCGAGGATACCGCCGAAGCCTATCAGTTCACCCGCGAGATGCAGGACGGGTTCGCGCTAACGTCGCTCGCCCGCGCGCAAAAAGCCCAAACCGACGGCAGTTTCGAGGCCGAAATCGCCCCTGTGACCGTGAAGGGCCGGGGTGGGGACGTGTTGATTACTGCCGACGAACAGCCGAAATCGGCGAAACCTGAGAAAATCCCCACGCTGAAACCCGCCTTTCGCAAAGACGGCACGGTGACGGCGGCGAATTCTTCTTCCATTTCCGATGGGGCGGCGGCGTTGTTGCTCATGCGCCGGTCGGAGGCTGAGGCGCGCGGCTTGCCGATCCGGGCGATTATTCGCGGTCACGCGGCGCACGCCCAAGCCCCGGCTTGGTTCACCACGGCCCCCGTTGGCGCGATGCGGAGTCTGCTGGGGAAAGTCGGTTGGCGCGCGGGCGAGGTTGATCTGTACGAGATCAATGAAGCCTTCGCGGTGGTAGCGCTGGCCGCCATGAAAGACCTCGATTTGCCCGCCGATAAGGTGAATATCCACGGCGGCGCGTGCGCCCTCGGCCATCCCATTGGTGCGTCGGGCGCGCGGATTTTGGTCACGCTGCTGCACGCGCTGGAACGCTACGATCTGAAACGCGGTATCGCCTCCCTCTGCATCGGTGGCGGCGAGGCAACCGCCGTTGCCCTCGAACGGGTCGCCTAATGCCAGGATTGCTGCCGCGCCGGGGGAGTTATGGGGAGGTTTGTGCGGACTTCCGCTGGAATCTCCCCGCCCGCTTCAATATCGGCGTGGCGGTTGCCGACGCGCCGGTTGCGCGCGGCGACGGGGTGGCGCTGATCGACGTGGGTAGCGACGGCACGTCACGCGACTGGCGGTTTTCGGACCTGCTGCGGGCAGCAAGCCGCCTCGGTAATCTGCTGGAAGCCAACGGCATCGGGCGCGGCGAGCGGGTGGGGGTGTTGCTAGCGCAATCGCCGGAAACCGCTATCGCCCATATCGCCGCCTATCGCCACGGGGCGATTGCCGTGCCGTTGTTCAGCCTGTTCGGGCCGGAAGCCTTGGAATTTCGCCTGTCGAACTGTACGGCTTCGGCCCTCATTACCGACCGCGCGGGCTATGAGAAAATCGCCGCCCTCCGCGCGGGCCTTCCGGCGCTGAAGCTAGTGATCGTCACCGATTGGGGCGCGGGGGCAACGCCGCCCGGTGTTGTTGATTGGACGGCAGGGCTGGCGGCTGCCGCCGACACGCGCGCGGCGGTCGATACTGCTGCCGATGATCCTGCGGTTATCATCTACACCTCCGGCACCACGGGCCAGCCAAAGGGCGCGCTGCACGCTCACCGCGTACTGCTGGGGCATTTGCCGGGGGTGGAGATGCCCCATCATTTCTTCCCCGAAATCGGCGACCGCTTCTGGACCCCCGCCGATTGGGCCTGGATTGGTGGGCTGTTCGACGTGCTGTTGCCGTCCTTGTACCACGGCGTCCCCGTGGTCGCGCACCGCATGAGCAAGTTCGATCCCGATGCCGCTTTCGCCTTCATCACCCGCAATGGCGTGCGGAACCTCTTCTTGCCGCCCACGGCGCTGAAGCTGATGCGCGCGTCCACGGCAACCGCCCGCAGCGTCCGTTCGGTCGCGAGTGGGGGCGAGGCGTTGGGCGGGGAATTGCTTGACTGGGGCCGCAGCGCTTTCGGCGTCACCATCAACGAGTTCTACGGCCAGACCGAATGCAATCTGGTGGTGGGCAATGATGATCTGCTGTTCCCCGTCAAGCCCGGCGCAACCGGGCGGCCCTTCCCCGGCCACCGCGTCGCCGTGGTCGATGGCGCGGGAACGGTCCTTCCCCCCGGCACGCCAGGCACGATTGCCGTTGCCCGGCCCGACCCGGTGATGTTCCTTGGGTATTGGAACAACCCCGCCGCAACGGCGGCTAAATTCATAGGCGACTGGCTGCTAACCGGCGATCAAGGCGCGCTGGATGAAGACGGTTACGTTCATTTCGTCGGGCGCGATGACGATGTGATTACGTCGGGCGGTTATCGCATCGGCCCCGGTGAAATCGAAGATTGCCTACTGAAGCACCCCGCCGTCGCAATGGTGGCGGTGGTTGGCAAGCCCGATCCCGTTCGCACCGAAATCGTCAAAGCCTTCATCGTGCTGACCCCCGGTAGGCAGGCGAGTGAGGCCCTCACCGCCGAGTTGCAAGGCTTCGTGCGCCAGCGCCTCGCAGCCCATGAATACCCGCGCGAAATCGCCTATCTGTCCGACCTGCCGATGACCGCGACGGGCAAAATCATCCGTAGAGAGTTGCGGGCGCGGGGTTAAGAGAACACCGAGATTAGAAAATCCGCCGGGCACCAGACCCGCCGCGAGGGGAGGAGTAGATATGTCGCCGATACGGACCGCCATAGACATTAAGTCCAGCACCTATCACGAAAACCAGACCGCGATGCTGCCGCTCGTGGCCGACTTGAAGGCGACAGTCGCGCGGCTGGCCGAAGGCGGCGGGCAGGCGGCGCGGGCTAAACATATCGCGCGCGGCAAACTGCTGCCCAGGGATCGTATTCGCACGCTGCTGGATGTTGGCGCGCCGTTTCTGGAACTCAGTCAATTCGCCGCCTTCGAGATGTATAAGGACGAGGTGCCGTGTGCGGGTATTATCACCGGCATCGGGCGCGTGTCGGGCCGGGAATGCGTGATCGTGGCGAACGACGCCACCGTGAAGGGCGGCACCTATTTTCCGCTGACGGTGCGAAAGCACCTGCGCGCCCAGGCGATTGCGCGGGAAAATCATCTGCCGTGCCTGTATCTGGTCGATAGCGGCGGCGCGAACCTACCGAACCAAGATGAGGTTTTCCCCGACCGGGAGCACTTCGGGCGGATTTTTTATAATCAGGCGACCCTATCCGCCCTGGGCATTCCGCAAATCGCCGTGGTGATGGGGTCTTGCACGGCAGGCGGGGCCTATGTTCCGGCAATGGCAGACGAAAGCATTATCGTGCGAAACCAAGGCACCATCTTTCTCGGTGGCCCGCCGTTGGTAAAAGCCGCGACGGGGGAAGTGGTGACGGCGGAAGATTTAGGCGGGGCGGAGGTGCATACGCGCATCTCCGGCGTTGCCGATCATCTGGCGGAAAACGATTCCCACGCCCTCGGGATTGCCCGGTCGATCATCGCCAATCTCAACCGCCCGAAACCCATGCCGCTGGAGGTGCGCGAACCGCGCCCGCCGTTGTACGATCCGAAGGAAATCTACGGTATCGTCTCGGCAGACCTGCGGAAACCCTACGACGTGCGCGAGATTATCGCCCGCATCGTCGATGCGTCCGAGTTCGATGAGTTCAAGGCGCATTACGGCACCACGCTGGTCACGGGCTTTGCCCATATCTGGGGGTATCCCGTTGGCATCGTCGCGAATAACGGCATTCTGTTCGGGGAAAGCGCGCAGAAGGGCGCACATTTCATCGAGCTTTGCGGCCAGCGCGGCATTCCGCTGATCTTCTTGCAGAATATCACGGGCTTTATGGTCGGAAAAAAATACGAACACGGCGGCATTGCCAAAGACGGCGCGAAAATGGTCGCAGCGGTGTCTTGCGTCGCGGTGCCGAAGCTGACGGTGATTATCGGCAACAGCTTCGGCGCGGGCAACTACGGCATGTGCGGGCGGGCGTTCGATCCGCGCTTCTTGTGGATGTGGCCGAACGCCCGCATCTCCGTGATGGGGGGGGAGCAGGCGGCGAATGTGCTAGCCCAGGTCCGCCGCGACGGTATGGAGGCCAAGGGCCAAAGCTGGAGCACGGAGGAGGAGGCGAGCTTCAAAGCGCCAATCCACACTCAGTACGATAAGCAGGGCCACCCCTATTACTCTTCGGCGCGATTGTGGGACGATGGCATCATCGACCCCGCTGAAACCCGCACTGTCCTCGCGCTTGGCCTGTCTGCCGCCCTGAACGCCCCCATTCCCGAAAGCCGCTTCGGCGTGTTTCGGATGTAGGGGAGGCGCGCATGAGCAACCTTCTGATCGAACAAACCGGGGCGGTCGCGCGCCTCACCCTCAACCGGCCCGAGATTCATAATGCCTTCGACGAGCACCTGATTGCGGCATTAACCGACGCGGTGGCCGCAACCAGTGCCGATGCCTCCGTGCGCGTGATCGTGCTCGCCGGGGCTGGTAAGAGCTTTTCTGCGGGCGGCGACCTTAGCTGGATGCGCCGGATGGCGAGCTATAGCGCGGAGGAGAATCTAGCCGACGCCCACGGCCTCGCCCGGTTGATGCAGACGATCGACACCAGCCCGAAGCCTATCATCGCCCGCGTTCACGGCTCGGCTTATGCCGGGGGCCTCGGGCTGGTCGCCTGTGCCGATATCGCCATTGGTGTGCCGGAAGCCCAGTTCGCCATTACCGAGGTAAAGCTGGGGCTGATCCCGGCGGTGATCTCCCCCTATCTGGTGCGCGCGATGGGGGTGCGCGAAGCCCGGCGCTGGTGCCTTACGGCGCAACGCTTTTCGGCGACAGAAGCCCAGCGCCTCGGCCTGTTGCACGCGGTCGTTCCGGCAGACCGGCTCAATGCGGTGATCGAGGCCGAAATCGACGCCCTGCTCGCAGCCGCCCCCGAAGCCGTCGCGGAAACCAAGCGCCTGCTGAAAGCCGTGGATCGCCCGCTCGACGAGAGCGTGATTGCCGAGACCGCCCAGCGCATCGCCCTTCGCCGCGCCGCGCCGGAAGCGCGGGAGGGGCTGGCGGCTTTTTTCGATAAACGCGCGCCCACTTGGGCGAGGGAGTAACCCCGATGATTAAGACTCTGCTCATCGCCAATCGCGGCGAAATCGCCTGCCGGATCATCCGCACGGCCCGCCGCTTGGGCATTCGCACTGTCGCGGTCTATTCCGATGCCGATGCGGGCGCGGCCCATGTGGCCGCTGCCGATCTCGCCATCCGCCTCGGCCCCGCGCCTGCCCGCGAGAGCTATCTTAAGGCCGATCTGCTGTTGGAGGTCGCGAAAGTCACGGGGGCCGATGCAGTGCATCCGGGCTATGGGTTCCTCTCGGAAAATGCCGGGTTCGCCGAAGCTTGCGCTGCGGCAGGCGTTATCTTCATCGGCCCGCCCCCCAGTGCCATCGCCGCGATGGGATCGAAAAGCGCCGCGAAATCTCTGATGGAAAAAGCCGGGGTGCCGTTAGTCCCCGGCTATCACGGCGACCGGCAGGAGCCAGAGTTTTTGGCGCTTGAGGCTGCGCGCATCGGCTTTCCGCTGCTCATTAAAGCCTCGGCGGGCGGGGGCGGGAAAGGCATGAAGATTGTCCGCGATGCGGGTGAGTTCGATGGTCAGTTGGCGTCGGCCAAGCGCGAAGCCCTGGCCAGCTTCGGCGACGATCACGTGCTGATCGAACGCTACCTCACCAAGCCGCGTCATATTGAAGTGCAGGTGTTCTTCGATACGCACGGCAATGGCGTTTACCTGTACGAGCGCGATTGCTCGATTCAGCGTCGTCACCAGAAAGTCGTCGAAGAAGCCCCTGCCCCCGGCCTGAGTGCAGAGCGCCGGGCGGCGATGGGCAAGGTCGCGGTGGAAGCCGCGCGGGCGGTGGGCTATGTCGGTGCAGGCACGGTGGAGTTTATTGCGGAAGGCGACGACTTCTTCTTTATGGAGATGAACACGCGCCTGCAAGTGGAGCATCCGGTGACGGAGGCGATTACGCAGCAAGACCTCGTGGAATGGCAAATCCGCGTTGCCGAAGGCCACCCGCTGCCGCTAACGCAAGCGACGATTCCCCTCGTCGGTCACGCAATCGAAGTGCGGCTGTATGCCGAAGACCCGCTAAAGGCGTTTCTGCCCCAAGTTGGGCGGCTCTCGACTGTTCGGTTCGGCAGCGGCGAGGGCGTTCGGGTTGATACCGGCGTGCGGAGCGGTGATAGCATCTCGATCTATTACGATCCGATGATCGCCAAGATCATCGCCTACGGGCCGGATCGCACGACAGCCACCCAGCGCCTGATTGCGGCGTTGAACGATAGCGTGTTGACCGGCGTCACGACGAACCGCGCCTTCCTGACCCGCATTCTCGCGCATCCGGCCTTTGCGGCGGCCGATCTCGATACCGGCTTTATCGAGCGCTACGGGGATGCGCTGCTGCCCGTGCCCGTGCCTGCGCCCGATGCTGTGTTGGGTCTTGCGACTCTGGCGGCGATGCTGCGGTCCAGCGGTGCGGCCACGGCGGTTCAGCAAAAGACCAACGATCCCTTCAGCCCGTGGGCAGTTACGACAGGTTGGCGCTTGAACCGCGATGCCTGGAACGACATTACGCTGCAAGACGGCGAACGGGTGCAGACGCTCCGCGCCCATTATCGCGGCGCGGGGTTCGAGATCGAGCTTCCCTCCGGCCCTGTGCCGGCGCGCGGCACTCTCACGCCGCTCCCAGAAGGAGGGGCAAGGCTGACCGCGACTCTCGGCGATAGCAGCCTTACGGCTCTCGTGTTCGACGCGCCGGAAGGGCTGTGGCTGCATGTGGATGGTGCCACCTATCGCTTCACGCTCATCGACCCGCGCCGGGCAGCAGACGCTGGTCCCGTTCAGGGCGGGCGGTTGCGCGCACCGATGCCGGGCAAGATCATCGCCCTCTCGGTCGCGGTTGGCGATACGGTCGAAGCCGGGGCAGTGCTGATGCTGGTGGAAGCGATGAAGATGGAACACGCTATTCGTGCGCCCAAAGCCGGGAAGATCACCGCGATTGCCTTTGCCGTCGGCGATCTCGTCGATGACGGGGTTGATTTGCTTACACTCGAAGCAGAGGCCGTTCCCGCATGACTGCCGTCACCCTCGTCGAAGTCGGCCCGCGCGACGGGTTGCAAAACGAAGCTAAACCCATTTCCACAGCCGATAAAATCGCGCTGATTGTCGGGCTGGCTGGGGCAGGGGTTTCAGTGATCGAAGCGGGCAGTTTCGTGTCGCCGAAATGGGTGCCGCAAATGGCCGATAGTGCGGCGGTGCTGGCGGGGCTTCCCCTTTTGCCGGGGGTGCGCCTGCCGGTGCTCGTGCCGAACCTGCAAGGGTTGGAGGCCGCGCAGGCGGCAGGGGTCTCGGAAATCGCCATCTTCGGGGCGGCGTCTGAAGCCTTCTCCCAGCGCAACATCAACTGTTCGATTGAGGAGAGCTTGGAGCGCTTCCGCCCCGTTACCGCAGCGGCGCTATCGGCAGGGATGCGCGTGCGCGGCTATGTCTCCTGTGTGCTCGGTTGCCCCTATCAAGGCACGGTGCCGGTGGCGGACGTAGTGCGCGTGTCCGAAGCCCTCTCGGCGATGGGCTGTTACGAGATTTCCTTGGGCGACACTATCGGCGTCGGTACGGCAGGGGCGGCGCGGGCCTTGGTGAAAACCCTTGCCGCCTCCCTTGGCATGGGGCGGGTCGCGGTCCATTTCCATGATACCTATGGCCAAGCGCTCGCCAATATCCTCGCCTGTGTGGAAGCAGGCGTTCGCACGGTCGATAGCTCAGTCGCGGGTCTTGGCGGCTGTCCTTACGCCAAAGGGGCTTCCGGCAATGTGGCAACGGAGGATGTGGTGTATCTTTTGAATGGGTTGGGCCTTTCGACCGGTATTGATCTTGAGAGGCTCGCGGCAGTGGGGCGGCAGATTTCGGGCGTGCTCGGGCGGGTGCCTGCGTCCAAGGTCGGGCAAGCGCTCGCGGCGAAAATGGTATGAGCCTCAATATTCTGCGGTTGTGCGTCGGCTGCGAGAGCATCGAAGATTTGCGCGGTTGGCAAGAAACCCAGCGCGACGTGCCCGATTACCCCGGCTGCGTTTTTACGATGACGACGATGTACCCACGCCGCGCCGAGGAGATTATCGGCAAAGGCTCGCTCTATTGGGTCATCAAAGGCCGGATTGCCGTGCGGCAAGGCATCGTTGCGATCAATCGCACGCTGGGGCCGGAGGGGGAGCAGCGTACCCGTCTCGTCCTGAAGGCCGAGTGGGTTCAAACCGTGCCAACACCGGCGCGCCCGTTCCAGGGTTGGCGCTACTTCGATGCCGATAAAGCCCCGCCCGATTTGGGTGCGGAAACCGATGGCGCGATGCCGCCGGACATGGCGGCAGAACTCAAAACTCTAGGGCTTCTCTAGCTTCATGACGGATATTTAGGACTGGCATGACAGTTTTTTGAAAAAGCCGCTTGCCAGATTTTCAGCCCAGGTCTATAACGCGGCTCCCGACGACGCGGTGTTTGGCGCTAACGCGCTGAAACGCTACGAAAACCGGGGGTAGAACTGAAAAGTTCTGAGGTTCTTTGACATTGTTGATTATATGGGAAGGGGTTTGGAGTCGGCGGCCTGTTTGGCTGCTGGTTTTAAGCTTCTTTAGAGATAGAGAGTTTAGGA
>JAYSQZ010000037.1:0-28733 GCA_043721315.1 Alphaproteobacteria bacterium
GTGTCGCAGCAGCATCCCATACAGATCGCGCGGCTCGTCGGGGTCGGCCAGCAGGTCGAGATCCACGTATAGGCCGGTCGCCTTTAGCTTGTCACGCACGTAGCGCAGGGCCGAGAAATCTTCGATAGCAAAGCCCACCGAGTCGAACAGAGTAATCTGGCTGGGATCACGCCGCCCTTGGGTTTTGCCAACCATCACTTCCCAAAGCTCGATCACCGGGTAGTCGGCGGGAAGCTGCTGAATTTCGCCTTCAATGCGCGTTTGCGGTGGGTATTCCACGAAAATATCCGAGCGGGTGAGAATATCCTTGTGCAGTTCCGTCTTGCCGGGGCAGTCGCCGCCAACGGCATTAATATGCACGCCAGCCCCAACCATATTATCGGTCAGAATGGTGGCGCATTGTTTATCTGCTGTGACGGTGGTGATGATATGCGCGCCTTCAACCGCGTCTTGCGACGTTTTGCACTGGGTAATCTCGAACCCGGCCCCAGCGAGATTGCGCGCGCATTTTTCGGTCGCGACCGGATCAATGTCGTAGAGCCGCAGCTTGGTGATGCCCAGAATGGCCTTGAAGGCCATCGCCTGAAACTCGGACTGCGCGCCATTGCCGATTATCGCCATCGTATCGGAACCCTTGGGCGCCAGATATTTGGCGGCGACGGCAGACATGGCGGCAGTGCGGAGGGCAGTGAGAATGGTCATTTCGGTCATCAACACGGGATAACCCGTGCCAACATCGGCCAGCACCCCGAAGGCGGTAACGGTTTGGCGACCGTCGCGGATATTCTTCGGGTGGCCGTTAACGTATTTGAACCCATACAGCGCCCCGTCGCTCGTTGGCATAAGTTCGATCACGCCGTCGAGCGAGTGGGACGCCACCCGCGCGGTTTTATCGAAACTCTCCCAGCGCTTGAAATCATCCTCGATATACTCGGCAAGCTCGGTCAGGAAGCGTTCGGTGCCAATCGTCAGCACCAGCTTCATCATGTGATCGACTGAAACGAAGGGAACGATATTGAGATTGGGGGAGCGGGTCATCGGTAAGTCCCTTTCGAGCGGTCGAGAATAGAGCGGCCCAGCAGGCTGCCAACGAGATCGACCATGAGGGTTGCCGTGCGGCCCCGCTCGTCGAGGAAAGGGTTCAGTTCCACAAGGTCGAGACTGGTCACGCGCCCACATTCGTGCAGCATTTCCATCAACAGATGGGCTTCCCGCAGTGTCGGGCCGCCTTGAACGGGAGTGCCTACGCCGGGGGCGATGGAGGGGTCGAGAAAATCCACATCGAAGCTAACATGCAGTAGGCCGTTGGCGTCTGCCACACGGCTCAGGAAGGCGGTGAGCAGCGGCGCAATGCCGTAATCGTCAATCGCGCGCATATCGTGGATCGTGATGTCCGTATCGCGCAGCGCCGCGCGCTCGGCGGCATCGACAGAGCGAATACCCATCATGCACACATTCTTTGGATCAACGACCGTTGGTAGCGGCGGAAACACGCCCTCGAAGCTCTTGATTCCAGTGAAATAAGCCACCGGCGTTCCGTGCAAATGGCCGCTGGTGGTCGATTCCAGCGTGTGAAAATCCGGGTGCGCGTCGAGCCACAGCACGAAGAATGGGCGGCCCTGTTCGGCAGCCCTCCGGGCGAGGCCGGGGATCGTGCCTGCGGCCAGCGAGTGATCGCCGCCGACGAAAATCGGGAAGCCTTCGGCACTGGCCTGATACGCCGCCTCGGTCAGCGCTTCGATCCAGGCCACGACGTCCGGGAGTGCTGTCAAGGCCGGGTTCGGGTGATGCAGGTCGCGCGGTTGGGCGGGCATAACAGTGCCAAGATCGCGCACGCTATGGCCAAGCTCGGTGATCGCGCCCGCCAATCCGGCGGCCCGAAAAGCGGCAGGCCCCATCTCGCACCCTAAACGCCCGGCACCCTCCTGAATGGGGACGGCGAGAATTTTGCAGTCTAAAACAGTACGGGCTAAAACAGTGGGGGAGGCGGGGGTTTGGGCCATCGGAACTCTGCCTTACTCGTGAACATCCTTATTAGATCATTCCTTCCTGGCACTATGAACACAGGAGATTGGCAAAAATCATGATAAGATTTGCCAAATTGGCTAATCACTCTGCCGAAATGGAAAGTTATGGATCATCTCGATGAACGGCTCATCACGCTGCTACGCCATAACGGGCGGCGGAGCGTTTCCGATTTAGCGCTGGAACTGGGGGCGTCGCGCGCCACCGTCCGCGCCCGGATGGGGCGGTTGGAGCAAAGCGGTGCAGTGCTCGGTTATACCGTCATCCTACGCGCCGACGCCGTGGAACTACCCGTGCGGGGTATTATGATGGTTGAAATCGAGGGCCAGATGGGCGACCGGGTGATCCGCGCACTGGGGGGCTTTGCCGAAGTCTCGGAGATTCACACAACGAATGGCCGCTGGGATCTGGTGGTGGAGTTGGGGGCTGCGACCCTGACCGATTTCGATAATGTGCTGCGCCGCATTCGGCTTATCCCCGGCATTACGGGCAGCGAAACCAGCCTGCTGCTGGCAACGCCCCGGAGCACGAAGGCGCGGCTTTAGGTACAAAATACACGCGCCCCCCCATGCGTCCTCTTATCCGTTACCGAGTGCGGTTCCGACGCGCCGGTTTCAAGAAAAGCTCCCAGGCACAAAGCGCGGTTACGCCAACTGCCAGCGTGGCCCAGAAAGGCTCGCCCCAAAAACTTTCAACGGCGATCCAGCCGACACAGATCAGCAGGACGACCAAGCGGACCCAAAGAGGGTGAAGCCACGAGGGCAGAGGGTTACTCACAAGCGGCTCGTCCCTTCAAGAAAGCGTTTCAAAGTTTTTATCCTGGCCGGAGGATAGCCGAGTTTGCGCCGCTTTACAGTCGTCACGCGCCCCTTGTAGGGCTTGCGGGAACGCCCGGTATTTACGCTATGGTAAAGCCAGACCCAATCTCAATCTTGGGGAACGGTTTAGGGAGAGAAAAGTGGCTCAAGAGATTTCGCATTGGATTAACGGTAAACTCCAGGCAGGCACCAGCGGCCAATTCGCTCCAGTGTTCAACCCGGCGACGGGCGAGCAGAGCGGCAGGGTTGCCCTTGCCAGTGTTGCCGAAGTGGATGCGGCGGTCGCGGTGGCGAAAGCGGCTTTTCCGGCCTGGGGCGGCCTGTCGCCATTACGCCGGGCGCGGGTGATGTTCCGCTTCAAGGAACTGCTGGAGCGCGACCGGGCGGAGCTTGCCGCGATCGTGACCGCCGAACACGGCAAAGTTCTAACGGATGCCGACGGCGAAGTAACGCGCGGGCTGGAAGTCGTGGAATTCGCCTGCGGTATTCCGCACCTGTTGAAGGGCGAATATACCGAGCAGGTTGGACCGGGGATAGATAGCTGGTCGAACCGGCAGGCGTTGGGGGTTGTCGTCGGGATTACGCCGTTCAACTTCCCCGTCATGGTGCCGCTGTGGATGGCTCCGGTGGCGCTGGCCACGGGGAACTGCTTCATTCTGAAACCGTCTGAAAAAGACCCGTCCGCCGCGCTGAAAATGGCGGCGTTGCTGACTGAAGCCGGGTTGCCCGATGGTGTGTTCCAGGTCGTGCAGGGCGGGCGCGAGTCGGTGGAACGGCTGCTGGTTCACCCGGATATTCAGGCGATTTCCTTCGTCGGCTCTACCCCCATTGCCGAAACCATCTACCGCGTCGGCTCGGCACACGGCAAGCGCGTGCAGGCTTTGGGCGGGGCAAAGAATCATATGGTCGTGATGCCCGATGCCGATCTCGATCAGGCCGTTGATGCCCTTATGGGCGCGGCGTATGGCTCGGCAGGGGAGCGCTGTATGGCGATTTCGGTCGCGGTTGCCGTCGGCGGTGTTGGCGATGCTCTCATGAAGAAGCTGGAGCCGCGCGTGCGTGCGCTCAAAGTCGGGCCAGGCACCGATCCTACCGCCGAAATGGGGCCGCTGGTGACGGCAGATCATTTCGCCAAGGTGCAATCCTATATCAATGTGGGCGTCGCTGAAGGCGCGAGCCTCGTCGTCGATGGTCGGGGCCTCAAGCTGCAAGGTTACGAGGATGGCTTCTTCCTCGGCGGCAGCCTGTTCGATAATGTGACGCCGGATATGCGGATTTATCGGGAAGAAATCTTCGGCCCCGTGTTGGGTGTTGTACGGTCCGATAGTTTTAGCGATGCGGTGGACTTGATTAACGCGCACGAGTTCGGCAACGGTACTGCTATTTTTACCCGCGATGGCGATGCCGCGCGAGAGTTCGCCAACCGCATTCAAGTGGGCATGGTCGGCGTGAATGTGCCGATTCCGGTGCCGATGGCCTTTCACAGCTTCGGCGGCTGGAAGCGGTCCTTATTCGGCGATCACCACATGCACGGGCCGGAAGGCGTGCGCTTTTATACGCGCCTGAAAACGATCACCCAGCGCTGGCCCACCGGCATTCGGGCGGGCGCGCAGTTTACGATGCCGACGCTGGGGTGATGTATGGAAGGCACCCCCCGCACCGGGTTGGGGGCGGGGGGTGCGCTTTATAATTCTAACACGGCGCTCGCACAGAAACTACGCAATCAGCCGGAAGCGGTCCACATCCACCAAGCCAAAATCGGTGATCTTCAAATGCGGGATGACCGGGAGCGGCAGGAACGCCAGTTGCAAGAACGGCTCCTCCAGCGGGCAGCCCATCGCTTTCACAGCAGCGCGGAGGGTTTGCAGTTGGGTATCGACCCCCTCGAACGGCAGCAGGCTCATCAAACCCGCGACGGGCAAGGGCAAATCGGCCAGCACGGCCCCGTCTTTGACCGCAACAAAGCCGCCGCCCAGCGCGATCACGCGGTTCACGGCAGCGGCCATATCGGCCTCGCTGGTCCCGACAACGCAGATATTGTGGCTATCATGCCCAACTGAGGACGCGAGCGCCCCGGCCTTAAACCCGAAGCCCTGCACAAACCCGCGCCCGATATTGCGGTTTATGCCATGCCGGGCGAGTACGGCGATTTTCAGCACGTCTTGCGCTATATCGGCCTTCAGCCCATCGGCCCCGAAAGCCAGCGTGGCGGTGCGGAATTCCGTTACGATTTTGCCCGGCAGCACGCCGATCACCGGCTGCGTCGCGGCGGCGGCAGGATGGGCGAAATGGGATGCTGTGACGGGATCGAGCTTGACGGAGTTGAGGCCGACGATTTCGGGCAGTCTGCGGCCCATAAAACTTTCGGGCGTAATCAGCTTTCCCGCCTGGATCACGCGGCCAACCGTGCAGCTTTCGTAATCATCGAGCAACACAATATCCGCCCGCCACCCCGGCGCGATCAATCCACGATCCCGCAGGCCAAAGTGTTGCGCGCTGGACCAGCTTGCCGCCCGGTAGGCGTCCGCAGGGTCTGCCCCGAGCTTGATGGCAGTGCGGATCAAGTGATCCATATGGCCTTCTTGGGCGATTTCTAACGGGTTGCGGTCATCAGTGCAAAAGCCGCAGAAGGGGGCAGTGCGGGCGTTGAGAATGGGCGTGAGGGCCGCGACATCGCGGCTGACGGAGCCGTCGCGGATGAGCACCTGCATCCCCTTACTCAGCTTTTCGCGCGCTTCCGCCGCACTGGTAGTTTCGTGGCAGTTGCGGATTCCGGCGGAAAGATAGGCGTTTAGATCCTTCCCCCGCACCAGCGGTGCGTGTCCATCTATATGGGAGCCAGCAAAATCGGCTAGTTTTTCCAGAACCTCGCCGTCTTTGGCGAACAGCCCCGGATAATTCATAAACTCCGCCAACCCCAACGTGCGCGGGTGGTTCTTATATTTCCGCAACACCGAGGCCCCTAGCGTTGCCCCGGAAGTCTCTAACCCCGTCGCCGGAACGCAGGAGGAGAGTTGCACGCGCAAATCCATCACCAGCGCCTCGGAAGCCTCCAGAAAATAACGCAAGCCCGCTTCGCCCAACACATTGCTGATTTCATGGGGATCGCACACCGCCGTCGTCGTGCCGCGCGGCAGCACGCAGCGATCGAACTCGCCGGGTGTGACGAGGGAGGATTCAACATGCACATGCGCGTCGATAAACCCCGGTACGGCCACCTGATCGGACCCGTCGATTTCGCGCACGCCCGAGTACTCATCAAAGGTTCCGACGATTTTGTCGCCGCAGAGGGCAATATCGGAACGGTGCAAGGTGCCCGAGACTACATCGAGCAGCCGGACGTTCTTAATCACCACATCGGCTTTTTCGTGGCCTAACGCTTGATCAATACGGCGGGCGATGTCAGCGGTCGAAACGGTCATGGTCTTGCTCCTCCGTTGCGGGGAAACCCACTGCCGGAACCGGCGCACCGCTTGCAATTTGCAGCAGTTGCGCTGCCGTGGCGATGGCGATTTCGCGCGGGTCTTTGCCGCCCGTACTGGGCAGGCCGATGGGGCAAACGAGGCGAGTAGCAGCGGCTTCCGCAAGCCCAATCGCCGCTAGTCTCTTCAAAAACCGCGCCTTTTTTGTGGCCGAACCAATGAGGCCAACATAGGGCAGATCGGCCCGCCCGAGGGCGGCGGCGGTAATATCCAGGTCTAGCGCGTGATCGTGGGTCATAACGAGTACGAAACATCCCGCAGGTAGTTTTGGGATAATCAATGCCGCGTGCGGAGTAACATGAACGACGACTTGCGGTGGCAGGCTTTCGGGAAACTCATCCGGGCGCGCATCAATCCAATCAATCCGCCGGGGCAGCGGGCCAAGCACTGCCACCAGCGCCTTTGCGACATGGCCCGCGCCGAACAGCGCAAGGGTGAGAGCGGGGGGGAGAATTGGCTCGAAACTCACCGTCACGCTGCCCCCGCAACATTGCCCCAAGGTTGGCCCCAGCGGCCATTTTCGCGTTACCGGCACGGCGGCGCGCTTTACCAGAAGCTCCCGGCCCAGGGCAATCGCCTCGAACTCCAGCGCGCCGCCGCCGATCGTGCCGAGAACCTTCCCCGCGCTCACGGCCATTTTGGTTCCGGCTTGGCGCGGGGTGGAGCCTTGAGCGTCGAGCAGAGTGATGAGCACGAAGGGCGTGCCCGCGCGCTCCCAATCAGCCAAAGCAGCAAAGAACTCCCTCATGCGGCACCAGAGAGGGCCATGATCGCCGTTAGAACCCGCTCCGGCGTTGCGGGCGCATCTAACGGCACGGGGGCGGGCAATGGGCCAGGCAGGAGGGTCGTTGCGGCAACGGCATCGCGCAGGGCGAAGAACACAGCATTGGCCAGCATCAACGGGGGTTCGCCCACGGCTTTGGAGCGGTGGATCGTGTCTTCCCGGTTAGGTTCATCCCACAGGTTTACGGTGAAAGCCTCCGGCACGTCGCGGCACACCGGGATTTTGTACGTGGAAGGGGCGTGAGTTCGTAAGCGGCCTTGCGCGTCCCACACCAACTCTTCCATCGTGAGCCAACCCATGCCTTGAATGAAACCGCCTTCGATTTGGCCTTTGTCCAGCGCCGGGTTTAGGGAGGTGCCGCAATCGTGCAGAATATCCGCCCGCAGCAATCGGTTCTCCCCCGTCAGGCAATCGACTTCGACTTCGGCAACCGCTGCGCCATAGGCGTAATAAAGGAAGGGCCTGCCGCTGAAAGTTGCGCGGTCGAAATGAATTTTTGGCGTGGCATAGAAGCCGGTGGCGGAGAGCGAGATGCGCGCAAGATAGGCCGCGCGGACGAGATCGGCAAACGCCACGCGCGCTTCCCCTGCCTGCACCTGCCCACCGACGAAGCAAACCGCCGCTTCCGGCACATCATATTTCTGGGCCGCGAAGGCCGCCAGTCGCCCGCGAATGGTCAGCGCTGCTGCTTCCGCCGCTTTGCCGTTCATATCGGCCCCGGCAGACGCGGCGGTTGCGGAGGTATTCGGTACTTTCCCCGTGGTCGTTGCCGTCGCCAATACCTGATTCAGACCGATACCGAAACAATCGGCCACAACCTGCCGGATTTTCTGATAAAGCCCCTGGCCCATCTCGATCCCGCCGTGGTTCACCTGCACCGACCCATCGGTATAAACGTGGATCAAGGCCCCCGCCTGATTGAGAAAGGTCGTGGTGAACGAAATCCCGAATTTCACTGGGGTTAGGGCCAAACCGCGCTTAACAAAGCGGTTCTGAGCGTTGAAG
The DNA here is from genome assembly GCA_043721315.1 of Alphaproteobacteria bacterium. Taxonomy (GTDB): domain Bacteria; phylum Pseudomonadota; class Alphaproteobacteria; order Elsterales; family Elsteraceae; genus Elstera. The sequence continues at coordinate 8,115 of JAYSQZ010000037.1, forward strand.
CTCATAATCGCTGCCCGCCGCGCGGCATAATCCGCACTTTCCGCCAACCGGGCAATCAGGCGCGGGCCGATGCCATCGTCAACCGTCTGTCCATAGGGGGTTACGTCGCGCCCCGGCCCATAAAGGTTAGCTCGGCGAACCGCCAGCGGATCGAGACCGCGCACACGGGCGATGTCGTCCAACACCGCTTCAATCGCCAGCATCCCCTGCGGACCGCCGAAGCCGCGAAAGGCGGTATTGGAGGCCGTATTGGTCTTCAATCGGAACGAATCTACCGCCACATGGGGCAGATAATAGCAGTTGTCGATATGGAACATGGCGCGGTCGTTAATCGCACCCGACAGGTCTGCCGAATAACCGCAGCGCGCGGCGAGTTCGACTGCTAGCCCTTCGATTCGGCCTTCTGCATCGAACCCAACCTGATAGCGCACGCGGAAGTCATGGCGCTTGCCGGTCATCACCATATCATCGTCGCGGTCGAGCCGCAGCTTGACGGGCCGCCCGGTTTTGAGCGCGAAAAGCGCGGCGAGCGCGGCAAACTGCGCCGCCTGGGTTTCTTTGCCGCCAAAGCCGCCGCCTAAACGCCGAACTTCGACCGTTACTAAGGCATCGGGAATGCCGAGGGCATGGGCGACGAGATGCTGCACTTCCGACGGATGCTGCGTGGAGCAATAGAGCAAAACCCCGCCTTCCTCGGTGGGGATAGCGAGGGAGATTTGCCCTTCCAGATAAAAATGATCCTGCCCACCCATCTCAAGCCTGCCGGACAACCGATGCGCGGCCCCGGCAATGGCGGTTGCCGCGTCGCCGCGTGCCATTCGTTCCGGTTTCAGAATGAAATTTTTGACCGCCATTGCGTCGTCAATGGTTAGGATCGCTGGGAGCGGTTCGACCTCGGCCACCTCCAGGCGGGCTGCCCTTCTCGCTGCGTGCAGGGTGTCGGCAGCCACGGCGAAGAGGGCTTGACCGTGGAACTCGATGAGGCTTTCCGCCAAAATCGGGTCGTCCTTCACCACGGGACCAACATTATTCTCGCCAGGAATATCCGCCGCACTCAACACGGCGACAACGCCGGGAAAGGCGCGAACTTCTGCGAGATCGAGCGCCTTTAGCCGTCCGTGCGCGTGGCGACTGAGGCCGATTGCTGCGTGCAACAACCCCGCCGGTTCCGGCAAATCGTCGATATAGGGTGCCGTGCCGCGCACATGGCGGCAGGCGGCGTCGTGGGGCTGGGACGTGCCAACGGTGGGGACGGGGGGAGTAGAGGGGGGTGCACCGTCCTTCATTGAGCGGCCTCCTGACCGTATGCGCCCGTCTCCCGCAAGTAGAAGCGCAGCAGCAGGTTTCGCGCGACGGTAAGCCGATAGGCTGCTGAGGCCCGCATATCGCTGAGGGGGCTGAAATCTTCCGCAAGCGCGTCCATCGCGCCCCGGATTGTTGCCTCCTCGAACGGCTTGCCGCGCAGCGCCGCTTCTGCCGCCCGCGCCCGCGCCGGAACGCCCGCCATACCGCCAAAGCCGAGACGGGCGGCGGTAATAATCCCGCCCTCAAGCTCCAGCCGATAGGCCGCGCAGACGGCGGAAATATCCTGATCCATCCGCTTAGAAATCTTATCGGTTCCGTAACGAGAGTTGTTTTCTAGCTTTAAGACCGAAATCGAAACAATAAACTCCCCCAACTGCCGGGCAGTTTTACGGTACTCCAGAAAATAATCTTCCAGCGGCAATGACCGTTCTACTAAGCCTTTTCGGAGGGTGAGCGTTGCCCCGAGGGCGATGAGCGCAGGCATCGAGTCGCCAATCGGCGAGCCGTTGCCGATATTGCCGCCCAAGGTGCCGCTATTGCGGATTTGAACGGAGCCGATGCGCTTAAACAGCCGCTCTAAATCTAAGTGAATGTTGGCAAGGTACGGTAGGGCGTCGGTAAAGCTAACCCCCGCACCAAAGTGGATAACTGTCGGCGCTTCCTCGATTTCTTTCAAGGCTGCCACCGCGCCGACAGAAATCAGATGCGGCATAGAGCGGTGCTGTTTCGTTACCCACAGGCCAATATCGGTGGCACCCGCCAAAAGCTCTGCCTGGGGGAACCGTTCCACCAGATCCGCCAAACCGTCCAGCGTCACCGGCGCATCGAAGCGTTGACCCGTATCACTGGTAATCGACAGCGCTTCGCGGCGCTGGAGTTGCCGAAGCAGGGCCACAGGCGGCTCGGTAGGGGGGCGGGGCAGGCTGAACATGCTCGCCGCCGCCGCGATGATCGGCGTATAGCCCGTGCAACGGCACAGGTTCCCGGCCAACGCCGTGTCGATCTCTTCCCGCGCGGGGGGCGTGGTGCGTGACTGATAGAGAGTGTAGAGGCTCATGACAAAGCCAGGCGTGCAGAAACCGCATTGGCTGGCGTGTTCCGTTACCATAGCCTGCTGGACCGGGTGCAGAGCGGCGTCCGAGGGGGCTAGGTCTTCCACCGTCACTACCTGTTTCCCGTCGAGCATCGGCAGAAACTGAATGCAGGCGTTGACGGCCTGATAGCTCACGCCCCCGCCCGCCAGCGTGCCAATGGCGACCGTACAGGCCCCGCAATCGCCCTCGGCACAGCCTTCCTTCGTGCCTGAGCGACGGGCATGGCCGCGCAACCAATCGAGCAGGGTGACGGTGGGGTCCGTGACCACAATTTCTTGAATCTGCCCGCCCATGAGGAAGCGAATTGGCGTCTGCATTATGCCTCAGTATCAAAAGCGTAAGCTAAGTGTGCGGCTAATTTGACCTTTTGGTCAACCATCGCCAGCGTCCCATAATAAAACGATTTTAAGCAGGGTGCGTGGCGATCCAGTGATGGGCGATGTCGATGCGCCGTGTTACCCACACCCCTGTGTGGCGAGCAATATGATCGAGGAACCGCCGTAAGCCGATCACGCGCCCCGGACGGCCAATAAGGCGGCAGTGCAGCCCGACCGACATCATTTTAGGGGCGGTATCGCCTTCGGCATACAGCGCGTCGAACGCATCCCGCAGATAGGCAAAAAACTGGTCGCCGGTGTGGAAACCTTGAGCGGTGGCAAAGCGCATATCATTGGCATCCAGCGTATAGGGGATCATCAACTGCGCCCGCCCGTGGCTGCGGTCCCAATAGGGCAGATCGTCGGCGTAACTATCGCTATCGTAGAGAAACCCGCCTTCTTGGGCGACGAGACGGCGCGTGTTCGGGCTACAGCGGCCCAAGTACCAGCCACGCGGGCGGCTGCCGGTGAGGCGTTTAATGGCCTCAATCGAGCGGAGCATATCGGCCTGCTCGACATCTTCCGGGATATTCTGATAGTCGATCCAGCGGTAGCCGTGGCTGGCGATTTCATGGCCCAGCCCCACGAAGGCTTCGGCCAACTGCGGGTAGCGCTCTAACGCCATACCAACCGCGTAAACGGTGAGCGGCATATCGAACTCTTGAAACAGCCGCAGCAGCCGCCAAACCCCAGCGCGGCTGCCGTATTCATAAATGCTTTCCATATTCATATGCCGCGCGCCGACAATCGGGTGCGCGCCGATGATTTCCGATAGGAACGCTTCCGAGGCGGCATCGCCATGCAGAACGCAGTTCTCGCCACCCTCCTCGTAGTTCAGCACGAAGCTCACCGCAATCTTGGCCCCGTTCGGCCACTGGGCGTGCGGCGGGTTGGGGCCGTAGCCAATCATATCGCGGGGGTAGGGAGCGCTCGAAAAACTCATGGTGTTGTTCCTGCGGTTTGGGCCTGCATAGAGTGCACTGCTAAGAGCAGGGGGACGGGAGGCAATTGTCGCGCCGGGTTTTCCGTGTCAGCCTAAAAATAACAGTCGCAACGGTATCGAGTGGGAGGGACGGATGACAAGAGCGCTACTGGCGGAGCATGTGAGCGAAACGCGGCTGTGGTCACGCTTAAGCGATCTTGCGGCGATTGGCGCGACGCCGAAAGGCGGCGTGCGCCGGTTGGCGCTCACACCGGAAGATGGCGCGGCACGGCTTATGCTGGCCGGATGGGCGAAAACGCGCGGCTACAGCGTATCAGAAGATGCTATCGGCAATCTTTATATGCGCCGCGAGGGGAGCGATCCCAGCTTGCCGCCGGTGATGACCGGCTCCCATCTCGACACGCAACCGACGGGCGGGCGGTTCGATGGCGTTTATGGCGTGCTGGCCGGGTTCGAGGTACTGGAAGCCTTGGACGATGCCGGGGTGCAAACCCGCCGCGCGCTAGAGGTCGTCGGCTGGATGAACGAGGAAGGGGCGCGGTTTCAGCCGGGTTGCATGGGTTCCGGCGTGTTCGCGGGCGCAATGCCGCTGGCCGAAATGTTGGCTGTTGCCGATAAAACAGGCGCAACCGTAGGCGAGGCGATTGCCGCCCTGCCAAAAATCGGCCCAGCGCGGAACTTCGGCTTTCCCGTTCACGCCTATGTGGAAGCCCATATCGAACAGGGGCCGCGCTTGGAAGCGGCGGGTGATACCATCGGTATCGTCACCGGCATTCAAGGCGCGCGCTGGTTTGCCGTCGAAATCACGGGTAGCGAGGCGCACGCGGGAACAACGCCGCGCGCCCAGCGCAAAGATGCCCTGATGGCGGCCCTGAGCAGCATTCAAGCCTTGCGCGTCGTGATGACTGACCCGGACGATCAGGTGCGCTTCACGGTGGGACGGATGGAAGTTTCCCCCGGCTCGCCGAATACCGTGCCGGGCAAGGTTTTCTTCACAATCGACTTCCGCCACCCAGACGCCGCCACTGTGCAGCGCTTGGGCGATCTGGTCGCGCCGACGCTGGAAGCCAATGCCGGGTCGTGTGCGATTGCTGTGCGCGAAACCTTTACCGGGCCGCCCGTGGCTTTCGATGCGTTGGTGATTGATCAGGTGGCGGCTGCCACGGTGGCGCTCGGCTACTCTCACCAGTCCTTGCCGTCCGGCGCGAATCACGATGCGAAATTCATGGCGCGGCTTTGCCCGACGGGAATGATCTTCATTCCCTGCCTCGGCGGCGTGAGCCATAATGAGGCCGAATCGGCCACGCCGACAGACTGTGTTGCGGGCGCGCGCGTTCTCGCCGAAACTCTGCTGGCCCTGGCCAATACTTGAACCGAACGAGAGACGCATGACTTTCAATCCCGCCGCCGTCCGCCCCGCGCTTGTGTCGATCCTGAGCGATTTGATTGCGCGCCCCAGCCCCTTTCCTTCAGGTGATTGCCGGGCGATCAACGCTTATACCGCCGAACGGCTAACGCGGGCGGGTTACAGGGTTGAAGTCTTGGCGCGCTCGCCAGAGACCGACGCGCAGGGCTATACGAATGTCGTCGCCAAGCTGGGGTCGGGCGAACCGCGCCTCGTGTTCAACGCCCATGCCGATACGGTTTCGGTTGGCGAGCGGGCGATGTGGCAGACGGACCCGTTCACCGCCGTTGAAAAAGACGGGCTGATCTACGGGCTTGGTGCGGGTAACGGTAAGGGCAATATGGCCGTGCAAATCTGGCTGGCCGAAGAAATCGCCCGGCGTGGCGGGCCGACGAAAGGGGAAGTCTGCTTCACCTTCGTTGCGGACGAAGAAAACCTAGGGCCGGATGGTATGTTCTACCTGCGCGAAATCGGCGTGGTGAAGCCGCAGGTGTTGGTGCTGGGCGCACAGACGGAAAATCACCTTATCACGGCCGAACGCGGCGTAATGTGGGTGCGGATCGAGGCCAGCGGCACGGCAGCGCACGCGGGCAATCCCGCAGCGGGCGATAATGCTATCCTGCGGATGCTGCGCGTTCTTAGCCAGCTTGAGGCAATTCTATCCCCCCGCCTTGCCGCGCGCCGTGACGGGGCGATGCTCTCCACCAATAATATCGGTATGATCCGGGGGGGGCATAACACCAATGTCGTCCCCAACTTCTGCTGGGTAGAACTCGATCGCCGCGTGCTGCCCACCGAAAAAGTCACCGACGCTTTTGCCGAGATGAAAGCCATCGTGGAGGCTATCGACGAGCCTGAAGGCACCGTTAGCATCGCGCTTCTGCGGGGTACGAACGGTTTTCGTGCTCCCGAAGGCGGGCAGGGTGTTGCCGCATTCCAAAAAGCCATCAAAGCGGTAACGGGCACCGAGACGCGCTTTCTGAATGCTACCGGCGTTTCGGACGGGCGCTATTTTGCCGATGACGGTATCGAAATCATCAACTTCGGCCCCGGCGCAGGCGCGCAAGGCCATGCGGCCAACGAAAGCGTTCCCATCGACCAAATGGTAACGGCGGCGGAAATCCAATTAGCGATGGTGCAGGATTTGCTAGGCGTAAAATAGCGAGAACTCGGGATTGTTAAGGGGCCGTCGCTCCTTAACGGGGGTTACAGGGGCACCGCCCCTGTCTGGACGGAGATACGGATGGCGCTTGAAGCCTATTTGCTCGATTGGGCGCAGATGCTGGTGCGGTGGGTGCATCTGATTACGGGGATCGCCTGGATCGGCTCTTCCTTCTATTTTGTCTGGCTCGATAATCATTTGGAGGTGCCGCCGAAAGACCCGAACCCGCGCGTGTATGGGGAAATCTGGTCGGTGCATGGCGGCGGTTTTTATCATAACCGCAAGTTCATGACCGGGCCGGGCTGGATTCCTGAACGGCTGCATTGGTTTAAGTACGAGGCGTATTTTACCTGGATGAGCGGCATGGGCCTGCTTGCCCTGCTGTATTGGGCGGGAGCTTCGACATTTATGGTCGATCCTGCCGTGATGGTACTGGAGCCGTGGCAGGCGGTGGCCGTTGGCGCGGCGGCGCTGCTGGGCGGTTGGCTGATTTATGAGGGGTTATGCCGGACCGATTTGGTTCAATCGGGCCTCGATTTTGCCGTGATCGGGTTGGTGTTATTGGGGGTGATGGCTTTTGGATTGGGGCAGGTCTTAGGCGGGCGCGCGGCCTTTATCCATATCGGCGCGATGATTGGCACCTGCATGGTCGGCAATGTGTTTTTCGTCATCATCCCCGGCCAAAAGAAAATGGTGGCGGCGATTGCCCAAGGCCAAGAGCCGGACCCAATTTATGGACTGCGCGGCAAGCAGCGCTCGGTTCATAACAATTATCTTACGCTGCCCGTGCTGTTCATTATGATTAGCAACCACTACCCGATGACGTATTCGGGCGCGTGGAACTGGGCCGTGTTGATGGTGATTACGGTTGCAGGAATGCTCATTCGGCATTTCTTCAATCTGAAGCACAAGGGCATCATCAAACCGTGGCTACCGCTGACTGGCGCGGCGCTCTTGGCGGGAGTGGCCGTGTTTCTCTACCCGCGCCCGCACGCCCCCAAAGGCCCGGCGATTGTGATTGCGCCGGAGCGGGTGACGTTTGCCAATGTGCAGGAAATCATCAACAACCGCTGCGTTTCCTGTCATGCCGCCACACCCTCGCGCGCGGCTTTCGTTACCGCTCCGGCGGGAATAAAGTTGGAAGACGCGGGCGATATTAAGCGTTGGGCCGGGCGCATTCACGAGCAAGCGGTGATCCGCCGCTCCATGCCCCAGGGCAATGTAACGGCGATCACCGAGGAAGAACGGGCGCTGTTGGGCGCGTGGTACGCAGCAGGCGCGCCGGGGAAATAGGCGATGCTACAGAAACGGCCGCCCAGCAATCGCCTGCACAAAGGTGGCGAGCGTTAGCAGCGTGCCAAGAACTGCGCCTATGTAGAGCGGAACCCGTCCCGTCTGGCGTTTCATCGCCAAGAGCAAGAGTGCCAGCAACGGTAGCGCTTGCATCATATGCAGCCCGAAGAAATGCGCGACGCGCAAATCGCCGCCGTCGCGCGCCCACCCGATAATCGGCAGACCGCCCGCATCGCTCGCAATGCCACCAACCCAGTGACCCGGCTGGGCCGACATCCACGCGCCGGTAAGCCCCCCTAGAATACCCCCCAGCAACAACCCCAATCCTGCCCCGGTTGCCAGCACCTTCGGCCCTGTTGGGTGACGGAGAATCAGCACCCCAATCCACGCCGAGACTGCAACGAGCGTGACTGCGCCGACCCCCATCAGCGAGTACATCACCCGCGTGAACGGAGTGTTGAGGTTATAATGCGATCCGCTGGCTTGCGCGCCTTGCCACAGGACGTACAGAACCTCGAAGGCCCCCGCCGCGATAAGCGTCATCGACAGCCAAAAAATCAGCCGCCCGGAACGCTTTTCCTCCTGTAAAAACGCCAGCAGCAGCGAAACCGTGAGCAGGTGAACCGCCAGCGACGCCTGAAATTTCATCGGCTTGATCCAAACGGAAATACCGTTGAACTGCCGCCCATCCAGCAGATAGGCAAGCCCGGTGGGGATAAGGCAGAGCGCAAAGAAATATCCCGTTGCCGCCAGCCAGCGGTTGCCCTCATAGGCCGTTTTAAGCGATAGGCGCGTCATAGGGTTTTCCCCTGAACAGCAGGCTGAAGCGCGAACCGCAGCATAATCCACAGCAAAAACCCCGCCGGGCCGAACAAAAACGCCAGCGGCAGCACTGGGATCAGCACCCAGCGGGGAAGATTACGGGCGTCGGCATCACGGGCAATCCAAGTGCCGATGAAGAGATCGTAGGCGAGGTAATGCACCCAGCCCGCCAGCAAGATCCAGTCGGACTGAAATAGCTTGGCCACGCCAGCGAGGCTGCTAAAACCGCCCTCGGCCTCCCACCAGTGAATGCCAATGATGGCGGTGTAGAAGGTTGAGAGCAGTAGGGGAATGGCAAAGCCCGGCCCCCAATCCCGCAGCTTTCGCCAGCGGAACAGGATCGCCAGCGCCAAGAGTCCCCATCCCGCCAGCGCAAACGTGTTGGCCGGGCCAAAAAGCGCCGCCGCCGTTGGGGGCGTTGCAAACATAGGCGTCTCCTAGAGCAAATCCCGAGCGGGTGGGATCACCCGCGACGACGTATTTGCTAAAAAAATAAAGAGTTGGAGCGCGTGACGTGAGCCTTAGCGCACGGAGAACGCCCCAACACAAATCTTGTCGATGACTAGATTGATGATAACCTAAAACTTGTCAACGACAAGATGGTGCGTTAGAAAAAAGCATGACGGTGAAAATCGACAAACTCCCGCGCTACCACCACGGCGATTTGCGCGGCGCGCTGATTGCCGCTGGGCGCGCGATGTTGGAAGAGGCGGGGGTGCCCGCCCTCTCGCTGCGGGAGGCTGCGCGCCGCGCCAATGTTTCGCACGCGGCCCCCCGGCACCATTTCCCCAGCGTCCGGCATTTCCTAAGCGATTGTGCGGCGGATGGGTTTGATGAGTTCACCGAAGCGCTCCAGGTCGCCGCCTCCCGCCATAGCGTGCCGACGGAAGCACTGGTTGCGATGGCCGCCGCCTATGTGCAGTTCGCGGGCGATAATCGGGCGATGTTCCTGCTCATGTTCGACCGCGATAGCCTGGACGAGCGCACCCCCGCCCTATTGGCGGCAAGCACCCGCGCGTATGCGTGCTTGGTTGCAGCGGTTCAGGTTATCTATACGGCACAGGGGCCGACACTGGGGCCGACACTGGGGATCGACGATCTCGATTACCGCGTGGCGACGGCTTGGGCCATCGTTCACGGTTACGCGACTTTGATGCTGAATGAGAAAATCTGCCAACGCCCCGAAAATCCGATGACGGCCAAAGACATGGCAACACGGGCGATGCGCGATTATTTGCGGGGGACAGTGGCGGCTGGGGTGTAACTTACCGGACAGAGATAGCGCGTTACTCCGGCAAGTGTGTGAAAGGATCTATCACGTTCACACCCAGCGGCTCAAAATGCCGCAGATTGCGGGTTAGTACAGTCAAGCGGTGATATTGGGCAGTCGCAGCAATGGCAATATCGGCGAAACCAGGGGCCTGACCTTGCGACCGGGCGTGATCGGATAGCTTTCCTGTAAGCCGCGCGACGGGAACGTTTAACGGTAGAATCCGCGTGTCATAGAGATGCAAAAGCGTTTCAAGCCAATCACCAAGCGCCGCCGCGCGCTTGATACTGCCAACTCGGCGCAGTTTCTCTATGCCTTCCTCAATCTCTGCGATGGTGACGGCGGAGAGAAACAGTCGGTCTGAGTGAGCTTCCAGCCATAAGCTGAGAAGAGAAGAGGGTTGTAGCGGGGCTACAGCAGAAATGACATTTGTATCTATCAGATACAATGCAACGTTGTTTTTAGAGATATTTATGTGGAGTGGCTTAACGTTCATATTTAATAACCCCCGCTTCAGATTAACTGCTGCGACGGTTAGCCTATTCGGAGCGCCATTTTCAAAATATCGTGCTTGTTTTCAGCATGCAAGCGATTAATCGCTTTTAAAATACGATATCCCGCAGCGGTGTATCATTACGCTCCGGTATATCCCCCGGCTCTAGCGGCGCGCTCATCAACAGGCGTGCGAAAGAGGGAACCTTACTGAGGCGCTGCCATTCATCGAAGCCCAGAACAACGGCTTCGGGCTTACCGTGCCGGGTTATGACGGAGGGTTCGCCTCGAATGGCATTGTCCACAACGGCAGAAAGGCTGGCTTTAGCGTCGCTTAACTGAATTTCCCGCATTTTGACCTCCCTATACTATCCATAACTACTGTAGTCCTTAAGCCAGAAAAACGCCACACGACTCAACTCCCCCGGTACGTGCTGAACCCGAACGGCGAGACTAGGAGCGGTACGTGATAATGCCCGGTGGCCTCGGCAATCCCGAAGCGGATCGGCACCACGTCCAGGAATTTCGGCTCTGGTAGCGTAAGCCCTAGGGCGTTGAAATAGGCCCCGATATGGAAGCGTAGCTCGAACACCCCTGTCGGGATCGTCTCGCCCGCCAGCAGCGGCGCATCGGTGCGGCCATCGGTATTGGTGATCGTTTCCAGCAGTTTCGCCCCGCTGGCATCGAGCAACTCGATCCGCACGCCTGCCGCTGGTTTGCCGTGGGTGGTATCGAGAATATGGGTGGAAAGCCGGGCCATTAGTCCCCCAGAAGCGTTGTGAGGCGCAGGCGCGCGATTTTAGCGACTTCGGCGAGGGCGGTTGTGAACTCCGCCTCCCGGCTGTTGGTAATCCGGCGCTCGAAGGCTTTCAGAATGCTGGCCTTCGTGTTCTCCCGCACCGCGATGATAAAGGGAAAGCCGAATTTTTCAGTATAGGCGATGTTGAAGGCGGTGAAGCGTTGGAACTCTGCCTCACTGAGGCGATCCAAGCCCGCGCTGGCTTGCTCGGCGCTCGAAGCGTTGGTGAGAGCACCGGCGCGCGCGAGTTTTCCGGCAAGATCGGGGTGAGCGCGCAATAAGGCGAGCTTTCGCGCCGCATCCTCTGCATCGACAGCGGCGACCATCGCCGCGTGCAGCGCGTTCAGGCTGGCGAAGGGGCGCTGCGCGGCGGTGGCATTGGCAACCCAGGGCGAATGCTCGAAAATTCCACCGAGCGTTGCGATGAAACTTTCGGCGGGGGCGGTGTTGAGATCGGCAAGTGTCGTCATGGTTACAGCTTGCGAAAACTGCCGGAGAATCTCAAGCGCCGTCCCAGTCGAAGGCGGTAACGCTGTGCCGTTTACCCATCAGGAAGGCATCTGCCACCAGATGCAGGGGGCTGCCGTCCACTTCCGAACGGTTTTCGTCCAGCATGGTCTTGAAGCGCGCGTAAATTGCGGGATATTCGGTATCGCTCTCATCAATGACCAACTGCCCGCCGAGCCACAGTTTCGTGCCGCCGTGGGTGAGCGTGAGCGCAAGGCCGCTTTCGGTCACGATCTCGATAGTCCACGTCTGCTCCCCCCGCTGCATCCAATCGGCCTCCACGGTGGCGGCGGCTTTGGGGGAGCGCGCATCGGCGAGCGTTAGCCGGGCTGCAATCGGCGTATCGCGGTTGGCGGGGAAATCGAGGTCCGCCGTCGCGACCGTCAGCCGATCCGGGAAAATTTCCGTGAGAATGGAAAAAGCGTTGATCGTTGGATCGAACACGCCGAAACCGCCGGGGTGCCACACCCATTCCTGCCCAGGATGCCAGCGGTTCACGTCTTCCTTCCACGTTACGGTCAGGCGCGCGAGCGTTTCGGTCGCCAGCAACGCCTTAGCCTTGGCAACTCCGCGATTGAAGCGCGAATGCCAGGTTGCAAACAGCACGCGCCCCGCCGCTTCTGCCGCCGGAGCCAGCGTTAGGAACTCGCTCACCGAGGGCGTCGGCGGCTTTTCCATCAGCACATGCTTGCCCGCCGTCAGCGCCCGCCGCACCAAATCGGCCCGCCCCTGCGGCGGCGTACACAACACCAGCGCATCGAACGCCGGCCCATCCCGCAGCAGCGCCTCTAAATCATGGAACTGCGGCACCCCCCGGTACGAGACCGGGGCACGGCTGGCGAGAGCGACTAACTCGAATGCCGGATTCTCCGCAATCGCAGGCAAATGCTGCGCCTTGGCAATCACGCCGACGCCCATCAGGGCTAAACGGTAGGCGGCCATTGTCTTCATCCTTCTGTCAGGGGCGCTGCCCCTGAAACCCCGCTTAAGGGGCGACCGCCCCTTAAGAATCCGAGTTTTCTGAGGGGAACGCGATGCTTTCTAACGGAGAAACCCGTTCAAAAAAATGGCATTACTAAGGGGCAAGCCCCTTAGTTGGGGTGTCCCCACGCGTTTAACGCGCAAAGCGCACCAGGGGTAAAGCCCTGACAGATCACAGATCAATGCGAATCGCGCCCGATCCCTGAACCCCGGCAACCGCGCAGGAAGTCGAAATCGACGCCTTCATCGGCTTGCGTTACGTGCTCCACATAGAGTTGCGCGTAGCCGCCTTGGGGTTTGGGAACGGGGGAGACCCAGGCCGCCCGCCGCGCGGCAAGCTCCACGTCGCTCACGTCCAGATGCAGGCTGCGGTTAGGCACGTCAAGCGCGATCATATCGCCATTTTGCACGAGGGCGAGGGGACCACCGTCTGCGGCTTCCGGCGCGATGTGGAGAACGACGGTGCCGTAGGCCGTGCCAGACATGCGCGCGTCGGAAATCCGCACCATATCGGTCACGCCGGTTTTCAGAACCTTCGCGGGCAGGCCCATATTGCCAACTTCGGCCATGCCGGGATAGCCCTTCGGGCCGCAATATTTCAGCACCATCACGCAGGAGGCATCAATATCGAGCGCAGGGTCGTTCACGCGGGCGTGGTAATCCTCAATACTCTCGAACACGACGGCGCGGCCCCGGTGCTGCAAGAGGTGCGGCGAGGCGGCGGAGGGTTTTAGCACCGCGCCCTTAGGAGCCAGATTACCGTGGAGCACTGCGATACCGCCCGAGGCCGTGAGCGCTTTTTCTTTGGGGAGAATGACGTTCGGGTTATGGTTCGGTGCGTCCTTCACGGTATCCCACAGGCTAACGCCCGAAACCGTGAGCACGTCGCGGTGCAGAAGATCCATCTCCCCCACCGCGCGGATCACGGCGGGCAGGCCACCTGCATCATAAAATTCTTCCATCAGATATTCGCCCGACGGCTGAAGATTGAGAATTGTCGGCACGTTGCGCCCGAACTGGTCCCAATCCTCCAGCGTTAAGGGAACGCCGATGCGGCCCGCGAGCGCCAACAGGTGCAGCACGGCGTTGGTGGAGCCGCCGATAGCCCCATTCACCCGAATAGCATTCTCGAAAGCGTGCCGGGTTAGAATATCCGACGGCTTTAGATCATCCTTGACCATCTCGACAATGCGCCGCCCGGAGAGTTGCGCGAGCACCCGCCGCCGCGCATCGACCGCCGGAATCGCGGCATTGCCGGGCAGGGTCATGCCCAAGGCTTCAGCCATCGACGCCATTGTCGAGGCCGTGCCCATCGTCATGCAACTGCCCGCCGACCGCGCCATGCCTTGTTCGGCATCCATGAAATCTTCCAGCGTCATCTCGCCGGATTTCACCATTTCCGAGAATTTCCACACGGCAGTGCCAGAGCCAACGGTTTGGCCGCGCCATTTGCCGTTCAGCATCGGCCCGCCCGACACGACGATGCTGGGAATATCGACACTCGCGGCCCCCATCATCAGCGACGGCGTGGTCTTATCGCAGCCCACCAGCAGCACGACGCCATCTATGGGGTTGTTGCGAATGGCTTCTTCGGTATCCATTGCCGCCAGATTGCGAAACATCATCGCCGTGGGGCGCAAGGTGCTTTCGCCGCAGGAGAAGACCGGAAATTCCACCGGAAACCCACCCGCCTCATACACACCGCGCTTCACCCGTTCGGCAAGATCGCGTAAGTGCGCGTTGCAGGGGGTGAGTTCGGACCAAGTGTTGCAAATCCCGATGACCGGGCGACCATCGAACGTATCTGCCGGAAGCCCCTGATTCTTCATCCAGGAGCGGTGCATAATCGCGTTTTTGCCGGTGCCGCCGAACCATTCCTGACTGCGGAGGGATCGGGGCCAAGGGGCTTTGGTAAAGCTCATGATTCCCGGATTCCTTAAAGCGCGACGACAGGGGGGACGTTGGACGACACAACGCTCAGCGGATTGCGGAGTGGCAGGCCAAACTCCGGCACCGAGATTTCAAACACGTCGCCGGGTTTCGTCGTAATCCCATCGGCGAAGGACAGCGTGGCGGTGCCGAACAGATGCACGTGCACGTCGCCCGGCTGGCGGAACAGCGCGTATTTGAAGTGGTGATGCTCCAGATTGGCGATCGTGTGGGACATGTTATCCTCGCCCGACAGGAACGGCTTTTCCCACAACACCGCGCCGTCGCGTAAGATGCGCGACGTGCCTCGGCAGTCTTTTGGCAACTCACCAATCAACAGTTCCGGGCCGATGGATGCCGGGCGAAGTTTGGAGTGAGCGAGATACAGATAATTCTGCCGCTCGGTCACATGGTCCGAAAACTCATTCCCCAGGGCGAACCCTAGTCGAAACGGCGTACCGTCTGCGCCAATTAGATAAACCCCGGCAATCTCCGGCTCTTCGCCGCCGTCGAGCGCGAAATCGGGTGAGGGCAGGGGCGCACCGGGAGCGATTAGGCCCGCGCCCGTACCCTTATAAAACCATTCCGGCTGCACGCCCACGTCTCCAGCGGCGGGTTTGCCGCCGTCTAGCCCGAGGCGGAACATTTTCATCGAATCAGTGAGCGTTTCTGCGCCTGCTGCGTCCAGCTTCTTGTGCATCGCATCCCGCGCTGAGGCCGAACCGAGATGGGTTAGGCCGGTGCCCGTAATGTGCAGGTGCCCGGCATCGCTATGATCAATGGGGGAGAGAAGCGGCGCCTGGGTTAAATCGACCGTTGCGCCGAAGCCCTGGAGGGCGACCTGCGCCGCAAGCCCGCGTTTACCCGCAATCGCCAGCGCGGCAAGATCATAGACCCGGCGCACGCCCTCAACCACCCGCGCGTCCATACCGGGGGTGCGGGCAGCAACCGCGCGCTGGCCTTCGGCATTGATGAATTGAGACAGTAGCATAGGAAGGTTCCTTTATCGGGCAGGCAAGCCGCACCCGTCCCCCCCGGCGCGCCGCCGAGGGTTAGGGGGCTAAGGGAGGGGCGTTAAGCTTTGGTTTTGTTGTACACGTCGATATAAACGGCGAGCATGAGCACGAGGCCCTTGATAACCTGTTGATAGTCGATCCCGACACCTAAGATGGACATGCCGTTATTCATCACGCCCATGATGAACGCGCCAATCACGGCCCCCATCACTTTGCCAACCCCGCCGGAGGCGGAGGCCCCGCCGATGAAGCAGGCGGCAATCACGTCTAGCTCAAACGACAGGCCCGCTTTGGGGGTGGCGGTATTGAGGCGCGCGGCAAAGATCAACCCCGCCAAAGCAGCCAGCACGCCCATGTTCACGAACGTGAGCAGCACCAACCGGTCGGTCTTGATGCCGGAGAGTTTAGCCGCTTTCTCGTTGCCGCCCAGGGCATAGACCCTGCGACCGATTACCGTGCGGCTGGTAACGAACTCATAGGCCATGATGAGCGCGAACATCACGATCAGCACGTTCGGCAGCCCCTTGTAGGAGGCCATCAGGTAGCTGAAAGCGGCGAGGGCAGCGGTGAGAAACAGCGCTTTTCCCCAAAACAGCACCGCAGGTTCTTGCCCCAAGGCAAGGTGTTGCACGGCTTGGCGCTTGCGCGCGTCGCGGTACAGAATGAGCAGAGCAACGCCGATGCCAATAATCAACGAGGTGATCTTCAGCCCCGGCCCCTCAAAAATTTCCGGGATAAAGCCAGAGCTTAACCGCTGAAATTCAACCGGAAACGGGCCGACAGACTGGCCCTGCAAGAGCGCGAGGGTAAGCCCGCGAAACACCAGCATCCCCGCCAAGGTGACAATGAAGGAGGGGATTTTGAGTTTTGCCACCCAATAGCCCTGAATACCGCCGATAATGCCGCCGACGATCAGGCAAATCAGTATCGCGGGCAGAAAATGCATCTGGTACTGCACCATCAGCACGGCGGCGAGCGCGCCGACGAAGCCAACGATGGAGCCAACCGACAGGTCGATATGCCCCGCGACGATAACCAGCAGCATCCCCAACGCCATAATCACGATATAGCTGTTCTGGAGAATAAGGTTGGTTACGTTCAGCGGGCGAAACAACGTGCCGTCGGTGGTGAACTGGAAGAAGGCCATGATGATGACCAGCGATAGCAGCAGCCCATAGTCGCGCAAATTGCGCTTTAGAAAATTCTGCGTGCTTGTGTCTTTCAACGCCATTGTCATTTACGGCTCCCCATTCCGCATAATTGCGCGCATGATTTTTTCTTGCGTCGCCTCGGCCACCGGAAACTCTCCGACGAACCGGCCTTCATTCATGACATAAATCCGGTCGCAGACGCCCAAGAGTTCCGGCATTTCCGACGAGATCACGATGACCGCCCGGCCTTCATCGGCCAACTGGTTGATGATGGTATAAATTTCGTACTTTGCGCCAACATCGACCCCGCGCGTCGGCTCGTCCAAAATCAGCACGTGCGGATCGGCGAACAGCCATTTGCTGAGGACCACCTTCTGCTGATTACCGCCGGATAGGTTCAGGGTTTGCTGAAACACGTCCGAGCAGCGGATGGACAGGCGACGGCGATACTCTTCCGCAACCCCCGCCTCCCGCCCCGCATCAATCACCAGATGGCGCGACACGTTGGGCAGGTTCGCCAGAGTGACGTTCTGAGTAATGGGATCGCCCAGCACCAGCCCAAGCTGCTTGCGGTCTTCGGTGACATAGGCGATGCCGTGATCAATAGCTTTTCTGATCGTCGAAACATCAATGCTTTTGCCGAAGAGCTTGGCTTCCCCACTAATTTTGGTGCCATAGGCACGACCAAACAGGCTCATGGCCAGTTCCGTGCGCCCGGCCCCCATCAGCCCGGCAATCCCCAGCACTTCCCCGCGTTTGACGTGCAGGTTGATACCCTTGATCATTTGGCGATCAGTATGGATGGGGTGATAGACCTGCCAGTTCCGCAACTCGAAAATCACCTCGCCAATATTGGGCGTGCGCTTCGGGTAGCGGTCGGCCATCTCGCGGCCCACCATGCCCTTGATGATACTGTCTTCGCTCACGGGTGCATCGCCGAAATCCAGCGTTTCCACTGTCGCGCCATCGCGCAGAATCGTGATGCGGTCGGCAACCTTGGCGATTTCGTTCAGCTTATGGGAAATCAGAATCGAGGCGATGCCCTGGCGTTTGAAGTCTCGCAGCAGCGCCAGCAAATTTTCGCTGTCGCTTTCATTGAGGCTTGCGGTTGGCTCGTCCAGAATCAGCAGCTTCACTTTCTTAGAAAGCGCTTTGGCGATTTCCACTAACTGCTGCTTGCCGACGCCAAGATGGGTTATCAGCGCATCGGGCGATTCTTTTAGCCCAACAATATCCAGCAATTCTTGCGTGCGCGTGTGGGCAAGGGTCCAATCAATCACGCCCCAGCGGCC
The DNA here is from genome assembly GCA_043721315.1 of Alphaproteobacteria bacterium. GTDB lineage: Bacteria > Pseudomonadota > Alphaproteobacteria > Elsterales > Elsteraceae > Elstera. Next base: position 25,953 of record JAYSQZ010000037.1, read on the forward strand.
TGTTTCGTTCCCCAGAAAGATATTTTCGGCAATCGACAGCAGCGGCACCAGGGCCAGTTCTTGATGAATAATAATAATGCCGCGCGCTTCGCTATCGGCAATACCACCAAACTTTTGAACATCGCCTGCATAAACAATATCGCCGTCGAAACTTCCGTGTGGGTAGACCCCGCTTAAAACCTTCATCAGTGTCGATTTACCGGCACCATTTTCGCCGCATATGGCGTGAATTTCTCCCGGTTGAACGGACAGAGTCACGTTCTTCAGGGCCTTAACGCCGGGGAAGCTCTTGCTGATCCCCCGCATTTCCAGCAATGCGTTCATCCCCAAACCCTCAAACACTCCGGCCCTCTCGTAAGAGAAGGCCGGATGCTTAGTAAACTATTGAATTTGTTCTTTTTTGTAGTAGCCGCTGCCGATGAGAACGGCTTCCCAGTTGGTGACATCAACCGAAACCGGCTTCAACAGGTAGGAGGGGATAACCTTCACACCGTTGTTATAAGTGGTCGTATCGTTGATTTCCGGCTTACCGCCCGACAGCATCGCATCGACCATACCCACGGTAACTTTAGCGAGTTCGCGCGTATCCTTGAACACGGTCGAGGTTTGCTCGCCCTTCAGGATCGACTTCACCGACGGGACTTCAGCATCTTGGCCGGTCACGACCGGCATTTTCTGTTCCTTGGAACCATAGCCGACGCCCTTCAGCGACGAAATGATGCCAATCGACAGGCCGTCATAGGGCGATAGCACGGCATCGACGCGCTTTTGCGTGTAGAAGGCGCTGAGGAGATTATCCATCCGTGCTTGGGCAACTGCACCATCCCAGCGCAAGGTCGCGACCTTATCCATGCCGGTTTGCTTGCTTTGAACGACCAGCTTGCCGCTATCAATGTACGGCTGAAGCACCGACATGGCGCCATTGTAGAAGAAGAAGGCGTTGTTATCGTCTGCCGAGCCGCCGAAGAGTTCGATATTGAACGGGCCTTTGCCCTCTTTCAAACCGAGTGATTTTTCGATGTAGCTGGCTTGCAGCACGCCAACTTGGAAATTATCAAAGGTTGCATAGTAATCAACATTGGCTGAACCGCGAATTAGACGATCATAGGCAATGACCTTAATCCCGCTATCTGCTGCTTGCTTCAGCGCGCCGGTCAGCGTTGTGCCGTCGATGGCGGCGATAACGAGAACCTTCACCTTCTTGGTAATCATATTCTCAATCTGCGCGAGCTGATTGGGAATATCATCTTCCGCATACTGAAGATCGGTCTTATAGCCACGCTCTTGGAAGGTTTTAACCATGCTGGCCCCATCGGAAATCCAGCGCGCGGAGGATTTCGTCGGCATCGAAATACCGATCAGGCCCTTATCTTGCGCGCTTGCCGAGGCGGCAAACGCCATAACGCCGACCGCAACCGCAGCGACTAGGTTCTTGAACCCTGACATCGTTTCTCTCCCTAAGGTCTTGATTAACCGGATTTTATTGAAAACGTAAATCCGCATGAGAGGCGTCTCTGGTTTTAAGGATGGGCGCTCTTGCTTTCAATCCTCAGACCATTGCCCCGTCGCCTCTCACGGTCGAGTTTTTTGATATAATTGTCAAATACGCATTACCGAAGTTATCATATCAAAATCGGTATATCGAGAAAGGCACAGGCATGGCTGAAACGCCCTGGAACGAAGACCCGGCGGACCTAATCTCGGATGGCACAGCCCCCTTGCTGCGGGCGGGGCTTAAGCTCGGGCATTTGCGCCTTATTCTGGCGTTAGACGAGCAGGAGAAAGTGAGCGCTGCGGCATCCCTCCTCAACATAACACAACCGGCGGCCTCCCGCATGATTGCCGAAATCGAGGCCATTCTGCAAACGCCGTTGTGCGAGCGCCTACCGCGCGGCGTGGTGCTAACGCCGATTGGGAAAGTGCTGGCGCGGCGGGCGCGGTCGGTATTGTTAGAGTTGCGCGAGGCGGATCGCGAGGTCGCCGATTTGCGCGCCGGGCGCGGCGGTTCGGTCTTTCTGGGCACGGTCACGGCCCCGGCCATTGATTTGGCGGTGCCGGCGATTGCCCGCGCGCGAACGCTCTATCCCAAAATGGATATTAACATTCAGGTCGATACCAGCACGGTTCTCGTGCGTGAACTTCTGGCGTCTCGGCAAGATTTTGTTATCGCGCGCGTGCCGGACGATCTCGATCCTCGCCTGTTTCGCACTAAAACGCTGTCCGCCGAGCGTGCCTGCTTGGTTGTGCGCCGCGATCATCCGCTGCTGGGTCGGGGTATCGTACCACTCGATGCGCTCGCGGCGTTCGACTGGGTGATGCAACCGAGCGGAACTTTGCTGCGGCATACTGTGGAGCGCGTGTTCATGGCCCATAACGTGCCACTGCCAACGCAGGTGCTGAGTACCACGTCCTTACTGCTGTCGCTGGTGCTGGTGGCGGAAACCGACGCGATTACCCCGATTGCTTATGATATGGCGCGCTTCGTTAATCGTCCCGATAAGCTGGGCGGGCGTATTGATATTCTGCCGCTACCGGTCGATATTTGGGTGGAGCCTTATAGCCTGATTACAGTGCGGGATCGCGGCCTGTCGCCTGCCGCCGAAAGGCTCTATCAACTTGTGGAAGAAGAGGCGGCGCGCCGAGTGATCGCGCCGCCATTGGTTCGGGATTAAGGTGCAGCTTGATAGATAGTTTTCACCGTCGTGTAGAATTCTGCCGCATACCGTCCTTGCTCGCGCGGGCCATAGCTGGAGCCTTTGCGGCCCCCGAACGGCACGTGGT
>JAYSQZ010000038.1:0-9092 GCA_043721315.1 Alphaproteobacteria bacterium
GCCATACGATGTTGAAAGTGTTCGGCGGGTTTGCGGTATCGTTGGGCGTTATCGGCGGTCTGGCACCGCTGGCGCTGATCGTTGCCCTCACGGGCTTTGAAATTCTGGTCGCCTTGCTGCAAGCCTATGTTTTCAGCATTCTGACCTGCCTCTATCTCAAGGACGCGATCGAGCTTCACTAGGCCCGACCAACTTCTGAGACTTTTGTTACCATCATCCCTTAGTTACTGCGAAGGATCCTAACATGGACGCTCAAGCCGCCAAGTTCATCGGTGCCGGTCTCGCCGTTATCGCCCTTTTTGGCGTCGGCATCGGCCTTGGCAACATCTTCTCGACGTTGATTGCCTCGATTGCCCGTAACCCGGCAGTCGAATCCAACCTGCGGAGCGTCGGCATCCTTGGCTTCGCGCTGACGGAAGCCGTGGCGCTGTTCGCCCTGCTGATCGCCTTCCTGATCCTGTTCTCGTAAGCCTTATCCGTGCATCCTGGGCGCGCCTTCTTAAGGGAAGGTGCGCCCTTCGGGTACCCGTGATCGGGAAACCCAACTTCGGGGACTCCAATGCCACAACTGAACCCCGGCGTTTTCCCGATGCAGCTTTTCTGGCTGGCGCTTACTTTTGGCCTTCTGCTTGTGCTGATGGCGAAAGTGGCTCTGCCCCGGTTAAGCCGCATTCTGGACGCCCGCAGCAGCCGCATAGATGGCGACATCGCCGCTGCCAAGGCAGCACGGGCGAGCGCTGAAGAGCTTCAGGCCGCTGTGCAGAAACAACTCGCCGATGCGAAAGCCTCGGCAGCAGCAACGCTTAAAGCGGTGCAGGATGCTGTTTCGGCGGAAGCTAAGCAGCGCGAAGCCGATTTAGTGCAAAAACTGGCGGCGGAAACGGCGTCGGCGGAAGCCAAAATCGGTGCCGCAAAGTCTGCCGCGCTCGCCAACGTGCGAGCCGTTGCCAGCGAGCTTGCCCAAGCGGCGGCCTCCAAGCTGCTGAATGTTTCCGTTAGCGATTCCGACGCTCAGGCCGCCGTTGCCGCCACCCCGCAAGGAGGGCACGCCTAATGGCTACCGAACCTACTGGCGGGCTGCTTCAAGATCCGAATACTTGGGTTGCGATTGGCTTTGTCATCTTCGTTGCGTTCGCCGGGAAAAAAATCTGGGCAGCCCTTAGCGGTATTTTGGATACGCACGCCGCAACGGTAAAACGCCAGATCGACGAAGCCACCGCCCTTCGCAAAGAAGCAGAAACGCTTCTGGTGGAGGCGAAAGCCCAGTCCAACAAAGCGCAAGCCGACGCGGCCAGCCTAACAGCAGATGCCCATGCCGCCGCCGAGCGTTTGACGGTAGAGCTTCAGGCCGAGATGGAAGCGACCCTCGCCCGTCGCCAAAAAGCGGCCCTCGATAAAATCGCGCAAGCCGAAGCCTCGGCCCTGGCCGATGTGAAGAATGAGACCATCCGGGTTGCTATTGAGGCAACAAGCAAACTCCTCGTGGCCCACGCCACCGGCAATGCCGCGACCCGCCTTGTCGATCAAGCAATTGCCGATCTGCCGAACCGTCTGAACTAATCGGGCTGTTCACTACACTAAAAAAACTCCGGTTCGGAAGAGCCGGAGTTTTTGTTTTTAGAGTTTCTGAAGCCTAGAGAGCGTTTACCGTCGCACGCGGCTCTGGGTGCTATGCTCAATCAGCTCTTCGCTGGATTAACTCAATCTTATAACCGTCCGGGTCTTCGATGAAGGCAATGTGAGTCGTGCCGTGTTTCATCGGCCCAGGCGCGCGGGTGATGGTAGCCCCGGCAGCCGCGAGCTGGTTGCAGGCCGCATAAATATCGGGCAGACCAAGGGCGATATGACCGAAGCCCGTACCGAGATCATAGGGTGCATGGTCCCAATTATGCGTGAGTTCGATCACCGTATGATCGGCCTCATCGCCGTAACCAACAAAGGCGAGGGTGAATTTACCGTCCGGGTAATCGCTGCGGCGCAACAGTTTCATGCCCAGCAGGCGGGTATAAAAATCAATGGATTTATCGAGATCATAGACGCGCACCATCGTGTGCAGCATTCGGGCGCCGGTAAGGGCAGTCATCGGGTAAACTCCTAAAGATCAGCGCTTCTTGAAACTTTTTGCCATCGCCAGAATGGCCCTCTGGTGTCCTGCCCCTGCTACCGGCGGCGGTGGGCCGTTGGGGTCGCGGCCAACGCCTTGCATCATCGCCTCTTCCGGGGTTTTCGGCTGCCGCACTGCCCGTTTTACCGGTGGTAGGGTTCTACCGATTTGATCAAAAATCGCATCAAGCGTTTCAGGCGGGATTTCACCGGGCTTCAAGACTCGGCGTGCCGGGGGAGGGGCTGACTTCGGACTGAGTTTCGGCAGCGGGGCCGCGACCACCACAGCGCGCGCGGGAATGGCCTCCGGCTCGGGCTTCGGCGGGGTTTTGATCGTTGGGGCTTGCACCGTCGGGGGCGGCGTGGTCGAGACCGACTGCGCCAAGATATGCGCGGGGGCGGAGGGGGTGCGCGTTTGCGCCGGGGCAAGGCTGGGATCGGGCGTTCCGCTTTTAGCGGCGGCGCGCGCGAGCACTTTATTCACCGCATCGAAGGCGATGCCGGGCAAATAGGGATCGGTCAGCGCGAGCAGCACTGCCGGATCATGTTTTGCGAGGGCCACCAGCCGCCGCGCCGCATCGGCCTTATCCCCGCGCGCTGCGATGATCGCCTGTTTCAGACTGGCGTTTAACGCCGCGCTCATGCCGATACCTCTTTGTTCATGGGTAGAGTTTAGCACATTTTCGGCGCGCGGTGTACGATGCGGCGTGATGGTGCGTGTAATGTTTGAGTTTCGGTTTCAGTCTGGACCGAAAGGCGCTAAATTATGTCTATGCTGCGCCATCCAACCTATCCGAAAGCCCGCCGCGCCCTGATTGAACGGCGCACGCTCAACCAAATCCTCGCCGGGCTATCCCGCGTCGATGGGCAGGGGCCTGCCCGGCGCGCTGCTGTGTTTGCCGAGCTGAAGCAAGCGTTGGCACACGGGCGCGACGAGGTGAAGCGGCGCTTTATGGCCGGGTGTAGCGGTATAGAAGCCGCCAAGGCGATGGCCTATCTCACCGATCAGCTTATTCGCGTGCTCTACGACGATACCATTCTGCGCGTTTATCAAATCCACAACCCCACGCAGTCGGAGCGGCTGTCGATTGTGGCGGTTGGCGGTTATGGGCGCGGCGAGATGGCGCCTTTTTCCGACGTGGATCTGTTGTTTTTGCTGCCCTATAAGCAAACGCCGGTGGGCGAGCAGATCGTCGAATATATGCTCTATATGCTGTGGGATTTGGGGTTGAAGGTGGGGCACGCCACCCGCTCGGTCGAAGAATGCCTGCGGATGGCCCGGCAGGATCAGACCATCCGCACCGCCCTTCTGGAAGCTCGCTACGTCTGGGGCGATCAGCCGCTTTATGAAGACCTCAAACGCCGTTTTGCCGCCGAAGTTGTTAGCGGCACGGCGCTGGATTACGTCGAAGCCAAACTGCGCGAGCGCAACGCCCGCCACGAGCGCTTGGGCGATAGCCGCTACGTGTTGGAGCCGAATATCAAAGAAGGCAAAGGCGGCCTTCGCGATCTCCACACGCTCTATTGGATCGCTAAATACGCCTATCAGATGGAAGATGTGGCGCAATTGCCCTTGCGCGGCGTGCTCACCGCCTCGGAAGCCAACAAATTCACGAAGGCCGAAGGCTTTTTTTGGACCGTTCGTTGCCACCTGCACTATCTCGCCGGGCGGGCGGAAGAGCGCCTAACTTTCGATGTGCAGCGGGAGCTTGCTGCCGCCATGGGCTATACGGATCGCGCCGGAACGCGCGGCGTTGAGCGGTTCATGAAGCATTATTTTCTGGTCGCGAAAACTGTGGGCGATCTCACGCGCATTTTCTGCGCGGCGCTGGAAGCCGAACAAAAGCGCAAACCGAAAGCCTCGGCACTGCACCGCTGGTTTGGTAGTAAGAAGTACGAAAAAGACGGCTTCATCGTTGAAGGCAACCGGATTTCTATTGGCGAGCCGGAAGCGTTTCTAGGCGATCCCGTCAACCTCATTCGGCTGTTTTGGGAAGCCGACCGCACGGGGTTCGATATTCACCCCACAGCCCTGCGGCTGATTACCCAGAACCTCAAGCTGATCGACGCCAAACTGCGGCTAGACCCGTCGGCCAACAGGCTGTTCCTCGATATGCTGGCCTCCCCCAACCAGCCCGAACAAGCCTTGCGGCGGATGAACGAAGCGGGTGTACTGGGGCGGTTCGTGCCCGATTTTGGCCGCGTTGTCGCTCAAATGCAGTACGATATGTATCATGTGTATACGGTCGATGAGCACACGATCTTCGCTATCGGCACGCTCGCGCGGATCGAAAAAGGCGAGTTGAAGGAAGAATTGCCGCTGGCGAGCGCGCTGTTCCCCAGCCTAGTTTCCCGCCGGGCGCTGTATGTGGCCGTGATGCTGCACGATATTGCCAAGGGGCGCGGCGGCGACCATTCAATCTTGGGCGAAGAAGTTGCCTATAAACTGTGCCCGCGTTTGGGGCTGACGGCGGAGGAAACCGAGACCGTAGCGTGGCTCGTGCGCTGGCACCTTGCCATGAGCAACACGGCCTTCCGCCGCGATTTGCAAGACCCGCAATCCATTCAAGATTTCGTCGATTTGGTGCAATCGCCAGAACGGTTGAAGCTACTGCTGATTCTCACCGTCGCCGATATTCGCGCCGTCGGGCCGAAGGTATGGAACAACTGGAAAGCGGGGTTGCTGCGCGAACTCTACACCCTCGCCGAAGCCAAGCTTACAGCAGAACCCGTCGAGGGCATTAGCCCGGTAGAGCGGCGCGCGCAAGCGCAACTGACCGAGTTGCGCGCGCTGCTAGAAGAGTGGCCGGAAGCGGATTTTGCTCATCACATCGCCCTCGGCACTCTCTCCTACTGGTTGTCTGCCGATCCGGCCTCGCTCGCGCGCCACGCCCGCATGATCCGCCGCGCCACGCTCGATGGTGCGCCGCTGTCGGTGGAAACCCGCGTCGATGCCAAGCGCGGCGTAACCGATGTTACTATCTATACCGGCGATCATCCGGGGGTGTTCGCCCGCATTGCCGGGGCCTTGGCCGTTGCCGGGGCAAATATCGTCGATGCGCGGATTTTCACCCTCGCCAACAGTATGGTTTTGGATAGTTTTTCGGTGCAGGACGCCGAAGGCGGGGCCTTCGACCGGCCCGATAAGCTGGCTCGCTTGGCCGTGTTGATCGAGCAGGCGCTGTCCGGGCGGCTGAAATCTCTGGCGGATCTCAAAACCCAGCGCAGCGGGCCAACGCGCACGCAGGTGTTCACCGTGCCGCCGCGTGTGTTGGTGCATAACTCCGCCTCTGCCAGCTCCACCGTGGTGGAGGTGAACGGGCGGGATCGGCCTGGGTTGCTGCATGATTTGGGTGCGGCGATTACCGGCCAGAATCTACAAATCGGCGCGGCTAAGATCACCACCTACGGCGAAAAAGTGGTGGACGTTTTTTATGTGAAAGACATTTTCGGCCTAAAGCTGGAGCGGCTGGGCAAAGTCGCGGACCTGCAAAAAGCCCTGCTGGCGGTGCTCGATACTACCGCCCCGCCCGAACCTAAAACCGCCCGCCCGCCGCGCGCGCGCAGCCGGGTTAAGATTGCGGCGGAATGATCCGTCTCCTCCTGGCCCTTGGGGTTGTGAGCGGTGCGGCGCTCGCCAATGAGGTGCCAGAAACGCACATTCAAGTGCTAGACGCCCTCGCCCGCCAAGATTGGGCCGGGGCGCAGAGCCTCTGGCAACCTTTGGCTGAGGCGGGGGACATCGAGGCGCAATATCAGCTTGGATTGCTCTTCGCCGCCGCGCCAACCCCGGACCGCAACCGGGCCGCATCGCGCGACTGGCTCGCCCGCGCGGGCGATCGTGGACACCGGGAAGCGCAGTTTCGCTTAGGTCTCTTGCTTGCGGGCGATGTGCCGCCGGACGAGGCCGGGGCGCTGGCACGCTTCAAGGCCGCAGCATCCGCAGGGCATATCTTAGCCGCCGCCGAAGTTACACGCCGAGAGGGGAAATCTCCTAGCCTGCGGCTCAAACTGCCCGATCCCACCGCCCCGCGCCTACCCGATAGCTGGTCGCCCGCTATCATCACCCGCGCGCCGGAGCCTCTCGCCCCACCACCGGTGCCTGGACGGCCCGACGCAGTGGTCCGTCTCTACCCGATGCCCCCGCCCAAGCCGCCCGCGCCCGCAGTGACGGTAGATGCCTCGGCCCTCGCGCGCGAACCACTAGCCCCGCCCGCGCTACCAGCCCCCGCCGTGCTGCAAAAGCCCGACCCCGGCCCCGGCACTGCCCACCTCCGCCTCCGCCTCGCGGCCTTACGCGATCCCAGCAGCCTGAAACCCTTCGAGCGTGACTTCCACCGGAAAACCGAAGGTTGGCGCGAAGGATTGCGCCTCGCCCCTGAGCTAGGAGCCGATGGCTGGACCCGCGTCTATCTGGCGCAAAGCCTCAGCCCAACCGACGCGCAAAGCCTCTGCCGCGCGCTGAAAGAGCGGCAGGTGGCGTGTGTCGTGGTGCGGCAACCTTGACTTTGTGTATCGAAACGTCTACACAAATTTATAGAATTCGTTCTATACGTCTCAAAGGATGCCGAATGCCGCGCGTGGCGCTCACCGACAGTAAAGAGAACCGGGTTACGGATGCGATCCACCTTCGTATACGGCGGGATCTTCTTGATCTCATCAGTGAAGTTTCCGAAAGAAACGGGCTTAGTCGGTCGGATTTTATTCGGACTGCGGCTCTTGAAAAAGCCTATAAAATCATGAATGAGCAGAATAGTTTATCGCTTATTCCCAATGAATTTGATGCTTTTGCGGCATGGCTGCAACAGCCCCCCGCACCGACGGAAAAATTACGGCGTATTATGACTGAAGGGAATTTTGATGACGGTTCCTACAGTGCTTCCCCCCACCCCTCTGTCACCAGACGATGATTTAACGGCCTTAAATTGCGGTGCCCCGGAGATTCATCGGTGGCTCCGGTCTCATGCACACCGTAATCACGGAGCCGGATTTTCTCGCGTTTTTGTGCAAAAGGCGGTGGCTGACCGTCGAGTCGTTGCGGTCGCGACTCTTTCGGCACACATGATTGAACGAGACGATGCGAAGGAGGCGTTTCCTAAGCCGCCTCGCCAAATACCCGGATTTTTACTAGGGCAACTGGCGGTCGATAGCAAATTTCAGGGTCAAGGCATTGGCCAGGGGCTTTTCGCTTTCATCGGGCGCGTTTGTTTGCGCCTCGCCCGCGAGACCGGTGCAGCTTATCTTGCTCTCCATCCGCTGAATGCGCGCGCGGCGGACTATTGGATAAGTCTCGGTTTTCGCCCTGTAGGGGCCGGGCTTTATCTCATCCGTCTTGCCGATCTGGCGGCGGCGGGCGCGGAGGGGCGGCCTGAGGAAAGTAAATCATAAGGCCGCAGCAAACTTCGTTTAATTTACCGAAACCTGCACAGAACCTCTGCCGCGTGCTGAAAAAGCGGCAGGTAGATTGTGTTGTGGTGCGGTGACGGTTACACTTCTTTATCCTTGTTCCTCGAACAGGAGCCTGCGGCGAGAGGGAGGTTCAATGACATCCATCGAAATTGATGCGGCGCTGCAAGCACAGTTGGATCAATTGGCGGCCCACCAGCATCGCACGTCGGAAGCGCTTATCCGCGACGCCGTGACCGAGTATCTCCTCCGCGCGCAGACACGCGCCGCCTTCCATCGGGAGGCAGATGCTGCCTGGGTGGATTTTCAAAGCACCGGCTTGCATCTGACCGGCGACGAGGTGGATGCTTGGCTCGATACTTGGGGAACAGAGGCCGAGGCTCCGCCGCCACCGTGCCACACCTAATCGTAACACTCCCGGCGCTTTACGATTTAGGGATCTGTCGGCGCTTCTTGGAAACTCAATCGCCGGATGCCGCCCCGCGCGCCGCCAACGTCATTCGCGAACACTTTCGACAGCTGCGGCATTACCCGATGCTCGGCCGTTCGCGACCGGGGTCCGACAATCGTGAACTGCCGATCCCTTTTGGCAGCACGGGGTATCTGGCGCTCTACCGTTATGATGCCAGTTTGGACAGTGTCTTCATTTTAGCTTTCCGCCATCAACGCCAAGGGAGCTATTGAGGCGCTCCCATTAAATGAGTGCGGACGGATGGATCCGCATTGATCTCGCAGCAAACCTAATCGCTGTCGCTCGTTGAACGAGCGGTAGATGAATTGTGTGGTGGTCCGGTAGGTTAATTCGGTCTGAGATCGACACATTGTCCCCAATTGAAGGGAGCAGGGCTAATAAATTTAGGGGCTGACATAGATAAAGTTTGATTTCTATACTTTGGCCCAGTGTCTCAGGGTTTTCAACAGGTTGCTAGCTGGTCGGTAATTGAAGCGCCATTCGCACTCTTTGAGGAACAGATGGAAGTGGTGTTTCGGGATGCCGTTGTAGCTCCGCAGATGGCGCTTCGCCTGGTTCCAAAAGTTTTCAATACCGTTGATGTGATTGCGCTGGTCAGCAAACTCTTTGCTGTGATTGATGCGATGGTGCTGAAATTCGGAGACATCCAAAACGTCGTAAGCTCGAAAGCTATCTGTATAAACGATGCTATCGGGTTTGATACGCTCACGGATAATTCCCATTAAAGTCCGTGACTTAGCATCAGAAATTATCACCGCGTGGACCAGTCCGCCGCGCTTCAGTAGCCCGAAGACAGGTACCTTTCCGGCAGCACCCCGCCCGCGTTTACCTTTCCGATGGCCGCCAAAATAGCTCTCGTCCACTTCGACCTCGCCCGCCAGAAACGGGGTTTGCTCGGCAAGGGTTTCAGAAATGACCTCTCGAAGTTTGTGATAGAAGAGCACCGCCGTATTCCGATTAACCCCGGTCAACTCCGCCGCCGTCCGCGCCGGAACGCCCGCCACGAACAACCTCAAAAGCTCAAGCTGAATACTTGGGAGCAGCCTGCTCCGCCGCCTTGCCTTATCCATCTGACAGAAATAGCCTTTCTCAGCTATCTATGTCAGCCCCA
>JAYSQZ010000039.1:0-27288 GCA_043721315.1 Alphaproteobacteria bacterium
AGGGTATAAAACGACCGAAAAACACGCCTAAACCAGCGATAATGCCCCAAAAGCCCGAAGAGACGGCAAAATCACACGGTTATTGCGGGTGTCCAGCTGATTCATTTCTAAAAAATGCCAACTTGTTAAGTCGAGGATAAAATGATGGAGAATAACCAATGTTATAGAGTAGTGTTCCCGAAATTTTTGGGTTATTACTCATTTTTCGCAAGATATATTCTTTCAATATTTTATAAGAATTTGGAAGATTGCTTGTGTCATAAAATATAATGAAAGGGTGTTTTCCTGTTGATTGAGGGTTTCTGAACTTATCGTCAACGGTATTGCTATAACTTTTTTCTGCTATTTCTATAATTATTTCTATTTTCTCTCCTGTTGGAATTGTGGTTCGTAAAACACTGATAAATGCTTTATCGATTTTACTTTTAATTCCGGATACTAAATTTTTTGCCTCGCTGTTGCTATCATCATACCTAATCACACACATTTGAACGTTCTCATATATATCATGCGTCTGATTCACACATTTCACCACCGCATTAATATCTATCTCTGGGGCATTTATGTATATAAATATATTTTTAAACGGAAAAATCTCAATTTTATTCAATATATTTCTACAAATAATTTCTGAATCTGTTTTATTTTTTTTGATATCAGCTTTTGTTACCTCAATTTCGACAATTTTCCCATTCACAAGGGCAACTATATCGGGGCATCGTTGATTAGAACTTTCCTCTACCCTATAACTATTGTAACCGTAATGCGATAATATTAAACGAGCTTCCATTTCTGAAATATTGTTTTTATTATCTTTTCCGGCAAAAATAATATTTTTTATCTCATCACTGATTTTTTTTGCATCAATCTCATTCTTGAGATAAAACCATATTGTAGAAAATATATTAAAGTGAACAAAAATATCTAATGATGCTATGTTTGTCGGTGTATTTCCAAATTCCTTGATGAACTCCTCATAGTATTCTCTATATATTTTAGAGTATTTAATTGCTTGTTGCGTAGGATTCGATCTCATCAGGACGTGTTGAATTTTCTCTGACATTTTTTAGCTCCTACCCTTTTATCGAATTAATCCACAATAAACAGCACCGCCCCGGCCTGCGTTGCCGACCGATGCGCCGCGTCGCCGAAGTCGGAGACTTGATAGCTCATTCCGGCGGTCAGCAGAAATTTTCGACCGTCTTTTAATTCTGTCTCAAGCTCCCCGCTAACAACATACAGAATATGGCCCCGGTCGCACCAATGATCGGCCAGATAGTTGGGGGAATAGATGACGTGGCGGATGCGGATGTCGCCCAAGCTGAACGTGCGCCACTCCGCCGCGCCGGTTTCGCCCGTATGATGCGTGGGCGGCACCTGGGACCAGTCGGTGACGGTAAAGGCAAGGGCGGGAAGCTGCATGATCTCGTCTTCCTGATGTTGGTTTTTTCCAGCCTGAGCCGGGGAGAGGCGCGGCGTCAAAGCCTAACCTGTCTCCCGGACAATTGTTCCCCCTAGCAGGATGGCGGCGCGGCCCCTATCTGTAAAACCTCACGCCAGAGGAGCCAATGATGGACGACACCACCCGCACCGAGCTTGAAGCTGCCGCCTTTCGCCGCCTCGTGCAGCATTTGCGCGGGCGCACGGATGTGCAGAATATAGATATGATGACTTTAGCGGGCTTCTGCCGGAACTGCCTCTCGAAGTGGTACCGGGCAGCGGCAGAGGAAAAGGGCGTGGCCTTGACCGACCCAGAGGCGCGGGAAATCGTTTATGGGATGCCCTATGAGGATTGGAAAAAGCAGCACCAGCCGGACGCGACCACCGAGCAGAAGGCAGCCTTCGCAGCGGCCAATCCCAGCCCTTAACCCAGTTATATATGCGTGCCGGTGAGGGCAGAGGCGCAGGGAAAGCAGAATCCAAACTGTCCTCAATTTGGTATGATGATTGGACTTGAGTAGGATAGGGCCGCGCGGCTCCCAGCCTTCCCTCGCATCTCTGGATAAATAGGCTTGGTCCCCCATGCTGGCGGAAGTTCTTGGCGCGCTTGCTATTGCGTCTGGTCTCGTGTGGCCCGTCGTGCGCGGGCGGCGTTTGTTGCTGGGGTTGCAAGCTGCCGCAAGCCTGCTGTGGGCAGCCCATTACGCGGCGATTGGCCCGGAAGCCTATACCGGGGCGATTATGTGTGTGCTGGTAATAATCCAGGCGCTAACGGCCAGTTTCCGCCCGGCGCGTTGGGCGGGCGTTATTTTTTGGCTGACCATTCCGGTGATGCTGGCTTTCGTTGTGGGCACCTGGGCGGGGCCGCAAAGTGCGGGGGCGGCCTTTGGGCTGTTCGTGTCGGCTTTAGGTCGTTGGGAGACCAACCCGATCCGAATGCGGCTGCTGTTCATTCTCTGCATCGCCGGGTGGGCGGGCCATAATCTCATTGTTGGCTCGTTATTCGGCCTGGCATCGGACGCGCTCACCTGCCTCACGAACATCATTGGCATCTACCGCGAACGCCGCGCGGGCGGCTCGGTGCGGGCGGCGTTGAGGCCCTACTATCGGGCGATACGCGGGCTTTCGCTGCGCTCAAAAACGAACCCAGTGTAACCCGCGCATAAGCCGTGGCGACGTTAAGCCAATTTCAGGCGGTGTGAATAAACCAAGCGCGCGAGCACTTTCGAGGCTATCTCCGGCCGGTCCTCATGGCCCACGCTTTGCTTATAATGGCTTTATGAAACTCCGAGTTCTGGTCATTGATGCGAATGAAACGCGCGCGGCAGGCACACAGGCCGCGCTGGCGGCAGAAGGTTGCATCGTGCTCACCCCGCCCCCGGCACCTGTGCCGCCGCTGGCCGATCTCGTGCAGGTGCTGCGGCCCGATGCCGTGTTGATCGAAATGGACAACCCCAACCGCGACGCGCTGGAGCAAGCGCAAATTCTTCAGCCCGGCGGGCGCGGTGCCCCCATTCTCCTCTTCGCGCCCGGCGGTGATGAGGAGGCGGTGGCGGAAGCCTTGCGGGCGGGCGTGAGCGCTTATGCCGCGCCGGGGCTAGATTTTGCCAAGGTCAAACCCCTGCTCGATCTTGCCATTGCTCATTTCAGGGCCTTCTCCACCTTGAAGGCGGAGCTTGCTGCGGCGCAACAGTCGCTGGCGGATCGTAAGCTGATCGAACGCGCCAAAGGCATCGTCATGCGCGAGCGCGATTGCGGGGAAGAAGAAGCCTACCGCCATTTGCGCCGCTTGGCGATGGATCGTGGGCAACGCCTCAGTGAAATTGCTCAACAAATCATCACTATCACGGCGCTGCTGTCGAAATAGGCAGAGGTATCGAACAAATAGGGCTTGAACCCTGACCGATGTGCTGCACTGCCGCAAGAAAGGAGGTTGGCACGCGGTTTGCTCAATAAGGCTCAGGTGTAAGGGGCAATGGCGTTCCGAACCCGCAGGACAACGGCGTCCGAAGACCGAATGATCCCCGAAACCGGGGATGGTGAGGGCTTCGGGCGCCTTTTTGTTTTTGGAGCAGCCCATGCCATCGCTGGCCGATCCTACGACGATTGCTCGCCCCGCCCCGCGCGTGGCCGTTAGCCTCGGCTTTATGCCGCTGACAGACGCTGCACCGCTGATCGTGGCCCAGCAGGAAGGTTATTTCGCGGCTGAAGGGTTGGACGTGAACCTGTCGCGGGAAGCCTCTTGGGCCAATATCCGCGATAAAGTGTTGGTGGGCGCGCTTGATGGCGCGCAGATGATCGCGCCAATGCCGCTGGCCATGAGCCTTGGCCTCGGTGCGCCCGTAACGCCCATGGCAACCTTGCTAACGCTCTCGGTGCACGGCAATACCATCACCATCGCTCAAAGCCTGCTGGATGCGATTGCGCCAGGGGCAGCGTTAGAACGCCCGCTGTCTGCCGCTCACCTCAAAGCCATTCTGCCGGAATTGACCGCTCGGCGGGGTCGGCTGCTGACCTTTGCCGCCGTTTTCGGCATTTCCACGCACATGCTGCAACTGCGCGACTGGCTTTCTGCGGGCGGAATCGACCCGGATGGGGACTTGCGCGTCATCGTGGTGCCGCCGGCGCAAACCGTGGCCCAAATCGAGGCCGGAAATCTGGATGGGTTTTGCGCGGGCGAGCCGTGGGGATCGTGGGCAGCGGCGCGCGGCATTGGCCAGCCGGTCGCGCTTAGTTCCGACATCACGCCGGGAATGCCGGAAAAAGTCTTCGCCGTCCGCGCCGATTTTGCTGCTCGCGCGCCGCAAACCGTATCGGCGCTTATTCGCGCTCTGGTGAAAGCGGGGGCCTGGTGCGATGCGCCCGCCAACCGGGCGGAGCTTGCCCGCCGTCTGGCCGCCCCGGACCTGCTGGGTCTGCCCGAAGCCGTGATTGCGGCCTCACTCACAGCAGAGCCGCCGTTCACCCCGCGCTTTCACCAGTTCAGCGGCCCTTGGCAGCGCCCGGATTTCGGCGCGGGACAGGCGCTGCTAATGGGCCTGAAACGCTGGCGCTTAGTGCCGCCCGCAACCGGGGCGGCAGCGATGGCCCGCTGCCTGAGATCCGATCTGTTCGACCTTGCTTTTTCCGCCGATCAAGGAGCTTGACCCCCATGCGTGATTTTTCCCGCCGTTCTCTCCTGCATGTCTCTGGCGCGGCTGCCACGCTGGCCGCTGCGAAAACCCTGTTTCCGGCAGGGGCTTTTGCTCAAGGGGCCGGTCTTGAAACCACGAAGGCTACCTTGGGGTATATCGCCCTCACAGACGCCAGCCCGCTGATTATCGCTAAGGAAAAAGGGTTGTTCGCCAAATATGGTCTGCCCGATGTGGACGTGGTGAAGCAGGCAAGCTGGGGCACAACGCGCGATAATCTCGAACTCGGTTCGGGCGGCGGCGGCATTGATGGCGCGCATAGTCTCACCCCCATGCCCTACCTGCTTCAGCTTGGCCGGATTAGCAAAAACAATCGGCCTGTGCCCATCTCGATCGTCTTACGCCTCAATACCAACGGTCAGGCGATTTCGGTCTCGAATGCGTATAAAGACCTCAAGGTTGGCCTAAATTCGGCCCCGCTGAAGGATGTGTTCAAGGGCATTGCCGCCAGCGGTAAAGAAATCAAAATCGCCATGACGTTCCGGGGTGGCACGCACGATCTGTGGATCCGCTACTGGCTGGCCGCTGGCGGAATCGACCCGGATAAAGACGTTCAAACCATCGTCGTGCCGCCGCCGCAAATGGTGGCGAACATGAAAGTCGGCTCGATGGAAGCCTTCTGCGTCGGCGAGCCGTGGAATGCCCAGTTGGTGAACCAGGGCATCGGCTACACCGCCGTCAGCACGGGGGAGTTCTGGAAAGACCACCCGGAAAAAAGCCTCGCCCTGCGTACGGACTGGATCGAAAAGAATCCGAAAGCGACGGTCGCCCTCACCGCTGCCGTGCTAGAGGCGCAGCAATGGTGCGATAAGCCCGAAAATAGGGATGAAATGTGTGCGATTGTTAGCAAGCGCGCGTGGTTCAACGTGCCGGTCGCCGATATTATTGGGCGCGCAAAGGGGGATTTCGATTTCGGCACAGGCCGGACGGAAACCAATGCCTCCTATGCCATGAAGTTCTGGGCCGATCACGCCTCCTACCCGTTCCAAAGCCATGATCTGTGGTTCCTAACGGAAAATATCCGCTGGGGTCTCGTCGCGCCGGAAACCGATCTTGCGGGCACGATCAAGGCCGTGAACCGGCAAGACGTGTGGCGGGACGCCGCAAAGCTCATCGGTGCAACCGGGCCGGAGGGCACCAGTCGCGGCATCGAGACGTTCTTCGACGGCATCAAATTCGATCCCGCCAATCCGCAAGCCTATCTGGCCGCGCAAAAGATCAAGCGCGCCTGAAATCAAGCGCGTCTGATCCTGTTCCCGCCTAAGGAGATTCCCCATGACCGACACGCCGCTGCCCTCCCCCTCGCCAAGCCTAGCGCTGCCCCGCCTTCCCGCTTTTGCCGCCTTTGGGAAATCGGTTGCGGCGCGGGTTCTGCCGCCCTTGGTGATGCTGGTTTTGCTGATCGGTCTGTGGGAACTCGCAGCGGGAGGGCCAAAGGCGGCGCTACCGTCGCCAAGCCTGATCTTCAAGCAGAGCCTGGAATTGATCGTCGATCCGTTCTACGACCGGGGCGGGCTGGATAAAGGGTTGTTCTGGCACATTCTCGCCAGCCTTACCCGCGTGGCGCAAGGGTTTGCTATTGCCGCCGTCGTGGGCGTGCTGATGGGAGTGTTGCTCGGGCAAAGCCAGCTTGCGCTGCGCGGGCTGGACCCACTGTTCCAGATTCTCCGCACCATCCCGCCGCTGGCGTGGTTGCCGCTATCGTTGGCAGCGTTCCGCGATAGCAACCCTTCGGCGATTTTCGTGATCTTCATAACGTCGGTCTGGCCAATTCTCATCAATACCTCAGTCGGGGTGCGGGCAATTCCGCAAGACTACCGCAATGTTGCAGCCGTGTTACGGCTGAACCATTTAGAGTTTTTCTTCAAGATCGTGCTGCCCTCCACAGTTCCTTATATTTTCACGGGTCTGCGGATTGGCATTGGCCTGTCATGGCTCGCGATTATTGCAGCGGAAATGCTGATTGGCGGCGTTGGTATCGGCTTCTTTATTTGGGATGCGTGGAATAGTTCCAACATCTCCGACATCATCGTCGCCCTCGTTTATGTCGGTCTGGTTGGCTTCTGCCTGGACCGCGTGATCGCGGGCGTCGGGGTTCTCTGCGCCCGTGGCGCTAAAGCGTAAGGGAGGCTGCGATCATGACAAAACCCTATCTGCAAATCAGCAACGTCGGCATTCAGTTCGGCCCTAACGTCGTGCTTCAGAATGTCTCCCTCGATATTCAGCGCGGCGAGTTTCTGGCGATTATCGGCCACTCGGGCTGCGGTAAATCGACCCTGCTCAATATCGTTGCCGGGCTGTTGCAGGCCACCACGGGCGGCGTGCTGCTGGAAGATAAAGAGGTGAACGAGCCGGGGCCGGACCGGGCGGTGGTCTTTCAAAACCACTCGCTGCTGCCGTGGCTGACAGTGGAAGAAAATGTTCGGCTTGCGGTCGATAAAGTCTTCGGCAAAACCAAAAGCCGGGCCGAGCGGCGGGACTGGGTGCGCCATAAGCTCGATCTTGTGAACATGAGCCACGCCCTCGTGCGCCGCCCCAGCGAGATTAGCGGCGGCATGAAGCAGCGCGTTGGCATTGCGCGCGCGCTGGCGATGGAGCCGAAAGTGCTGCTGATGGACGAGCCGTTCGGCGCGCTCGACGCCCTCACCCGCGCGCAACTGCAAGATACCGTGATGGGGCTTCAGCAAAAGCTGAACAATACCGTGCTGATGATTACCCATGATGTCGATGAAGCCGTGCTGCTGTCTGATCGCATTGTGATGATGACCAACGGCCCTGCCGCCACCATCGGCGACGTGCTGCCCGTACCGCTGGCCCGCCCGCGCGACCGGCTGGCGTTGGCGTCCGATCCCACCTATGTGGCCTGCCGCGCGGCAGTGCTGCAATTCCTCTACGAACGTCACCGCCACCCGGCGGCAGCGTGAGGCGACTGATAATGCGAGATCAAATTTCCCAAGACCGCTCCCGCCTTCTCGTTATCGGCAATGGTATGGCCGGGATGCGAACGGTCGAAGAGGTGCTGAAGCGCGACCCCACCCGCTACCGCGTCAGCGTGATCGGGGCCGAGCCGCACGTAAACTATAACCGCATTCTGCTCTCGCCCGTGCTGGCGGGGGAGAAGACCTTCGATGAAATAATCATCAATACGCGGGCATGGTACGATGCCAACGGCATTGATCTCATCGCGGGCGATGCGGCTATTGCGATTGATCCAGCCCAAAAGCAGGTGAGAACGGCGTCGGGCCGCGTCGTTTTTTACGATACGCTTCTGCTGGCAATGGGGTCCAACCCCTTCATTCTGCCCGTGCCGGGTAAGGAGTTGCCGGGC
Organism: Alphaproteobacteria bacterium; assembly: GCA_043721315.1. Lineage (GTDB taxonomy): Bacteria > Pseudomonadota > Alphaproteobacteria > Elsterales > Elsteraceae > Elstera. The sequence continues at coordinate 7,960 of JAYSQZ010000039.1, forward strand.
GTTTGCGCTTTCCGCGACCTGTCGGATGTCGAGATGATGCTGTCGGCGGCGCAGCGCTATACGGATGCCGTGGTCATCGGCGGCGGGCTGCTGGGGCTTGAAGCGGCCAATGGGCTAGCGGCTCAGGGGATGAAAGTCAGCGTTATTCATCTGATGGACACGCTGATGGAGCGCCAGCTTGATCCGGCAGCGGCCAAGTTGCTGGCGGAGGATCTGACCCAGCGCGGGATCGACATTATCACCGGGGCCATCACGGAAGCGCTGATTGGTGCGGACCGGGTTCAGGCCGTGCGATTGAAGGACGGGCGGCAAATCCCCGCCGATTTGGTGGTGATGGCGGCAGGCATTCGCCCAAATATGACGCTTGCCCAAGCCGCTGGCCTTGCCTGCAATCGCGGCGTGATCGTCGATGATGGCTTACAGACCTCCGATCCGTCGATCTATGCGGTTGGCGAATGCACGGAACATAACGGCCAGATGGTCGGTCTCGTTGCGCCGATTTGGGATCAGGCGAAAGTCTGCGCCGATCATCTCACGGGCAAAACCACCAGTGCCTACCGCCAAATCCAACCCGCGACGCGCCTGAAGGTGACGGGCATTGATATGCTCTCGGTCGGCCAGTTCAACGGCGGTGAGGGCTGCGAGGATATTATTCTGCGCGATGGATCGCGCGGTGTGTATAAACGCCTCGTACTGAAGGATGATATTCTCATCGGCGCAGTGCTCTATGGCGATGCTAAGGACGGCGGCTGGTACGTCGATCTTCTGGAAAAGGCCGCCCCCCTCGGCGATTTACGCGACACGGTGATCTTCGGGCCGGGGTTGACCGCGAGCGGTGCCGCCGACTCTGGCCTCGCCGATCTCCCCGACACTGCCGAAATCTGCGGCTGCAATGGTGTGTGCAAAGGCACCATTATGGCCGCGATTGCGGACAAGGGCCTAACGACGCTGAAAGAGGTGAAGACCAATACCAAGGCCGCTGCCTCCTGCGGCTCCTGTTCCTCGAAGGTGGAAGGCTTGCTCGCCCTTGCGCTTGGCGGCGACTATGAGGCCAAGACAGTAGAAAGCGTTTGCGGCTGTACGGATCATTCCCATGAATTCGTTCGCGCTGCCATTCGCGACCAGACCCTGAAAACCATTCCGCAGGTGATGCAAACCCTTGGCTGGCGCACGCCCGGCGGCTGTGCGTCCTGCCGTCCGGCGCTGAATTTCTATCTGCTCTGCGCCTGGCCGGGCGAGTATCAGGACGATAGCCGCTCCCGCTTCATCAACGAGCGCGCCCACGCCAATATTCAAAAAGATGGGACGTTTTCGGTCATCCCCCGCATGTGGGGCGGCGTTACCACGTCCGGCGAGCTGCGCGCCATTGCCGATGTCGTCGATAAGTATGAAATACCCAGTGTTAAGGTGACGGGCGGGCAGCGCATTGATCTGCTTGGGGTGAAGAAAGAGGATTTGGTGGCGGTGTGGGCCGACCTGAACGCGGCAGGCATGGTTTCCGGCCACGCTTACGGCAAGGCGCTGCGGACGGTTAAAACCTGCGTCGGTTCGGAATGGTGCCGCTTCGGTACGCAAGATTCGACGGGGATGGGCATTAAGCTGGAACGGATGACCTGGGGGTCGTGGCATCCTCATAAGGTAAAACTCGCCGTTTCGGGTTGCCCGCGTAACTGTGCCGAATCCACGATTAAGGATTTTGGTGTGATTGCCGTCGATTCGGGGTGGGAACTGCTCATCGGTGGCAATGGTGGTATTGTTTTACGCGGCTGCGACTTCCTCGTGAAGGTCACGACCGAAGCAGAAGTGCTCGAATATTGCGCTGCGTTCCTCCAGATGTACCGGGAGGAAGCGCGGTATCTGGAACGTACTGCGCCGTGGGTGGAGCGCGTCGGCCTTGCCTCGATCAAATCCCGCCTGCTGGACGATACTGAAAACCGCCAAGCGCTCGCAGCCCGCTTCGCTTATGCCCAAAGCTTCGCGCAGATTGATCCCTGGGCCGAGCGCGTGGGCGGGATGGACGCGAATGAGTTCAAACCAATGCTGGTGGAGGTATAAATGGCGCTTTGGCTCGATGTTGGCCTGGCGGCGGATGTTCCTAGTCAGGGTGCGCGCAAACTGCACATCGCGGGGCGGCAAATCGCGGTGTTTCGTACCGCCGAGAATAGCTTCTTCGCGCTGGAAGACCGCTGCCCCCATAAGCAGGGGCCGCTGTCGGATGGCATTGTTCACGGCGACTGCGTTACCTGCCCTCTGCATGGTTGGGTCATCAATCTCGCGTCAGGCACCGCGCAAGGGGCCGACGAGGGGCAAGTTCTTAAGCTCGCGGTGGCCCTTGAAGGCGAGCGCCTGAAACTCGATATCGCCGCCCTCAGCGCCGCTGCTGCGGAGTAATCGCCATGCCCGATTCGCTCTCCGTCGTCTTGCAACGCACCACCTGCCCCTACTGCGGAGTGGGGTGCGGTGTCGAGGTTTTGTCGGCAGATGGCGGCGCAACCGTGAGCGTGCGCGGCGATGCGGCGCATCCGGCCAATCGGGGGCGGTTGTGCTCGAAAGGCTCGGCGCTGGCGGAAAGTCTCAGCCTGCCCCATCGGCTCACGCAGCCCCTGCGGGATGGTGCTCCGGTGTCGTGGGAGCTTGCGTTGGACGACATTACCGCGCGGCTGCGGGAGGTTCTGGCAACCCACGGACCGGAAGCGGTGGCGTTCTACGGTTCCGGCCAACTGCTGACCGAGGATTATTACGTTCTTAATAAGCTCGCCAAAGGTTTTATCGGCACGAGTAACGTCGATACCAACTCCCGCCTGTGTATGGCGTCCACAGTGGCGGGGCATAAGCAGAGTTTTGGCACCGATACCGTGCCGGGGCTTTATGCCGATTGGGAGTTGGCCGATCTCGTTATTTTGGTGGGCAGCAATACCGCTTGGTGCCACCCCGTGCTGTTTCAACGCCTGCTGGCGGCACGGAAAAGCCGGGGATTGAAGCTGGTCGTGCTTGATCCGCGCCAAACGTCCACCACCTCGGAAGCCGACCTGCATTTACCCCTGCGAGGGGGTTCGGACATCGCCTTGTTCAGCGGCCTGTTGCGCGCGATAGCCGAGGCGGGGGCCGTGAAGACCGAGTATGTGGCCAATCACACGCGCGGTTTAGCAGAGGCCCTCACTGTTGCGCCCGATCTTGCCACCGTGGCCACTGCTACCGGCCTGTCGCCGGTGCAGATCGCGGCTTTCTATAAGCTCTTCATCGCTACCCCTAACGTGGTGACAGTGTTCAGCCAGGGCATCAATCAGTCGAGCCACGGCAGTGATAGCGTGTCGGCGATTCTGAATGTGCATCTTGCCACGGGCCGCATTGGCACCCCCGGTGCGGGGCCGTTTTCGATCACGGGTCAGCCGAACGCGATGGGCGGGCGCGAAGTGGGCGGGCTTGCCAACCAACTCGCCGCGCATATGGAGTTTGCGTCTGATACCGACCGCGACCGCGTGCGGCGGTTCTGGCGAGCGCCAAACCTCGCGCAGAAGCCGGGGCTAAAAGCCGTGGATATGTTCCAAGCAGCCGCGGACGGGAAAATCAAATTCCTGTGGATTCTCGCCACCAACCCGCTCGCAAGCCTGCCCGATGCCGATGTGGTTCAAGCGGCGCTTGAGCGCTGCCCCACAGTGATCTTGTCGGATTGCGTGGCCGATACCGAAACCGCGCGCTATGCTCATTTTCTACTTCCTGCCGCGACCTGGGGCGAGAAGGACGGTACTGTCACCAACTCCGAACGGCGCATCTCCCGCCAGCGGGCGTTTCGCAGCCCCCAAGGCGCGGCCAAGCCCGATTGGTGGGCGCTGGCGCAAGTAGGGCAGCGCTTGGGCTATGGGGAGGCGTTCGCCTACACAAATGCCGTCGCGATTTTCCGGGAACACGCGGGCCTTTCAGCCTTCGAGAATGGCGGGCGGCGCGATTTCGATTTGGGCGGGGCCGTTGAACTTTCCGATGCGGGCTATGACGCGCTGCCGCCCTTCTGCTGGCCGTGGCGGGCGGGCGATGCGCCGAGCGTGGAGACGCGCTTTTTTGCCAACGGCGGCTTCTTTACCCCCGATGGCCGCGCGCGCTTTATTCCAACTGGCCCGACTGCGCCGTTGAGCCAAACCAGTCCCGATTTTCCGCTGGTGCTGAACACGGGGCGCGTGCGCGATCAATGGCACACGATGGGCCGGACGGGTGCCACGCCGCGTTTGATGAACCATCAGCCGCGCCCAACCGTGTCGATCAACCCACAGGATGCGGCAGCGCTGGGGCTAACCGAGGGCGATTTGGTTCGGCTTACCAGCGCAACAGGCACGGCGATCCGCGTTACTGAAATCACCCAAGATCAGCCGCGCGGCGAAGTGTTCACCTCGATGCATTGGAACGGGGCTTGGTGCAGTGGCGGGGCCGTGGGGCGCGTGATTGCGCCGAATGTCGATCCGCTGTCGGGTCAGCCGGAGTTGAAGTTCACGCCCGTTAGCCTTAGCCGCCTTCTCCCGCGCTGGCAGGGCTATGCGCTGCTCCGGGACGCGCCGGAGATTTTGGCGCACGGGGATTTGCCGGGCCTATTCTGGTGCAAGCGCCCGCTGGGCGATGCCTGGGTCGTCGAACTCTGGGCCTTACCTGAGCAGGATGGGGGGCCTGAGGGCGCAGCGCTGTTGGCAGCGCTGATGGGCAAGGCTGCTGACGACTGCGTGCCGCTAACGGTGGTCGATCCCGCACGCGGGCGCTGGCGCGGAGCCTATCTTCAGAGTGGTAAACTGGTTGCGGCCCTGATGCTCGGGCACGGGCCGATGCTGGAGCAACTCCTGCCGTTTTTTGCCGATGCCGATTTGGCCGATGCCCAGGCGGTGCTTGCCGGGCGCATCACGGCCCCCAGCGCCGGGCCGATGGTCTGCGCCTGCTTCCAAGTGAGTGCCGACCGTATCCGCGCCGCTATCACCTTCGGCGAAGCGACCAGCGTCGAGGCCATCGGCGCGCTGCTGAAAGCCGGCACCAACTGCGGCTCCTGTATTCCCGAGCTGAAAGGATTTCTGCGCCATGCCGATGCCCCGCTTGTCGCGTGACGTGCCTGAAATCTCGGGCAATCTCTCGCATTTTCCCGTGTTTTTCGATCTGCACGACGTGCCGGTGCTGGTGCTCGGTTCGGGCGATTTGGCCGAGGCGAAAGCCCGCCTCGTCGCCCGGTCGGGGGCCAAGGTGGTCCGGTGGAATCAGCTACCGGAGGCGGCGGATTTATCGCCGTTTCGCTTCATCATCGCGGCTCCTGGGGGGGACGAGATTGATCTTACGGCTCTGCAATCCGCCGCCCGCGCCGCGCGGGTGCCGCTGAACGTGGCCGACACGCCTGCCTTGTGCGATTTTATTCTTCCAGCGATGATCGAGCGCGGCCCCATTACGGTGGCGGTTTCAACCGGCGGCACTGCGCCGATTTTGGCCCGCCTGCTGCGCGCCGTTCTGGAGAAAGCCATTCCCCCCGGCTATGGGCTGCTGGCGAGCCTTGCCGGGCATTGGCGGGCGCGAGTGACGGTAGCCTTGCCCGATGCCCGGCGCCGAAAGGCCTTCTGGGAAAACATGTTGTCGGGCAGGATTGCCGATCTGGCCCTGGCTGGGCAGGCGGACGCGGCTAACGCTGCGATAGAGGCCGCCCTAGCCTTGGACCACCCCGAACCGCACTATCCCGTGGCCCTCGTTGGCGCGGGGCCAGGCGATCCCGAGTTGCTAACGCTGAAAGCCGCGCGGCTGATTGGGGCGGCGGATATTATTCTCTACGATGCGTTGGTTAGCGAGGGCGTATTGCGGCTTGCCAAGCGCGAGGCCAAGCTGATTGCGGTGGGCAAACGCTGCGGCGATAAAAGCTCGATGACCCAGGACGCCATCAACGAAGCCCTCCTCGTCGCAGCCCGCACTGGCGGGCGGGTCGTGCGCCTCAAAGGCGGCGATCCTGGCGTGTTTGGCCGGGCCAGTGAGGAAATCACGTATCTCGATGCCCACGGCGTTGCGACTGAGCTTGTCCCCGGCGTTACAGCGGCGTTGGCGGCGGCGGCGGCGCTCCGGTGTTCCCTCACGCAACGGGGCGTCGCCCGCACTCTTACCCTTGCCACGGCGCAAACCGAAGACGGTATGGCGGACCATTGGGCGGGGCTTGCCAAAGCGGGGGGCACACTGGCGCTCTATATGGGTAAGGCGGCGGCGAGCCGTTTGGCGCGCGACCTCATTGCGGCAGGGCTTGATCCTGCAACCCCGGCGGTGGCCGTTGAAAATGCGTCCTTACCGCACCAGCGCGAGGCCATCACCAATCTGGCCGAGTTGCCCTTCGCGCTCGCCGATGGGCGGTTCGATGGGCCAACGCTCTTGCTGATCGGGGCGGCTTTGGCGCAGACTCAGGATCGTCTCTCTTCAGTCCTGGAGGTTGCCCCGGCGGCATGAGCGTTCACGATACCCATTCTTTCGCTGTTTACGTCCGCACGTTGGGCCGAGGGCCGGGCCGCTCGCGCTCCTTAACGCGGCAAGAAGCCCGTGAGGCGCTGGGCCAGATTTTAGCCGGGGAAGCCCTGCCGGAACAGGTGGGGGCCTTCCTCATGCTGCTGCGCTATCGCGGTGAAGACCCGGACGAAATGGCGGGATTGGTGGACGCCGCGCGCACCGAACTTCCCGCGTGGGACGTGGGGCGCGTCGATCTCGACTGGCCCTCCTACGCCGATGGGCGCACGCGCGGCGCGGCGCATTTTCTCCACGCGGCCAAGCTGATTGCCGCACGCGGTACGCGGGTGCTGCTCCACGGGTTGCCCAGCGGGCCGGGCCGGGAGGCGATTGCGGAAGGCTTGGCCGAGACCAACATTCCCATTACCGAGACCGAGCCAGAGACGCGCGCGGCCCTAGAGGCGGGCGGTATCGCCTTCGTGCCGACAACGGTCATCGCCCCTGGTCTCGCCCGTCTGCTCAGTCTGCGCGGCGTGCTGGGGTTGCGCTCGCCAATGAACACTGTCGCGCGGCTGCTGAACCCGTTCGCAGCGGTGGCGGGGGTCGATGGTGTCTTCCACCCGCCCTATATCCATCTACATCTGGAAGCGTCTAAACGCTTAAACCGCCCGCGCTTGGCCGTGCTCAAGGGCGGCGGCGGCGAGGCCGAACGGCGACCGGAGAAGCCGATCACGGTGCATCTGCTGCGTGGGCAAACGGTGGAGGAGCTGCTGTTTCCCGCCCTCTGCGGGGCCGATGCCGACGACGGGACCAAGGGCAGCGCCACCGTTCAAGCAACCCTCGCTCTTGCCTTACTGGCGCTCGGGGAAGCGGAAACCGTGGCAGGTGCCGAAGCGGCAGCTCAAATCTTCATCGTGTAGCGCGTAACCGCCAGCGCGTCGGCATCGAGGGCCGTGCGGAAGGCGGCCCAGCGTTCGGAATCGCTGGCGACGGTTGGCAGCAGCGGGCGCGGGATAGTTCCGGCTTCGAGCTTGGCCGAAAGCTCCCCCCAGATCTTATTGATCCGGTCCACATAAAGCGGGCTGATGTTCTTGCTCTCGGCATCGACATTGAGCGTGTAAAACGTCTCCATCATCTGCGCGTGCGACCAGAGTTGCGGCGTCGGGTGCATCAACTTCAGCCACGCCTGCAAGGCTTCCCCTGCGGCAGCCGAACGTCGGCTGGGGCCGCTCAGGCTGGCGACGCCCAGTTCAGTCATCACCACTTCAGTAATCATCACCGTGCCGCCGCGTTTGGCCGCGCGCACGATTTGCTGCATTAACCGCGGCTTATTGGCGACGGGCGTTAGCACCTCGTGTGCTGCGACTATATCGAAGCTATTGGCTTTGAATTGCACCGTTGCGGCATCATAGGCCGTTACAGCGGCTTTTTGCGACAGCTCGGCAGCGTCCGAGCGTTGTTGAGCGATTCCGGCCAAGGCGACAGAGGGAGTCATCGACGTTGGCCAGCAGCCATAGTGCCGCGCCAGCACGCGGGAAAGACCGCCAAGGCCCGCCGACGCAATCAGCACTTGGCTGGCAAGCGTGATCGGCACATCGGCCAGGGCGCCTGCGGCAATAGCCCCATCGCCCGGCCCAAGATTATCCTCGCCCCACAGAAACTCCGCCGCATCAATACGGGTTTGCGTCCAATAGCTATCGGCGGCCACTGCCTTCAACGGCGAGGGCGCGGCTTTTGGGGCGGGCGCTTTGACGGCGGGCGGGACGGCAACCACGGGTGCTGGCGGGAGCGGATCGGCGCGCTCGGTCAGCAGCAACACGGTATCGGCTCCGCCAACAGGGGCCGCATCGGCCATCGACAGGGTTAGCGTTGGCGGCGCGTGATGGGTAATCGCACGGGTAGGGGGCGGCTTTTTCTTACCGAACCAGGACATGATCGGCGGCTCCCTCCCGAAATGAGCATGATACCGAAAACATATGCCATTAAATCTGCGGTGCCGGAAGGGGATTGGTCAAGCGCGCGCCATTTTGAGGCCCCTCTAACGGGTTGCACTTTATCTACAAAACAAACTATCGGCGGGATGTTTACGCTTCGGCATTCGGCCACTCGATGATGTGATGCAGATAGTCCTGCTCGTCGGTAATGCCCGCCTCGCTCACCACGCGCCCGCGCACCGAATGCCCGGCGCGCACCACTGAACCCGGATCGCCGGTGATCAGCGGGTGCCAGTCCGGCAAGGGTTTGCCTTCTGCCATCCGCCGATAGGCGCAGGAGGCGGGCATGAAGTAGAGGCGCTCGATGCTTTCCGGCGTGACCTTCACGCAGTCGGGCACCTGGGCAAAACGGTTCTCATAATCGCAGCAGCGCCCGGTTTTAAGGTCGAGCAGGCGGCAGGCGATGCTGGTAAACTCGATCATGCCCGACGGCTCCCCCGCCTCATCCTCATATTCCAGCTTGGCGAGGCAGCACTTGCCGCAACCGTCGCACAGGGCCTCCCACTCCGCAGGGGAGAGGGTGAGGAGGGTTTTGGTTTCCCAGAAGCGGGGCGCGAGGGTGGACATGGGGGTCAAACTTTATAGTGAGTGCGGCAGGAGACAATAATCACTGCCTCGTCGGTAACATGATAAACGAGCGGATGTTCCTGGTCGATCCGGCGCGACCAAAGACCCGATAAATTTAACCGTAAGGGTTCCGGTTTTCCTAAACCGGAAAAGGGGTTACGAAGAGTGTCCTTGATCAAAATATTGAGCTTACGGATAAGTTTCCGATCTTCACTCTGCCAGGCTTCATAATCGGCCCAGGCGGAGGGCGTCCAGGATAAGAGCTTAGTCATCGCTCTCGATCAGAGCGCGCTGTATAATCGTACCCGCCCGCAGTTCCGCCAGCGAGGTTTCGAGATGGGAAGCATTGGCGGGGGAGAGCAGCAGATGCGTCGTTTTCATCAAACTGTTGAACAGATCCAACGACATCATCACGGCGTGCGGGGCTTCGGGCCGCGTAATAATTGTGTAGTCAGAATCCTCGACGACTTCATCGACGAGATCCGTGAGACTCTGATGTTCAGCCTCGGTATAGGTCACGACGCGCATAGTAGCCCCCACCTCTTCAGATAACGTGGTTATACAATAAGCGGGGGCGCGCTGGAAGGATTACCCCAGCCAACTCGGCACCGGCAAATTGCGGGCGCGCAGGAAGTCGGGGTTGAAGAGTTTCGACTGATACCGCGCGCCGCCATCGCAGAGGATCGTGACGATGGTATGCCCTGGGGTACGCCCTGGGGTACGCCCCGCCCCGAGACTGCGGGCAACCTGCATAGCGGCGGCGACATTGACGCCCGCCGAGCCGCCAACGCAGAGGCCATCGTATTTCAGCAAATCGAACACCACGGTCAGCGCTTCGGTGTCAGAGACGCGCACGGCCCCGTCGAGCATAACGCCCGCAAGGTTGCCCGGCACACGGCCCTGGCCGATGCCTTCGGTGATTGACGTGCCTTCCGAAACCAACTCGCCGCCTGTCGCCCAATTATACAACACCGAGCCGTGCGGATCGGCGAGGAAGATTTTCGTCGTGGGGTTTGCGGCTTTCAGGGCCGCGCTCACGCCCGCCAGCGTGCCGCCGGTGCCAACGGCACAGGTGAAGGCATCGGGGGCTTTGCCCGTGATCGCCAGAATTTGCGCTAGAATTTCCGGCCCGGTGGTACGGGCGTGGCCGTCGCGGTTGGCGAGATTCTCGAACTGATCGGCGAACAGCACGCCGTTCGGCTCGGTCGCGGCGCGCGCTTCCGCTACCCTCCGGGCGATATGCACGTAATTGCCGGGGTCTTTGAAAGGTTTGGCCGGAACCAGCATCACCTCCGCCCCAATCAAACGGAGGAAGTCGATCTTCTCTTGGCTCTGGGTTTCCGGCATGACGATGAGGCTGCGGTAGCCACGCGCATTGCCGACCAGGGCCAAGCCGATGCCGGTATTGCCCGCCGTGCCTTCGACGATCAACCCACCCGGTTTCAGCGTGCCTGCGGCTTCGGCGGCCTCAACCATTGCCAGCGCCGCGCGGTCTTTCACGGAGCCGCCGGGGTTCATAAACTCCGCCTTGCCATAAATCGCGCAGCCGGTGGCCGCCGAGGGGCCGTTCAGGTAAATCAGCGGGGTTTGACCGATAGCGGGGAACAGGCCGGGGGCGATTAAGGTTTCGCCGGGCATGGACTTTCTCCAATTTTACGGTGTGATTTGGGGAACTTGGTTTCTATGTAAGCTGCGGTGAAACTGGGTGCAAGCGTTACGATATCGTGAGGAGGCAGGGCAGGCATGAGCGGGTTCGGGGCGTGGGTTCGGGGGCTTTCTGTCAAAATTTTCAGACTCCCGCATTGACACAGGCACAGCCGCTGGGTAGGTTCCACGCCTATTTTTGACTTAGCGTCATGGCCGGTTTCCTGGCCGGACCTTGACCCCTGAAGGCTCGTATCATGAAGATCGTCAATTCGCTGAAGTCCATGAAGACCCGCCACAAGGCTTGCCGCATTGTGCGTCGCAAGGGTCGCGTGTACGTGATCAACAAGCAAAACCCGCGCTTCAAAGCCCGCCAGGGCTAATCCCGCGCGGCTTCGGCTGCTCGGAGTCCGCGAGAGACGCTGTTAGACTAAAGGCACCGCAGGGCAACTTGCGGTGCCTTTGTGTTTTGACGCCCATTGACATTTTAATCAGGCAACTGTATCAGTATTTGTGACGATTGGAGGGGTGCATGGGCGCACGCAGCTATCGCTTTGCCGTTGCCTTGCACGCGCTGGCGGTTATCGCTGACCGTCGTGGGGAGCCGGCATCGTCGGATTGGATCGCGCAGAGTATCGGCACGAACCCGGTGGTCGTTCGCCGGGCAATGGCCCCTTTGCGTGATGCAGGACTGGTTACGTCGGTCGCGGGGGCCGCCGGGGGGTTTCTGCTGGCAAAACCGCCAGAAACTATCGGGTTGAACCAGGTTTGGGCGGCTGTAGAGACGGGAATGAGCCTAGTATGCCATAATGGCAGCCCGGCGTGTCCCGTCGCCTCACAGCTCCCGCCGATCTTGGCCGAAATCGGGCAGGATATGGAGCGAGCGCTGGAAACCAGCCTGCGGGCGTGGCGCTTGTCCGATGTAACGCAGCGCCTTTGCCCAGAGATGCGGGCATTGCTGGGGGCTAGAACCCCTTAATCGTTCTAACGGAAAGCGGCCTTGGTGCCGTTTTTCTTGACCTGTAACTGTAACAATTTAGGATACGGTGATCTTCATGGCAAAAGTAGCAATCGTTTATCACAGCGGCTTCGGTCACACGGCGGTTCAGGCCGAAAGCGTTGCCACCGGCGCGCGCAGTGTTGCGGGCACCGAGGTGACTGTTGTGAAGGTGGAAGAGTGGGAAGCCCATGCCGACGCGCTGAACGCTGCCGACGCTATCATCTTCGGCTCTCCCACTTATATGGGCAGCGCGTCGGCCCAGTTCAAAACCTTCATGGATGCGACGGGCAAGATTTGGTACGGCCAGGGCTGGAAAGATAAGCTGGCGGCTGGGTTCACCAATTCAGCCAGCCAGAGCGGCGATAAGCTGAACACGCTGGTCCAGCTTGCGATTTTCGCGGCTCAACATAGCATGATTTGGGTCTCGCTCGGCGAGTTGCCGCAGAACAATAGCTCCACCTCCTCGCCGGATACGGTTAACCGCCTCGGTAGCTTCCTGGGCGCAACGGCCCAGTCCAACAACGACCAAGGCCCCGACCTCGCCCCGCCGCCGGCGGATCGCAAGACGGCGGAAATCTTGGGTGCGCGCGTTGCCCATCACGCTGCACGGTGGGCGAAAGGCGCGTAAAGCGCTTTAGAGCATGATCGCCGAAGGTGGCCTCACCGTAGGCGTGAATCATGCGGTAAAACAAAACCTTAGAGCATGGTCCGTGAGCGCGCGTGAACGGATCATGCTCTAACCCCTAAAAAAGTTTATCCCCTTTCCCTTGCGCTTAACGCTTCGCTTGCTATCGTCTGATCTAAGCCGAAGAGTAAGGCGCACGGGGGAGGGGTTTATGGTTCAAATGCCGGTGCCGAACGAGGGCATTTTGGCGCGACGCGACGACATCGTGCGCGCGCTTTATGATTTGTTACCGGAGGCGTGCGTGATCGCCGATGCGGTGGCGCGCCGGGCGTATGAGTGCGACGCGGTTAGCGCTTACCGTCAACTCCCCCTCGCCGTCGTACTGCCGCGCAACACTGCCGAAGTTGCCGCCGTGCTGAAATATTGCCACGCGGCGGGCGTGCCGGTCGTGCCGCGCGGGGCGGGAACTTCGCTCTCCGGTGGCGCGCTGCCGGTGGCCGATGGCATTGTGCTGGGGCTGGGTAAGCTCAATAAGATTCTCGACATTGATTTTCCGAACCGCGCCGTGGTCACGCAGCCGGGCGTAACCAACCTTGGCATTTCCAACGCCGTCGCCCACGCGGGTTTTTATTATGCGCCCGACCCATCCTCCCAAATCGCCTGCACAATCGGCGGCAATGTGGGGGAAAATTCGGGCGGCGTGCATTGCCTGAAGTACGGGCTGACGACGAACAACATTCTGGGTCTCGAGCTAGTGCTGATGGATGGCACGATCCTGCGCCTCGGCGGCAAGCAGTTGGACGCCGGGGGCTATGATTGGCTTGGGCTGCTCACCGGGTCCGAAGGGCTGCTGGGGGTGATTACCGAAGTCACGGTTCGCATCTTGCGCAAACCCGCCACCGCGCGGGCGCTGTTGCTGGGGTTTCCCAGCTCGCAAGTGGCGGGCGATTGCGTGGGGCAGATCATTGCGGCGGGGATTATTCCCGGCGGGATGGAAATGATGGACCGCCCGGCCATTCACGCCACCGAAGCCTTTGTGAATGTCGGCTATCCGCTGGATGTAGAAGCGCTGCTGATCGTGGAGCTTGATGGGCCGCCCGTGGAGGTGGATCACCTTATCGCGCGCGTCTCGGCGATTGCCGATCACTGTTCGGCCATGACCAAGCGGATTTCCACCAGCGAGGCGGAACGCTTGGCCTTTTGGGCTGGGCGCAAGGCGGCGTTTCCGGCAGCGGGGCGGATTTCGCCGGATTATTTGTGCATGGATGGCACTATTCCGCGCCGCGCCCTCTCCTACGTTCTCACACGGATGGGGGAATTATCGCAGCACTACGGCCTGGGGCTAGCGAATGTGTTCCACGCGGGCGACGGCAATCTGCATCCGCTGATTCTGTTCGATGCCAATAAGCCCGGCGAGTTCGACAAAGCCGAAGCCTTTGGGGCCGATATTCTGCGGCTGTGCGTCGAGGTTGGCGGCGTGCTGACGGGGGAGCACGGCGTGGGCGTGGAAAAGCGCGATTTGATGCCGGTGATGTTCTCCGAAATTGATCTCGATCAGCAACGGCGCGTGAAACATGCTTTCGATCCGAAACTGTTGCTGAACCCCGGCAAGGTCTTCCCGCTTCTAAGCCGGTGTGCCGAGGGCGGTAAGATGCATGTTGCGGGCGGCGCGCTGGCTCACCCCGATCTTCCCCGCTTCTAAGGCGCTTGCCCATGTTCACCCCCCTCACCCCTGGCGAACTGGCCGAGTTGGTGCGAAGCGCAGCTTTGGCAGGCGAAGCCTTGGCGTTACATTCCGGCAACTCGCTGTCGGCCCTCGGCCATCCGCCGCGCGGCGACCGCCTACACCATTCCCTCTCGCTCGCCGGGTTCGATACGATCATCGCGTATGAGCCGGATGAGTTGGTGCTGACGGTTGGGCCGGGGATTCCGCTGACAGAGGTTAAAAGCCTGCTGGCTGAACGCCGTCAGCATTTAGCCTTCGAGCCGCCCGATTGGGGGCCGCTCTACGGGCAACCGGCGGGTATCGGCACTTTGGGCGGCGTGATCGGCGCGGCCTTGGCGGGATCGCGCCGCGTGACGGCGGGGGGCGCGCGCGATCATATGTTGGGCTTTCACGCCGTCAACGGGCGCGGCGAAATCTTCAAAGCTGGGGGGCGCGTGGTGAAGAATGTGACCGGCTACGATCTGCCCAAGCTGGTCACGGGGGCGTTCGGCACTCTGGCGGCCTTGACGGAAGTTACCGTGAAGGTTGTTCCCGCCCCCGAAACGGTCGATACGCTCATGCTCCCCCGGCTCACCTCGGCGCGGGCGACCGAGGTTATGGCGCAGGCCCTGGGCAGCCCGCATGATGTTGGCAGCGCCGCCTATCTTCCCGCCAGTACCGCGCGCGATCTCATTCCCGGCGCGGGTGATAGCGCGACGCTGATCCGGCTGGAAGGCTTTGCCCCGTCCGTGGAGGCGCGCGCGGCGGCGCTGATAGCTGAATTTGGCGGAACGGTGGAGCGGTTGGGCGCAGACGTATCCCGCAAACTCTGGCAGGCGCTCGGTGATGCCGCGCCCCTGGTGGGGCTGCATGAAGATTGCCTGTGGCGTCTCTCCGTTCCCCCCACGGCAGGCGCGGCGATTCTGGAAGCGGTGCAGACGGTAAGGCCGCTCGCGACCGGGTGGCTCGATTGGGGCGGCGGGTTGATCTGGCTGGCACTGCCGCCGCATCCGGGCGAGAGCGACGGCGGGGCGGCCCTCCTGCGCGGTTTGGTGACGGACGGGCACGCGACGCTTGTGCGCGCGCCGGAGCGAGTGCGGGCAACCGTACCCGTGTTCCAGCCGATGCCGCCTGCGCTGGCGGCCCTCGCCCAGCGGCTTAAGGCATCTTTCGATCCGCACGCTGTGTTCAATCCGTCGCGTTTAGGGGCGTAAAGCGATGCAAACCCACTTCAGCCTCACGCAATTGGCCGAAACCGCTGTGCAGGATGCCGATAAGATTCTCCGCACCTGCGTTCACTGCGGCTTTTGCACGGCAACCTGCCCAACCTATCTGCTGCTCGGCGACGAGTTGGATAGCCCGCGCGGGCGCATCTATCTTATGAAGGACATGCTGGAAAACGCCGAGACGCGCGCGCCGACCGATACTCACGTCACGCATATCGACCGCTGCCTAACCTGCCTTTCGTGCATGACCACCTGCCCGTCGGGCGTGGACTATATGCATTTGGTCGATCAATCTCGCGCGCATATCGAGCATCACTACCGCCGCCCGTTGGCCGACCGGATAGTGCGCGGGATTTTGGGCAAGATCATGCCGAACCCGCTGCTGTTTCGGCTGTCGTTGATCGCCGCCCAACCGGCACGGCTGGCCGTGCCCCTGCTGCGGCCCTTCGCTGCTAATGCCTTGATACAGCGGCTGATAGCCCTACTCGACACGGCCCGCCCCCCGGCAGCCAGGACGGCGATTGATCGGCCCGGCTTGCACCGCACAGCACCCGGCGTCATCGCCCTCAAGCGCGTCGCCCTGATGAGCGGCTGTGTGCAGAATAGCTTGCGGCCAGATATTAACGAAGCCACCGTGCGCCTGCTCACCCGCCTCGGCGTGGAAATGTTGGTGCCGCCCGCTGCCTGCTGCGGCGCGCTCAATCATCATCTGGGGCAAGAGGCGGCGGCACTCGCCCGCGTGAAGGCGAATGTGGCGGCGTGGGAAAAGCTGCTGGATGCTGGCTGCGAGGCCATTCTTATCACCGCCTCCGGTTGCGGCACGACGGTGAAGGATTATGGTCATATGCTGAAAGACAATCCCGCTTGGGCCGCCCGCGCGGCCCGTGTGTCGGGCGCGGCCAAAGACGTTTCGGAAATTCTGGAGCGTTTGGCGTTTCCGGCGGAAACCCAGGCCGAGCCGTTGCGCCTTGCCTATCATTCCGCCTGCTCGATGCAACACGGCCAGCGCCTCAAAGCCGGGCCGAAAGCGTTGCTGGAGCAAGCGGGGTTCACGGTGATGGATGTGCCGGAGGGCCATATCTGCTGCGGGTCGGCAGGCACCTACAGTCTGTTGCAGCCCGATCTGTCGCAGCAGTTGCGCGACCGCAAACTCGGTAATATCGCCCTCACGCATCCGCAAGCGGTGGCAACAGGCAACATCGGGTGCCTCACCCAGCTTCAAGCCGGGTTGCCGGTGCCGATTGTGCATACGGTGGAACTGTTGGATTGGGCCTATGGTGGGCCGCGCCCGGCGGGGCTTTAGGAGACTGGTATCATAAAGCGGATCGCCGCGAGCGAGAGGCCGGTTAAAACGATCAGCATTCCCCCCAGCTTGATCGTCATGCGCTGTTCGAGCAGCGCGAGTTCGACCTTGAGGTCATGCTTCGTCGCGAGATCGGACAGATCTATAGTACGGCTTTCAGCCAGTTGCTCGGCCAAAGCCTCCGATTGCTCGCGCGAAAACCCGTGCTGCTCAAGCGTGCGCGCCGTTTTCAGCGTATCGAACGCAACTGCGGTCATTGCGGCCTCCCAAGCCTTTGCATCAAAAGACACTTAGGTATTCTATCATCGTTCGGGAAGAGTGAGCGAGAAATTTGCCCGGAAAGCCCTAAAACGCAAAAAACCCCGCATTTCTGCGGGGTTTTTGAGAGATGGTGCCCAGAAGAAGACTCGAACTTCCACGCCTTGCGGCACAGGTACCTGAAACCTGCGCGTCTACCAATTCCGCCATCAGGGCACTATAAATATGCTTTTATAAACCCTGAGCGTCGCTGTCAACTGAGTGTCACGCATAAATTAGTCAGGCTTGCGTATCACCCCATCTTTGTGAGCGTCACGCCTCGGGCCGAGAGCCGCGCCCAGGCCGCTGCCAGCGAGCCGTTGAAGTCGATAGCGCGGCAGGCGTCTTGGAGCACGCGCACGCGGAAGCCCTGGCGAGCGGCGTCTTCGGCGCTCCAGGCCACGCAGTAATCGGTGGCAAGGCCAACACAATCAACCGCACGCACCCCCCGATCGCGCAAATAAGCCCCCAGGCCCGTAACAGTGCCATCGGCCTCGGCGAAGGCCGAATAGCTATCAACGTCGGAACGAAAGCCTTTGCGGATGATGAGGCCCGCGTGGGGGATCGACAGATCGGGGTGAAACTCGGCCCCCGGCGTGCCTTGAACGCAATGGTCAGGCCAGAGGGTTTGCAGGCCGTAGGGGAAATCCGCTTCCTCGAACGGCGCGCGGCCAGGGTGCTGGCTGGCGAAGGAGTGATGCTTGGCGGGGTGCCAATCTTGCGTGAGCACAACGAGATCATAGTTTCGGGCGAGCCGATTGATGGGGCCGACGACGGCATCGCCATCGGGCACAGCCAAGGCACCGCCCGCGCAAAAATCGCGCTGAACGTCCGTTACCAGCAAAACGCGCTTGGTATGATCCATTTTTACTGCCCCAATCCCAACACATCAATCATCGAATAGCGCCCCGGCCCGCGCCCCGCGCACCATTGGGCCGCCCGCACGGCGCCAACCGCAAAGATGTCGCGGCTTTGCGCCTTGTGGCTGAGTTCGATCCGCTCGCCTTGCCCGGCAAAAATCACGCTATGGTCGCCGATAACATCGCCGCCGCGCATCGTTGCAAAACCGATTGCGCCGGTGGGGCGTGGCCCCGTGTAGCCGTCGCGGCTGCGGGTCGCGTGATCGCTAAGATCAACCGCCCGCCCGCGCGCTGCCGCTTCCCCCAGGGCAAGGGCTGTGCCAGAGGGGGCATCGACCTTATGGCGGTGGTGCATTTCGACGATTTCGATGTCCCAATCCACGGCCAAGCTGCGCGCCACCCGCTCGACCAGTTCCGTGAGCAGCACGACGCCGAGGCTCATGTTAGGCGCTTGCAGGATTGGCACGGAGAGGGCGGCGACGGCCAGCGCCTCTTCTGCGGCCTCGTCCAGCCCGGTCGTGCCCAGGATTAAGGCGGTTTGGTGCTGGGCGGCAAGGTTCGCGTGCAGAGGGGTAACGGCTGGGGACGTGAAATCAATCACCGCGTCCGAGGCGGCGAAGAGCGCCGAGGTATCGGTTGTAATCGCGACGCCCAAGGGGCCGAGACCCGCCAGAACACCCGCATCTTGCCCCACGGCAACAGCGCCCTCGCGTTCGGTAACGCCTGCTAGGGTTGCGCCTTCGGTGCGGGCGACCTGCCGGATCAGCATCTGCCCCATGCGCCCGCCGCCGCCAACAATGCCGATCCTCATGAAGCCCTCCCGCTATTCACTGTTTTGATGGGGATAAAGGGGGCGCTGTTCCCGTCTCTGTCAAGACCTCTCGCCCTTACCGAAAACCCGCGTTAGGTTACGCGCCTGTGATTATAGTTCCGAGGTGTTTACCGTGCGTAAAGATCGTTCCGCTCTGCCGGGCAGCGTTACCGTCTTGTGGCTCAATTCGCGCGCCGTGCAGAACAGTCTGACTGGGGAGGAGACGCGGCGGCGCATTGATCTTTATGTGCCTAACGGTCACACCGGGGCGGGGTTGCCGCTGCTGGTCGATCTTGCCGGTTTTACCGCCGGTGGCCCCGCTCACACTAACTGGAAGAACCACGGCGAAAGCCTGCCCGAGCGGCTGGATCGGTTGATCCATACCGGCGCAATGCCGCCAGTGGCGGTAGCCTTCCCCGATTGCTTCACGCGGCTTGGCGGCAATCAGTATGTGGATTCCCCCGTTTTGGGCGCGTGGGAGCAGTTTTTGATTGCCGAGATGGACACCCGCAAAAACCCTCGCTCGTTAAGCCGGGCTGTGATTCACTGATGGTCTCTTTGCTAGGAGCCTGCCGATGGATCCCCAGTCGCTTTTCAGCCTGAACGATCACCTTAAAGCCTTGAGTGCGCACGGCGATCCGCTTGAGGTTTTGGAGCGGACGGTTGATTTCGAGTATTTCCGGGGTTGGCTTGTCGAGGGGCTTGGCTATGGCGATGGCAGCAGGGGCGGGCGGCCACCGTTTGATCCGGTGGCGATGTTCAAGATCTTGATCTTGCAAGCACAGCATAATCTCTCGGATGCGCGGACGGAGTTTATGATCCGGGATCGGCTAAGTTGGCTGCGGTTTCTGGGGTTTTCGCT
>JAYSQZ010000040.1:0-8804 GCA_043721315.1 Alphaproteobacteria bacterium
GAACTGCTCCAGGCGTTCCGCCGCAATCAGATCGGACCCTGAGAAGGGAGGCGCGCGCTGATCCATGACAATCTCCGAAAAGCAACAGGGCAGGGACGGGGCTTAAGGCCGCCAGGTCAAAAAATTCCTCAGCAGCCGCAACCCGGCGGCTTGGCTTTTTTCAGCATGGAACTGTGCGCCAACCATCGTATCGCGCCCGATGATCGCCACAACCGGGCCAGCATAGTCGGTTTCAGCCAGTACATCCGACGCAGCAATATCGGTAAGGTGATAAGAGTGAACGAAATATACATGGTCGCCCGTCCCCAAGCCCGCCAACACGGGATGGCCGGGCGCGGTGAGGCGCAGCGTGTTCCAGCCCATGTGCGGAATTTTCAGGGCCGGATCGGTCGGCGTTAGCCGCTGGCAGGTGCCGGGAATCCAGCCCAGCCCCGCATGGTTCCCGTGCTCGATACCGCGCGCAACCATCAACTGCATCCCGACGCAAATACCGAAGAACGGTTTTGCGTGAACGCGCACGGCTTCGGTTAACGCCTCTAACAACCCCGGCACGGCCAATAGACCGCGCCGACAGTCGCCAAACGCGCCTTGGCCCGGTAGTACCAACCGGTCTGCGGTCGCGACGATATCCGCATCACCGGTAACGATAATCGACACTTCCCGCCCGGCATCTCGCGCGGCACGTTCAAGCGCCTTGGCCGCCGACGTAAGATTGCCCGAGCCGTAATCTATAACCGCAATCGTTTCAGCCATTATAACGACCCACCCAGAACCCCCTTGGTCGAGGGAACAGCAGCGGCAGCGCGCGGATCAATCGTCACGGCTTGGCGCAACGCGCGGGCGAGCGCCTTGAAGCAGCTTTCGACGATATGGTGATTATTCTCACCGTAGAGGTTTTCGATATGCAAGGTAAGGCCGGCGGCTTGCGCGAAGGCTTGAAACCATTCTTTGAACAGTTCCGTATCCATCTCGCCCAGCTTATCGCGGCTGAAATTTACCTTCCAAATCAGATAGGGCCGATTGGACGCATCGAGCGCTACGCGGGTTAAGGTTTCATCCATCGGGATAATGGCCGAACCGTAACGGGTAATGCCCTTGCGGTCGCCCAGCGCCTTGGTCATCGCCTCGCCAATGGCAATGCCGCTGTCTTCCGTTGTGTGGTGAAAGTCGATATGCAAATCGCCTTCGGCGCGCACGTAAAGGTCGATCAAGCTATGCCGAGACAGTTGCTCCAGCATGTGATCGAGAAAACCGATACCGGTTTTAACGTCATAAACACCCGTTCCATCCAGGTTCACCCGAACCTCGATGCTGGTTTCTTTCGTGCTACGCCGAACGTCCCCGTGCCGCATGGACCAATCCAACCCTTCGCCTTGACTGCGTTACGTCCTTGTAACAGGCGCGGGAAGGGGGGGGAAGGGGGCTGCTCCCCCCGCCCGCACAGCACCCTTCTGTTATTCAGCCGCTTGGGACATCGGGACGAAGTGATGCTGCGCGCCTTCTGTATCGTTGGCCGGAACAGCAAGTTCCACAGCGTCGCCATCGGCGGTATCGCGCAACTGGCGTACGAAGCCTTCGATAACCTCAAGCAGGCTCGTCGATTCCTCGTTGAGCTTGCCTGCAATCGTTAGCACATGCACTGCCGCGTCGCCCGTGTCGATAGCGGCTTCGGTCACGCCGCCAATACTGCCCGAGACTGTATTGGTGGATGCCGCCGCCGATTGAATGGAGAGTGCAATGTCCGAGGTCGCCCGATCCTGCTGATCAATGGCCCCGGAAATTTCTCCGTTGATCTGATCCAGACGGCGAATAATCGCAGCGATTCCCGCCATACCGTCCACGGCTTGCCGCGTGGTCGATTGGATCATCTGCACTTGGGCCGCAATATCGCCTGTCGCGCGCGCCGTCTGCGTCGCAAGCTGCTTTACTTCCCCTGCAACGACGGCAAAGCCCTTACCGGCATCCCCCGCCCGCGCGGCTTCGATGGTCGCATTCAGCGCCAACAAGTTCGTTTGACCGGCAATGCCATTGATGAGATCGACGACTTGGCCAATGCGTTGCGCTGCGTCCGAAAGGGAGCGCATGGTGCCCGTAATCAGGTCTGCATTGCTAACCGCCTCGCCCGCAACCTTGCCGGCTTCTTGGACTTGGCTGGTAATGCTGGTGATCGAGCGGCTGAGTTCATCTGCCGCGCTGGCCACATTATGCACAAATTCCGCCGCACTTTGGGCAGCATCCGACACGTGACCGGACTGACGGCTGGTTTCTTCAGCCGTACGCGTCATACCGAGCGCGGTCGATTCCATATCGTCAGCCAACCCACTAACTTCTTGCACTGCGTGATTAACGCTGCTTTCAAGGCTTTGGGCGAGTTCATTTAGTGTGCGCCGCTTCACTTCAGCCGCCCGGCCTTCCAGCGCGTCTTGTTCGCGGGCCAGCCGATCATTATCAATAGCCTGCTGTTTGAAAACTTGGAACGCGAGCGCCATCTTGCCAATTTCGTCCGAACGTTTGCGTCCGGGTACGCCGACTTCAAGATCGCCTGAGGCCAGACGGTTCATTGCTTTTGTAATTGCACTGAGGGGCACCGCAATGCCGCGCGCGGTGAAAATCCCTAAAATCGCCAGGACTGCCAGCAATAGCGTGCCCGTAATCAGCAGGGTCGCCCGCAGGCTTTCAATATCGGCAAACACTTCCGCCGCATCAATTTCCCCCAGCAGCGCCCACCGGATGCCAAAGACATCAACGGGACGGTAGGAAGAGATCACCTCTGCATCGCGGTAGTTGCGAATTTCATGCACACCGTCGCGGCCTTCTAACGCCGCCCTTACCGAATCCGTCTCAACGTGCGTTGAAAGAATAGCATCGGCCCCCGAGAAGCGGGATACCGAGCGCATCATGAGATCCGAGCCAACCATATAGGTTTCGCCCGTCTGGCCCATACCTGCCGTATTGCCCAAAACCTTATTCATCCCATCCACCGGCAACTGCACGGCGAGAACGCCCGCGAAAGTGCCATCGGGTTGGAACACTGCCGTGCTCAGAAAGCTGGTTGGCTTATCGCCATTCGGCTTGTAAGGCGCAAAATCGGCCATGACGATCTTGCCAGGTTCGGGATTATCGCGGATAGCCTTCACCAATTTGGCGAGGTGCGAGTCCTTAAATGGCCCGGCCCGGAAGCTGGTGGCGAAATCATTATTCTTCGCTACGGTATAAATCAGATTAGCGCTGGCATCGAACAGCATCAGATCGCCATAGCCCGATTCTTGACGCACCGTCCGCAGCCACGGATGATGCTGGATATGGGCGGGGCTGTAGAAATTCTCGGTTTTGCCGTCATCCAGTTTCGAGCGGTCGGCCTTTTCGGGGTTCGCCGTAATGAACGCGGCTTGCAGCGATTCCGTTTTATCGAACCCGAAGCTCTGCCAGCCGATAGTCAGGTCGTTGACCGCACCACGCACGGCAGGGCTGGTCGCCAGCACGCGCAGATTGGTGGCAACACCCTCAAAATAGGAGGCAACCGCTGAACGGCGGGATTCCAGCATCGAATCGAGCTTTACTTCCGTCGCGGTCCGCAACTGCTGCTCGGCGGTCACAAACGACACCAGACCCGTAGCAATGCCCGCAACTAAAGCCGCCCCGACGATCAGAATCGGCAGTTTCACGGAAATTGATAAAGTAGGCAAACGCATAGCCTCGCCCCCGGCGCATCTGAACCAACGGCGCTCAGAAATTACATCTCATAATGCATCGTAATTAATCTGTGTTACTGAACGGTGACAGGTTTATGAATGGGTCAGGACTCTTCCATCGTTAGCTATGCGAATAGCTCATAGCCGTTCGCAGCACAGCCAAGCGCTTCCAGCCCCGTTCGCGTAAAAAAACCACCCCTCACGCCATGATTTCGCCGTTGCAGCCGGACGCGGCGCGCCCTACATACACTTTCGACACGATTGAAGGACCAGCGCGACAGAGGGGGCATCCCTCTCGACTGCCGTCGGTTTCGATCAGACCACGGGGACCGCAGGCGGTGCCGTGGGGAGGGGCCGGGGCGTTAAAGCCTGCGGGCGTTTCCAGGGCCGCCAGATTGGGTCTGCTAGACAGAAGGAAAGAGTTTGATGAGCAAAGTTATCGGGATTGACCTAGGCACAACGAATTCCTGCATTGCTATCATGGATGGCAAAACTCCCCGAGTGATCGAAAATGCCGAAGGCGCGCGCACAACGCCGTCGATGGTCGCTTTTGCCGACAATGGCGACCGGCTAGTGGGGCAGGCTGCCAAGCGCCAAGCCGTCACGAACCCGGAAAACACGCTGTTTGCCGTCAAGCGCCTCGTGGGTCGCCGTTTCGATGATAAGCTGGTTCAAAAGGAAATTGGCCTAGTCCCCTATAAAATCGTCGATGGCGACAATGGCGATGCGTGGGTAGAGAGCCGCTCCAAAAAATATTCTCCGTCGCAAATTAGTGCCTTCATTCTGCAAAAAATGAAGGAAACCGCCGAAGCCTTCTTGGGCGAACCCGTTACCCAAGCCGTTATCACCGTGCCGGCTTACTTCAACGACGCTCAACGCCAAGCCACGCGCGATGCCGGGAAAATCGCCGGTCTCGAAGTGCTGCGAATCATCAACGAGCCAACCGCTGCCGCCCTCGCCTACGGGCTTGATAAAAAAGGCACGGGTACGATTGCGGTTTACGATCTTGGCGGCGGCACTTTTGATGTGTCCGTGCTGGAGATTGGCGACGGCGTGTTCGAGGTGAAATCCACCAACGGCGATACGTTCTTGGGTGGGGAAGATTTCGATAAGCGCATTATTGATTATCTGGCCGATGAGTTTAAGAAAGAGCAAGGTATCGACCTGCGCTCCGATAAACTCGCGCTGCAACGCCTGAAGGAAGCCGCTGAGAAAGCCAAGATCGAGCTTTCGTCGGCCACCCAGACTGAAGTGAACCTGCCGTTCATCACGGCAGATGCGTCTGGTCCGAAGCATCTGAACGTCAAGCTCAGCCGCGCCAAGCTGGAAGCCTTGGTGGATGATCTGGTGGAGCGCACGGTAGAACCCTGCAAAGCCGCGCTGAAAGATGCCGGTCTGACGGCTGCTGATATTGATGAAGTGATCCTGGTCGGCGGCATGACCCGAATGCCTAAGATCTTCGAAACGGTAAAGCGCTACTTTGGCAAGGAACCCCATCGCGGCGTGAACCCCGATGAAGTGGTGGCGCTTGGCGCTGCCATTCAAGGCGGCGTGCTGAAGGGCGAGGTCAAGGACGTTCTACTGCTCGACGTGACGCCGCTGTCGCTCGGTATCGAAACCTTGGGCGGCGTGTTTACCCGCCTGATCGACCGCAACACGACGATCCCAACGCGCAAAAGCCAGACGTTCTCGACCGCCGACGATAGCCAAACCGCCGTAACGATCCGTGTGGCCCAAGGCGAGCGCGAAATGGCGGCGGATAATAAGATGCTAGGCCAGTTCGATCTGGTTGGCATTCCGCCCGCGCCGCGCGGTGTTCCGCAGATCGAAGTTACCTTCGATATTGACGCTAACGGCATCGTTAACGTCTCGGCCAAGGATAAGGCGACGGGTAAGGAACAGCAAATCCGCATTCAAGCCTCCGGCGGCCTGTCGGACTCCGAGATCGAAAAAATGGTCAAGGAAGCCGAAGCCAATGCGGCAGAGGATAAGAAGAAGAAGGAAATCGCCGAGGCACGCAATACCGCCGATAGCCTGATCCATTCGACTGAAAAGAGCCTCGCTGAATATGGCGACAAGGTTGCCGCATCGGAAAAATCGGCGATTGAAGAAGAAATCAAAGCCCTGAAGGCGGTGTTAGAGTCGGGCGATGCCGCCACGATTAGAACCAAGACCGAATCCCTCACGAAAGCCTCCATGAAGCTCGGCGAAGCCATGTACAAGGCGCAAGAAACCGATACTCCTGGTTCGGGTCCGGCAGCAGGCGGGGCCGACGCTGGTGCTCCCGATAGCTCGGTCGTCGATGCCGACTTTGAGGAAGTGGACGAGCGCAAGAAGGGCCGTACGGCCTAACTTCGCCAGACTGAGCTTCCATCGGCAGTTTCCTGAACAGAGCTGCCGATTTTTTCGTCTTTGACTCACACCTTTGTAAGGGTGGCAGCGACCGCAGCATGGCTAAACAGGATTATTACGAGCTGCTCGGCGTCTCGCGCACCGCCAGCGCCGACGACCTCAAGAAAGCCTATCGCAAGCTCGCAATGCAGTATCACCCCGACCGCAATCCGGGCGATGCGGCGGCTGAACTGAAATTCAAAGAAATCTCCGAAGCCTATGACGCGCTGCGCGACGACGATAAACGCGCGGCCTATGATCGCTTCGGTCACGCGGCCTTTGAAGGCCCTGGGTCTGGGCGCGGGGCGAGCGGGGCAGGAGGCGGCTTCGATTTTAACTTCAGTACGGGCTTTGCCGATATTTTCGATGAAGTCTTCGGCGAGTTCATGGGCGGGGGGGCACGCGGGCGCGGCGGGGCCAGCGGGCGCGGCGCGGACTTGCGCTATAATCTCGAAATTAGCCTGGAAGATGCGTTCGCCGGAACCACTGCCAAGGTTCAGGTTGCCTCTAGCATCGTCTGCGAAGCCTGCGATGGCACGGGGGCCGAGGCAGGCTCGAAGCCTATCACCTGCCCAACCTGTAGCGGCGCGGGCAAAGTGCGCGCCCAGCAGGGTTTCTTCACGATCGAGCGCCCCTGCCCTTCGTGCGGGGGCGCGGGCCGAGTGATCGAAAAACCGTGTAAGGCGTGCGGCGGGGCCGGGCGGACGCGGAAGGAAAAAACCCTGTCCGTCACTATTCCCGCAGGCGTTGAAGAAGGCACGCGCATTCGCTTGACCGGCGAAGGCGAGGCTGGCGTGCGGGGCGCACCGCCCGGCGATCTTTATATTTTTCTTGCGATTGGCGCGCATCGCATCTTTCAGCGCGACGGGGCCAATACTTTCTACCGCGTGCCGCTGCCGATGACGACTGCCGCCTTAGGCGGGCAAATCGAAGTGCCGTCCATTGATGGCTCGCGGGTGAAAATCACTATTCCACCCGGCACGCAAACCGGCCACCAGTTCCGCCTGCGGGGCAAGGGCATGTCGGTGCTGCGCGTTACTCAGCGCGGCGATATGTATGTTGAGGCCACAGTGGAAACGCCGGTCAACCTCAGCCCGCGCCAGCAGGAATTGCTGCGGGAGTTTGATGCCGCAAGCGAAGCCGATCAAACACATCCGCAATCCTCCGGCTTTTTTCAGCGCGTGAAAGAATTTTTCGCGGGTTCCACGACCAGTGACTAGTTTTTGGAGTTTATTGTCATGACAACCGCTTTCCGCCGCCCCTCGGGCCGCAGTGCCGACCAATTGCGCGCCGTTAGCCTAGAGCCGGGGTTCGCCAAATATGCGGAAGGCTCGTGTATGGTCCGTTTCGGCGATACGCATGTTCTGTGTACCGCATCAATTGACGAAAAAGTGCCGCCGTTTTTGCGGAATACCGGCAAGGGCTGGGTGACGGCGGAATATGGTATGCTGCCGCGTGCAACCCATTCCCGGATGGACCGCGAGGCCGCTAAGGGCAAGCAAAGTGGCCGCACGCAGGAAATTCAGCGCCTGATTGGCCGCTCCTTACGCGCCGTCACCGATTTAACCGCGATGGGTGAGCGGCAAATCAAGATCGACTGCGACGTGATCCAGGCCGATGGCGGCACCCGTACCGCGTCCATCACCGGCGCCTACGTTGCCCTGCATCTCGCCCTGCGGAAACTGGTGGACAGCAAAGCCATCCCCGCCCTGCCACTGAAGGCGGAAGTGGCGGCTATTTCCTGCGGTCTTTACAACGGCGTGGCCGTGCTGGACCTGGATTATCTTGAAGATTCCAACGCCCAGGCCGATGCAAACTTTGTGCTGACCGGGCGCGGGGGGTTGGTAGAAATCCAAGGCACCGCCGAGCAAGACCCGTTCAGTGAAGAGCAGTTTGCAGAGCTTCTGCGCCTTGCCAAACACGGCATTAGTCAGTTGGTCTCGCTCCAGCGCAAGGCGGTCATGGGGTAGCTATGCTCTAATATCGATAAGGCTCTTGCCCCCAAGATTAGCAATCATATCGGCGATCATCTGTTGGCCCCGTAATGTGCCATTGATGCTCTCAAAATTTATATTTTGAGAGAGCTGAGACCTTTGAATAATCGTAGCATCTTCTTCAGGGTCAATTTCTTGTATTTTCTGAGCGCCGTTGCGGTATTCAGCCGCGATTGCATTGTTAAACTGTTGTCTTATTTTGATAATGTTGGCTTGAATGGCGAACGATTGCATCCCAGCATCAATAACATCGCTGGCCTTCTCTAAGTCTGAGACTGCACCCTCAACGCCTTTTTGGGTTGCAAGCCCTTCGTAAAGATAAGAATAAAACAGTCCCAAGCCGGAGCGTGGGGACCGAAGAGGTTCTGTGCCTACCGTGACATCATCTGCAATATTACCAGAGAAACTTTGAACATAGTATATTAACTCACGCGCATCAGATAAATAATCAGTTACCTTTAATCTTAAATAAATTCCGATGTTACTACCGTATATAGAATTACCTTCCAATCGCACCGGCTTCCAGACCGTAGAATACCCCCCTACTTGCACAAGTTTAGGACTTACCGCAAGATTTTGAACAAGAGCGTTTGTAATTGTATTAGAACCCAAAATTCCTATATCAGAGCCAGGTGGACACCCGCAAAAACCCTCGCTCGTTAAGCCGGGCTGTGATTCACTGATGGTCTCTTTGCTAGGAGCCTGCCGATGGATCCCCAGTCGCTTT
>JAYSQZ010000041.1:0-25659 GCA_043721315.1 Alphaproteobacteria bacterium
GCCAAAACCGGCGTGCTCGAAGGCCGCGATATGGCTAATAGCTTCAATATGTTGCGTGCGAATGATTTGATTTGGTCGTTCGTGGTAAATAATTACCTGCTGGGCAAAGATCCGTTCCCCTTCGATCTGCTCTATTGGAACGGCGACTCTACCCGTATGCCCGCCGCGATGCACAGTTTCTACCTGCGGAAAATGTATCAGGAGAATCTGCTGATCGAGCCGGGCGGGATCGAGCTTGAGGGCGTGAAGATTGATCTGCGGAAGGTGAAGACCCCCACATTGATCGTTTCCGCGCGTGAAGATCATATCGCGCCGTGGAAAAGCACGTATGCGGGCACGCAGCTTTACAGCGGCCCAGTGCAGTTCCTGCTGGCGGGTTCCGGCCATATCGCTGGGATCGTCAACCCGCCTGCGGCCAATAAATACGCCCACTGGATCCGCCCAGACTGCCCGGCAACGCCCGATGCATGGCTGGAGGGGGCGGAACAGCGCCCAGGCTCCTGGTGGCCAACGTGGCGAGACTGGCTGCGCGGCCATTCCGGCGTAGAAATCCCGGCGCGGGCGTTGGGGGCGGAGAAGTTTCCGGTTCTGGAGGAAGCGCCCGGTTCCTATGTTAAAATTCGCTCTTAGTCTCTGGCTCGCGGCGGCGCTGGTCAGTACCGCCGCCGCCGCTAACCCGCCGCAACGGGTAGTTTCAACCAACCTTTGTGCCGATCAACTGGTGCTGGGGCTGCTACCGCGCGACCGCATTGCTGCCGTATCGCCCCTTGCCGCCGATCCAAGCCTTTCGGCAGCCTATCGGCAGGCCGAGGGTATCCCGGTTGTGCGGCAAAGCGCCGAAGACGTGATCCGCCAGCGCCCGGATTTGGTTGTCGTGGGGAGTTTTCGCGAACGGAAAGCGGCGGAAATCGTTGCCCGGCAAAGTATCGCCGTCCACTACCTGCCCACGCCTGAGGGGCTGGCGGCGACCGAAGCGATGATCCACGCCCTTGCAGCACGCTTAGGGGTGCCGGAAGCAGGTGACGCGATGGTCGCCCGCCTAACCGCCGATCTTGCCGCCGCTAAGGCCAAGACCCCGATAAACGCGCAAACGGCGCTAATCTGGCGACCCAACGGCTATACCTCCGGCGCGAAATCGGTGAGCGGTGAGATTTTAGAAGCCGTCGGCTACCGCAATCTTGCAGGCAATCTAGGGGTTACGCGCGGCGGGGCGGTGTCGGTGGAAGCCGTACTGGCGGCAAAACCCGACGTGCTGGTGATCGACGATCACATGAATACGGCCACGTCCCGCGCGCAGGCCATCGTCACGCATCCGGCGTTAGCGGCCTCAACGGCAGAGCGGGTGCGCGTACCGAGTGCGGCTTGGATTTGCCCAGGCCCGAGCCTTGCCGAGGCCGCAAAGGCGCTCGTTCAGCATCGGCCCTAACCTGCGGCTTCTCGCGCTTCTGCATCCAAACTCGCGGCCAGCAGTATCGAGAGGAGGAAGATGAAATCCGTCATCATCCAACACTAGCCTTCGTCCGCGCGCCCTGCACTGTTCTTCCTGCCTCACCCGCCCTAGGTTAATCCGCATGGATACCCTTTCTGCCGTCGATGCGACCGAGTTTTCCCTAACGCACTGGGCCGCACTGCTGGAGCGGCATCGGCAGTCTGTGCCGCATGACCTTGGCCCTGCCTGTACGTTTTTGCAGATTTTCGAGCCGCTGTTGGGAACGGCACCGCTGGTAATTGGGCAGTTGGGGCAATCGCTTGATGGGCGGATTGCGACGCGCACGGGCCATTCCCACTATATCAACGGGGCGGCGGCGCTCACCCATCTGCACTGCCTGCGCGCGCTGGTCGAAGGCGTACTGGTTGGGGCGGGCACTGTGATTGCCGATAATCCGCTCTTGACCGTGCGTCATGTGCCGGGGGAACAACCGGCGCGTATCGTGCTCGATCCTAATGGCCGCGTGCCAAACACGGCGCGGCTGTGGCATACGCCGGGGCGGCGGATTGTGATGCAGCGGGGTAATCTCGTTCGTCCCGAAGGCGTTGAAATCGTGCCGCTACCAGGGGTGGCGGGCGAGCCGATTGCGCCGCAGGTGATTCTCGCGGCCTTGCGACAGGTAGGCATTCGCCGGATTTTGGTCGAAGGCGGCGCGCATACCCTGTCGCATTTCCTGGCCGCCGGGGCGTTAGACCGATTGCATTTCCTAATCGGGCCGCTGATCCTCGGCTCGGGATTACCGGGCCTCACCCTGCCGCCGATTGACCGGCTCGACGGCGCGCTGCGCCCCATCACCCGCTGTTACCCGCTGTACGGCGGGGATATAATCGTTGATTGCGCGTTTTCGGAGAAAGACAGATGACCGAACGTTACCCGCGCCTTTTGCGCCTCGTCCACTGGTCGATGGGCCTCTTGATCGTCTCGGTTATCGGCATTGGGTTGCTGATGAACAGGATAGCACCGGGGCAGACCATGAACCAACTCTTCGATCTTCACCGATCCTTCGGCCTGATCGCCCTCGCGCTCATCATTCTGCGTGCGTGGCTGCGTTGGAGAGGCCCCTTGCCGCCTCCCGCGCCAGGAATGCCGCCCGTACAACAGGCGGTGGTGAAGCTGGTGCATATCGGCTTCTACGGCCTGTTGCTGGCGCTGCCGATTTTAGGCTGGCTCGGCAGTTCGGCCTTCGGCGCACCGGTGATCTTTTTGGGAATGGTGACATTGCCTGCACTGATCGCCCCCAATACCGCCCTCGCCGCACAACTTTTCACCCTTCACGAAATCTTCGCCTACACTCTCATTGGGCTGATCGTGTTGCATGTTTTAGGCGTGCTCTACCATCAATTCGTGCTGAAGGATGGGTTGCTGCGCCGCATGGGGCCGTTTTAAGCGGGAGAAACATTAGGCAAATATCTGTCTTGGACGCCGAAGACCAGTTGCCCGAACTGCTGCAGAGGGTTGAAGCGGGGGATGAGGTTATTATTACGCGGCATGGCATTCCGGTTGCGCGCCTCGTCCCCGTAAACCCTATCTCAGAGATTACGGCACGACGCATGTTGCTCGCGTCTGTTCGCTCCACCGCAAGAACGAAAGCAACTCCAGGCGAGACTGCGGCTCGGAGCCAAGATTTTCTGTATAACGATGATGGGCTTCCCGGATAACGGCGGTCGATACCCCCTAACCCGGCACCGCCAACAGGTCCGTATGGCCGATGACGCAGAAGCGCGTTGCGGCGTGTCGGGCAGTCTGCCAAGCCTGCCAATCGGAAACCGACCCTTCCTCTTGCGCTGCCGAGGCAATGCCGTCGATCAAGGCGGCAATCATCGCGGCCTGCTCTGGGCCTACGCGCCAGGGGCTGCGGGCGGTGAGAACGCGGTAGCCGCGCGCTTCAAGCCCCCTCTGCATCACACCGGGGGCGAGTGGGCCGAGGGCGGGGCCGCCGAAGCCTTTTTCGGTCTGTTGATGCCGGTTGAAGCCCGCCATGATCATATCATCGCTGGGATGCGGGAGTTCCCACCGCATCACGCCGTCATAGGATAGAGCGGCATAGAGCGGCAAGCGCCGGGCGGCAAGCGCGTCGAGAAAACGCTCCAACCAGAGGGCCGAGACCAGATCGAACAACGCCGTCGCCGTCACCAGATCGGGCAAGGCTCCGGTGAGCGGTAACGGGTCTTCTACAAGATTGCGGTGCAGGCAGGTGACGTTCAAATCGGGGTCTTGTGTCCGCAGGGCCGCGCCTCGGAACGCCGCTTCCTCCAGCAACCCCGCGTCGCCGTCAACCAATACCCAGGACGTACCGGGGGCAAGGTGCGGGCGTAAGGTGGCCAGCATCGCGCCCGTCCCGCAGCCGAGATCGAGAATCCGGCGCGGGGCGAGGCGGGATACTTCCGCCAGCAATCCAACGTCACGCGCTGCTGCATCGGCAGGGGCGCGCAGGTCGAGCCAATCGGCAGAAAATCCACTCATACCCACCGCTCCGCAATCTTGGCCGCGCTGCCATCCCAGGTTGGAAACTCAATCGCCCGGCCTGCCTCGGCGAGGCGGTTGGCCAGCGCGGCATCGGTTAGCAGGCGGCGCAGATTCTTGCCAAGCGACGCCGCTGTCGGGGTTGCCCGCAGCGCCGCCCCCTCCGGCAGCCAATCCCCCACCGCGCCGCCCGTCGAGGCCACTGTTGGCAGACCGCAGGCGAGCGCATCGGCCAGGGCCATGCCAAACCCTTCATAGTGGGCAGCGTGGACGTAGAAGGCGGCGCGCGCATAGGCATCTTCCAGCGCAGGCCCCGTGAGCGCGCCCGTGAGGCTAATCCGCGCCGTAAGGCCAAGGGCTGCGATTTGCGCCCTAAGCGCTACACCCGTTTCCGGCGAATGGGCGTCGGAGCCGACAATAGTCGCCGTCCAAGCCAAGTCTCGCACCATCGCCAACGCCGCCACCAACCCATCGAAATTCTTGCGTGGGCTGATGGCCCCAACGCTCAAAATCATCGGCGGCACCTGGGGGTCCGCGCGGCGGTAGTGGGTGACTCCTGGCGGCGCGAGCAGAATTTTGTTCTCAGGCACGGAAAAGAGCCTATGCAGCGTTTCCCCGGTCGCCCGACTGGTCACGACGACCAGTTCCGCCCGGCTCAGGGCTTCGCGCTCGCTCGCCTCCAGGGCCGCCGCGTGCGCCGGGTCTAACCCGGTTTCGAGGCATAGCGGGTGATGGATAAGCGCCTGCCAGCGTTTGCCCTGCCGGTCGAGCCACGCCCCCGGCAGCACGGCAAAGGCTAGGCCATCAATCAAGATTGGCACATGGGTGGGGATTGGGGCCAGCAACGCTTCAGCCGTACCCAAATCGGCTTCGGACGGATGAGGGTAACTCCCCGGCAGGCTGATCGCAGTTACGCTTACCCCCGCCGCCGCCCATGCGCGCAACAGGGCTGCATCGTAACGATAGCCGCCCGTCGGCTGATCGAGATCGCCCGGATAACCGAAAACAGCCCTCACGCAATCGCCCCTTCGTACCAAGCGCGCGCGATATGGGATTCTTCAAGGCTAACGCGGATCTTATCCAACCCGCCCGCATGGGGGCCAAGGGCACCCGCTTGCACGGCGGCGCGCATCCCGTCGAAAATAAAGCGGGCCAGAAACTCGGTGGTGGTGATCTTGCCTAGCAGCGCCGGAACCGCATCGAGGTTCTGATAATTCAGCGGCGCTAACAGTTTCTTCAGCGCATCCGCCGCAAGGCCAATATCGACGACAAGGTTGTCCTGGTCCAACTCCGCCCGAAAGAAGGCGACATCGACAATGAAGGTTGCGCCGTGCAGCCCTTGCGCCGGGCCGAACACCGGGCGGGGCAGACTGTGGGCAATCATAATATGGTCGCGAACTTCCAGTGCAAACATTCAACGCACTCCTTCAGTGGGGTAGGAAATAAGGGGCATCAGAGCGCTGCCCCCTTCGGACAACAGCCGAGGCAGCCGTTTGGATGCCTCGGCAAACGGAATTGGCTCGGACAAAAGCGCATCGAAGCGCGCATCGGCCAGCAACGCAAGCGCCGCCGCCAGCCGCCGCCCGTAGCTCCAGCGAGGCCGACGCCCCGGCGACACCTGCCCCACCTGGGAGGAGATGAGCTGCAACCGCTTGCTATGAAACGCGCCGCCGAGGGACACCGCGACCGGCTTGGTGCCGTACCAACTGAGTTCGACCACACAGGCTTCCATCCCCGCGAGATCAAGCGCAGTTTGCAGCCCGGCGGGCACCCCGGAGGCATGGAAAACCACATCGGCGTCTTGGGCGGCGGCGGTATCAATGCCAACACCGAAATTAACCGCCAGCGCCTGCCGAGCGGGGTCCGGGTCGAGCAGCGTCACCGCCGCCCCCGGCAGGCCCGCAGCAAGGGCGGCGATCAACAGTCCTACAGACCCGCCGCCGACAACCGCAATCCGGTCGGCAGGCCCCGCCCCGGAATCCCATATGGCATTCAACGCGGTTTCCATATTGGCCGCCAGAACCGCGCGCGCTGGAGGAAGATCGGGCGGCAGGGCCATAACCCGCGCCGAGTCGGCCTGAAACAGAGTTTGATGCGGGTGGAGCGTGAACACGCGCTGGCCCTGCCAGGGGTCTGGACCGTCGATAACCTCCGCCACGCAGCAGTAGCCATATTTCACTGGAAACGGAAAATCGCCCTCTTGGGCCGCAACGCGCATCCGCTCGGTTTCGCTGGTAGGAATCTGGCCGTTCAGCACGAGGCGCTCTGTGCCCCGGCTCACCCCGGAATAGAGCGTTCGCAGCCGCAAATTTCCCGCCCCCAACGCCGCCGGACGCGCATCTATTTCCCCCGGTGCAACGTACCAAAGGGCGAGGGCGGCATCTGTCACGCTATAACACTCCTGGGCTTTCGGCGATGGGCCGGAAAGGACTATAGGAAGCTGACGCGGAATTGCCAGTGGCCCCTTTTGTTTTAACCCCATCGAGAGACACTATGACCGATCAAACCGCTCGCCCCGATACCGACATCACGACACCCCCTGCGATGGGGCTGCGGCGCGGGTTGATGCTGGTGCTCTGCCTCGGCCTTGGTCTGACCGTGACGGCAATGATGGTACAAATTCTGGGCGTGAATGGCTGGAGTTGGGCCGAAATCGGCGCGCTCACCTGCTTCATCCTGAGCTTGCCGTGGACTGTGCTGGGGTTTTGGAACGCGCTCATCGGCTTCGGGTTGGTGCATGTGACGGGCCGGTTGGGGGTCGATCCAGTGGCGACGGTCAACCCGCGCCTCGTGCCCATGAGCGACCGCAGCCCAATCGCCACACGCACGGCCATCACCATGACCATTCGCCATGAAGACCCGGAGGCGGTGATTGCTCGGCTGCGCCTAATGCGCGCCGATTTGGAGGCTAAGGGTTGGGGGCGGCAGTTCCACTTCTTTTTGCTCTCCGACACCTCCCGCCCGGACGCGGCTGCGACCGAAGAAGCCGCTTTCGCCGCCTGGAAAGCGGGCGACGCCCATCCCGAAGAGTTGATCTACCGCCGCCGTACCGACAATACGGGCTTCAAGGCCGGAAATGTGCGCGATTTCCTTACCCGCTACGGCGAGGGCTATGATTTCTTCCTGCCGCTTGATGCCGACAGCCTGATGGGCGCGGAAGCGATTTTGCGCCTCGTCCGCAGTCTGCAAACCTTCCCGCAGGTGGGGCTGCTGCAAACCCTCGTCGTCGGGATGCCGTCGGGGAGTTTTTTTGCGCGCGCCTTCCAGTTCGGGATGCGCCAGGGAATGCGGACCTACACAATGGGGGCTGCGTGGTGGCAGGGCGACTGCGGACCATTCTGGGGGCATAACGCTTTGATCCGCCTCGCGCCATTCCGCGATGAGTGCGAGCTTCCGGTGCTGGCCGGAAAACCGCCGCTCGGTGGCTTAATCCTCTCCCACGACCAAGTTGAAGCTGCCTTATTGCGCCGCGCCGGATACGAGGTGCGGGTCGTGCCGGAAGAAGGTGCAAGCTGGGAGGAAAATCCGCCCGCCCTGCCCGATTTCGTTAAGCGGGATCTACGCTGGTGCCAGGGCAATATGCAGTATTTTCAACTGCTGGGTTTGCCGGGGCTGCGCCTCGTCTCCCGCATTCAAATTCTCCTAGCGATCTTGATGTACGTCGGCGCGCCCGCGTGGATGGGCTTCTTGCTGTTCGGCTTGGCGCAAGCCTATCTGCCGGCAGGACCGGCCCCCTACCCGGCAGAGTTGGGGCTAACCTTATTCGCGGTGATGATGAGCCTTAGCCTCTCCCCCAAGGTTCTGGGCGTGATTGATCTGCTGCTCCAGCGCCGCGAGCGCCAACGCTACGGCGGCACTCTGCGGCTCGTTGGCGGGGCATTGATCGAGTTGGTGTTGATGACGCTGTTCGCCCCGGTCATCAGCCTGATCGAAACCCGCTTTATGGTCGGGCTGCTGTTTGGCAAAGCCGTGGGTTGGGACGCGCAGCAGCGCCAGGGCTATCGGGTAAGCTGGGGGCAAGCCGTTCGGGGCCTGTGGTTCCCAACGCTGTTCGGGTGCCTGTTCGGAATTGGTCTGTGGATCGGCGCACCGGGCGCGCTGCCGTGGGCAGCGCCGCTACTGGCAGCCTATCTGCTCGCAATCCCGCTGTGCGTGCTGACGGCGGCCCCTCGTCTCGGCGCGCTCTGTCATCGTTGGGGGATTTTGGCGATTCCTGAGGAGCTTGCGCCGAATGCGCCAGTTCACCGGCTGCCGGGGGCCATTGGCCCGCGCTAAGAGTTTTACATATCGGGAAGCGACGGGTGCTTTTTAATCGCCGTTTCCAGCATGTCGAAGAGTTCCGACGACAGCGAGGTGAACGTCAGCGCCAAGGTGCGCCGCACGGCGTTGGCGCGCACGACTTTGGCCGTAAAAATCCCGCTTTCTTGAGATTTCTCAGTGCGGATGATGCCGCGCACCTGCATATCCGGCTTCACGTCTTCCGGCGGATCATATTCACCCAGCAACATGCCCGAAAGCGACCAGTTGATCGTAGGGTAATTCATCGTCACGCGCATCGGATCACCCTTATCGGGATTATCCTCCGGGCGCAGCGAGTGCATATACTCCATGAGGGCAAAACCCTCTTTGCTGACCCAGGTAAACTCGATCCCTAATAACTGCTTGCCCGTATCGGCCCGCGCCACCTTAGCTTCGAACAAGCCCACCGTCGTGCGGTTGGGGAAGGTGAAGGCCCCGTGGAAAATGGCTCCCACTTCGAGCGGACCCTGATACTCCTTCAAAATCAAATGAGAGAAGGACCAGCGCAGCGTTTCAAAAACGGTTGCAAATAAGTCCACCGAAAGCGTGGGGATGGTATAGCGCTTATCCCGGTGGGCGCCACTGGCCTGGGGAGAGTTACCCCCTTTCGCCGCCATTCCTCGCATCATGGGTAAGCCGTCCCCTGGAACCTATTGATCTGGATGGAGTGTTGTTTATCTCCATGCGTAAGACGCGCTTCGACTGAATCACGAAGACTTGCCCGACGCCAGCGAAATTTAGCTGGAGTTCCCTAGTTTATGCCATAAAAATAATCCCCTGCTGCCGATTTGGCCGCAGGGGACGATTTCAACACAAGTTAGATTATTACGCGCTGTAATACATTTCGAATTCCACCGGATGCGGCGTGGTTTCAAAACGCATAACTTCTTCCATCTTGACCTCGATGTACGAGTCGATCTGATCGTCGGTGAACACGTCACCACGCTTCAGGAAGTCGCGGTCTTTTGCTAGGCTTTCGAGGGCTTCGCGGAGCGAGCCGCACACAGTGGGGACTTCCTTCAACTCTTCCGGCGGCAGATCGTACAGGTTCTTATCCATGGCTTGACCCGGATGGATCTTGTTCACGATGCCATCAATCCCCGCCATCAGCATGGCCGAATACGCAAGATACGGGTTCGCCAGCGGATCGGGGAAGCGCACTTCAACGCGCTTGGCCTTCGGGTTGGACGCGAACGGAATACGGCAGGAAGCCGACCGATTGCGCGATGAATAGGCCAGCAGCACGGGCGCTTCGTACCCCGGCACCAAACGCTTATAGCTATTCGTGGTGGGGTTGGTAAAAGCATTCAAGGCTTTGGCGTGCTTAATGATGCCGCCGATGTAGAACAACGCCATTTCCGACAGATCGGCATAAAGGTTGCCCGCGAACAGCGGCTTGCCGTCTTTCCAGATGGACTGGTGAACGTGCATCCCCGAGCCGTTATCTTGGAAAATCGGCTTCGGCATAAAGGTCGCGGTCTTGCCGTAGGCGTGAGCCACATTCTGCACGCAGTACTTATAGATCTGCATCCCGTCGGCACACTTCAGCAGCGTGGAGAACTTAATCCCCAACTCGTGCTGGGCCGGGGCCACTTCATGATGATGCTTTTCGACTTCAACACCCATGCCGGCGATAGCATCGAGCATTTCAGCCCGCAGGTCAGTGCCGCCATCAACCGGGGCGACGGGGAAATAGCCACCCTTCGGGCCGGGGCGATAACCCATATTGCCGTTTTCGTAAACCTTACCGCTGTTCTGCGGCAGCTCTTCGCTATCGAGATAGTAGAAACCTTCGGCTTGGCCTTGCTTAAAGCGCACATCGTCGAACACGAAAAACTCGGCTTCCGGCCCCATGAATACGGTATCGCCGATGCCCGACGCGATGATGAAGGCTTCAGCGCGCTTGGCAATCGAGCGCGGATCGCGGCTGTAGGCTTGGCCCGTCGAAGGCTCCAGTACGTCGCAGAACAGAATGAGTTGCGGCTGGGCCGAGAACGGATCCATGACAGCAGTCGAAAGATCCGGCTTCAGCAGCATGTCGGATTCGTTGATCGCCTTCCAACCGGCAATCGACGAGCCGTCGAACATAATGCCTTCGTTGAGCAGGTCTTCATCGACCGTGACGATATGCTGCGCCGTGTGGTGCCACTTGCCGCGTGGATCAGTGAAGCGGAAGTCAACATACCTCACGCCATGTTCTTGGATCAGCGACAATACGGTTTTCGCGTCGGACATCTGTAATCTTCCCATTTTCGGTTGAATGGCGACAGGTTAAGGATTGTACAAGGCTAAGGCAGCAACTAAATCGCGTCATCGCCTTTTTCGCCGGTTCGGATGCGAATAGCATCTTCGACAGGAATGACGAAGATTTTGCCATCGCCAATGCGGCCAGTATGAGCAGCTTGCTGGATCGCTTCAACGGCGCGCTCAACCATCGCATCGTCCATCACGATCTCGATTTTCACCTTCGGGAGAAAATCAACAACATATTCAGCACCCCGATAAAGCTCGGTATGGCCCTTTTGACGCCCAAAGCCCTTGGCCTCGGTCACGGTCAGCCCTTGAATGCCTATCTCGTGAAGGGCTTCTTTGACCTCGTCGAGCTTGAACGGCTTGATGATCGCTTCGACTTTTTTCATTGGTTCTGCGCTTCTGTTCCGCCTGACGACCCATTCGCCAGCTTGGCCCCCATTGGGAGATTAGCACACTGCGTGCCAGCAAGGCATAGCCTGGAAAAAGAGCGTCGTGCACAGAATTCCGTCAGTGATTTGAAAAAAAATTGCCCATGCTGCGTGAAATTTAGGCATTTCCAAAAACTTCGATCCCGCGCTTGACAGCCGCATGAGATTGGATTAGGGAAAGCGCCTCTCCTGACGGCGGGTGTAGTTCAGTTGGTTAGAGCGCCAGATTGTGATTCTGGATGTCGCCGGTTCAAGTCCGGTCACTCGCCCCAGGAGACGTTTTTTCTGAAAATTGCCCATCTTTTTCTTCTGAAAATTACCCGTCTTTTTTAAGGCCATTGCGATGAGCGCAACCCCGCGCGTTGGCGTTCTCGCGCTCGTATGCCAGGGCAACCGCGTGCTGTTAGTGGAGCGTGGCAAACCGCCTAATCGCGGCCTCTGGGGCTTTCCCGGCGGTAAACTGGAAGCAGGCGAGCGCCTGATCGCAGCCGCTGCCCGTGAGTTGAGCGAGGAAACCGGGATTGTTGCCGATTTCTTCGAGGTGCTGCCGCCGTTAGAAGCGATTACAGAGGGGTTTCATTATATTTTAGTGCCGGTGCTGGGCAGCAACCCACGTGGGTTGCTGCGGGCCGCTGACGACGCTGCCGATGCCCGCTGGCTTAACCGGGCGGATTTGGCAGGCATACCCCATATTGCCGAAGTGCCCCCGCTATTCGATTTTGTTTTAAGCCGCCTCGGCACTCCATAACTTTCAGGGAATCTCATATAACTCTTTCGCTTCAGCCAATCTGCGCTAGGTTAAAAAGTAAGAAAAATGTTAGGGGGGCCTGGGTGGAATGCGGCTACGCCACATCGAAGTGTTTCACGCCATCATCGTAACCGGAACGGTCAGCGGGGCTGCACGCGTGCTTAACGTGTCGCAACCAGCGGTGACGAAAATCCTGCAACACGCCGAAGACCAGATTGGCCTCACGCTGTTCCAGCGCATTCGGGGGCGCTTGCACCCAACGCCGGAGGGCCTTGCGCTGTTCGCTGAAGTGCAGAAGATCTATTCGGGTCTGGAGAGCCTTAAAAAGCTGGCGCGCAACCTCAAGGATGGCCGCTCGGGCCGCCTGCGGATTGCAGCCTCTCCGGCTCTCTGCATTGACCTCATGCCCCAAGCGATCACCCGGTTCCGCAAGGAACACCCGGATGTAAGCTTCGAGGTGGAAACCCACCATTACAAAGATTTGGTCGATGCGCTGCTGGTGCAGGACGTGGATTTAGGCTTTGCCTTCGATGCAACCCCCCACCCTGGCCTCAGTATGGAGGAAATTGCCAGCGGCACGATGGTCGCGATTTTTCAGAAGGACACGGCGAACCATCTATCCTCCCCGGTCGATCTTACGGCCATGACAGGCTGGCCCTTTATTGGCCTGAGCGCGGGCGATCCCTTAGGCGCGCTACTGCATAATGCGCTGAATGTCAGCGACATCGCGTTGATGCCGGAAATAGAAGTGAAGACGAACCGCATTGCCCTGTCGTTGGTTAGCCGGGGCGCGGGGGCTGCGATTGTCGATGCCTATACCGCCGCATCCGATCAAGCGAACCTAGTCGATATTAAACCTTTGCGTGAACCCCTCACCTACCGCGTAGAGGCGCTGTGGGCGCGGCACAAGCCACAATCGGTTTTGGCGCGGCAGTTCATTCAAACCTTCATCGCGGCGGAACGGGAAAGCACGGCACTCCTGAGCGCTCGGCTCAGTGCGGCTGTGTCTGCATAGCCGTCCTGCGCCTCATACCGCCTAAAGAATAGCCGCGCTGATCATACGACCAGCGCGGCGTTTCCAGTCTTTAGGCGTGTTAGGCGCCGATAACGCCGCCATCTTTCTTAGTGATGACGATCGTGGCCGAGCGCGGACGCTTACCGGCACCATAGCCCGCATTTGCCGGCCATTGGCTTTCGTACTTCGTCGGATCCGTCACATCGGCCATCTTGGTGCCTTCACCCGGATGCTGAATGTTGATGAACAGAGCCTTGCCATCCGGGGTTTCTGCGATACCCGTGATTTCCGAACCCTTCGGGCCGACAAGGAAGCGCTTCAACTCGCCTTCGGTCGGGGCTTTGCCAACCGGCGTGGTGATGCTCATTTTCGCACCATCGGCTTTAGTGTAGCTAAGGTTGACCTTCTGACCGTCGCCAACCTTGCCCGGTAGGGCGGCCAACATCATGCAGTTGGTTACGTCGGTGTACGCGCCATCATCGGTCTGGATCCAG
This sequence comes from Alphaproteobacteria bacterium, assembly GCA_043721315.1. Lineage (GTDB taxonomy): Bacteria > Pseudomonadota > Alphaproteobacteria > Elsterales > Elsteraceae > Elstera. Next base: position 13,190 of record JAYSQZ010000041.1, read on the forward strand.
CAGATACCGGTCGTCGGGCTGAAGGCCAGACCATCGGGGCTGGACAGATCTTGATTGGCGTTCAGCTTGGAGAGGTTGATCGTCGCGGGATCTGCCGAGGCTTCGGCCCCGAACAGGTAAATATCCCAGGAGAAGGCTTTGGCACCCGAACCACCGGCTTCGCGCAGGCGGATGATGTGACCATGGGAGTTACCCGTTTGAACGCGCGAAGTGCCCTTCACGTCGGAGTAAGAACGCGGATTGGCCGCATCAGGCTCTAACTGCGGCGCATTCTTCGGCTCGATGGCGCGGTTGGCGTTGTTAGTAAGCGTGAAATAGACCTCGCCATTGGCTGGGTTAACAGCGCACCATTCCGGACGATCCATCTTGGTTGCACCGGCAGCATCGCCCGCAATACGGGAGTGGATTGCTACGTCCGCTTGATCGGCGAAGGTATATTTATCGTAGCCTTTAACTTTCGGGTTATTGATAGAAAGTTCCAGCCACTCGCCTGTACCATCGGCACTGAACTTGGCAGCGTATAGCGTCCCTTTGTCGAGGTACTTATCACCTACGGCAATACGATCTGCTGACTTAGCATCAGCAGCCGACCAAGCAGCCTCGGTCACGAACTTATAGATATACTCGCTACGCGCATCGTCGCCCATATACACGGCGAGCGGCTGGCCTGCGACAGGAGTGCTAAAAGCCGCGCTTTCGTGGGCATAACGGCCAAGGGCCGTGCGCTTCTTGGCCAGCTTCTTGCCGTCATACGGGTCCATTTCGACCACATAGCCCTGGCCGTTCATTTCATTGCGATAATCATCGCTACCGTCAGCCGAAGTGCCGATTTTGCTGTTGTTCCAGCGCACATATTTATCGTCCGAACCGGCAGTCTCCCAGCCATGACGCGACGCAGTTCCTTCAGCGCGACCATAGCGCTTCAATGCCGTTACCGACTTATCGTTGCCACGGGCTTCATCATCACCCTTAACGCGAGAGAAGTAACCGTTGAAATTTTCTTCGCCAGTCATCAGCGTGCCCCAAGGGCTTTTGCCAGTGCCGCAGTTGTTAAGCGTACCGCGCGTCTTGGTGCCATCGGGCGAGAATTTCGTCTTCGCCAGAACATTGCCCCGCAGCGGGCCGCCGATTTCCATAGCTGTAGAGGCGGTGAAGCGACGATTGAGCGCCGAGTTCTTCACATATTCCCACTTGCCCGACACAGTTTTACGGACTTCGACCATCGACACGCCGTGGATCGCCAGTTCCTTATCAACTTCGCCTGCCGGACGCGGCAGCGCTGCCGTTCCGCCGGTTGGGTGAATGAAGAAAGATGTTAGTTTTTCGTCGGTAGTCGCTTCGTGGTTGACACCAAGGATACCACGATTGATCGAAGAGGCGGACGGCTTACCATCAGCACTAAGACCAAACCACTCCATACCATCATGATGATCGCCAGCGCGATTATCGAAGTCGGTATCGGTGCCGTCGTTCTTAAAATCCGCAGTGGAGGCTGATAGCGGATCACCGAGCGCGTAAATGATTTGCGCGTCATAGCCTTCCGGCACCATCACGGCATCGGCAAGGCTTTTGGCGACCGGCTTGAAGCTCAGCAGCTTCTTAGCAGTGGTCGCGGCTTCGGCATTGCCGGAAATGGCCAGAGTGGACACACCGCCGAGCGAGGTGAACAGCGCCGTCGCGGCGGACCCCATCAGCACCGAACGGCGGCTGAGGGTGGCATCCACGACCGATGCGAAGGTTGGGTTATTGGAAAGATTGGTGATTTCGTCGCTGGGATCAATCATCTCAGCAGAAGTCACGGCGGGCTGGGTGCTAGCGTCGGTCATGGGTCACTCGCTCGGCAAAGTTATATGGTGCGTATCAAATACGCCAACCGCCCCCCAGAATAGACGGGCAGGACGGATGCACCTTGCCCCGAGAATATGACGGATTGGTTACATTTACCTGACAAGTTCTGGAAAAATTCTATAACGGCTTCAAAGGGTAAACACTCCTTGGAACGCCGCAACCCTGATACGCTAGCCGCTGGTTCTATTTTTTTAGCACGATACCCTTAAATAAGAGGCGTGCTCGGCATAGATCTGAAGGGTATCCTGTTGCGGTTCCTGGAACACTGTCTGGAACACTGGGGTTTGTAGGGCATTGGGGTTCGGTAAGGGAGAGTAGAGCGTGGCTGATTTTGAATTTGAAAAACGGTCTTTTCTATCACGCCTATGGCCGAAACGGCTTCCGGTGAACTTCGGCCTGATCGGGCGAATGGCCCTGGGCCTCGTCGTGCTCGTCGCGCTTTACATCCCCGTCGGCATGGTTTGGGTTCATGTGATTGATGACGACACTACGCTTACGCCAACCGAACTGCCCACAGGCGGCAGCCGGGCCGTTGCGATGGCGGCCACGTTGATCGAACGGGAAACCATTACTCACCACTGGGCCGCGAATGATCCGTTTTTTCTGCCCGGTTGGTGGCTGGATAATATGCCGGAGTTCCAAACAGGCATGATTGAAGCGCTTGGGCGCTTCTCGACCGAGATGATGGACCAGATTGGCCGCAACCGGGGTTCCTCCCAAGCCGATCCCGATTTATCGAAGGCTGTTGATCTGCTGAAATCTTCTCCCGATATCTGGATGTTCGATTTCGCAACATCCTGGGCACCCACCACCTCATCGGATGCTAAATATCGCTCGGCAGCAAAAGCTCTGCGCCAATATAATCAGCGGTTGGGCCAAGGCCAAGCCCTGTTCGAGCGGCGTGGCGATAATCTCATCGCGCTGCTGGAGCGAATTACGTCGGACCTTGGGTCCGCCTCCGCTGTTCTGGATCGACAAATTCTTGAAGGCCGCGATGTTTTTATTGATCGCCGCGCCGATAATATTTTCTACGGTGTCAAAGGGCGTCTCTACGCCTATTACCTGGTTCTGCGAGAACTGGGGGTAGATTATCAGCAACTCCTGCGCGACCGGGAGGCGTTCAATGCTTGGACGCAGATGCTGGAGAGCTTGCACGAAGCCTCCCTGCTCAATCCCCTCATCGTTATGAACGGTTCAACCGATGGCCTATTTGTTGCCAACCATTTGGCAACGCAGGGATTTTACCTATTGCGAGCACGCACGCAGGTTAGGGAAGTCTCGGAAATTCTCATCCGGTAACGGATATAAATTTCAAAAATTATACCTATCTTAGTGATTTTTGCTGAAATCTCCTGCTGCGCCGCACAATAACGCCGGGTTATAGTTAGCGTACGGCATGATATTTCTCAAAAGTTTCTAATTTATGTAAGAAGTATGTCAGGCGATGCTGCCCTCCCCCGCATCGCTCAGGAATTGGGTGCCCAACCCTCTCCGTCCGCGCCATTGCCTTGGGGTTTGCCCGCCCAGGCAGGCGTCAGTTATTCAAAGACTGATGCCGCCCTTCGGTAATGGCGCGTTTCTATTTTTAAGACTATCGAGATAATCTCTCGAGGGTTGCCTCAACAGTGCCCCCTGAGTTGCCGTCGTAATATCGAATATACGATGCCTATTTGATCGTCATATATTCGTAGTCATGAGGAAGGTGCCGCAATGGCCGAACATCGGATGCCTAAACTGCGGTTCCCTCGCCTCACCTTGCGCCGCGTCTTGCTTGCGCTGTTCGTTATCATTGCCGTTGCGGTCGGCGTTCAGCAGAGCCGGATGACGTCGCGGTACACGCAGTTCGCAACGGACACGCTGAACAGTTCGACCGGGCATATTCTTACCTTTTTCGTGCGGGACCGCTTAACGCGGGTTTATAGCGAACGCATGTCGCCAATTGCGAATGAATGGAGCCGCGCAACAGGGCTAGGTCAAGCCGCTGAAGATAAGGATGCCATTAAGCTCGGTTTTATGGTTGATACATTTTACACCCTCACCCCTGTGGTTCAACAAGATATTCAGTTGATTTCCGTTAATATCTTTGCCCCGGACATGACCTTTATCGCCCGTGCCTCCAAAGGTGAAAAAGCCTCGGCTACGGAAGATGCGGCGTTTCTGGATACTCTCAAGGCGCGCGACAAAGGCGCACAACGGCAAGAGCTTACGCACCTGTGGCAATCTTCGACCGGGCGCCCACTGCACAGTATTTTCGTGCCGGTGGGGGGGTTCCGTGTATTGGGGATAATGGAAATAGTAACCGATCCCATACATCTACTAGATGGTATTGGCCCATCGCTGAACGGCACGATCGAAGTGTTCGATGGCAAAAGCCAGAGTGTTTATAAAAGTGAAGGGCTACCCGATACAGTCACTACCGTTGCAACCGCACGCGCTATGCTGCTGGGTACAAATGATCGCCCTTGGGCCAACATTGCCTTTACACGCGGCATCGACAGTTTCTCAGAACAGGTAACTGAGGTTCAAACCGAAGGTCAAACAGCGTTGCTCATTCTCGCCGCTATCGTGGTTATCGGCGGCTTTCTGGTTTTGCGGATGGCCGTATTTCGGCCCCTTGGAGCATTTGCTCGTGTGATGGAGGCGGTGGCCTCGGGCAATACTAGCCAGGAAATTCCACGAACCGGCCCCGATGAAATGGCTGTCATGGCCCGCGCGCTTACTAATTTGCGAAGCAGTGTCGAAACCGTTCTGCAATTAAAGCAAATGGTTGATAGCAGCCCAACGCCAACAGCGCTCTTAGGAAAAGATGGCGCGGTTGCCTTCCTTAATCCCGCCGCCCGAACATTCTGCGAAAAACATGCGCTGACAACCGATAGCCGCGATTTGCTTGGCCTCGGTGAAGACCAGCTTGTCCATTGCCTCACGGGCCAAGGCGAGGCTTTGCGTGGGTTGCGCGTGAGTATTAACGAAACTGATATTACCGCAACCCTAGAGCCGGTTCGGGATGGGGTGGGCGAAATCGTCGGCATTGCCCTCACGTGGATTGATGTGACCGCCCAAATAATTGCAACCCGTCAAGCAGAAATGATGATGCAGGGCGTCCAAACGGTCGCCGGCAGTGTTGCCCGGCAGGCTCAATCCCTTGATCACGTCGCCGAATCGCTGATCGAGCGCTCGCGCCATACGATTACCCTGGCCGATGACATGGGTGGCCTGATGGCCCAAAGCAGCCAAAGCGCCTTGCAGGTTTCCGAAGCGACCGCGCAGCTAACGACGGCCATTCGTGAAATCAGCGAACGCGCCTCCGATGCCCAACGCAGCGCCGATTCAGCGACCCGTTTTCTCAGCGAAACGGGCGAAACGGTGAAAACCTTGGCTAGCAGCGCCGCCGAAGTCGATGGCATCGTGCAGTTCATCACCAGCCTTGCCGATCAAACTAAGTTGCTGGCGCTGAACGCAACGATTGAAGCGGCCCGCGCCGGCGAATCAGGGCGGGGTTTTGCCGTGGTCGCGCAGGAAGTGAAAAAGCTGGCGGAAAGCACGACCAGCGCCACCAGCCGCATCGCCGAGACGGTTCACACCATTCGCGATAATCTAAGCGCCACCGTGCGCGGGTTCGAGGCCGTCCGGTACGCCGTAACGGAAGTGAACATGCTGCAAACTTCCATCGCCAGCGCCGTCGAGGAGCATAACGCCACCTCTAGCGAAGTCGCGAGCCGGGTAGGCCAGATCGCTACTCAGGCGCAAGCCGCCAGCAGCCTCATTCAGCAGGTGTTAAGCGAAGCAAAATCGACAGGCGCTATTGCCGACACGCTCACCAACTCCGCCCGCAGCTTATCGGGGGAAGCCGGCAGCTTGAACGGCGCGCTGACGGATTACGCAACTCAGGCGCAAAACTCGGTGTAAGAGGCTGTTTGGAAATTCGGCGGCTGAAAGCCTGCGAGGGATTTTTGGGGCCTGATAGGAGCCAAGCGCAGCAGATATCGAGACTATCTGCAAGATTGGCGACGCAGCAGGGCACGAAAAGACCCGCAGGATCGACCCGTCCGACATTTTCAAACAGGCTCTAAGCGCCGCAGCGATGAAATAAAAGGCCGGGTGTTTATCCCGGCCTTTTATTTTAGTCCTTCGCGTAAGGATTATCTGTCTGGCGCAACTGAATGCGGATGGGAACACCCGGCAAATCGAAGGTTTCGCGGAAGCTGTTCACCAGATAGCGCGTATAGCTATCGGGCAGTTCTTCGGCTTTCGTGCAGAACAGCGTTACCGTTGGCGGGCGGGCTTTGGTTTGCGTGCCGTAACGGATTTTGATACGGCGGCCCGAGACTAGCGGCGGTTGATGCTGGTCCAACGCGCCTTCCAGCCAACGGTTGAGCTTCGATGTATTGACGCGGAAATTCCAGCGCTTATGGGCTTGCAGCGTATGGTCCAGCAGCAGTGTTAGGTTCCGCCCGGTCAACCCCGAACAGGCGACGACGGGAATACCGACAACTTGCGGCAAGGAGATGGACAGACGGTCGCGGATTTCCTTCATCCGCTCGTCTTTATTCTCCACCGCGTCCCATTTATTCACCGCCAGCACAATAGCGCGGCCTTCTTCCACCACGTCCGACGCGATGACCAGATCCTGCTTATCAATTCCCAGCAGGCCATCAATCACTACAATCACTACTTCGGCATATTGAATGCTTCGCAGCGAGTCGGCAACCGAGAGTTTTTCGAGTTTTTCGTGCGATTTCGGGCGACGGCGCATCCCGGCAGTGTCGAACAGCTTCATCTCGCGGTCGCGGTGCGTGAAAGACACAGAGATACTATCGCGCGTAATGCCCGCTTCTGGGCCGGTCAGCAGCCGATCTTCGCCCAAAAGCTGATTGATAAGGGTCGATTTACCGACGTTCGGGCGACCACAAATAGCAATTTGCATCGGGCGCAGCAGCGCTTCGGCTTCTTCTTCCGGTTCGGCGTTTTCATCGACCGGATCATCGTAGCCTTCCGGGATCACCAGCGGGCGCAGGGCCTGATAGAGATCGGCCATGCCTTCGCCATGCTCGGCGGAAATGGGGATTGGCTCGCCAATACCCAACTCGAAGGCTTCAAGATACCCGCCGCGCCCGGCTTGGCCTTCCGCCTTATTGACCAGCAGCAGCAGCGGTTGGCTCGTGCGGCGGAGCAGATTGGCGAAATGCTTATCGTCCGCCGTTAGCCCCACGCGCCCGTCGATGATGAACAAGATCACATCGGCTTCTACCAGGGCTTGTTCGGTCTGGCGGCGCATCCGGGCGGGAAGCGAATCGTCGGTCGCGTTTTCCAGCCCCGCCGTGTCCATCACGCGGAAAATCAGATCGCCCAAATGGCCATCTGCCTCGCGGCGGTCGCGGGTAACGCCCGGTGTATCATCGACAATCGCCAGCCTCTTGCCGACAAGGCGATTGAACAGGGTCGATTTCCCCACATTGGGACGGCCCACAATCGCCAGCAACGGCGGCAGGCCAGGAGGTAAACGAGGAGAAACAACAGAATCAATCATTAGCGATAGGCCGCCAAGCGGCCATCCTCAGTCAGAACGTAAAGGCTATTGCCGACGACAATCGGGGCCAGCGACGCCGAACCCGGCAGGCTGGTATCGCCCAAGAAGGCGCCAGTATAGGGCGAAACTGCCGCGATCTTGCCAAGGTTATTCACCAGCAACAAACGATCCCCCGCCAGCACCGGGCCGGACCAGCGGATAGGATCTTCCTGGTTTTTTTCATCGGCAAAGCGCGGCAGGGCGCGGACCCAGCGAATGCGGCCATCGGCGCGGGTTAGGCAAACGACTTCACCCGTGGTGGTGACGAAAAAGAGATAGTCTCCCGCCACCCACACGTCTTCGGCGACCGACAGTTCCTTATCCCAAATCCGCTCGCCCGAGCGCAACTCAATCGCGCCCAGCCGACCGGCGTGGCTGGCGGCATAGACAACGCCCCGGTCGATCACGGGATTACCGCGAATGCTGGCAAGCCCCGCCACAGCGTTGGACTGGCGCACACCGGAAAGGTTATCGGCCCACAGCAGGCGGCCATTCTCCAGGCGCAGCGCAAAAAGCTCGCCCGAGCTATACGGCACGATCACATAATCGCCCGAAACCGCCACCGAGCCGCCACCGAGCAAGCCCGCCGTTTCGCTAATGCCGTTATGGCCCCACAGGCGTTGACCATCGTCGGCAGAAAGCGCGACCATTTGATTGTCGATACCGACAACGAACACCCGCCCCCCGGCAACCGTTGGGGCGACGCGCACGGGGGAGGGCAACGGCTTGCGCCACAGCTCTTTGCCCGACGCCGCATCGAGAACAACCAGTTCGGCAGCGGCGGAGGCGACGTATAATCGCCCCTCGGCAAAGGCCATCGCCCCGCTGACCGTCGTGTCGTCCTCGTCATCGGGGATTGTCGGCGCGCGCCAGAGTTGCTGACCATTGCTGATTGCAAGCGCTGTTACCATGCCCTCGGTATCAATCGCATAAACTCGGCCATCGGCGACAATCGGCGGCGTCTGCAACGCGCGGCGGCGTTGCGAGCCGGACCCGATGGAGGTTTGCCACGCCAGCGCCACCGTATCGCCCAAGGCCAGATGATGCCGGGCATGATCGGGAAAGCTGCCCGCTTGCGGCCAATCGGCATATAGCTCCGGTCGCGGCAGTTCGACCGTTACCGTTTCCAACGCCGGATCGGCTTGCAAAGCGCCCACCGATTTCAGCACGGAAATCCGGTCGCCCGGCAAAGGTGGCTTCTTGCTGGCACCGCACGCGGATAGCATCAAGCTTGCGGCGAGAAGACTACAGAGCGCAAGGCTGCGGGTTAGGGGGGCGCGCATTAAGGGCATCACCCGGCCTTCCCAAGAGCGGCCAGCAACTCGGTCGCGCGGGCGCGCAGGCCAGTCGGTGCAGCGGGATCATCGGAAATCGCCATGAGCAGCGTGCGCGCGGACTCGATCTTTCCAGCTTTCAGAAAAGCCGCCGCCAAAATCTCGCGCGCTTGGTGACGTAAGGCGTGCGTATCGGCGAGCAGTGGTTTTAGCGCCGCTTCCAGCGCGTCGGGCGTAAGGCCCACGCTTTCCGCTTGCGTGCCGAGCAGGCTGGCAAGATCGCGGTATTCAGCCGGCAGGCTGCTATCGCCCGAAATGGCCTTATACTGGCTGACCGCCGCTGCCGTATCGCCCTTCTCTGCCGCCAAGGCCGCAAGGCGTAAGCGCGCGAGCAGCGCGTAGCCGTCGCCCTTGGCTTCTTGGGCCAAGAGACCCCAGCCCGCCGCCGCCTGATCGGCATTGCCGCGCGCAAGCTCGGTTTCGGCTTCGGCATAGCGCGTGCCCGCCGTCATGCGGCGTTCGGCAATCTGCTGCTGCCAGAAGGTATAGCCCGCAACCCCAAGCACTAGGGCCACCGCGGCCCCCACCGCAAGCTTACCATAGCGCGCCCAGAGCTTCTGAGCGCGTTCTGTACGCAGATCTTCGTCAACCTCGCGGAAAATATCGCTCAACGCACCCACTCCCGACACAAATCGGGCGGACCTTAGCGCGGCCTAGGGGGGTTTGCAAATGCTGTGGTCGCGGAGCCGAAATCGGTGTAGAGCGGCAGCATGTACCTGCCCATCGAACCTCTGCTGCCCGCGCTTCTCGCCGCCCTCGCAACTGAAGGCCGCGCCGTGCTGCAAGCCCCGCCGGGAGCTGGGAAAACGACCCGCGTTCCGCTGGCGCTCTTGGGGGCCGATTGGCGCGGCGATGGCAAGATTATTATGCTGGAGCCGCGCCGCATCGCCGCCCGTGCTGCCGCCAACCGCATGGCGGAGGCCCTGGGGGAGACTGTTGGCGAGACCATCGGCTACCGCGTGCGCCTCGAGAGCAAAATCTCCGCTCAAACCCGCGTGGAAGTAGTGACGGAAGGGTTGTTCCTACGCCACCTCCAGCAAGACCCGGAACTTTCTGGAATCGCCGCAGTGGTGTTCGATGAGTTTCACGAACGCAGCGCCGATAGCGATTTAGCCCTCGCCCTCACGTTGGAAAGCCGCAGCGCGTTGCGGGACGATCTGCGATTGCTGGTCATGTCCGCCACGCTCGACGGCGACGGTGTGGCGAAACTGCTGAACGATGCGCCGCTGCTCACCAGCGACGGGCGCGCCCATCCGGTTGAAACCCGCTACCTCGGTCGCCCGGATCGGCTGGAGCAAGGCGTTGCCGCCGCCATTCGCCAAGCATTGCGGGAAGAAGCCGAGGGCGATTTATTGGTCTTCCTGCCCGGCACCGGGGAAATCCGCCGCACTGCCGCCGCGCTAGAGGGCAGCTTGCCGCCGCACGTCGATCTGCTGACGCTGGCCGGAGACCTCAGCTTCGCGGACCAAGACAGGGCGTTGCGCGCCGCCAGCACTGGGCGACGCAAGATCGTGCTCTCCACCGCCATTGCCGAAACCAGCGTGACCCTCGACGGCACCCGCATCGTCATTGATGGAGGCTGGTCGCGCCGCCCGAGCTTCGATCCCGCAACCGGCATGAGCACGCTTCAAACCGTGCGGGTCAGCGCGGCGTCCGCCGAACAGCGCAAGGGCAGAGCGGGACGGCAACGCCCCGGCGTTTGCTATCGGCTGTGGGCAGAGGCGGAACAGCGCGGCTTGCTGGCGTTTCATCCGCCGGAGATTGAAAGCGCCGACCTTGCCCCGCTGGCGCTGGAACTCGCCGCGTGGGGGAGCGACGCCGATAGTTTGCGCTGGATGACGCCGCCGCCCGCAGCCGCCCTCTCCCGCGCTCATACCTTGCTGGCCGATCTTGGCGCGCTAGACGATGCCGGGCGGATCACGCCCCACGGTCAAGCGATGACGCGGCTGGGTGCCCACCCCCGGCTGGCCCATCTGATGCTGAAGGGGGCGAGTTTAGGCGAAGGGGCGCTGGCCTGCCTGCTCGCCGCCCTCTTGAGCGACCGCGACCCCATCCGCCCGCGCGGCGGCACGCGTGCGGCCGATCTCGTCCAGCGGATAGATCTGCTCATCGGCGACGGGCACCACCCGGATCTTGACCGCAAAGCCGCCAGCGCTATCCGCCAGCAGGCCAGCCAATTTCGCCGCCAGATTGGCCTACGCGGTGAAGAGCGTCCCGACAGCCATAGCAGCGGGCGCTTGCTGGCGTTGGCCTATCCCGACCGCATCGCACAGCGGCGCGGCCCACCGGGTCAGTTTCGGCTCTCCAGCGGCCAAGGGGCGGTATTGCCGTTGGAAGATTCTCTGGCCGGGGCCGAGTTACTCGCCGTGGCGGCCCTCGATGGCGACCGGGCGAATGCGCGCATCTTTCTGGCGGCCCCGCTCACGGAAAGCGACTTGGCCGAGCTTTTACCGGGTCGCTTGGCAGAGCACGACAGCGTGAGTTGGGACAAGGCCCAGAACGCCGTCGCCGCCCGCCGCCAGCAGCGCTTCGGTGCGCTGGTGTTCCGCGATAAACCGCTGACCAAACCGCCCGCCGATCTGGTGCGCGCCGCGCTATTGGAGGGGCTTCGCCTTGACGGTTTGCGCGTGTTGCCCTGGACGGACGGGGCGACAAGCCTGCGCCACCGCGTCGCCTTTCTGCGCCAGGACCAGGGGGAAGATTGGCCCGATTGGTCGGACGCGGCCTTGCTCGATAGTTTAGAGGTTTGGCTTGGCCCGCACCTAGAGGGGCGCAGCCGCCTAACGCACCTTGAAACCCTCCCCCTCACGCAAATTTTGCGCGATGCCCTGCCGTGGGAGCAACAGCGCGCGCTGGACCGGCTCGCCCCTACGCATCTCACCGTTCCCACCGGCTCCTCAGTGGCGCTGGATTATTCGGGGCCAGAGCCTGTGCTGGCCGTGCGGTTGCAAGAAATGTTCGGGCTGGCCGAAACCCCGCGTTTGGGCGACGGGCGAACCTCCGTGCTGCTGCATCTTCTCTCCCCCGCCCGGCACCCGCTGGCGGTAACGCGCGATCTGGCGGGGTTCTGGCGCGGGGCCTATGGGGACGTTCGCAAAGACATGCGGGGTCAATACCCCCGCCACGCCTGGCCGGAAGACCCGCTGACCGCCGACCCAACGACGCGGACAAAAAAGGCGCTGGACCGCGACGCCCGCGCGAAACCCCGCTAACGCCGCCCCCCTCTTCACGTCATACAATTTGTCCCGAAACCGTCATGCTTTATGCGTAGGGTTTGGTTCTGTCCGTAATTATCCATTCCCGATTGGCTGAGGGAACTTGGTTCAGTGGAGCGCGCCCCTTCCCATGCTGGACGCACCCGCCATGCCGTTTGAGCTTATAAATCCCCTCTGGCAACAGCGGCTGAACGCGCTTGATTACGGCTATCAACCCATCGTTTCGTGTCGCAATGGAACCGTTTTGGGGTTTGAAGCCCTCATGCGCGGGGTTGACAGTATTGGCTTTCAAACCCCCTCTGCGGTGTTCGACGCCGCCTTTGCCGAAGGCGTGATGGTTGCGGTCGAGCTGGGCTTGCGCGCCAAGGCTATCCGTAAATTCGCCCTACGCCGCGATCTGGCTGATGCAAGCCTATTGTTCTTGAATGTGGACGTTCGCATGTTCAGCGCGCCTGGGTATCGGTCGGGCTTTACGGTTGAACTATTGCAGGATATTGGCCTGTCGCC
>JAYSQZ010000042.1:0-75325 GCA_043721315.1 Alphaproteobacteria bacterium
CACGGTTGCGACAAGTTTCAGTTCGCTTTCCTGCTGTGTCCGCCGTTCCTCGATCAGCCGTGTTCGAAAGCCGTCGAGGTAGAAAATGCTGCCGCCGACGAGCGCGAGCGCAACGATGTTCACCGCGAGGATGCGAAGTGTCAGCGACGCGCCCGTGCGTACCGGACGTACCCGTTCAGGCGTCGGAGAAGCGATAACCGGCACCGTATAACGTCGCGATCGCGTCGAACTCCGGATCGACCTGGCGAAATTTACGCCGCAATCGCTTGATGTGGCTGTCGATCGTGCGGTCATCCACGAACGCGCTTTCGCCATAGGCCGCGTCCAGCAACTGATCGCGGCTTTTCACATGGCCAGGGCGCTGGGCGAGGGCTTTTAGAAGCAGGAACTCCGTCACCGTCAGATCAATCGGTAGCCCCTTCCAGGTACACAGGTGGCGCTTTTCATCGAGCGCGAGATTGCCGCGCACCATCATGGCAGGCTCGTTCGCCGCCACCGCTTCCCGCCGCCGCAGCACGGCCCGGATGCGTGCCAGCAGCAGAGTTTGGCTGAAGGGTTTGCGGATGTAATCGTCGGCCCCCAACGACAGGCCCGTCAACTCGTCCTCATCATCGTCTTTGGACGTGAGGAAGATCACCGGCAGGCTGCTGGTTTTCCGCAGGCGCTCCAGCACTTCCAGCCCATTCAGGCGTGGCATTTTAATATCGAGCACGGCCAAATCGGGCGGCTTGCCGAGAATGCCTTGCAGGCCGCTTTCCCCATCAGGGTAAGTTCGCACCTCAAACCCTTCCGCTTCCAGCAGCATGGAGACAGACGTGAGGATGTTCTGATCGTCATCGATTAACGCAATGGTTTGCGGCATTCTCTGCCCTTCTGCTAATGGCCCAATCACCTTACGCCTTATATGGCACCAGTTTACGGCAAAAAAAGGAAAGTATCCTTATGGATTTGACCAAAGAGGCCCGCACGATCGTCCAAACCGCCCGGCGCGGCGCGTTGGCCACTCTGATGGGGGAGGCGCGCGATCCTTACGCTTCTTTAGTCTCGACTATAGTGGGGGCAGATCTTATGCCGCTGCTGTTGCTCTCAACCTTGTCACAGCACGCCCAAAACCTCGCGGGGGATCCGCGTGCGTCGCTGCTGCTGGAATCGAACGCGGTCGCCACCGCCCCAGACGCGCTGGCCGCCGGGCGGGTGACGCTGCAAGGGATTGTCGAGCCTGCCGATAAGGAGGGGCTGCGGGAGATGTATCTTGCCGCCCACCCAGAAGCGGAGATGTATTATCAATTCACCGACTTCCACCTGTATCGACTGAACGCCCCGCGCGTGCATTTCGTCGCCGGGTTTGGGCGAGTGGTGTGGCTTGAGATGGGAATGCTGGGCTAATGATGCGGGAAAAGTTGAGCAAAATAATCTATAATAATATTACTGAGCCACCGCAGACTGGCGACCGTCGCAGCCAGTCGCTTGGCTGGGGTATCGGCTAGGGGGTTCGCCCATGTCTGCATCAAGAATGCTTCGCGCCGCGTTATCATAGCTCCGTGTTATGACCGACAACGGCTCATATTAAAGTTTCTATGTGCTGTTCGGGGTCATCGGGCGACGGTACACGGGCCAGCACGAGCGCTTGCACCGAGGCAGCACCCGCCCGCAGCAGGCTGGCCGCGCAGGCATCCAGCGTTGCGCCGGAAGTCAGAACGTCGTCGATCACCACAATATGCTTCCCGGCAAGGCGCGCGGCCCAACCGGAAGAAACATCAATGGCCTGGATCAGGTTGCGTCGCCGTTCAGCCCGGCTACGCTGGCGCTGCGTGCCGGTGGCGCGCAAGCGTTTCAGCGCGGTGGGTGCCGTTGGAATCCCGGTCTCCCGGCTGATCGCCTGGGCCAACAGTGCCGCTTGATTAAACTGACGGCGCAAAAGCCGCCAGCGGTGCAGCGGCACTGGGATAAGCAGGTCCGCGCCTTCCAGCACCTCGCCGCCTGCCCGCACCATCCAGGCGGCAAACAGCCGCGCACCTTCGGTTCGATCCGCCTGCTTGAAGCGCAGCACCAGCGGCTTACTTATAGTGTCATAAAGCAGCGCCGCGCGTGCCCGGCGGTAGCGGGGTTTCTGGCGCGTGCAGCCCGAACAAATACTGCCTGAACAAATATCGCTTTCGGCACTTCCCATTTCGGGCCATCCCATTTCGGCCCTTCCCAGTGGCACGCCGCAGCACAGGCATAGCGGGCGGGTGCCGAAGGGCGGGCTTAGAAACCTCAGTCTCGGCCAACAGTCCGGGCAAAGGCCCGCCTGGGGTGCCCCGGCTGCCACAGGCACCCCGCAGTTCACACACCGGCGCGGTAACGCCCAATCGAGTGCCGCCATCAGCGGCTGCCCGATGAGGCGAAAGGCCCGAGATATGCCTGAAGCCGCGCTTGCCTTCACAGCGTTAACCCCTTAGCCTCGCGGTTCAATAAGTCTACAGTTCTATAGTTCCCCGGTGCCAACCTGTGTATTCACTAAGGATAGTCTCGTGACAACCCCTCCTCTGCCAGCCTCCGCCACGCCAGAACGGGAATCGCCCCTCCGCACCTTAGCGCCGCACCTTTGGCCGCAGGGGGAGACGGAGTTGAAAGCCCGCGTTGTTCTGGCCTTAAGTTTCCTGACGCTCTCGAAACTCTCCGGCGTTTATGTGCCGATCCTGTTCAAACATGCCATTGATGCCCTGAGCGCCAAAGGGGTAGATGCGCTTATTCTGGCCCCCGTTGGCCTCATCATCGCTTACGGGTTACTGCGGGTTCTAAGCCAGGCTTTCGGCGAGTTGCGCGATGCTGTGTTCGCCAAAGTAGCGCAGCGGGCGGTTCGCCGTGTGGGGCTGGATACCTTCAAGCATCTGCACGCCCTGTCGTTACGCTTTCATCTCGACCGGCAAACCGGCGGCCTATCGCGGGCAATTGAACGCGGCACTAAGGGTATCGAGTTTCTGTTGCAGTTCATGCTGTTCAACGTGCTGCCGACGCTGCTGGAAATTACCCTAGTGTGCGGCATTCTGTGGAACCTGTATTCCATCGAGTATGCGGCCATCACCTTCGCGACCATTATCGGCTACATCGTTTTCACCATCGTGCTCACCGAATGGCGGACGAAATACCGGCGCGAGATGAACGACCGCGACTCGGAGGCCACCACCAAAGCCGTCGATAGCTTGCTGAATTACGAAACGGTGAAATATTTCGGCAACGAGTTACACGAAGCCAATCGCTTCGATGCCGCCCTACGCGCTTACGAAAAAGCCGCCGTTCGCAGCCAAATCAGCCTCTCGGCCCTCAACGTTGGCCAAGGGGCGATTATCGCGGCGGGGTTGATCGCGGTGATGATTATGACCGCACGCGGCGTTGCCGATGGCTCGATGACCGTGGGCGATTTAGTGTTGGTCAACGCCTTTCTCATTCAACTTTATATGCCGCTGAACTTCCTGGGGTTTGTGTACCGCCAGATCCGCCAGTCGCTCACCGATATGGAGCAGATGTTCAGCCTACTGTGGGTCGAACGCGAGATTGCCGATACCGAAGGCGCACCCGCCCTGGCCGTGAGCGGCGGGGCCGTGCAGTTCGATGCGGTCGATTTCGGCTACGATGCCCGCCGCTCGATTCTGCGCGGCGTGAGCTTCACCATTCCTGCCGGCAAGACGCTCGCCGTCGTCGGCTCCTCCGGGGCGGGGAAATCGACGTTATCGCGGCTGCTATATCGTTTTTATGATGTAACGGATGGCGCAATTCGCATTGATGGGCAGGATATTCGCGCCGTCTCGCAATCATCGTTACGGAAGATTATCGGTATTGTTCCGCAAGATACTGTGCTGTTCAATGATACGATCTATTACAATATTCTCTATGGCAGGCCCGACGCGACCCCGGCGGAAGTGGAAGAAGCCGCCCGCCTTGCCCGTATTCACGACTTTATTCTATCGCTGCCCGACGGCTACCAAAGCAAAGTTGGCGAGCGTGGCCTAAAACTCTCCGGCGGGGAAAAGCAGCGCGTGGCCATTGCCCGCGTCATCCTAAAGCGCGCGCGCCTGCTGATCTTCGACGAGGCCACGAGCGCGCTCGATACCAAAACCGAAAAGCAGATTCAGGAAAGCCTCGATCAAGTCTCGCAAGATCGCACGACCTTGATTATCGCCCACCGCTTATCCACCGTGATTGGGGCCGATGAAATTCTAGTGCTCGATAAGGGGCAGGTGGCCGAACGCGGTAGCCATGCGGAACTTTTGGCCCGCGATGGGCGTTATGCCCGCATGTGGCAGCAGCAACTGAGCGACCTTACGGACGATTCAGCGCCGAGCGCCCTTCTCAACCCATCGACACCCTAGGGGTTTTCGAGTAGGTTAGAATTATTCTAATAAAGGAGATACCTCATGCCCAAACGCTCCAATCAAGATGTTGCCACCGCCCTCGGCGTGCTGTTGGCCGACAGCTACATCCTATCGCTCAAAACCCAGAACTATCACTGGAATGTCGTCGGGTCCGACTTTGTGCAACTGCATCAACTGTTCGGGGATCAATACGACGCCCTGTCTGGCGCGATTGATGAGATTGCTGAACGTATCCGCGCCCTTGGCTTCCCGGCCCCCGCCTCCTTTGCTGAGTTTACCGACCGCGCCAGCGTGAAAAGCACTGCCGGTCATCCCGCCGCCCGCGACATGATCACGGCCTTGCGCGACGATCATCTAACCGTGGTCAAAGCCGCCTACGCCGTCATCAAAGCCGCCGACGCTGCGCGCGACGATTCTAGCGCCGATCTGGCAACAGGCCGCGTTACCGAGCACGAAAAAGCCGCCTGGATGCTCACGGCGTTGCTGGGCTGAGAGCGCCTCAGCGTAACCACGCCCGAAAGGCTTCAAACGCTGGGATCATGTCGGGGGCAGGACGATAGATCAGGCACCAGGCGGCCCCCTTCGGCACGCTGAGATCGAAGGGGGCAACAAGGCGGCCTGCGGCAAGGTCTTGTTCCACGAAGGGACGGCGCGCGAGCGCGATGCCGAGGCCGTCGAGCGCGGCTTGCAGGGCGAAGGCGTGGAAATCGAACCACAGCGCACCTGCCGTTCCCATTTTAGGGGCGAGACCTGCCGCGCGCAGCCAAATCGGCCATTCGTCTTCGGCATGGCGGACGTGGAGCAGAGTTTCCCCGGTTAAATCGGTGGGGCGACGCAAGCGGGCGGCCACGGTTGGGGACGCTACCGGAAACAAATCGGCAGTAAACAAGGGTTCCGCCATCAGCCCATCGGCGCGTAACCCGGTCTGTTCCGTAAGCCTGATCGCCGCCGTAATCCCTTCTGCCAGCAGCGATACCGGTTCGGCTTCCCCCACCATCACCGATGTCGAAAGCCGCACTTCGTAGCTTGGGTGCAGGCGGTGAAACTCGGGCAGGCGGGGAATAAGCCAGCGGATTGCCACGGTTGGCCCACAGGCGAGCGTTAGAACGCCTTCCGGCTGCGTGGCCAATTTTTCCGTTGCGCGCGCGATACGATCGAACGCATCGGTTAAGATCGGCAGATAGGCCGCGCCGCGCTGCGTGAGCGAGAGGATGTTACCGCGCCGCTCGAACAGCGGGAGGCCCAGGCGCGCTTCCAGCCCCTTCACGAGTTGGCTGACCGCCGCTTGGCTAACCCCCAACTCGGCCGCTGCCGCCGTGAAACTACCCGTCCGGGCAGCGGCTTCAAAAGCTTTCAGGGCATTGAGGGGGGGCAGACGGCGGCTCATTGCGCCACATCAGCGGAAAGCGCCGAGGAGCGCAAGCCCTTGTCCCGCCTTCCTGCGCCGCCTAAACTCGATTGATGGGAGCTTTTTTTCGTCACGAACTGCGGCTGGCGCTACGCCAAGCGTCGGACCTCATGCCGGTGCTGATTTTCTTTGTGCTGGCGGCCACCCTCTTCCCGCTCGGTGTTGGCCCGGAACCTGTGCTGTTAGGCCGTATCGCCAGCGGTATCGTTTGGGTTACGGCGCTGCTCGCCGCCATGCTATCGCTCGACCGGATGTTCGAGGCCGATTATGCCGATGGCACGCTGGAACTCCTCGCCCTGTCCCCCCTGCCGCTTGCCGTGCTGGCCGCCACGAAAATCGCCGTGCATTGGCTCACCACGGGGTTGCCGCTGCTGCTGCTCTCGCCCCTGCTCGGGGTGATGCTGAACCTGCCGGGGGAAGCCTATGGCGCGCTTCTGCTCTCGATGCTGCTCGGCACGCCCTGCCTGAGCCTGATCGGGGCGATTGGCGCGGCGGTGACGCTCGGGGCGCGGCGCGGCGGGGCGCTAGTGCCGCTGTTGGTGCTGCCGTTGGTCCTGCCCGTGTTGATCTTCGGCGTTAGTGCGGTGGAAGGCGCAGCAACCGGCCTCGGCGCAGGACCGGCGCTACTGATTTTGGGGGCGTTGCTCGCCATCGCACTGCCGCTCGCGCCAATGGTCGTGGCCGGGGCGTTGCGGCTCGCAGTGAGCGACTAAACAAAAACCCCCGCCGGGTCGCTCCGGCGGGGGTTTTCTTAAATCTTGCGCTTATACGTCGAACAGCAGGCGGCGCGGGTCTTCGATCAGATCCTTCACCCTCACGAGGAAGGTAACGGCTTCGCGGCCATCAATGATGCGGTGATCGTAGGACAGCGCCAGATACATCATCGGGCGGATTTCGATGCGGTCGCCCGCCTTGTCCGAAATCACCATCGCGCGCTTCTGGATTTTGTGCATCCCCAGAATGCCGGACTGCGGCGTATTCAGGATCGGCGTGGACAGCAGCGAGCCATAAACCCCGCCGTTGGAAATAGTGAAGGTGCCGCCCTGCAAATCTTCGAGCGCCAGCTTACCATCGCGGGCGCGCTTGCCCAGCTCGGCGATCTTCTTTTCGATGTCGGCAAAACCAAGCGAATCGGCATCGCGCAGCACCGGTACGACCAGGCCCTGTTCGGTTCCTACCGCAACGCCGATGTCGTAATAGTTCTTATAGACGATTTCATCGCCGTCGATTTCGCCGTTGACCGCCGGAAGCTCTTTCAGCGCGGCGATACAAGCCTTCACGAAGATCGACATAAAGCCCAGCTTAACGCCGTACTTCTTTTCAAAGGCTTCATTATACTGCGCGCGGAACGCCATCGCCGCCGACATATCCACCTCGTTGAAGGTGGTGAGAATGGCGGCAGTGTTTTGCGCCTGCTTCAGGCGTTCGGCGATCCGCTTGCGGAGTCGGGTCATCCGCACGCGCTCGTCACGCGGGCCAGAAGCGACGGGAGCGGAGGCTGCGACGGGAGCCGCCGGAGCCGTGCCGACCTTCGCCGCCAACGCATCCAGAACGTCGCCCTTGGTCACGCGCCCCTCTTTGCCAGACCCCGGAATGGCTGAAGCCGCGAGGTTATTTTCGGTGATGAGCTTGGCCGCTGCCGGAAGCGGCGCGTGTGCTGTCGCTGGGGCAGCCGCAGGGGCTGCAACCGGGGCTGCAACCGGGGCAGGGGTTGCAGCGGGAGCCGCCACAGGCTTGGCCGCGCCATCACCGCCGATGACACCCAGAAGGGCCGCGACGCCAACGGTCACGCCTTCTGCGGCCACAATATCGGTGAGTGTGCCCGCCGCCGGGGCGTTCACTTCCAGCGTTACCTTATCGGTTTCAAGCTCGACCAGCGCTTCATCGGCCTTAACCTGATCGCCAACCTTCTTGAGCCACTTGGCTACCGTTGCTTCAGAGACCGATTCGCCCAGGGTGGGGACTTTGATTTCGATGGCCATTCTATCCTCAACCTTATCACAAAGGGGCACGCTTGGACCGCGCCCGACTGAGTTTCGTTCCGGGCTTAGTTTCGTTCCGGGCTTACCCTACGGTCAGCGCGGTATTCACCAACTCGGCTTGTTCGAGAGTGTGACGCTTCATCAGGCCCGTCGCCGGAGCCGCCGCCGCAACGCGGCCAACGTAAACAGGCCGCTGCGTAGTGTGGTTCACGGAGGTCAACGCGCCTTCAATTCGGCGATCCACGAAGAACCACGCGCCTTGATTTTCCGGCTCTTCCTGGCACCAAACCACATCGGCGTTCGGATATTTTGCCAATTCATCGGCCAGCTTGCTCTTGGGGAACGGATAAATCTGCTCCAAGCGCACAATCGCCACGTCCTTTTGGCCGCGCTTGTCGCGCTCTGCCGCAAGATCGTAATAAACCTTGCCGGAGCAAATAACGACGCGCTTCACGGCCTCGTTCGCCACCAACGCGCCCTCGTTACCAAGCACGCGGTGGAAGGACGAGTCCGGCCCAAAATCGGCAAGGCTCGACTGGCACGCCTTGGCCCGCAGCAACGATTTTGGCGTCATGATAATCAACGGCTTGCGGAAGTCGCGACGAATTTGGCGGCGCAGCGCATGGAAGTAATTGGCCGGTGTGGTGAGATTACACACCTGCATATTGTCTTCGGCGCAAAGCTGCAAGAACCGCTCGGGCCGGGCCGAGCTATGTTCCGGCCCCTGACCTTCGTAACCGTGCGGCAGCAGCATGACGAGTCCCGACATGCGAAGCCACTTCGATTCCGCCGAGCAAATGAACTGATCAATAATCACCTGCGCGCCATTGACGAAATCGCCAAACTGGCCTTCCCAGAGCACTAAAGCGTGCGGTTCGGCCAAGCTGTAGCCATAATCGAAACCAAGGACGGAGGCTTCCGCCAGCGGGCTATCAATCACTTCGTACAGCGATTGCTTGCCGACGCCGCGAATATTATTCAGCGGCTCGTAGCGCGCTTCGGTATCTTGATCTATCAGCACCGAATGGCGTTGGCTGAACGTCCCACGCCCTGAATCTTGCCCAGACAGGCGCACTGGTACGCTTTCGACCAGCAACGTGCCAAAAGCCAGCGCTTCTGCCGTAGCCCAATCAATACCGTCGCCGGTTTCAATCGCCTGCCGTTTGGCTTCAAGCTGCCGCACGATCTTGCGGTTCACATTATAGCCATCGGGGTAGTGCGTAAGGCCGAGGCCGACTTCCTTCAGCACGTCCATCGCAACACCCGTCGCGCCGCGCCGGTCGTCGTTCGGGGCGGTCTTCATGCCCGTCCACTTGCCTTCCAGCCAATCGGCCTTGTTCGGCTTGTAGGATTTGGACGCCTCGAACTCCTGCTCCAGATAGTCGAAGAAGCGGTTTACGTCGGCTTCGGCTTCCGCCTTGGTCATCAATCCTTCGGCGACGAGGCGATTTTCGTAGAGTTGCCGGGTCGTCGGGTGCGTCGCGATCTTGCGGTACATCAGCGGCTGCGTGAACGCCGGCTCGTCGCCTTCATTATGGCCGTGGCGGCGATAGCAGACGATATCAATAACAACGTCGCGCTTAAACATCATGCGAAACTCAATCGCGATGCGCGAGGCATGGACCACCGCTTCAGGATCGTCGCCATTAATGTGGAAAATCGGGGCCTGAACCGCTTTCGCCAGATCGGACGGATAGGGCGTGAAGCGCGAGTAGGACGGGGCCGTCGTAAAACCAATTTGGTTGTTGACGATGAAATGGATCGTGCCGCCCGTGCGGTAGCCGCGCAATTCGGCCAGCGCTAGGGTTTCGGCAACAAGGCCCTGGCCCGCAAAGGCGGCATCGCCGTGCAGCAGCATCGCCATAACCTTGGTGCGGTCCGTGTCGCCGCGCTGCTCTTGCTTGGCGCGCACTTTACCAACCACAACCGGATCGACGGCTTCGAGGTGGGAGGGGTTCGCGGTGAGCGACAGATGGACCATTTTGCCATCGAACTCACGATCCGCCGAAGTCCCCAGATGGTACTTCACGTCGCCGGAGCCTTGCACATCGTCCGGGCTGGCAGAGTTGCCCTGGAACTCGCTGAACAAAGCCTTGAACGGTTTTGCCATCACATTCGTCAGAATGTTTATGCGGCCCCGGTGGGGCATCCCGAACACCACCTCTTCAAGACCCAACTGGCTCCCGCGTTTCAGCACCTGCTCGATCGCGGGCACCAAAGTTTCGCCGCCCTCAAGCCCGAAGCGTTTCGTGCCCGTGTATTTTTTATCGAGGAAGCGTTCTAGCCCTTCGGTGGCAATCAGGCGCTCGTAAATGGCGCGCTTGCCGCGCGGGGTAAAGTCCGTCGTATTTTCGGCGATACCTTCGATGCGCTGCTGAATCCACAGCCGCTGCTCCGGGTCTTGAATATGCATATATTCAACACCGATGGTGCGGCTATAAACCGC
Source organism: Alphaproteobacteria bacterium (assembly GCA_043721315.1). Taxonomy (GTDB): domain Bacteria; phylum Pseudomonadota; class Alphaproteobacteria; order Elsterales; family Elsteraceae; genus Elstera. Next base: position 10,192 of record JAYSQZ010000042.1, read on the forward strand.
GCGGCAGCGCGCGACAATATCGCGCAAGGTTGCGACATCGAACCCCAACTGACCACCGACATAGATTTCCCGGTCGAGATCGGCACTGGTGAAGCCGTGATGCTCGATCGTGAGATCATCCACAGGTGCCGACTGCTCCAGACCCAAGGGGTCGAGCGTTGCTTCCAAATGGCCGCGAATCCGGTACGTGCGAATGAGGATCATCGCCTGAATGCTATCGCGCGTCGCCGCCCGTAACGTGGCGTTATCGAGCGTTAGCACGGCATCGTTGGCAACGGCAGCCGCTTTGGCCGGGGGCTTGCTGCCCTTGGCTGGTGCAGCAGGATCGTCCGCCCCGACGATGCGGGTGCGGGCTTTGGCCCAACTTGCGCCCTTCAACTCCCCGAGAACGCCGCGTGCATCCTCATCCAGCCCAGCGAAAAACGCCGCCCAGCTTGGATCGACCGAGGCGGGGTCGATCAAATAATGCGCGAAAATTTCGGCGATATAGGTGGCATTGCCACCTGAGAGGAAGGAGTTCTGAGCGAGGGCGTGTGCCATAAACAACCGGCGGGGCAGATGCCCCGCCGCCTTCGGGTTAGAGGTTTATCGGGCGTTCATCAGCGACAGCATCGTGCTGCCGAGATCAGCCGGGGATTCGGCAACGGCAATACCCGCCGCCTTCATCGCATCGACCTTAAAGTCCGCCGTATCATTGCCACCGGAAATCACCGCACCGGCATGGCCCATACGGCGGCCCGGCGGTGCCGTGCGACCCGCGATGAAGCCAACGACCGGCTTTTTCGTACCACAGGCTTGCAAAAACTCGACGCCGCGCACTTCCGCATCGCCGCCGATTTCGCCGATCATGATGATCCCTTCGGTCTCAGGGTCTTTCACGAACAACTCCAGCGTATCGACGAAGTTGGTGCCATTAACAGGATCACCGCCGATGCCGACGCAGGTAGTTTGCCCCAAGCCCGTCGCCGTGGTTTGGGCCACGGCTTCATACGTCAGCGTGCCGGAGCGCGAGACAATACCAATCTTGCCGCGCTTGTGAATGTGACCGGGCATAATGCCGATCTTGCATTCACCCGGCGTGATAATGCCGGGGCAGTTCGGGCCGATCAGGCGGGTTTTGGAGCCGAGCAGGGCACGCTTCACGCGGATCATATCCAGCACCGGAATGCCTTCAGTGATGCAAACGGCCAGCTCGATTTCCGCATCAATCGCTTCCAGAATCGCGTCGGCAGCGAAGGGCGGCGGCACATAAATCACGGTCGCCGTCGCGCCGGTTTTCGCCACAGCATCGGCCACTGTATCGAACACTGGCAGGTCAAGATGCTTCGTTCCGCCCTTACCGGGGGTCACGCCGCCAACCATGAGGGTGCCGTAGGCAATGGCCTGTTCCGAGTGGAACGTTCCTTGTGCGCCAGTAAAACCCTGGCAGATGACCTTCGTATGCTTATTAACCAGAACAGCCATGATTACGCGGCCTCCTTCACAGCCTTAACCACCTTAGCGGCGGCATCGGCAAGATTATCGGCAGAGAGAATCGGCAGGCCGGATTCGGCGAGGATTTTCTTGCCCAACGCGACATTGGTGCCTTCGAGGCGTACCACCAGGGGCACGTTCAGGCTAATTTCGCGGGCAGCAGCCACCACGCCTTCGGCGATCACGTCGCAGCGCATGATACCGCCGAAGATATTCACCAGAATACCTTCGACGTTTTTATCGCCGAGGATGATCTTAAAGGCTTGGGTCACGCGCTCTTTCGTGGCACCGCCGCCGACATCGAGAAAGTTGGCCGGCTCGCCGCCGTACAGCTTAATAATGTCCATCGTTGCCATCGCCAAACCCGCGCCGTTCACCATGCAGCCGATATTGCCATCGAGCTTAACGTAGGAAAGCTGGTGTTTGGCGGCTTCGGTTTCGGCGGGGTCTTCTTCGTCTTCATCGCGCAAGGCTTCGACATCTTGATGCCGGAACAATGCGTTATCGTCGAAGTTCATCTTGGCATCGAGGGCGATGATATCGCCCGCGCCGGTGACGACCAGCGGGTTGATTTCAACGGTCGAGGCATCGAGATCGGTAAATGCCTTATACATCGCCGCTAGGAACTTCACGCACGCCGCAACCTGCTTGCCTTCAAGCCCAAGGGCGAAAGCGACACGGCGACCGTGGAAGCCTTGCAGACCCGTGACCGGATCTATAGCGAGCTTCAGGATTTTTTCCGGGTGATCGTGAGCAACCTCTTCGATTTCCATGCCGCCTTCGGTGGAGGCCATCACGGTAATCCGGCTGGTCGCGCGATCCACGAGCATCCCAAGATAAAGCTCGCGCTTAATATCCGCGCCTTCTTCGATATAGAGGCGTTTGACCTCGCGGCCCTGCGCGCCGGTCTGCTGAGTGATGAGCACTTGGCCCAGCATGGCAGCCGCGTTTTCGCGCACGTCATCGACGGATTTGACGACGCGAACGCCGCCCTTGCCGTTCGGATCGTTCTGGAAACGGCCTGCGCCGCGACCGCCTGCGTGGATCTGCGATTTCACCACATAAACCGGGCCGCCAAGGTCTGTTGCGACTTTCGCCGCTTCATCGGGGGTGTAAGCAACCCCACCGCGCGGCACCGCGACACCGAATTTCGCCAAGAGTTGCTTGGCTTGGTACTCGTGAATATTCATCGGTCCTCCCGTACACTGCCGCCTCACCCTTTGAGCACGCCAGCGGGTCCTAATGCCCAGGTTTCGGGCGGGAGCCATAGGCCGGAGTGTGGGCAACACCCTGGCCTATGGACACGAAATTACAAAGTTCAGCGCAAACTGCGGTCGGCGCGCACCATACCACTGCCGCCGAGGCAATGAAATGCAGCTTTGTCAGGGCTGACGTGTGGCACAGCACCAATCCGTAGCAATATTACGCTTATGACGCGACTTTCGCGTCAAGTTCCTTACAAATCTTCACAAGACTACGCACCGCGTCGCAGCTTTTCTCGAAGCCGGCCTTTTCGGTTTCATCCAGCGTAATCTCGACGATGCGCTCGACCCCGCCCGCACCCAAAACAACGGGCACGCCGACGTAGAGATCGTTGACGCCATACTGACCCGTAAGGTAAGCGGCAACCGGCAGAACGCGCTTCTTATCTTTAAGGAAGGCTTCCGCCATCTGGATCGCGGCGGAGGCCGGAGCGTAGAAGGCCGAGCCGGTTTTCAGCAGATTAACGATTTCCGCCCCGCCATCGCGGGTGCGTTGAACGATTTGGTCCAGCTTTTCCTGCGTGGTCCAGCCCATCTTAATCAGGTCCGGCAGCGGAATGCCGGCCACGGTGGAGTACCGCACCGAGGGCACCATAGTATCGCCATGACCGCCAAGCACAAAAGCCGTCACGTCTTCGACCGACACATTGAACTCTTCGGCCAAGAAGAAGCGGAAGCGCGCGCTATCCAGCACGCCTGCCATGCCGACGACCATATGGGGCGGCAGGCCGGACTTCTGCTGAAGCACCCACACCATTGCATCGAGCGGGTTGGTGATGCAGATAACGAACGCACCCGGCGCGTAGGTTTTAATGCCTTCGCCGACTTTGGCCATCACGCCTGCGTTAATCGCAATCAGATCATCGCGGCTCATGCCCGGCTTGCGGGCGACGCCAGCGGTGACGATAATCACGTCCGACCCGGCAATCGCGGCATAATCGGACGCGCCCGATAGGATAGCATCGAAGCCTTCTACCGGGGCGGCTTCGGCGATATCAAGGGCCTTGCCCTGCGGCACACCGTCCACAACGTCGAACAGGGTGATATCCCCCAGTTCTTTCAGACCAGCCAGCAGAGCCAGAGTGCCGCCAATATTGCCGGCACCAACCAGCGCGATCTTCTTCCGTGCCATAGGGCTATCCTCGTTCGCTCAGAAACAACAGGGCTTCGGCGCAGCCCGGCCCCTAGCCCCTTTTAGACGAGGAATGTTGCAATCGTCGTGATCGAAACACTCGCCTGCCCCCGTGCGGCATGAAACGCGGTCGCGCCATTGTTCCGCTTGCTACAGCGATTCGCGGTCAAGGGCAAGCATGGCAACGGGGAGGACAGCGGCTTATCGCCCAAAAATACCGCTATGCGCCCGTTGCACGGCAGGACATGCGGCGAGGTGCCGCAGCAAGCATCGTCTGTTCTTGCTAAATTGTGCTAACGTAAAAATCCAACCCAACCGAATCCCTCTGAATTTGCGGGAAATTTTCGGTACGAATGCAACGATTTGAAAAGGGGTCGCAGCCGTAACGCGGCCCTTCAAAACCGGGAAGAAACGCGCGATATGACCACGCCGCAGCAAAAAAAAGTCACTGACGCCGAAGCCTTGTCCATGCACGCCAGCGGACGGCCCGGCAAAATCGAGATTACTCCTACGAAGCCGCTGGTTACGCAACGCGACCTGAGCCTGGCGTATTCCCCCGGTGTGGCCGCGCCTTGCCTTGAAATTTTCAAGTCGCCGGAAGCCGCTTACGATTACACGGCCAAGGGTAATCTTGTTGCGGTGATCTCCAACGGTACAGCCGTACTGGGCCTGGGCGATCTTGGTGCGCTGGCCTCCAAGCCGGTGATGGAAGGCAAGGCGGTGCTGTTCAAGCGCTTCGCCGATATTGACGGTATAGATATTGAAGTTGATACCCGTGATGTGGATGAGTTCGTTAACGCCGTTCGCTATCTCGGCCCAACTTTCGGCGGCATTAACCTTGAGGATATTAAAGCACCGGAATGCTTTATCATCGAACAGCGCCTGCGCGAGTTGATGGATATTCCGGTGTTTCACGACGATCAGCACGGCACGGCTATCGTCGCCGCCGCAGGCTTAATCAACGCACTCGATATTACCGGGCGCGCGTTGAAAGATATAAAAATGGTGGTGAACGGGGCCGGGGCGGCTGCCATCGCCTGCGTGGAGTTGGTGAAACTGCTGGGCGTGCCGCACGGGAATGTCATTCTCTGCGATACCAAGGGCGCGATCTATCAGGGCCGCACCGAAGGCATGAATCAGTGGAAATCGGCCCACGCGGTCCCCACCGAGGCGCGAACGTTAGAAGACGCCATGAAAGGGGCCGATGTGTTCTTCGGCCTGTCGGCCAAGGGCGCGGTTACGGCGGCAATGGTCGCCAGCATGGCCGCCAAGCCGATCATTTTCGCGATGGCCAACCCGGACCCGGAAATCACCCCGGAAGAGGTGAAGGACGTGCGCTCCGACGCTATCGTCGCAACAGGCCGGTCGGACTATCCGAACCAAGTGAATAACGTCCTTGGGTTTCCCTATATCTTTCGGGGCGCGCTCGACGTGCGGGCAACCGCGATTAACGACGCGATGAAAGTGGCCGCCGCTCACGCCATTGCCGATCTTGCCCGCCAGCCAGTGCCGGAAGAGCTTGCCGCCGTCTATGCCGGGCGCAAGCTGCGCTATGGGCCGGAATACATCATTCCCGTGCCCTTCGATCCGCGTTTGATTACGACGGTGCCCACAGCAGTGGCCAGGGCCGCGATGGAAAGCGGTGTCGCCCGCAAACCGATTACCGATGAAAAAGCCTATGGCCGGGCGCTCGCCAGCCGTCTCGACCCAACTGCCGCCAGCTTGCAAGGCATTCTGGACCGGGTGCGCGCCAACCCGCGCCGCGTGGTGTTCGCCGAAGGGGAAGAGGAGCGCGTGATCCGTGCCGCCCTCGGGTTCCGGGCGGCGGGCTATGGTCAGCCCGTCCTGGTTGGGCGCGAGCCGCGCATTCAAGAAACCATTCGGGCGGCGGGCCTAGTGGGGGCAGAAGATCTTGAAATCGTCAATGCCTCCATCACGCGCCATAACAAGAAGTACACGGACTATCTCTATCATCGGCTGCAACGACAGGGTTTCCTGTACCGGGATTGTCAGCGCATGGTGAACCAAGATCGTAACGTGTTTGGGGCCTGTATGGTCGCGTTGGGGGATGCCGACGCGATGGTGACGGGTGTTACCCGCTCGTTTGCCACCACGCTGGAAGAAGTGCGCCGGGCGGTGGATGTTCACGGCGAAGAACGGCTGTTCGGCCTTACTCTGCTGCTGTTGCGGAACCACACACTGTTCATTGCCGACACGCACGTAACGCCGGTGCCCACGGCGGAAGAACTGGCCGATATTGCCATTCAAACCGCTGCCAAAGCCCGCAGTATGGGGCATGAGCCGCGCGTGGCGCTGCTGTCCTACTCCAACTTCGGCAATCCGATGACCCATAATGGCGACCGGATTCGCGAAGCGGTGAAGCTGCTCGATCAGCGCAAAACCTACTTTGAGTATGATGGCGAAATGTCGCCCGATGTGGCGTTGGATGCCGAGTTGATGAAGCTCTATCCGTTCTGCCGCCTGTCCGGTCCGGCCAATGTGCTGGTGATGCCGTCGCTGGCGGCAGCCAATATCTCGGCCAAGCTGATCCGCCAGTTGGGCGGTGGTACTGTTGTGGGGCCGATATTGATGGGGCTGGATAAACCCATCCAGATCGTCCCGATGGGGGCGACCGCAGGCGATATCATTACGATGGCCGCTCTCGCAGCCGCTACGGCAGCCGCCTAAATGAACCGCCGGGGGCACGTATGACCGATGTTCCACGCGCCGCACGCTCCAGCCTCCGGCGGGACTTCACGACCGAGCCTGACGCCTTAGGGGGCATGGGGTTGACGGGGAAGGCAGAAGCACCGATGCCGCTGCCCGACCCGCCCTTGCCGTTCAACCGTATTCTGTTGGCTGTGGGCCTTCTCAGTCTGCCCCCGCTTGCCCTCTGCGGGGCGGCCCTGTGGCTAGGGTGGTTGCCGTTGGAGGCCGCTGCCCTCGCCGCTGGCGGGTTGTTACTCTATTATGCCTTGCTCGCGCGCCGTCATGCTCGCGCCATTTATGACCTGCGGAACTTTGCCGACGGGTTAATCGGCGGCGACCGGCCCTTGCCCACTTCCGCTCGGCTTGGCAATCCGGCGTTTCGCGACCTCGGCTATGCGATTACCCGGCTTTACCGCGCCAAGCGCGACCGTACCGACGAGATGGGACGCCTTGTACAAGCCCGCGACGGGGTACTGGATGCCGTGCCCGACCCGGTGTTCGCGCTCGACAGGCAAGGGCGGATTCTCGGGGCCAATCTGGCGGCGGTGGAAAGTTTTGGCGCGGTGATTGGGCGCGACGCCACGCTGTTATTTCGCCAACCCGCGATTGTCGCCGCCGTCGAGAGCGTGCTAACGAGCGGGGAGGCGCGGGCGACCGCTACCCTCAGCCTCGCCCCGCCCGTCGAGCGGGAGTTTACGGTCGCGGTCCAGCGGCTTCAGTCGGTCGCGCCTGATGGCACTTGCGCGGTGCTGACCTTACATGATGTGACCGCTCTGCGCCGGGCCGAGCAAACCCGTGTGGATTTCGTTGCCAACGCCAGCCATGAAATCCGCACGCCGCTGACGACACTGCTGGGGTTTATCGAAACCCTACAAGGCTCCGCGAAGAATGATCCCGCCGCCCAAGCTCTATTCCTCGATATTATGCAGGGCGAAGCGCAGCGGATGGCGCGGCTGGTGGAAGACCTGTTGTCGCTCTCGCGCATTGAACAGCATGAGCACGAACATCCGACGACAACCCTGGCCCTTGGCCCCCTGCTGGAGCGGGTGATCGCAGGGCTTCAGCCGCAGGCGGACCAACGCCGCTCGAAAATTCGCCTAACCCTTGACGGCAGCGCTACCGTGATCGGCAGTGCCGACGAGTTGGTTCAACTCGCGCAAAATTTGATCGTCAATGCACTCAAATACGGCAAAGAAGGCGGTGTTGTCACGGTAACGGTGACGCGCAAACCCGCCGCGCCGCCCGCTATGCCACCGCCCACCTTCGGGGTTATCGTGATGGCGATTTGCGACGACGGCGAGGGCATTCCGCGCGAGCATTTGCCGCGCCTGACCGAGCGGTTTTACCGGGTCGATCCCGCCCGCTCCAAATCGCAAGGGGGCACCGGCCTAGGGCTTGCGATTGTGAAGCATATCATCAACCGCCATCGCGGCAGTTTAAGGATCGACAGCGACGTGGGGAAGGGGACTTGCGTCTATACCTATCTGCCCGCCGCCGAACGGGGATGAGTAATTTTGGACTCCAAAATTCTTAGAGCATAAAATTCAAAGGGTAAGCGACAGCCCTCAGTTAAGCGACATATTCAAGACAGTTAACCTCGTAAATCTACCAGGATTTATTGTCATATATTCGCAACCTTTTGGTCATAAAAGAGAGTCACGCTGTCGCTAGGGTCCGGTCAGTCTGTGAGCCGGGGCTTTTGCACCGAACGGCACGAGACAACGCAATTAGTCAGGGGTTTTCGCTCCGAAGAGCAAGGCTCTGTTGACGTATGCACGAAAGGCTTGATGGCATGATGAAGAAGACTTTTGCAGTGGCTGCCCTCGCCGCTGCAATGATTCCGGCGGCTGCTTTTGGTCAGGCACGGGATCAAATCCGCATCGTTGGTTCCTCCACGGTGTTCCCGTTCTCGACGGCAGTGGCGGAAGCCTTCGGTCGTCAAGGTAAGTTCAAGACCCCGGTCGTCGAATCGACGGGCACCGGCGGCGGGATGCGCCTGTTCTGCGCCGGCGTTGGTACGGGCCACCCGGACATGACCAATGCCTCGCGTCCGATGACCAAGTCGGAATTTGAAAGCTGCACCAAAAACGGCGTGACCGACATCACCGAAGTGAAGATCGGTTTCGACGGCATTGTGCTCGCCGACAAACTCGGTTCGGCCAAGATGAACCTGTCGCGTAAAGACGTGTATCTGGCCCTCGCCGAGAAGGTTCCGCTAAACGGTGGCCTCGCCGAGAACCCCTACAAGACTTGGGCACAGGTCAACCCGAACCTGCCGAACACCAAGATCGAAGTGATCGGACCGCCCCCGACCTCGGGCACGCGCGATGCGTTCGTTGAACTGGTGATGGACTTCGGTTGCAAAGATTTCCCGGAAATCAAAGCAATCACCGATGCCAAAATCAAGACGGCAGCCTGCTCGAAGATCCGTGAAGACGGTGCCTATATCGAAGCCGGTGAAAACGACAATCTGATCATCCAGAAGCTGAACACCTCGCCGGATGCTATCGGCATTTTCGGATATAGCTTCCTCGATCAAAACAAAGACAAGGTTCAGGGCAGCCAAATCGAAGGCGTTGACTCGACCTTTGAAAATATCTCCAGCGGTAAGTATTCAGTTTCGCGTTCGCTGTTCTTCTACGTGAAGAACGCGCACGTCGGCGTTATTCCGGGTATTAAAGAATTCGTTACCGAATTCGTCTCGGAAAAGGCTTACGGCAAAGACGGTTATTTGGGCGATAAGGGCCTGATCCCGCTGCCGGATGCAGATCGTGCCAAGACGCGCGAAGCCTCGGTCAGCCTGACCAAGCACGCGATGTAATAGGGGTGGGGGTTCGGCAACGGACCCCCCTCTCTTATTCGGGTAAGGCCGCGCTCAACCTGGGCGTGATAACCCGGTAAAACGCAAAAATCCGTTTTCCTTTTCAAGGTTACAAGGGGGGTTCCTGATGTCCCCGTCTGTGGTTTTTCTCGCGATTGCTGCGCTTGCGGTCTTCGGTTTCTTTTTGGGCCGTCGCCGTGTTTTAGCGATGGAAGGCACGCGCATCCGTGCCAGCATTCATTCTTTGCCCAGCTATTATGGCTATTACATGGCGCTGTGGTGCATCGTTCCGCCCGCCGTTGTGATGATGCTGTGGTTCGTGGTCGAGCCAACGGTCATTGAGGGCCTGGTCCTCAGCGCTATGCCTGAAAGCTACCGCGCGATGAGCGCCAACCAGCTCACGCTGGTCATGGCTGATATTCGCAATTTCGCCTACGGCAATGCCGGTACGCGCACCCCCGATCCGGCGATTGCCGACGCGGTGCGAAACTATCTCGGGCTGCATGAAACTGGCGCGTGGATTGTTAGCATCGTCGGCGCGTGCCTTGGGGTTGCCGGGTTCGCTATCGGTTTCTGGCGGATCAATCCGCAGATGCGCGCGCGCAATCGGGTCGAGCGGTTTGCCATTGTGGTGATGATCATCGCCTCCACGATTGCCGTTCTCACCACGGTTGGTATTGTTGGCTCGCTGGTGTTCGAATCAATGCGGTTCTTCACTAAGTATCCGGTGTTCGATTTCCTCTTTGGCACGCAATGGAGTCCGCAGACAGCCATCCGCGCCGATCAGGTCGGCTCCTCCGGGGCCTTCGGTTTTATCCCACTGTTCACCGGCTCGCTGTTGATTACAGTGATTGCGATGCTTGTCGCGGTTCCGGTAGGGCTGCTCTCGGCGATTTACATGTCCGACTATGCTAGCCCGCGCCTGCGCGCGGTGGCAAAGCCGGTTTTGGAAGTGCTGGCGGGTATTCCTACCGTGGTTTATGGCTTCTTCGCGGCCCTAACCGTTGCGCCCTTTGTGCGGGATGCCGGGTCTGCGATGGGGCTGAACGTGGCATCCGAAAGCGCCTTGGCCGCAGGGGTGGTCATGGGAATCATGATCGTTCCCTTCGTCTCCTCGCTGGCCGATGACGTGATCCACGCCGTGCCGCAAAGCCTGCGCCACGGGGCCTACGGTCTCGGTTCCACGCGGTCGGAGACTATCCGCCAAGTGGTGCTGCCTGCGGCCCTGCCGGGGATCGTCGCCGCTGTCATGCTGGCGATTAGCCGCGCGATTGGGGAAACCATGATCGTGGCGATGGCCGCCGGTTTGGCCGCCAACCTCACCTTCAACCCGTTTGCCGCCGTCACGACGGTAACGGTGCAAATCGCAAGCCTGTTGGTGGGCGACCAAGAGTTCGATAGCCCCAAAACCCTCTCGGCCTTCGCTCTCGGATTGGTGCTGTTCGTCATCACGCTCTGCCTGAACATCATCGCTCTGGCCGTTGTGCGGAAATATCGGGAAAAATATGACTGATATCGTCGAACGCCCCCAAGGGGCCGCTTCTCGTGGCGCTGCGCTCGGCGTCCACGCCACGGAAGAAGCTCAAAAGCGCCTGAAGCGGCGGTACGCCTCCGAATGGCGGTTTCGCGCCTACGGTCTTACCGCCATTCTTATCTCGATCACTGCGCTCGCTGTGCTGCTCTGGAGCATCGTTGGTCAAGGCTACACCGCCTTTACCGCCACCACGATGAGCCTGACCGTCACTGTCGATCCGGCTTTGGCCGATCCCAGCGGCAAGCGCGCCCCAGACGAGCTTCGGACCGGTGATTTCCAAGGGATTGCCCGCGCGGGCTTACGCAGCGTGTTTCCCGACGTAACGGAACGCACTGAGCTGCGCGCGCTCTACACCATTCTCTCGAACGGTGCGAGCGATGCAATCCGGGACCGCGTGCTCGATAATCCCGCCCTCATCGGTCAACAGATTACCGTCCGTATTCCTGTAGCGTCGGATTACGATATGTACGCTAAGGGCTTTGCTGCGAAAACGCCGAAGGGTGGGGAGTCTCGCCTTAGCCCGAAGCAGATCGCTTGGTTCGAGACGCTAAAGGCCGATGGTAAGATTCACAGTAGCTTCAATATTTGGTTCCTCACCAGCGGCGATAGCCGTCAGCCGGAACTGGCTGGGGTGGGCGGTGCGATTATTGGCTCGTTGCTGACTTTGGCGATTACGTTGGCGATTGCCTTCCCGCTGGGTGTGATGGCCGCCGTGTATTTGGAAGAGTTTGCGCCGAAGAACCGCTGGACCGATTTGATCGAAGTTAACATCAACAATCTGGCAGCCGTGCCGTCGATTGTGTTCGGTCTCTTGGGGCTTGCCGTGTTTTTGAACGTGTTCGGTTTGCCGCGCTCGGCCCCTGTGGTTGGCGGCGTGGTGCTGGCCCTCATGAGCCTGCCGATTATCATTATCGCCTCCCGCGCGTCCTTGCGCGCAGTACCCCCCTCCATCCGTCAGGCTGCGCTTGGGCTTGGCTCCAGCCGAGTGCAAGTGGTAACGCACCACGTGTTGCCGCTGGCCATGCCGGGCATTCTAACGGGTACCATCTTGTCGATGGCCCACGCCCTTGGCGAAACCGCTCCACTGCTGATGATCGGCATGGTCGCGTTCATCGTCGATATCCCCTCGGGGGCGACGCAGGCCGCAACCGTGCTGCCCGTGCAGATTTATCTGTGGGCCGATAGCCCGGAGCGCGGTTTCGTTGAAAAAACCTCCGCCGCAATCATGGTTCTGCTGGCCTTCCTGCTGGCGATGAACGCGATTGCAATTTTCCTGCGTAAGAAATTCGAACGGAAGTGGTAATCTCCATGTTGGCGACCGATACTCAAACCGCAGCCGCCCCGCACGCTGGACACGGCAAGCGCGTGAAGATGAAGGCCACCGAGGTCGAAGTCTATTACAGCGAAAAGCGGGCGTTGAATAAAATTAACCTAGATGTGCGCGAGCATGAAGTAACGGCCCTCATTGGCCCGTCAGGTTGTGGCAAGTCCACTTTTCTGCGGACGATGAACCGCATGAACGACGTGATAGATGGGTGCCGGATGGCGGGTAAAATTTTGCTCGATCAGCAAGATATTTACGATCCGAATATTGATGTCGTGCAGTTGCGCGCCCGCGTGGGCATGGTGTTCCAAAAGCCGAACCCCTTCCCCAAGTCGATCTACGATAACGTCGCCTACGGCCCGCGTATTCACGGCCTTGTGCGGTCTCGCGAGGAAACCGACGCGGTTGTGCAAAAGTCGCTCGAACGCGCTGGCCTATGGAAAGAAGTGAAGGACCGTCTGCATGAAGGCGGCACCAGCCTTTCTGGCGGTCAGCAGCAGCGCCTGTGCATTGCCCGCGCGATTGCGGTTGATCCTGAAGTTATTCTGATGGACGAGCCGTGCTCGGCACTCGATCCCATCGCCACCGCTAAAATCGAAGAGTTGATCGACGAGTTGCGGACGAATTACACCATCGTTATCGTCACGCACTCGATGCAACAGGCCGCCCGCGTGTCGCAACGCACGGCATTCTTCCATTTAGGCGATTTAGTGGAAGTGGGCGATACCGCGCAAATCTTCACAAATCCGAACGACGAACGCACTCAGGGTTACATCACAGGCCGCTTCGGTTGAGCCTTAGGCCCCCCTGGGTAGAAGGAAATTCCCATGTCGAATGAACATATCGTCTCGTCCTTCGACGAAGAGTTGCGCGCACTCCATAAGTCTATCATGCAGATGGGCGGACTGGTCGAAGCCCAGATCGCTCAGTCGCTGCAAGCAATGGGCCGCCGCGATAGCCAGCTTGCCTCTGCCGTCGTCGCTAATGACGCGCAGGTGGATATTCTCCATCACGAAATCGACGAGCAGGTTGTTCGCATGTTGGCTTTGCGTCAACCGATGGCGTCCGACCTGCGAACCATCGTCGCCTCCCTGCGGATCGCCACCGATCTGGAGCGCATTGGTGATTACGCGGCCAATATCGCTAAACGCACGCTGGCCTTGAACGTGTCGCCCTCGGTGAAGCCAGCGTCGGGCGTGCTGCGGATGGGTAAGATTGTCCAGAGCATTGTTAATGACGTGCTCGATGCCTACGCTGAACGCAATGCCGAGCGGGCGGATGCCATTCGCGCGCGCGATACGGAAGTCGATGAGTTGTACACGTCGATCTTCCGTGAACTCCTGACCTACATGATGGAAGATCCGCGCGATATAACCGCCTGCACCCATGTGCTCTTCATGTCCAAAAACCTGGAGCGCATTGGCGATCACGCGACCAATATCGCTGAAACGATCTACTATATTGTGCGTGGTAAAGTGCCCGATGACGAGCGCTTGAAGGGCGACCTTTCCAGCATGACGGCGATGAGCGATACTGGCGAAACTTACGTCGCCGACAGTAAGGGAAATTAAGAGTATGTCGCCAGTAACCCCGCTGGTGCTGGTCGTTGAGGACGAGACCGCGATTGCCACCCTGCTCCGATATAATCTGGAGCGGGAGGGCTTTCGCGTTTGTATCGCCACCGATGGCGAAGAAGCGCTGATTATCGCCGCCGAGCAAAATCCCGATCTGGTGTTGCTGGATTGGATGCTGCCGATGCTCTCCGGTATCGAAGTCTGTCGCCGCCTGCGCCGCCTGCCGAACGCGCGGGCGACGCCGATCATTATGCTGACCGCGCGCGGCGAAGAAGGTGACAAAATCCGGGGCCTCGATAGCGGGGCCGACGATTATGTGACGAAGCCCTTCTCGGTGTCGGAGTTGATTGCGCGGGTGAAGGCGGTTCTGCGCCGTACGCGCCCCTCGGTGGATGGCGAAAGCCTGAATTTTGCCGATGTGATGCTGGATCTCGCCGCCCATCGGGTTCGTCGGAACAACCGCGATATTCACCTGGGGCCAACCGAGTTTCGCCTGTTGCGCTATCTCATGGAGCATCCGGGCCGCGTGTTCAGCCGCGAGCAACTGCTGGATGCCGTGTGGGGCGCGGATGTTTACGTGGAGCCGCGCACCGTGGATGTTCATATCCGCCGCCTGCGGAAAGCCCTCAATGCCGAGGGCGAAACCGATATTGTCCGAACGGTTCGGTCGGCGGGCTATGCTTTAGATGAGACTGTGGACGTTGCGGGTTAGGCTAAACCTTTCAATATTCCATAGATTTACGGCCAGGGCCTTTGCTCTGGCCTTTTTATTTTAGAGCATGATTAACGCCTACGGTGAACCCACCTTCGGCGATCATACTCTAGCCCATAGGTATGCACGTGACACAGGTGCGACTTAAAAGCACAAGGTCGATATTTGCTAAAAAATGGCAAGATGTTCTGTGTAAAATAGATGCCTGGGGAATTATAGGGTGCGTTTACCCTTGGAGGGTTTAGGGATGACGTTGGGTCGATTTTCACTCAAAAATATGGGCGTTCAGCAACGCCTGATCCTGACATTCGTTGTGCTGGCGAGCATTATCGCCGTGGCGATTACCGCTAACGCTTACCGAGTGATCCACGCCGCGCTGTTGCAGAGCGCCCAGGTTGACGTTGATCGCGGTTTAGAGGTGATGAAGCAACTGGTCGAGGGTCGCGGTGGGCGCTTCGAGATGGTTGGTGATATCTTGACCCTCTCCGGTCTTCCACTCGCGGGGGATACGACGTTAGTCGATAGCGCCAGCAAGATTTCCGGCGGGGTTGCAACGATCTTTCAAAAAGACGAGCGTGTAACAACGACAGTGCAAAATCCCGAAGGTGGGCCTGCCATTGGCACGAAACTGGTTCAAGGCTCGGCTTATGATAGCGTTTTTCGTGATAAGACAATTTATCACGGCCTAGTACAGATTTTAGGCAAGCCTTATTTGTCGGTTTATGATCCTATTATTGATAATTCTGGCCAAGTGATCGGTATTCTCTCCGTCGGTGTTCCGGTTTCGGGTGTGACCGAAGAGAGTAATAGCATTTTGCGCGATAACCTGATTGGGGCGGTGCTGGCCCTGGTGTTGGGGGCGGCGGTTGTCGCCTTGGTCGTGCGCTCGCAAATGCGCCGCGTCTCTCGCCTGACCGATCTTTTCGCGGTGCTGCAAAAAGAACCGCAAGTGCTAACCCTGGACGAGAGCAAGCGCAGCGACGAAATCGGCGCACTCGCGCGGGCACTGGTCGATTATTCGGCCCAACTCGAAACCGCACGGCATTTGGCGGAGCAGGAGCAACGCACGATTCAGCGTCAGATAGCCCGCAAACAGATGATTGAAGGGGCGATTGCCAGCTTCGGGAACACGATTGATGGCATCATCGCCACTGTGGTTTCATCGGCAGCGCAGCTTCAGCAGAATGCCGAAACCGTGAACAGCAATGCCTTGATGACCTCGGAGCAAAGCAACGAAGTGGCTGTTGCCGCCGAGCAGGCCACCGCCAATGTGCAAACCGTGGCCTCCGCATCGGAAGAGTTGAATGTTTCGATCCGCGAGATCAACCGACAGGTCGCCGAAGCCGCCTCCATCGCGGGCGGTGCCGTAACGGAAGCCGAGGCAACCAGTGCGATTGTTCGCACTCTGTCGGAAGCAGGGCAGCGTATTGGTGAAGTTGTCAGCCTGATTTCCGAAATCGCGGCCCAGACTAACCTTCTGGCCCTTAACGCCACCATTGAAGCCGCGCGCGCGGGCGACGCTGGTAAGGGGTTTGCGGTCGTGGCCAGTGAAGTGAAAAGCCTCGCCGGGCAGACCGCCCGCGCAACAGAGGATATTCAAAACCAAGTCGCCGCCATTCAGGGCGCAACCCAACATGCTGTAAACGCGATTGGCACCATCACTCATACAATCAACCGGATTAACACTATCAATCTCGGGGTGAAGGCGGCGATGGAAGAGCAAGGGGCCGCCACCTCGGAAATCGCTCGCAACGTTACGGAAGCGGCGGGCAGCACGCAGAATGTGACCGTGATCACGGTTTCCGTTACCACAGCGGCGGTCCATACCGGCAGCATGGCCAGCGAAGTTCTAACCACCGTCGGCAACCTAACCCGGCAAGCCGATACCCTGAGAAGTGAAGTCAAGCTGTTCTTGGGAAAAGTCCGTGAGGACGACGCGGCTTAGGGGCGACGAGAGGGCACGGGTGGCGGCTCGGGCTGGCGAGCCAGCAGCACAGCTCCCTGCACTGCCGTTCCCACGGGCCGCAGCAGGCGCGACGTTATTTCCGGGGCCAGATACGCGCTGATTGCCGGGGCCAGGCTTCCGCCGAGTGCTACCGGTAGCCGCATACTCGGGTCGGCAGTGGTCATCAGCGTGGTAATCTCGTTAGCGGCTTCCCGCATCAAGAGGCAGGCCAGCGCATCCCCCGCTTCGGCCATTTCGACGATCAGCGGGGCAAATTCAGCGAACTGCGCTTGGGTTGCCGTGCCCAGCGTGGCGAAGAACGGCTCCCACGCGCCGCCCCAGAGGCTAAAGCACAGGCGGGTGAGCGGCTCCCAGGCCCTGCGACCATCAAGCGCGCGCTGAGTAAGGTTCACCAACAGCAGCCCAAGCCACGCGCCGCTGCCTTCATCACCACTGGGAAAGCCCCAGCCGCCGATTTCAAACCATTCCCCCGCTTCAGTGCGGGAGGCTGCGACCGAGCCGGTGCCAATCGCCACCGACACCCCCGGCGCAAGACCTAGCGCGCCAACGAGGGTTGTGTAGGAATCGGTACAAACCCACGCGGGCACGGGCAGCGGGTTCAAGGCTTCAAATAAATGCCGTTGAGCCGGAAGATTAACCCCCGCGAGACCAAGCACGATGCGCGCGTCGTGCAGCGTATCGGGATGCTGGCCGAGCGGGGCGAGGGCCACTGTCAGGGTTTGCAGAATTGCCTCCCAGGCTTGCCCACTCCCTTGACTGAGGCCCGACGCTGGCCCGCGCGCTTGCGCGAGAACGCCCCCGTCCTCGGCTTCGATTCTGACTCGGGTGCCGCTGCCCCCGCCATCGACGCCGATATAGATCATTCCGAGGAACCCTCTTTCAGAATATGCTGAAGTCCTGCAAGCGCCGCCGCGATAGTGCCGTGGCGAGCGTAGGCTGCTTCCAGCGCCTGAGCTTGCGGCACCACCGCCGCCCACACTCTCTCATGCCCGAGAGTGTCCGGCGCAATCAACCCCGTCATTGTGTGCAGCCAAAGCGACACGATGGACAGATCGGTGGGGATTTCATTGGCAATGAGCAGCGCAAGCGACGCCACCGCGCCAAGCCCGCCCAACGCAGCCCCCCCATCCACGGCGGCAACGGCAACAATCCAGCGCTGTGCCGCCATCGCCCACAGTCGGCGCAAGGTAACGGGCGGTGGGGCGCCCAGCAAATGCGGCTGGAGGCTGGCGAGCAAAACGCGGCAACCTTCCGGGTCGAACGCCGCCCGCCCCGCAACGAAATGAAAAATCGCAACCCCCCAATGGGCTTTCAGCGCGGCTTCGTTAGGGTGACGCTCGGCGTGGTCCGCCAGATCGTCCACAAAGCGCCGGGCGGTGATGGGATCGAGGCTCACCCAGCGCTCGACCCAGGCACAGACACTCATCGACCAGCCCGCGCGCGCGGTTGGATCGTCGGCAAGACTTTTTCCCAAGGTATCCAACCGCCCGCGTGCCGCCTCGGGATCATGCCCCATCTGGCGGATTATACCTTCGACCAGGGCCAGCGTGCGCCGCTCCCGCCACTCTTGCGGCAGATAGCGCAAAAGGGAGAAAGCCCCGACGCCGCCCTCTGGTTTTTCTGCTGTGGTACCCGTGATCTTCTGTTGCTCCATTCCTACTCCGCCTTTCTACTCAGCTTGGAGTTCTCTGAAAATTTCCAGCGCCGATATAGTCAAGCCGGAAGCGCTATGGCACAGTTGGTGCGATGACTGCATTCTTTTCTCCTCCCCCCCCGATCCCGCCGAACGAGGCCGCGCGCTTAGAAGAGCTTCAAAACTTCTGCGCGCTCGATACGCCGGACGATCCGCGCCTGGACCACTTGGTGCAACTGGCCACGGGATTGCTAGAGTGCCCGATAGCGCTTGTTAGCCTTCTCGATTCAGATCGGCAATGGTTCAAGGCTAAAATTGGCATTGATGCCAAGGAAACACCGCGCCGCATTGCTTTCTGCGCTTATGCCATCTTGGACGATGACGTGATGATTGTGGAGGATGCTTCAGCCGATCCCCGGTTTATGAGCAATCCACTCGTCACCGACCCTCCTTATATCCGCTTCTATGCGGGCGCACCGCTTATCTCTGAAACGGGGTTTAGGCTGGGAACCCTGTGCGTGATTGATCAATTCCCGCGCAGCTTTACCGATGCCCAGTGCAGTTTACTGAAGCAACTAGCAGAAATGGCGGTCGATACGCTCGATCTGCACCGCATCCTTCAGCAAACCCGTCAGGATAATCTGACTCGCACGCGCTTCTTGTCCAGTCTTAGCCACGAATTGCGAACACCGTTGAACGCCATTATGGGGTTCAGCGAAATGATTTTACTGCAATCGCCGACCGAGAGGGTGGCGGATTACGCCCGCACCATCCACCAAGGCGGCACCGGCTTATTGCAACTGATCGACGATATTCTCGACTATGGTCAGATCGAGGCCGGAGAGCGCCCCGTGAGCGTTGAGCCGCTGGATTTGGATGGGGCAATTCTCGCCGCTGTCCGGCAGGTACGCCCCCTTGCCGACCGGCGGCAGGTTTCCGTACACCTTGCCTTGCCGACGCTGCTGACCGTCAGAGCCGATGCCTCGGCGCTGCATCAGGTGCTGGTGCATCTGCTGGAAAACGCCCTGAAGTTCACGCGCGCCAACGGCACCGTAAAGGTTGCGGCGCATAAAGCCGAGGCGTGGGGGGAAGAAGACTGGGTGAACTTGACGATTGCCGACACTGGCATCGGCATTTCAGCGGAAACCTTAGCAAAACTGGGCGATCCGTTCTTGCGGCCCGACAGCACGCTCACCTCCTCCGAGCGGGGGGCGGGCCTGGGGATTGCCCTCTCGCGGCGGCTGTTGCAGGCCATGGGCGGTTCGGTGGCTTTTACCAGCAAACTCGATCACGGCACGCGCGTTACCTTGCGGTTGAAGCTTGCGCCAGTGGCGCTTGCCGCAGCGCCGGAGACATCGCCCCAAAGCGCGCTCGGTACAGATCCGGCGTAATCCCCGAAGCCCGTCGAAGCGCGCGCGTGAGCGAATCGACCGAGCCGAACCCCGCCGCCGCCGCAATCGCCGTTATGCTGTGGTGCGTGGTTTCGAGCAGCAGCCGCGCCCGCTCCAGCCGCAGAGTTTCCACATAGCGCGCCGGGGTTTGGCCGGTTTGGGCGCTGAAATGCCGCATAAAGCTACGCTCCGTTAGCCCAATCCGCGCCGCAAGCGTGGGTACGCGCAAATCATCGCCGGGATGGGCCGCCATCCAGGTGAGTAAATCGCCTAGTTTTCCCTCCGCCGTTTGCTCTGCCGAGCGGGCTTGCGCGGCGAGCAGGCTGGAGAACTGCGACTGGCCCCCAGGGCGGCGCAGATACAGCACCAGTTCCCGCGCTACCGCCAGGGCAATCTGCTGCCCCAAATCGGCTTCGACCAGTGCCAACGCCAGATCAATCGCCGCCGTAATCCCCGCTGAACTATAGAAGGGCGGGGCGCTCACGTAGATTGCATCCGGCTCTACGTGAATGTCCGGGTAGCGCGCGGCAAGCTCCGCACAAGAATGCCAGTGGGTCGTCATCCGTCGCCCGGCCATCAACCCGGTTTCCGCCAGCAAGAACGCGCCCGTGCAGACGCTGGCGACGCGGCGACAGGCAGGGGCTTGGTCGCGCACCCACGCGGGCAGAACGCCTTCCGCTACCGCCCGTTCCACGCCGGGATTACCGCCGACGATGAGCAACGTATCAATCCCCTCCGGCACGGCTGCAAGCGGAACCGTCGGCCCCAGCGACAGACCGCAACTGGTCGGCACCGCGCCGCCCGCGACCGAAGCATGGAGGAGTTGATAGGGGCGTGGCGCGTCCGCCCCGTGCATCGTGGCAAAATGGGCGTTTGCCTTCGTAAACACCTCCGTCGGCCCGAGGCAGTCGAGGCTTTGGCAGTCGGGGAAGACCAGAATCACCAACGTTCGCATCGCGCCGCACTCCAATAAACGCATTTAGCAGAATATGCGGCTTTAATGTCCTTTCTGACAACCAAGGATCGGCCTACGCTGAGAGCCTATTCTTGCGCCCTGCCGAAAGATTTCCTATGACCGCCGCTTTCTCGCCCTTGGCCCGTCGCACTGCGATAACTTTGGCCCTCTCCCAGTGCCTCTATTTCTGCGCCATCGCCATCGGCCTCACGCTGACGGGGTTGGTGGGGAGCCAACTCGCCCCGCGCGCCAGCCTCGCCACTGTACCGTTTGCCGTGCTGACCCTCACCTCGGCGGCCACTACGATACCGCTGTCCTTATTGATGGGACGGATTGGGCGGCGGCCCGTGTTTATGCTGGGGGCGTTCGGGGCGGTTGTGGGCGGAACTTTGGCGGCAGCGGCGATTTTTCAGCGCGATTTCACCCTATTTTGTGCCGGGAATGCCTTTCTGGGATTGTTTCAGGCCAGCGCGCAATATTACCGCTACGCGGCAACCGATGCGGTGCCGGAGGCCGCAGGGAAAGCGCGCGCCCTCTCCTGGGTCATGATCGGCGGCTTGGTCGCGGCCTTTCTCGGACCGCAGATTGCGGCAATGTCGCAAGATTTTTGGGCGATTGTGCCTTTCGCTGGCTCCTATGGCGCGATTGCCGCCCTTGGCGGGGTTGCCGTTGTCGTGCTCGCAACGCTACCGCTACAGCCGGTGAGCCAAGCTGCTAGCGGCGAGGCCCGCCCGCTCGCCGATCTCGCGTTCCAGCCGAGTTTTCTGCTCGGGCTGGTCTGCACGGCGTTAGCGTTTGGAATCATGACCTTTGTGATGACGGCTACGCCGCTCGCCGTCGTCGCCTGCGGCTTTTCAATTGATGCCTCGGCGGGCGTGATTCAGGCCCATCTGGTCGGCATGTTTGCGCCGGCGTTTTTTACGGGCAAGCTGATTGCACGCTTCGGGGTCGTGCCGATTTTACTGGCGGGGTTGGGGCTGTTCGGCATCAGCGCCGCCGTTGGCCTTGCCGGGCTAACGCTGCCGTATTTCACTGTGGCTCTCGTGTTGAGCGGGGTCGCCTGGAACGCGCTGTTCGTGGGTGGCTCGACGCTGATCGCTCAATCGGCCACCGCGCCGAAGGACCGGGCGCGCCTGCAAGCCCTGTCGGAGTTCAGCGTTTTCGGTCTTTCGGCCCTAGCTGCCGTGAGTGCAGGACCGGCGCTAGGGAGCCTTGGGTGGGCATCGGTGCTGGGCGCGACCTTTGCTCCTGTAGCCCTGCTCGGTGTCGCGGTGCTCACCTTTCGCTTGGCCGAGGGCCGCCGCGCCGCCGCATCCTAAAAAGGGGGGCGTTTGCCCCCCTGAAAATTACAGCGCGCTGGTTAGCCACGCTTGCAGCATTGATTTAGGCAAAGCCCCAACCTTTTGCGCCACAACCTGACCGTTCTTGAACAGCAGCATGGTGGGAATGCCGCGCACGCCATATTTCGTTGGAGTGGCAGGGTTTTCGTCGATATTCACCTTAGCGATGGTCACTTGGCCTGCAAGCTCGGTGGAGATTTCTTCCAGCGCGGGCGCAATGGCCTTACACGGACCGCACCACGCCGCCCAAAAATCGACCAGCACTGGGCCGGGGGCATTGAGAACATCGGCATCGAAGCTGGCATCGGTAACGGCAACAGTCGCCATGATTTTTTCCTTTGAGAGAGCCGGGGTCGCCAGCTTGAATAAGGGAAACTTAGGGAGGCACTCACCCCAGCGTCAACCACCTTGGCCGTTTATCACTGGCACCTTCGCGGCCCGGTGCGTCTGTTGGTGACGCGACCGTTCTGGACGTTAGGATGACGGTGATCGAAGACGTAACTTGCCGCGCCGGAGAGAAGGCAACGAAAGTCGGTATCCTAACGACGCTATCGGCCAATGCCTAATTGGTGGGCGGCAAGAAACTTCCCGGTGCAGGGGCGATTTGTTTGTGTGCGCCGCGTTGGATTTCCCAAACGGCGAGGCCCCGCTCGGTGCTGCCATCCATATTCAGGCGAAATAGCCCTTCCACGCCAGCAAAACCGTTCGGGTTGGTGAGAGTCGAGTCGGAGAAGTTCGGGCCGTTGGTGAGTTTGCCGATGACGGCGGTCAGGGCCACCGCGTCATAGGCGAGGGAGGAGAGGCGGTTGGGTGCGGCGCTATAAACTGCCTTATATTTCTCCTCGAACGGCGCGCGCCCTGCGGGGTCTGGTGCCGCGTACCACGCGCCGACTAAGCCCGGTTCGGCCCCCAGAGACGTATCGTCCCACTGGGGCATACCGATCAGCCGCACGTCTTTTACATCAATGTCGTAATAGGGAATCCACGGCCCCATCTGCTTTAAGCGCGGCACGGAGAGTTCGCCGATCACCAGCGCTTGATAGGACGGCGGCGGTGGCGGCACGGCCCTACGGCGGTCATATTCCGCCGTGCGCCGCACGATACCTTGGAAGTCGGTGGCGTTGGCCGGGTAGCTGTCGGCCCGCACGAGGCTTCCCCCCACTTGGGGTAGCGTGCGCTCCAGGGATGATGTCAGTTGGCGACCGATGGGGGCATCGGGCACTAGGGCAGCATAGCGCGTTAGCCCTTTTTCCCGCGTGATCGCCACGACGCGCTGAAGCGCCTGCACGGGCGAGAGACCGAGCACATACACACCGGATTGCGCGGCAGAACGGTCGTTCGAGAAACTGATGACCGAAAGGCCCGCCGCTTTGGCAATCGGGGCCACGTCCATCACTTGTGCGGCAAACAGCGGCCCGATGAGAATATGCGCGCCTGCATTCACCGCGGCGGCGGCGGCGGCGGTCGCGCCGTCTTTTTCCGTATCGAAGGGCAGCAGCTTGAAGCCTTCCGGCGCATGATCGAACATTGCCAGCTGGGCCGCTTCCAGCAAACCTTGTCCCACCGCCTGCGCCCGGCCCGAGAGCGGCACGAGCAGAGCCACGCGAATATCGGGCTTCTGTGGACGCGCCGTGCCGAACGGCGCTTGCCCTGCCGACGGCGGAGAGATGGCGCCGGGAATAACCGTAGTATCGGCGGGCAGTGGCCCGGTTTCAATCGGCGTTGGCCCCGAAGGGCGCGTCGCCCAGCTCGGTTCCGCCGGTTGTTGCGACACAAGCGGCGGCTTTGCTTGCGAAGCGGGGGGTGGCTCCGATACGATTGGCTTGCTGCCGGGCATTTGCCCGCAAGCCGCCATCAACAGCCCTAATGCCAGGATCGCCGCGCGCGTGACAGCCGACATCGAAAACCCTACCCCTCACCGTGTCAAAAACCGCCTTGACCCTACCGAGGAGACCCCAACAAATCCAGCGCAATCCGAGCCTTCAGAGGCCGTTGGGGCGGGTTTGTCGCCGGGCCTCTATCTGGTCGCAACGCCGATTGGGAATGCGGGGGATATTACGGTGCGCGCCCTGAACCTCTTAAAGCGGGCAAATGTCATCGCCTGCGAGGATACGCGCGTGACTGGCCCCTTGATGCGCCGCTATGGAATTGCCACCCCCTTAGTCGCTTATCACGACCATAATGGCGCGTGGATGCGCCCGAAACTGCTGGCACGCGTGCGGGCGGGGGAGGCCGTAGCGCTCGTGTCGGACGCCGGAATGCCGCTGATTTCCGACCCCGGCTATAAGCTGGTGCGGGAAGCCCAGGCGGAAGGCTTGCCCGTCACCAGCCTGCCCGGCGCGTCGGCAGTGCTCACCGCCTTGCAGCTTTCCGGTCTGCCGTCCGACCGCTTCCTGTTTGCGGGCTTCCCCGATCATAAGTCCGGCGCGCGGCAGAGCCTGTTTCGGGAACTCGCCCAGGTTCCGGCAACCTTGATTTTCTTTGAAGGCCCGTCGCGGGTTGCCGATAGTTTGGCCGATATGGCCACCGTGTTCGGCGCGCGGGAGGCGGCTTTGGTGCGCGAGATTACCAAACTCTACGAGGAAGTCCGCCGCGCGCCCTTGCCCGATCTCGCCCGCCATTATGCCGAACAGGGGCCGCCGCGCGGGGAAATCGTCATCGTCGTCGCGCCGCCGGGCGAGGAGGCCGCGACCGCCGAAGCCGATCTCGACACGATGCTGCGCGATGCGCTTGCCACCCACAGCGTCCGCGATGCCGCCGATTTGATCGCCACCGCCACCGGCCAGCCGCGCCGGGCGGTGTATGCGCGGGCGTTGCAGGTTTCCAAAGAGTGAGCCGGGGAGTGAGCCGAACGACGCGCGGCCATACCGCTTTTCGCCGGGGCCGCTGGGCCGAACGGCTGGCGGTGGTGCTCTTGTGGCTAAAAGGCTATCGGCTGCTCGGGCGTAATGTGCGAACACCGTTCGGGGAGATTGATTTGCTGGCGCGGCGTGGGCGGGTGCTAGCGGTGATCGAAGTGAAGGCGCGGCCCGATCTTGCCACGGCGCGCGCGGCGATTTCCCCGCATCAACAGGCGCGCCTGTTGAACGCCGTCGCTTGGCTGGTATCGCGCCGCCCCGATTTCAAGGACTTGCAACCGCGCTGCGACGCGCTCTTGATAGCGCCGAAACACTGGCCCCGGCATGTTGTGAATGCCTTCGGCACCGAAATACACTTCTAACCTCACGAGGCCATGATGAGCTTAACGGTTGCCTTGCAAATGGACCCTATCCACAGCATCGACGTTCACGGCGATAGCACGCTGATGTTGGGGCTTGAAGCCCAACGCCGGGGGCATACGCTGGTGCATTATCTGCCGCAGAACCTGTCGTTGAAAGGTGGCGCGGTGATGGCAGTTGGTCGCGGGCTGACCTTACGGCACGAACCCGGCAATCACTTCGATCTTGGGGCGGAAGAGGCGTTCACCCTTGCGGACCTGGACGTGATCCTGCTGCGGCAAGACCCGCCCTTCGATCTCGCCTACCTAACGACGACGTGGCTTCTCGAAAAAATCCACCCGCAAACCCTTGTGGTCAACGATCCGGCGTGGGTGCGGACCATGCCGGAAAAAATCTTCGTGACCGAATTCCCCGACCTGATGCCGCCAACGCTGATTACGTCCGACCTGCGCCAAGCGGTCGCTTTCCGCGCAGAGCATAAGGATATTATCGTGAAGCCGCTCTACGGCAACGGCGGCGCGGGGGTGTTCCACTTGCGCCCGGATGATGAAAACCTAACCGCGCTGATCGAGCTTTATCAAAAGCTCGGGCGCGAGCCGTTCATGGTCCAGCGCTATCTGCCGGAGGTGCGCGCGGGCGACAAGCGCATCATTCTGATTGATGGCGAGCCAGCAGGCGCGGTGTTGCGCGTTCCGGCGGATGGCGAAGCGCGGGCCAATATGCACGTTGGCGGGCGAGCCGTGAAAACCGACCTCACAAAGCGCGAGCGGGAGATTTGCGCGCGTATCGGCCCAACTTTGCGCCAACGCGGTCAAATCTTCGTCGGTATCGACGTAATTGGCGATTACTTGACGGAGATCAACGTAACCTCCCCCACCGGCATCCAACAAATCAACCGCCTCGATGGGGTTACGCTGGAGCGGCAGATTTGGGACGCGATTGAGGGGCGGCTGTAGGCGGCGATCACATTAAGAACCCTCTCCTGCCATAATCCCGCTTGACGCCGCTACCCTCGCCCGGCTGCAATGCTGTAGCATGGGTTTGAATAGGAACGCGCCCCGATTTGCCCGGCAGGGGAAGGGGTGCGAGATGGGAAGAAGAGACGATGACCTCGACGCAGACGGTTTCTGGAACGGTATCTAGCCAGGGTGCTCATAGCTTGAATGCTCCCGACATCACGGTAAGCGCGCGGGCCGTATTCGGGATTGATACGGACCTGGAGGTTCCCGCCTTTTCGGTTGGCTCCGCCTATGTGCCGGACATTGACCCGAGCTATAAGTTCGATCCGGACACGACGCTGGCCATTCTTGCGGGTTTCGCCTTTAACCGCCGCGTGATGATCCAGGGCTATCATGGCACCGGGAAATCCACCCATATCGAACAGGTGGCGGCGCGGCTCAACTGGCCCTGTATCCGGGTTAATCTCGATAGCCACATCAGCCGCATTGATCTGATTGGCAAAGACGCCATCGTGCTGCAAGACGGCAAACAGGTAACGGCGTTCCGCGAAGGGATTTTGCCGTGGGCGTTGCAAAGCCCCGTTGCTATCGTGTTCGATGAGTACGACGCGGGCCGCCCGGACGTGATGTTCGTTATCCAGCGCGTGCTGGAAGTGGAAGGCAAGCTGACGCTTCTCGACCAAAACAAGGTTATCCGCCCGCACCCGTTCTTCCGGCTGTTCGCGACAGCCAACACGATTGGCCTTGGCGATACCACGGGCCTGTATCACGGCACGCAACAGATCAATCAAGGGCAGATGGACCGTTGGAGCATCGTCGCCACGCTTAACTATCTGTCGGCTGAAACCGAAACCGGGATCGTGCTGGCAAAGCTGCCAGACTATCAGACCGAGGCGGGTAAAAAGACGATTGAAGCAATGGTCGCGTTGGCCGATCTCAGCCGCGCGGGCTTTATCGCCGGGGATATTTCCACGGTCATGTCGCCGCGCACTGTGATTACTTGGGCGGAGAACGCTAAGATTTTTAAGGGCGATGTTGGGTTTGCCTTCCGCCTCAGCTTCCTCAATAAGTGCGATGAAGCCGAACGCCCGCTGATTTTGGAATATTATCAGCGTTGCTTTGGCCGCGATCTGGCGGGCCGGATTGTGGAAGCGAAGACCGCGCGGGTCGCAGGCCGCGTCGCCTAACCCGGATCGGACGAGTTCTTTAGCATGGCCGATGCCGAATCTCCTCTGGAGCAGTTTAAGCGCGCCACCACGGCGGCAATCCGCGCGATTGCCGAAAATGCTGAGGTGGAAGTGGGCTTCGGCGCGGAAGCGGCGGGTGTTGTCGGCAAACGTGCCCGGCTGCCCGCCCCCTCCCGCGCCCTATTGCCGGAGGAAGTGGCGCGCTTTCGCGGCGAGGCCGATGCCGTGGCCTTGCGCCTGCGCTATCACGATGCGGGCACGCACCAGCGCCGCCAACCGATTACCCCAACGGGCCGAGCGATTTTCGAGGCGTTAGAGCAGGCGCGCTGCGAGGCCCTCGGCGCGAACCGTATGGCGGGCGTGGCGCAAAATCTCAGTGCAACCTTAGAGCAGAAGTACCGCCGCCTTGGCTTCGATCGCGTGGCCGACCCGACCGACGCGACCCTGCCGGAAGCCGTGCGAATGCTGGCGCGGGAAGCCATGACCGGCACCCCGCCGCCGGACCCGATCCGTCCGCTCGTGGAAAAATGGCGCGCGCAACTTGCCGAGAAAATCGGGGGCGATCTCGATAGTTTGCGCGCGACGATGGCTGATCAGGAGGCGTTCGCCCGCACCGTGCGGCAGTTGCTCGCCGATCTTGACGTAGAAGCCGGGGAAGCGCTCGACCCGCAAGACCCGTCGGAGGACGACGGCTCGGAAGACGGCGACGATCAACCCGGCTCGCAAGAGGTGCAGGGCGAAGCGGGCGACGGCGAAAACGAGGAAGAGCAAGAAAGCCGCAGCGATAAGCGCCCCGATCCGCGCCCCGGCATGGAGTCCGAAAGCGACGCCGATAATGACGAGCGCGACGAAGAGTTCGGCGAAGGCGAGGAAGAGAGCGGCGAAAGCGCCCCGCCACCGGGCCAGCGCCCGCTGTCTAAAGACCAAGATACCTCCGGCTATCGCCCCTATACCAAAGCCTTCGATGAGGAAATCGAGGCGGAAGACCTGTGCGATGCGGAGGAGCTGACCCGCCTGCGCCTGATGCTCGATCAGCAGTTGCAGTCCTTGCAGGGCGTTATCAGCCGCCTCGCCAACCGCCTGCAACGGCGCTTGATGGCGAAGCAGACACGCAGTTGGGATTTCGATTTAGAAGAAGGGATTCTCGATGCCGGGCGGTTGGCGCGCGTTATCGCCAACCCCATGCAGCCGCTATCTTACAAGCAAGAGAAGGATACGGATTTTCGCGATACGGTAGTAACACTCTTGATTGATAATTCCGGCTCGATGCGCGGGCGGCCCATCACGATTGCCGCGATGAGCGCCGATATTTTAGCGCGCACGTTGGAGCGCTGTAACGTGAAAGTAGAGATTCTCGGCTTCACCACGCGGGCGTGGAAGGGCGGGCAAGCGCGCGAACGCTGGATTACCGATGGTAAGCCCGCCGTGCCGGGCCGCCTGAATGATCTACGGCATATTATCTACAAAGGGGCCGATGCGCCGTGGCGGCGCGTGCGGAAATCGCTGGGCCTCATGTTGCGCGAAGGCTTACTGAAAGAAAATATCGACGGCGAAGCGCTGGATTGGGCGCACGATAGGTTGTTGGCCCGGCCAGAGCAACGTCGCATTCTGATGGTTATTTCCGATGGTGCGCCCGTAGATGACTCAACCCTGTCAGTCAACCCTGGCAATTACCTGGAAAACCATTTGCGGAGTGTGATCAAGAAAATCGAAACCCGCTCGCCGGTGGAACTCATCGCCATCGGGATTGGTCATGACGTAACCCGCTATTATAACCGGGCGGTCACGATCGTCGATGCTGAACAATTAGGCGGAACGATGATGGATAAACTCGCCGAACTCTTCGAGGAAACGGCCAAAAAGCCGGTCAAACGCGGATTGCGACGGGCGGCATCTTAACGCGGATGCGGAATTCATATTCTCTGGCCCAAGGCTTCACGTTCAAGCAAAAACCAGCGCGCAGGATCAATTTGGGCCGTGCGTCGGGGGAACTTCCTGCGTATAATGTTTTTAATAGTTTGACCTGAAGACAGGCAATGAACGACCTAACATCACAGACTCTGGCGTCCGAGCTTGCAGAGCTTCGTGAACAACTGGCCTTGATCCAGTCCGAAGTTGCCGCGATCCGTCATCCGCGCTCAACGGAAGATCGAATCTCGACAGCCGTTTCGGAACTGCGCGCCATTGTGTACGCTACCGAGACTGCAACCAATGGCATTCTGGCCGTCGCCGAAGCGATTGACTCGGCGGCAGAATCAATCCCGCGCGCGGCGTCCGAAGGCAGTGTCGATATGGCGGTGGAGCAGATTCACTCGCTGGTCGCCAGCCTGTTCACCGAATGCGCTTTCCAAGATATTACCGGCCAGCGCGTGTCTCGAGTGGTCACAACGCTGGAGTTCGTCGAGCAGCGCATCGGCATAATTATTCAAGCGCTGGGCGATAGCTTCGACGATATGATCCCGCCAAACCAAGGCCCGGCAGGCGGCACCGACGGGCTGCTGAACGGCCCGTCGCGCAGCGGTGGCGTTAGCCAGGCCGATATTGATAGTTTGTTCGGCTAAACCGTTACCCGTTTCAACGCCGACACAAGCCGCTCAATCTCCCCCGCACCGATGTCAAGATGCACCGAGGCGCGTAACAGCGCCTGTTTGCCCAAGGCGGCAAACAGCAAGGGCGCGTAAACCGCCTGATTGGCGGCGAGGTTAATCTCTTCCCCGTGTAAAGCCTGCTGGACCGCGCCGGGCGCGTACCCATCAATCTCGAAGGCGATCAAGGGCGCGATGGCCGGTGTTGATCCCGCCTGCGGGCGGATCAGACGCAAGCCGGGAACAGTGAGTAAGGCGTGCTCCAGGCGCGTCGCGGTGGCGATTAAGGTGGCCCCGAGCGCCAGTACTCCGTCCGCCCGTATATCCAGCGCTGCGCCGAACCCCAGCCGACTGGCATAGGAATATTCGGCGGATTCCCAGCGCAATGCGTCGATCTGGCGCGCGGCATAATCATCGGGCGGTGGTGGGCGTAGCCGTGTTTGTGCGCGCGCCGATAGGCCGAGCAACGCCACACCGCGCGGCCCTTGCAGGTATTTGCGCCCGCTGGCGGTCAGAATGTCGATACCCTGAAGCCCCATAGCGATTGGCAACCAGCCAATCGACTGGCTGGCATCGACAGCAACCAGCGCGCCAACCGTTTGGGCGAGGGCCGCAATTTCCGCGACAGGCTGAATGGCCGTGCCACACACCGAAACGCTGGTAACGGACACGAGCTTAACCCGGTCATTCAGCATTCGGCGCAGTGCGTCGAGATCGGTCAGATGATCCGGCATCATCGGGATGGCTTCAACGCTTGCCCCCGCCGCCTCTGCAAATGCAGAGATCGTGCCGCCCCATTCGGAGGGCGCACAGAGAATCCTGTCGCCGGGTGCGAGGCGCAATCCACCTGCAACGAACGCCATTGCCCGGCCTTGGCCTTCGGTCAATGCCACCTGCCCCGGTTGTGCGCCCACCAGGGTTTCAGCGGTGCGGTGAATTTCCGCCAGCCGAGGGGCGACCGAGATAGCCGCCTCCATCGGGCCGAGCGCCTGTTCCAGAGCCAGATGCTCCGCAATCGCGGCCCGCGCTTCCGGCGGGCAGGGGGAGGCGGCGGAATGGTTGAAGTGCAGGCGCGGGGTCATACGGCAACCGCGAAGGTCGCATCGACTTCTACCATCACGCCGCGCGGCAGGGCCGTCACACCAACGGAGGTGCGGGCGTGGCGACCAATATCGCCGAAAACCTTGAGCATCAGGTCCGACGCGCCGTTCATCACCTGGCTCTGCTGAGTGAACTCGGGCGTGCAGGCGATGAACCCGTTGAGCTTTAGGCAGCGCTGCACGCGGCCCCAGTCGCCGTTCAGCGCACTCTCGACTTGCGCCAGAATGTTGAGCGCGCACAGGTGAGCGGCGGCTTGGCCCTGCGCCACCGTGGCACTTTCGCCCAAGCGCCCGAAAAACTGCGCCTCGCCCGCCTGTTGCGGAATCTGGCCCGCGATATACAGCGTTCCAGTCGGGCTGAGAACGAAGGGATCATAGGCCCCGCCGGGGCCGGAGGCGTGGGGTAGGACGAGGCCAAGGGCAACGAGGCGGTCGCGGATCATAGGAGGCTCCTGAGAAAAAACGGAGAGTTAGTGCGTTTTTTGTTCGCCGAGGCTCACTTAAAACGCTCTAACTCTTTGTCTGTTAAACAAATACGTCGTCGCGGGCGATTCCACCCGCTCGGGATTTGCTCTAGCCTGCCGCATCTGACCGCGCGCCGCGACTCACGTTTCTACGGCCTCAGTATGATTTTTAGTCATAGTAGCGCTCTGCTTCAGCCACGCCCTAACCGCCTGAAGCGCCGGATCATCGGCGCGGACAGGATCAACGATCGACCAATGACCGAACGCCCCCGCAAGGCACGGAAACGGCAGCGCGATAAGATCACCGCGCGCGATCAAGGGGGCGACCAGGGCCAGCCGCCCCATCGCCACCCCCAACCCATCGCGCGCCGCTTGCAGGGTTATGTTGTAATCGGCCAGTGCCTGCTGCTGCGGGATCGACTCGAGCGCAATACCTTGTGCCGTAAGCCAATCACGCCACTCCCAGGTATCGCTTGGGTGCAGCAGCCGATGCTGGGGCAGCGTTTCCAGTGTTGGCGCGGGATAGGTGGGCGCTGTGACCGGCAGAATGATTTCCGGCAAAAAGCACTCGGCCAAGCCCGCATAACCGCCCTTGCCGTAACGCAGCGCCAAATCGACCTGGCCTGCGGTGGGATCGACCAGCCGAATGCTCGGCTCCAACACCAACTCTATCTCGGGATGGGCGGCCTCAAAGGCGGGTAAGCGCGGCATGAGCCAATGGGCGGCGAAGGACGCGAGCAAGCTGACGCGGATTTTTCGGCGCGGGGTGTGCGCGGCAGCCTCGGCGCGCAGCGTGCGGGTCGCGGCGATCATTTCGGCGAAAGCGTGCCGGATAGACGCATGATAAGTGGCGCCGGGGAGGGTAAGCGTCAGCGGGCGGGTACGCTCGAACAGCGGCAACCCCACCTCCCGCTCCAGGGTTTGAACGTGGCGGCTGATTGCACCTTGGGTAACGAAAAGCTCTTCCGCCGCCCGTGAAAAACTCAAAAACCGCCCTGCGGCCTCAAAGGCGCGCAGGGCGGCGAGATTGGGGAGCGGGCGGGGCACTCAGGCACCCCCGCTCGCCGTTAGAAAAAGCCTACCGCTCAACCGTCAGCGCCACGCCCATGCCGCCGCCGATGCACAAGGTTGCGAGGCCGCGTTTGGCGTCGCGCTTTTGCATTTCAAACAGCAGCGTGGTCAGCACGCGCGCGCCCGACGCGCCGATGGGGTGGCCGAGGGCAATCGCACCGCCGTTGACGTTGACCTTGCTGGTATCCCAGCCAAGGTCTTTATTCACTGCAAGCGCTTGGGCGGCGAAGGCTTCGTTGGCCTCGATCAGGTCGAGATCGTTGATCGTCCACCCGGCTTTGGCCAGCGCGGCGCGGCTGGCGGGGATCGGCCCCGTGCCCATGATAGCGGGATCGACGCCAGCGGTGGCCCAGGAGGCGATGCGCGCCAGCGGGGTTAGGCCGCGCTTGGCGGCTTCTGCCGCGCTCATCAGCACGAGGGCTGCGGCACCATCGTTGAGGCCGGAAGCGTTCCCAGCGGTTACGGTGCCGTCTTTATTGAAGGCCGGGCGTAGCTTTGCCAGGCTTTCCTGCGTGGTGCCATGTTTGGGGTATTCGTCTTGATCGACGATAACATCACCCTTGCGCGACGAGATCGTGACGGGGGTGATTTCATCGGCAAAGCGCCCGGCCTTTTGCGCGGCTTCGGCTTTATTCTGCGAGGCGCTGGCGAAAGCATCTTGCTCTTCACGGCTGAGCTGCCAGCGTTGGGCGATGTTTTCGGCAGTAACGCCCATATGATAGCCGTGGAAGGCATCAATCAGCCCGTCGCGCAGCATCGTATCCTGCATTTCCGCCGCACCCATCTTGGTGCCCGACCGTAAGTAGAGCGTGTGCGGGGCGAGGCTCATGCTTTCCTGACCGCCCGCGATGATGATATTGGCATCGCCATTCCGAATAGCCTGGAACCCGAGGGCGACCGTCCGCAAGCCCGAACCGCAAAGCTGGTTGATAGAGAAAGCCGTCTTTTCTTGCGGAATGCCTGCGGCCATAGCGGCTTGGCGGGCGGCATTCTGGCCGGTGGCAGCGGTGAGCACTTGGCCGAGGATCACCTCGTCCACCTCCGCTCCCTCAATCTTGGCGCGCGTGAGGGCGGCCCGAATGGCGATTTCCCCCAGCTTGTGCGCAGGCAGGCTGGACAGCGCGCCGCTGAACGACCCAATGGGGGTGCGGGCGGCTGCGACGATTACGACATCGGTCATGTGATGATTCTCCCTCGAAACTCGATAGTGGCGTTTGGCCGATTGTTCCGAAACCTTAGGGGTTCATGGTGAGCGGGTAAACCTCTTCCCCCATGACGAAGGCGCGAATCGGCTCCCACACCAACGCAGGCGCGCGCCCACCCACCATCATGCCGATATGCCCCAGGCTAATCTCTTGCGTGTATCCGCCGGGAATAGCCTGAGCGAGCGCCATCGCGCTGGCGGGGGGAACGATCCTGTCGGCTTTTGGCACTAAGGAGAGTGTTGGCATCGCAATCGCGCTCGGGCAGATCGGGTGGCCCGCAACCCGCCAACGCCCGAGCGGTGGGGAATTATCGCGATACCAGCCGCCCAAGGTTTCCCGCGCAACAGGGGCCACCAGCGGCACGCCATCGTTCAGCCAATCTTCAAGCGCCACAAACGCCCGCGCCGGGGCACCATCGGGGTCGAGCCGCGAGAAAGCCTCGAACTTCCGAAGTATTTGCAGCGGATCAATCCCGGCGAACAGCGTTTGGATGAGATCAATGGACAGGGTGCCGTGCCAGTCTACCGCCTGCATCAGCGCGGGCAGCGCCGCCGTTAGCCGCCGCACCTGCGCGGGGTCGCTGTGAAAATCCCACGGGGTCGCCAGCAGCAACAGCCGTTCCACCAGTGCCGGATGCCGCGCCGCCGCTGCCAGCGCCAATAATCCGCCCATACAGTAGCCGAGCAGGTTGACTTGCCCACCCGATTGCGCCGCCGCCAGCGCCAGCGCCTCGAAAATTGGGCCTTCGATGTAGTCAGTGAGCGTGAAATCGGCTTCCTCCGGCCCCGGCGTGCCCCAATCCATCAGCAGCGGGCGCAGGCCGTGGCCCGCAAGCCAGCGCAGAAAGCTACGCGCCTCGGTGAGATCGAGAATATAGGCACGGTTGATGAGGGAGGGGAGGCACAGCAGCGTGGGGCCAGTCGCCCCTGGCGCGCTGTAATCCAGCAGGCGGATATTGCCCCAGCGGGCCAATTCTGGCGGCTCGGGGAGGGCGCGGCGGTAGGGATGGTCGCGGTAACGCTGCACGCCGGTCAGGAACGCCCCCAGCCGCCGCCGTCCCGCCGCCTCTACTGCGTGCGTGAAGCCCAGCGGATTAGGGCTGCTAGACCCGTTCCCCGCGTTGGTCGGGGGCGGCATCACCCCCTTCAAGATCGGCCAACCGCTGCTCCACAACAGCGAGGCGGGTAGTGAGCTTGAGTAAAAGCTCCAGCAACTCAGGAGATGCAGCGGCAGCGGGCGCGGCCCCAAACGGGGCGGCGGTTGGCTGAGAGGCGGCAGGGTTGGCGGCACCATGAAGGGATCCCGGAGCAGAGAAAGGCGGTGCCGGTGCTGGCGGCGGGGTAAGCCCCCAGAGTGCCCACAGCCGCGCCATCGCTTCCGGTGTCGCGGGATCGCTCGCCCACGCCGACACCTGCCCTTGCCACAGATCGAGAAACTGTTCGGCAAGCGCCTCCAGGTCGGGCGCAGGGGAGTCGGTCGGGGGCCGGATGGACATACGTCGATTATACCGCACCGCAACGGGTCCGTCGCGCGTTGCGTCAGTTAATTTTTGACTGAGCCGATTATCCCCTATGACTTAGAGCCTGTTTGAAAATGTCGGTCGGGTCGATCCTGCGGGTCTTTTTACGCCCTGCTGCGTCGCCAATCTTGCAGATATTCTCGATATCTGCTGCGCTTGGCTCCTATCAGGCCCCAAAAATCCCTCGCAGGCTCTCAGCCGCCGAATTTCCAAACAGCCTCTTAGAGCGACCTTGTAGAAAAGTGGCAACCCGCCCCTATACCCGTCAATCCCCTGTAACGATCCGGTCCATCAACTGCCGCACGGTCGGAACGAACCCGTTGGCGTAGAACGGGTCTTGCCCAAAGCGATAGGCATTATGCCCGGCGAACATCAGTTGATGGTCGATGTCGTCGGAGTGGCTGATTTCCTGCAACGTCTTTTGAATGCAAAAGCTGCGCGGATCGGGCGATTTACCCGTGGTCCCAGCGTCGTTTTGCGCCCAGTTGGAGAATTTGCAGTGCGACAGGCACCCCATGCACTCCACCTGATTGGTACGGATGTCTACACTATCCTCGGGGGTAACGAACACCAGCGTGTTCTCTGGGGTTCGCAACGCTTCGGTGAAGCCTTGGGTAATCCACAGTTGGGCATTAGTCTTATCGGGGGCGGTCACGAAGACCGAGCGGCCCCGCGCGCCGATTTTTAGCTCCGTATCATGCTCGCCGTGGGCATGGGTGGTGAAAGCGATCTGGCGTTCCGAGCGGCCTTTGAGGTTCCGCAGGAAGGCATTCTCTACCGCCGAGGAATAAAAGCCGGTGGGCGAAAAGCGATTGAGGTACACGTCGCCCGGCTTCAACTCCAGCAAGCGCTTACGCCACGCGCCGGAAATCGGGCTTTCCTGGGTCAGCAATGGCCGCGTGCCGAACTGGAAGCCGACGGGGCCGAGATCGGGGTTATTAATAAAATCTTGCCAGTCGCGCAGAAACCACACACCGCCCGCCATAATGATCGGGGTTTGATGCAGGCCGAACTCCCGCATCGTCTGACGCAGCTCGATCAAGCGCGGCAACGGGTCTTCGGGTCTGTTCGGGTCTTCTGAGTTGGACAGGCCGTTGTGACCGCCCGCCAGCCACGGGTCTTCATAAACAACGCCGCCGAGCAAATCGGGGAAGCGATGATAGGCGCGCTTCCACAGTGCCCGGAACGCGCGGGCTGAGGAGACGATGGGGTAATAATAAACACCGTAACGCGCACAGATTTCTGCCACTTTATAGGGCATTCCGGCGCCGCAGGTAACGCCGTGTATCAGGCCCTTGGAGCCTTCGAGCACGCCGTTGAGAATGATTTCCGATGCGGCCATTTCCCACAAGATATTCATGTGGATGCGGCCCTGGCCGCCCGCCGTTTCATGGGCGATTTGAGCCTGGGCGATGCCGCCGCTGATGGAGTAGGCAATCAGCTCTTCATGGCGTTCCCGGCGGGTTTTGCCGTGGTAGATCATTGGGATGATCTGACCCTCGGCATCATACTGATCGGCATTGACGCCCGAGAAAGTGCCAATCCCGCCCGCAGCAGACCAAGCGCCGGAGCTTTGACCATTCGAGACCGCAATCCCTTTGCCACCCTCAACCAGCGGCAGGACTTCCCGTCCCGACATCAAAATCGGATTTAACGCCTTCACCCCGTCCTCCATCCCATCATCGCCGGCTTGGGGCGGGCAGCCCTTGGCTCGGTCGGCTTGTTGCGGCAGCCTTTAGACGACAGTCGTTGGGCCGCGCTTCATAATTCCTGCCTTTACTATCGGGTTTTTCGTTTCGTTGCTAGGCCGAACGCATCGGCTTGAAAGCACTTGCCAGCGGCGGCATGCTCGGGTTTGCTGAGGGTCGTTGATTTGGAAGACAAAAGCTGGTTGGAGGAATTAGGCAATGGGGTTAACGCTCTTTATTGGCAACAAGAATTATTCATCTTGGTCGCTGCGGCCTTGGCTTGCGCTGAAGTTGGCGCGCGTGCCATTCGAAGAAGTGTTGATCCCACTGCATCAAACCACCACGCGGCAAGATATTTTGCGCCATAGCCCTACCGGCAAGGTGCCCGCGCTTAAAATCGACGAAACCGTGATCTGGGATAGCCTTGCGATCTGCGAATGGGCCGCCGAACAGGCCTCGGACGCGCAACTTTGGCCGCAGGACACCATCGCTCGCGCCGTCGCGCGCTCGGTTTCTGCCGAAATGCACTCAGGCTTCGTTGGGCTGCGCTCGGCCTTGCCGATGAATATTCGCCGGTCGGCCCCGCCGCGCGCCCTAACCCCCGCCGCGCAAGACGACATCAACCGCATTACCGCCCTATGGCGCGACTGCCGCAAGCGTTTCGGTATCGGCGGCCCGTTCCTGTTCGGCCCCCCGACGATTGCCGACGCCATGTTCGCCCCGGTCGTTCACCGCCTGAACAGCTATCTGGTGGAAGTGGACGACGATAGCCGCGCCTATATCGCCGCGATGCTCGCCTTGCCGCCAATGGTGGAATGGACCGAGGCGGGCAAGCGTGAGCCGTGGATTATCGACGATAGCGAGGCGGCGTGAACTGGTGTTTTTCGGCTTCCTGTGCTTAACTAGGCCATGACCACGCAAACACTCACCGTCAGCATAGATAGTGACACCGCCGCCAAACTTCAGGCGTCGGTGGAGGCGGGCAGCTACGCGACTGTTAGCGCAGCGGCCCAAGCGGCTTTGGCGACGTGGTACGATCCCATCCAAGCCAAAGAAGAACTCCGCCGCCTGTGGCGCGACGGGCTAGCGAGTGGTCCGGGGCGTCCTGGGGAAGATGTTTTCCGGGACTTAATGGCCCGCTATAACGATAGCCCGTGATGCTTCCACTAATTATTCTCGATCTTGCCGAACGGGATTTATTGATCCTTCGGGAGTATTTGGAAGAGAATTACGGTGTTGTTACGGCGCGCACGGTGCTTCAGCGGCTTCTGTCAGTGTGCAGCCATCTCCAGAAATTACCGCAGCTTGGCCGGTCTCGTGACGATATCGAGGCGGGTTTACGCTTTTTTCCATGCGATCAAACCGTGCTTTTATATCGGATTGGGGCTGAGCGGTTCGAACTCGTGCGGGTTCTTGATGCTCGTCAAGATTGGCTTCGCCTCTTGACGACGCCCACCCCCCACTAACCCCCTCTACCCCAACCGTTCCGCCACAATCGGCCCGCGCACCGGGGCCGTCTCGCCAATCGTGATTGCCGCCTGAACCATTGCCGTTGCCCGCGCGGCTTGGGCTACATCCCTCACGTGCAGGCGGGCGAGGGGCTGACCGGGGCCGACGGATGCGCCAAGCCCGACGATCTCGGTAAGACCCACCAGCGGATCGACCGGATCGGCAGAGCGGGTGCGGCCGCCGCCAATGGCGACCACGGCAAGACCAATCTCGCGCGTGTCGATGGCGGTCACAATCCCAGCGCGCGGGGCAGGAATATCGACAGTGAGCGCTGGGAGCGGCAGATAGTGCGCTTGCTTCTCGAACAGATCAGCAGGGCCACCCAGGGCCACCACCATCCGCGCGAAAATCTCGGCGGCAGCGCCAGAGGCCAGCACTGCTTCCGCCTTAGCTTCCGCTTCGGCCAGATCGCCCGCGAGGCGGCTTGCCAGCAGCATTTCGGCGGCGAGGGCAATCGTGACGGTGTGTAAGCGCGCCTCCCGGCGCGTGCCGCTGAGATAGCCCAGCGCTTCCACGACTTCCACGGCATTGCCCGCAGTCGTGCCGAGCACCTCGTTCATATCGGTAAGAAGCGCCCGCGTTGGGCAGCCCGCGCCATTGGCCACTGTGCAGATGCTTTGCGCGAGGTCGCGCGAGCGGTCCAGCGCGCCCATGAAGGAGCCTGAGCCGAATTTCACATCCATCACTAAAGCATCCAGCCCAGCGGCGAGTTTTTTAGACAGGATCGAGGCGGTAATCAGCGGGATAGATTCCACTGTCGCCGTCACGTCGCGAATGCCGTAGAGGCGCTTATCGGCGGGGGCCATAGCACTGGTTTGGCCGATGATGGCGCAGCCGACCTCCTTCGTCACTTTGGCAAAAAGCTCGGGCGAGGGGATGGCGTTATAACCTGGAATGCTCTCCAGCTTATCGAGCGTGCCGCCGGTATGCCCCAGCCCGCGCCCGGAGATCATCGGCACTGCCGCCCCGCAGGCTGCAACAATCGGGGCAAGCATGAGGCTAACCTTATCGCCGACACCGCCCGTAGAGTGCTTATCGACGACGGGTCGCCCAAGGTTTTGCGGTTTCCAGTTCAGCACCGCGCCGCTGTCGCGCATTCCGCAGGTCAGCGCAATGCGCTCGTCCAGGCTCATGCCTTGGAAGAACACCGCCATCGCAAACGCGCCAACTTGTTCGTCGGCCATGCTGCCCGTCGTGATGCCCTGAACGATAAAGGCGATTTCCTCAGCGGTCAGGGCGTTGCCGTCGCGCTTTTTGCGGATTAGCTCTTGCGGAAGAAAGCTCATAAAATCACTTTTCTGGATTGACGAGATGCGGAATTTCCGCACTCTTTAGCCATGCATACCGTCATTGAAACGCCAGCTTATCTGGCCTCCGCGAAG
Source organism: Alphaproteobacteria bacterium (assembly GCA_043721315.1). Classification (GTDB taxonomy): domain Bacteria; phylum Pseudomonadota; class Alphaproteobacteria; order Elsterales; family Elsteraceae; genus Elstera. The sequence continues at coordinate 49,905 of JAYSQZ010000042.1, forward strand.
GAGGAAAGCGTCTCCGAGGCGGAGCGGCTGGCTATCGTGACTTTCATTGCCCATAACCCAGATGCGGGGGCGATTAGGGCCGGATCCCGAATTTTGCAAGGGGCGCGGGAAGCTCTTGCTTATGCGCGGGGTGACGCTAGTGCAGAAGAGTATATTGCACACACTCCTGAAGCTGTGGATGTCCGCGCCATTCGCCGGAAGCTCGGCTTATCGCAAAAGGCATTCTCCGCCCGCTATGGCTTCTCCTTTGGGCGTATCCGCGATTGGGAGCAGGGCCGATCGAGCATCGACACGCCCTCCCGTCTGTTGCTGAAGATCATCGAGACCGAACCGGAGGTCGTAGAACGGGCGCTCGCCCTCCGATAGTGAAGATACCTCAATAAGAAGCGCGCGACGGTTCCGCCGTGGGGGCAGAATGCCCCAGCGTCCGCAATAAATCATCCAGCAAGGACGAGGCACCGAAGCGGAAGGTTTCCGGCGTGGCCCAAGCTGGCCCCATAATTTCGTCGGCCACGGCGAGGTAGGCGCGGGCATCGGCCAACGTCCGCACACCACCGGAGGCTTTGAAGCCCACTTCCGGGTCCATATCATGAATGACCGACAGCATGATACGCGCGGCCTCTAAGGTAGCCCCAACGGGGGTTTTGCCGGTGGAGGTTTTGAGGAAATCCGCACCCGATAGAATAGCAGCTTCCGATGCTTCCCGGATCGCAGTCGGGCTGGCGAGCGCCCCTGTCTCCAAGATCACCTTCAAGATCACCCCGGTTGGGCATACCGCCCGCGCGGCGGCCACAATGTCGCGCGCAAAGGTACGTTTGCCCGACAAGAACGCCTGCCAGGGGAAGACCAGATCAATCTCATCGGCCCCAGCCACGAGGGCGGCCTTAATATCGGCCTCGATAGTTTTACGCTCTTGCGTGCCGTCGGGGAAATTCACCACTGTCGCCAGCCCGATGCGCTGATCGAGCAGCCCATTGGCCAAACCTACGAACGGCCCGTAGAGACAAATTGCCGCTACCGGCCCGGCGGGGGTTACGGCCTTCTCGCACAGGGCGCGGATCGTCGCGTCGGTATCGGTATCGTTCAGCGAGGTCAGGTCCAGCAGGGCCAGCGCGCGGGCTGCGGTTTCCGTCATGTCCCCAAATCCTCCAGCAAAGCGATAACCAACCGCGCAAGGTCTTTTCCCGCCTGTCCGGCCAGCTCCAGCGTATGAGCATGGCTTAAGGCGGTATCGCTGAGACCTTCGCCAAGATTGGTAATGGCTGATACCCCAGCGACGGTTAAACCGCAATGGCGCGCGAGAATTACTTCCGGCACGGTGCTCATGCCCACGGCATCACCGCCTAAGCGCTGGAAGGCCCGAATTTCGGCGGGGGTTTCGAAACAGGGGCCGGTAACAGCGATGTAAACCCCCTCTTGCAGCGGAATCCCTAAGGTTTCCGCCTTCGCGCGAATTTTGGCGCGCGTTTCGGCGTCATAGGCATTGGCCATAGGCGGAAAGCGCGGGCCGAGGGTGTCGTCGTTCAGGCCAATCAGCGGATTGCCGTTCATCAGATTGATGTGATCGGCAATGAGCATTAGCGCGCCCGGCGCCAAATCGAGCCGCAAAGAGCCTGCGGCGTTGGTCACGATCAAAAGCTCTGCCCCCAACGCCTTCATCGCCCGGATCGGCACCGCCATACCTGCGAGACCCTCGCCCTCATACACGTGCTTGCGGCCCTTGAACCCGGCAACGGCAACGCCGCCCAAAGTGCCGAGCACTAACTCGCCCGAATGCCCGGCAACGGTAGAGCGCGGAAAGCCCGGAATTTCGGCATAGGGAACAACAATCGGGCTTTCGATTTGATCGGCCAGACCGCCTAAACCGGACCCGAGAATAATGGCAACGCGCGGGGTAAAGCCGGGGGCTTTGGCGCGGATTGTCTCGACGGCACTCGTCATAGAATCGGCTCCTCAAACGGGTGACGGCCCGCGCGGTCTTCGATCTCGACAACCCACAGGTCGGGATCTCTGCGGCGGGCGCGGGAAATAGTGTCTTCGGCGTCGGCTTCGGGGATCGGGTCGGGGCCGGAGGCGCGCAGCCACGCGTTCGCCCCCTCAAGTGTACGGGTTTGGGTCAGGACCGTGCAGCCCGCAGCCCCCTGATTGATGACCACGAGCACGGCCCCCGCCTGCGGGTCGCCCTTATGGCGCACCATCATTGAAATACCCAGGGCGTTCCAGCGCCGGATATGGGCGCGCAACCAAAAATCGGTGGCGAGGCCGCTGGTCATGCCAGCGGCGCATCCGGCAAATGGCCCAAGGGTAGATGGCCTAGGGGTAGATGATTGGGGCCGAAAGCGCGGGGGAGAAGCGCGCCCAGAGTGACGATCTCGAAGCTGCCATCGGCGGCTGCAATCGCAATCGGCGTTTCCACGCTGCCAAACTCGAACAGGCGCTGGCGGCACCCGCCGCAGGGCGTGCAGAGATCGGGACCGGAGCCGATAACGGCAACCGCCTTTAACCGCCGCGCGCCGTTCGCCACCATCGTGCCGATAGCGCAGGTTTCGGCACAGGCCCCTTGCGGATAGGCCGCGTTTTCCACATTCGCGCCCACGAAAATCTGCCCGCTCGGCGTGAGCAGGGCCGCGCCGACGTGATAGTTCGAGTAAGGCGCATAAGCGTGGCGGCGCACATCCATCGCTGCCGCTACGAGGGCCTTGAAATCAATCATATCAGTCATCGAGATTTCACATAGGGCAGGCCGATGGCTTTGGGGGCGACGGCTTTTCCGACGAACCCAGCCAGCAGCAGAACCGTGAGGATATAGGGAACGGCCTGAATGAACTGCACCGAGACCTCGCCGATAATTGGCAGCGGCACGCCTTGTAAGCGCACTTGCAGCGCGTCGGTGAAGGCAAACAGCAGGCAGGCGAACAGCGTCGGCCAGGGCTTCCACTTACCAAAGATGAGGGCCGCTAAGGCGAGATAGCCTTTCCCGGCGGTCATATCCTGCAAAAACCCGCTTGATTGCGCGATGGAGAGGTAGCCCCCCGCCATGCCGCACAGCAGCCCATTGCAGGCGAGCGCCATATAGCGGGTGCGCGCAACGCTGACCCCGGCGGTATCGAGCGCGTGGGGATTATCGCCAACGGCCCGCAACCGCAGCCCGAAGCGGGTTTTATAGAGGATATAAGCAACCAGTGGCACGATGAGCGCGGCGAGATAGACGGGGGCGGTGTGGCCGGAAATCACGTCGCTGTAAAGCCGCCCGAGAATTGGCACGTCTTGAAGGGTTTCGGCCAGCGGCAGATCAATGGGCCGGAACCGCCCTTCCGTGGGCAAAATCGGCGTGCGCCCGCCCTCCCGGAACCAAGCGGAGGCGAGGGTGGCGGTCAGTCCGGCGGCAACAATGTTGATCGCCATGCCGGAAACCATCTGATTGCCGTTATGGGTAACACAGGCGAAGCCATGCACCATCGACAGCCCCCAAGCGGTCAGCATGGCCGCCAGCAGGCCCAACCACGGGTCTGCCAGAACGAAGGCCACCGCGCCGCCCGCAAAGGCCGCCGCTAACATTTTGCCTTCAAGCCCAATATCCACAACACCAGCGCGTTCGGAAAACAGCCCCGCCAATCCCGCCAGCACCAGCGGGGTCGCCACGCGGAAGGTAGCGTCGAGCATGGAAACGAGCATATCCATTGCGGCCCCCTTACGCGGTTTTCGGTTTGAAATAGGCTTCGAGCGGCGCGCGAAATAGGTTTTCCAGCGCGCCGCAGAAGAGGATGACTAGCCCCTGGATGACCACGATCATCTCGCGGGTAATGGCGGGAATCTCGAACGCCAGATCGGAGCCGCCCTGATACAGCGCCCCGAACAGCAGCGCCGATAGCGCAATCCCAACCGGGTGATTGCGCCCCATCAGCGCCACCGCAATGCCCACATACCCAACCCCGCCGGTCCAGTTCATCACCAAACGGTGCTGTACGCCCATCACTTCGTTAATGCCCGCAAGGCCCGCGAGCGCGCCGGAAATCACCATCGCTACGATAATTAGGCGCGGCACCGGCATTCCGGCATAGACCGCTGCCGTCTCGTTGGTGCCGACCGTACGAAGCTCGTAACCCCAGCGCGTATGCCAGATATAGAGATAAACGAGAATGGCCGTGAGGATAGCGAGAAAGAACCCCAGGTTCAGCGGCATCCTTGGCAGATCGAACCCCAGAAAGGCCCCCATATCCTGAATCGTCGGCAAGTGGGTTGACGGCGGAAACGCTGCTGACTGCGGTGCTTGCTGGCCGTCGGCGCGGATCACGTCCACCAGCATCCAGGTCATGAAGGCGGTGGCGAGGAAGTTGAACATGATTGTGGTCACAACCACATGGCTCCCGCGTGCCGCCTGCAAATAACCGGGGATAATCGCCCAGGCGGCACCGCAGAAAATAGCGGCGATCATTGCAATCGGCAGCACGCTCCACCACGGCCAGCCAGGTAGGGCCAAACAGACGAGGGCAACGCCGAGGCCCGCCACATAGGCTTGCCCCTCGCCACCAATGTTGAACAGCCCGGCGTGGAAAGCAACCGCCACCGCAAGCCCCGTGAACATGAAGTTTGTGGCGTAATGCAGCGTGTAGCCAATCGCTTCTTGGTAGCCGACTGCGCCGTTGACCAGAATAATCAGCGCCTCGAACGGGTTTTCCCCGATCAGCGCAATCACCAACCCAGAGACGATTAAGGCCGCCGAAAGGTTCAAGAAGGGCAATAACCCGAGATCGACCCAGCGCGGCAGGCTGGTAAGGCGAGCGGTGCTCATGCCGCCTCTCCTGCTGGGGAAGGGTTAGCGTCACCCGCCATCAATTCCCCGGCCATCATCAGGCCCAGGCGGCGCTCGTCAGCCTCAGCGCGGGCAACGATGCCGGTGATCTTTCCAGACGCCATCACAATGATACGATCCGCCAACGACAAAATTTCATCCAACTCCACCGATACCAGCAAAACGGCTTTACCCGCGTCGCGCAACTCAACAATGCGGCGGTGGATAAACTCAATCGCCCCGATGTCCACCCCGCGCGTTGGCTGGCCGATGAGCAGTAAATCCGGGTCGCGGTGGATTTCGCGGGCGAGGACGATTTTCTGCTGATTGCCACCGGAAAACAACGAAGTCCGTAGCATCGGGTCTGGCGGGCGCACGTCGAACTCTGTCATGAAGCCTTCAGTACGGGCGATCAGCTTTTTACGGTCGAGCAGCAGGCGGCTGACGCCCTTGTCGCCCTGCAAATCCGCATCTTGGTGATAGCCCAAAATAGCGCTTTCATACGCGGGGAAGGGTTTCACTAGCCCCATCGTCATGCGGTCTTCGGGCACATGGGCGATACGCTGGCGGCGGCGGCGCGCGGCTTCGGTGCCCGAAAGCGCAGGCAGCGCCTGACCGTGATAGAGCAATTCGCCCGAGTTTTGGCGACGAATGCCCGCAAGAATATCGAGCAATTCCGATTGCCCGTTGCCCGATACCCCCGCGACGCCAACAATCTCGCCGGCGTGCACCGTGAAATTCACATCGTTCAGCAAAACACAGCCACGCCGATCGACAAGGCGAATGTTCTTGCCTTCCAGCACGACTGGCCCCGGCGCGCGGTCGGCCTTTGCGATACTGAGGTTAACCTTGCGGCCCACCATCATTTCGGCAAGCTGCGACTTATCGGTTTCCGTGGTTTTTACGGTGCCAACCACCGCGCCGCCGCGCATCACGGTGACGTTATCGGTGGCGTCCATGATTTCGCGCAGCTTATGGGTAATCAGCAGAATGGTTTTGCCTTCGGCCTTCAGCGTCCGCAGAATCCGAAACAGATGATCGGCTTCCTGCGGCGTCAGCACGCCCGTCGGCTCATCGAGAATAAGAATTTCCGCACCACGATACAGCGCTTTTAGAATCTCCACGCGCTGCTGCAAGCCCACGGGCAAATCGCCCACCAGCGCGTCGGGATCAACATCGAGGGCGTAATCTTGGTTGAGGCGCAGCAACTCGGTGCGGGCCACTGCCAGCGATGGGGCAAGGCGGAAGCCCTGTTCGATCCCGAGAATCACATTTTCCAACACGGTCAGCGTATCAACCAGCATGAAATGCTGGTGGACCATGCCGATGCCGAGGCGAATGGCATCTTGGCTCGTGCGGATCGCCTGTTCAGTGCCATGCACGCGAATCTGGCCCGAATCGGCCCGATAGAAGCCGTAAACGATGCTCATGAGCGTGGATTTTCCCGCGCCATTCTCGCCCACAATCCCGTGGATTGATCCGGCAGCGACGGCAAAGGAGACGTTGCGGTTGGCGTGAACGGCCCCGAAGCGCTTGCTAATTCCGATCAGGTCAAGGGCGGGCGGGCGGGCGGTAGAGTGAGGCATCGGCGGCAAGAAATCCCCTAAAGCAGTCTGTCCCGTGAGCAGGCCCCCTGAGTAGGGCAGCGAATAAGCTGAATGTAAACGGCAAAACGCCCGAATGATGTTAGCATCATCCGGGCGCAGCTTCACGCAGGTTTACCCAACACGCCGATCAAATTTTAGCTGATGGGGCAGGTGTTGTTATTCGCGCGATAATCAATCACTTTGATTTTCCCAGCGACGATCTCGGCACGAATTTCCTTGATCTTCTTTTCCATATCGGCGGTTACGAGCTTGCGATTGTTATCGTCCAGCGCCCAATCCACACCGTTTTCCTTCAAACCGAGCGAAATTGTGCCGGGCTTCCAGGTGCCTTTTTTGGCATCGCTGAAGGTATTATAGACGGCATTATCAACCCGCTTCAGCATCGAGGTCAGCACTGTGCCGGGCTGAACGTGATTCTGATTGCTATCGACGCCGATTGCCAGCTTGCCCTTATCTTTTGCCGCCTGCATCACACCGATGCCGGTGCCGCCTGCCGCCGCGAAGACCACATCCACGCCCCGATCAAACTGCGAAATGGCAAGCTCGGAGCCTTTAGCGGGGTCACGCCACGCCGTCGGCGTCGTGCCGGTCATATTGGCGATGTAATCGGCCTTCGGGTTGATGTATTTCGCCCCTTGAGCATAGCCGCAGCCAAAGGCGCGGATAAGCGGAATATCCATCCCGCCAATAAAACCGACCTTGCCGGTTTTCGAGGCAAGGGCTGCCAGCGCGCCGACCAGGAACGAGCCTTCTTCTTCCTTGAAGATGATCGACTGCGCGTTGGGCGCATTCACCACCGAATCAATGATAACGAACTTTACGTTCGGATATTGCGGCGCAACCTTTTCAACGGCTGACTGCTGGGCAAACCCGACCGAAACAATCACGCCCACGCCACGCCGAGCAAGGTTATTCAGCGCCTGCTCCCGTTGATTTTCGTTCGTGATTTCAAACTCGCGGTAGGCGATGCCGGTTTCTTTTTTGAACCGTTCGGCCCCGGCATAAGCGGCTTCATTGAAGCTTTTATCGAACTTACCCCCCATATCGAACACGATGGCGGGGGCAAAATCCTGCGCGAGCGCCGTTGCGCTCATCAGGCTGGCGATCATCCCGGCTGCAAAAGCCACACTCTTCATACGGGTCACGGTTACATCCCTTTCGTTTGAAGCCCTAAACATTAGCCTATTTGCCATTTATTGTTTTGACACCAGCGAGCTGGTCCAATTGGTCAACTATGGCAAGACCGGGTTCGGGTTGCACGCGGATTCTTTGCGGAATTTTTGGCTTTCGTGTAGAGACAAAAACTAAGTGGCGGCATTCTTTAAGCCCGATAAGTTTAACGGAAGAGGGGGCGCTTGTGTCGTCAATCCGCGCGTTATTATTCGATATGGACGGAACTTTGACGGCAACCGATCCGCTGCACGCAGATGTTTTCGCGCGAGTTTTGGCCCCGCACGGGTTTACCGTGGATCATGCTTTCTACGCCGAGCGGATTGCGGGACGCACGAACCGGCTGATTTTCCAGAGCTTATTCCCCGGTCTCACGGATGCCGAGGCCGATGCCATGAGCGCTGCGAAGGAAGCGGCGTTCCGCGCGGGCCACCCGGCGCTCGACCCTTTGCCGGGGTTGTTGGACTTTATCGCCGCCGCCCGTGCTTTTGGCCTACGCCTCGCCCTAGTCACGAACGCCCCCCGCGCCAATGCCGATCATGTTTTGGCGGCCCTTGGCATCACCGAACATTTCACCGAAATCGTAACCGTCGATGCGGTGGCGCGCGGCAAACCCCACCCCGACCCGTATCAAGAAGCCCTGCATCGCCTCGGCCTTGCCCCCCATCAGGCGATTGCTTTCGAGGATAGCCCAACGGGCTTGCAGGCCGCGTTGGCAGCGGGGTTGCTAACGGTGGGGCTGGCGACCAGCCTGTCGCCCGAGATCTTAAAATCTTTAGGCGCGCGTTGGGCCGCGCCCGATTACCGGAGCCTGTCGCTTCCGGCCCTTCTGGCCGAAGCCGCATAAGGTTGATCCCTAAGCTTCCGAAATCCAACGGTAGCCGAAGCCGGGGTAATTATGAATGGCGGCGAACTGCGGATCGGCTTCTTTGAACTTCTGGCGGATACGCTTCACCATGGCGCGCACATTGGCGCGGTAGCCATCGGTGCCGGTTCCGGCGATGAAGCCAATACCTTTGACCGTATCGTAAATATCGCGGTAGCTGGCGTCTTGCCCGGCCCGGTCCACCAGCAACTGCACGACACGAAACTCCGACAGCGTAAGATCGACCCGGCAACCGCGCCACTCGATGCGGGCGGCGGCACCATCCAGCGTTAACAGGCTGACTTGGCGCAGTGTGGCGGTTTCCTGCGGGCGGCCCGACATGGCCCCCATCGCGCGCAAAGACTGGGATAAAGCGTCGCTATCGGTTTTTCCACCGGGCACCAGCAGCATCGGCGTTTCGGGGCTGGCGGCTTGAAGATCAGCCAAATCTATCGAGGAAACCGAAGTACTGTCGATCACCATGAGAGCAAATTCCGAGGCTTCTGCCTCCCCCGACAGCAAGGGCGCAACGGCATAACCGGCGTCCGTAAGGGCTGTCACCCACGCCATACCTTGATCGGGACCATCGCAGAGCATGGCCACGCGGGGCGATGCGCTGGCGTGGGCTGGCCTAAGAGGTTCAACAGTGGGGGCTTGAGCGTGAGGCATTTTTATCTCCTGCATTCCAACTCTCGGGCAAGAAAATATCGAGTCGAATTAATATAATCACAGTCTGAGACAGCGATCAAGGGTTTCTGAAACCAACTCGTCACAGCGCCAAATGTTAGTTGAATTAGGTTCGATTATCGGGGCATTTTATTGAAATATGAGCAAAAATAGTTCTTGCTTTACCCCACCAATGGCTTAGATGCTGAAGCCTATAGGCTTAAACGGTTGAGAATCATGCTCCAGATCGTGTGGTTTAAGCGCGACCTGCGCGTTCACAATCATCGCCCTTTGGTTGAAGCCGCTGCCGCTGGGCCGGTTTTACCGCTGTATATTCTTGAACCCGGTTTGTGGCAGCAACCCGACATGTCGGCCCGGCACTGGCGGGTTCTCCGTCCCTGTTTGGGCGCGCTGAACGCCGATCTTGCCACTCTTGGGCAGGGTTTGGTAGTGCGCGAGGGCGAGGCCGTGCCGGTGTTGGCGGCGCTGAAAGCGCGCCTCGGCCCTATCGCTTTGTGGAGCCACGAAGAAACCGGCAATCTTTGGACCTACGGGCGCGACAGGGCGGTTCTCGCGTGGTGCCGCGCGGAGGGGGTGATCTGGCGAGAAATTCCGCAAACCGGCGTCGTGCGGCGCTTACGCGCGCGGACGGGTTGGTCCGAGGGGTGGGATCGGCGCATGTCCGAACCCCTGGTGCCGCCCCCGCGCGGGCTACCGCCGCTGCCCGTGGCCCTCCCGTCCGACCCGCTTCCGGCAGTGTTGGGAGTTCTGATTGGCCCTGCCGATGGCGCGGGCGAGCAGCCGGGGGACCGGGCGATGGGCCTGCGTTTGCTGGAGAGTTTCGCCCACCGCCGCGCGATGCGCTATTCCAAGGGCTTGTCGAGTCCGCTAACGGCTCCGCAAGCCTGCTCCCGCCTTAGCCCGGCGCTGGCGCTTGGCACTCTATCAATCGCCGAGGTCGTGCAACGCTTGCGAAGCGCGCAAAGCCTGTGGCGCGAGGCCGACCTGTGGCAGACCGATCCGGCCCCTCCTGCCCAGCGGCGGGCGGCGATTGGCGGTCTGAAAGGCTGCCTTAGCCGTCTGGCCTGGCACTGCCACTTTATTCAGAAACTCGAAGATCAGCCGACGATGGAAACCGCCTGCCTGCACCCGGCGTTCGAGGGGTTGCGCGGCACCGATCCAGCTATGCTTTCGGCGTGGGCCAAGGGGGAAACCGGCATTCCGTTCGTCGATGCCTGTATGCGCGCCCTTGTTGCGACCGGCTGGATCAATTTTCGGATGCGGGCGATGCTCTGCTCGTTCGCCGCCTATCAGCTTTGGCAAGATTGGCGGGCACCTGCCCATCATCTCGCCCGCAGTTTTATTGATTATGAACCAGGCATTCATTACCCACAGGTGCAAATGCAGTCTGGGACGACGGGCATCAATACGTTGCGGATTTATAATCCGGTCAAACAGGGGCTAGATCACGATCCCGATGGCGTATTCTTACGGAAATGGCTTCCGGAATTGGCGGGGGTGCCGACCCCGCTGTTGCACGAACCCTGGAAGGCCGAAACGCCGTTGCTGAAAGCGGCGGGCGTACGGCTCGATAGCACCTATCCGCGCCCGATTGTCGATCCTGAAGCGGCGGCTCGGTTCGCGCGGGAAACCCTGTGGGCCGTTCGGCGCGGTGGGGCGTTTCGCAAAGTAGCGGCGGAGGTCGTCGAAAAACATGGTAGCCGAAAGGGAAAATCTGCGCCCGTGCGGGAGAAGGCGCGCTGGGTTGCGCCCGACACGCGGCAGGCTAGTTTGTTCGAGGATTAGAGCATTTCTCGTTCGCATTGGCTCACGGCAAACGCTCTAATTGGTTGTTTTGTTAAGCAAATGCGTCGTCGCGGGTGATTCCACCCGCTCGGGATTTGCTCTAGCCCCCCCTCTCCGGCGCTTCAAACGTCAGATATGGCCCCTGCGGGCTTTCACCACCGCCAATCACTTCCCAGCCGCGCGCGGTGTAAAACCTTCTTGCGAGATGGTTGCAGGTCAAACATTTTAGCGTCATCCGCCCTGGGGTAACGCCGATTACATGGGCTAGGAGTGCTTGGCCCACTCCCCGGCCTTGAGCATAGCCCGCGATATAGAGCGCGTGCAGAAAAGCGCTCGGCCCATACACCGAGGCAAACCCGAGCACAGCCTTGCCGCCCTCGGCCACCCAAATCACCTCGCCTTGGGTATCGCGGTAAAAATCTTCAAGCTGAAAAGTTTTGGCGGGCAACCAGGTAAAGGTTTTCCGCCGTGTTCTTAAATAAAGCGTGGCCAGAGCCGCGAAATCTCGCAACTCTGCTCGCCGAATATTAAGATGGAGGCGTGCAATTTTACCGTCAGCAGAAGGGTATATTCTGCTTTGAGACAAGATTAGCCTACAAAATTACGGGAAAATTCGTCGGCAATTTGCTTTGATGCAAAATTGAATTCATAAGTTGTCGATGCGGGGGATACATCCACGCTGCTAACATATTGGGCATCCCGGATTTCGAGCCATTCGCCCAGGGTCGTTTCGTCTGCGGTTGCTTCGGGAACACGTACCAGAAAGGGAAAGTCCGTCATGCCAGCCTCCTAATCAATCGGCCTAAATCAAGCGGTCTGCGAGTCAGTTAAGTTTACCGCATCTCACACGCTTAAAATAGAGACTCGCACAAAGCGATTACCGAACGGTAAATTCGAGTCAAGAAAATGCAATTAAATCAGGTAGCGCTAATTCAGCCTCAAACAATCTTTGCGTGATATAATGCTGAGGATGCTTGAACATATCGCGAGATAATCCTTGTTCTACACTCTTTCCCTCTGCCATCACCATCATACGATCCGCCACAGCGCGCACGGCAGCAAGATTATGGGAGATCAACAGAAGCGCTAACTTGTGCCGCGTGCGAAGCTCGTCCAACAAGGCCAAAATCTGCGCCTGCACGGAAAGATCGAGGGCTGACGTTGGCTCGTCGGCGATCAGGAGGCGGGGGCGCGGCATCAATGCGCGCGCTAACGCCAATCGCTGCCGCTGCCCGCCAGAAAATTGATGCGGATAGCGCTCCGCCACGTCCGCCGGCAGGCCAACTTCGCCCAAAAGTTCAGCCAAGCGCGCGCGGCGGGCGGCGCGGGGCAGCGGGCTGTGATGCAGTGGCTCCAGCAGGCTCCAGCCGATTTTGCGGCGCGGGTTGAACGAGCCGTAGGGGTCTTGAAACACCATCTGCACGCGCACCGTGTCGGGCGGCGTCGGCCCCCAGATCACGGCCCCGGCGCTCGGCTGGTCCAGCCCGGCAATGAGGCGCGCGAGAGTCGATTTACCGCAGCCGCTTTCCCCGACAATCGCCAAACACTCGCCTTCGGCAAGCGTGAACGAAACATCCGACACGGCGGCAAAGCTGGGGGCCGCGCCGAACAGCGCGCGCCGGGGCAGCGGGTAGAGGCGGCTCACGCCGCGCACCTCAAGCACGGGTACGCTCATTTCAGCGCCTCCGCCTGCCAACAGGCAACGGCATGGTAGCCAAGCGGGCGCAAAGATTGCGCCTCGGCACACGGCTCCGCGCTCCAGGCGCAGCGAGGCGAAAAACGGCAACCGGGGCCGCGTTCTTGCGGGGTGGGCAAGGTGCCGGGGATGGGAGTGAGCGCATGGCCCAAGCGCGGTACGGCGGCCCGCAAACCGCGCAAATAGGGGTGCAGCGGTTGCTCTAGCAATGCCAGTGTTGGCCCGGTTTCCACCGCTTGCCCGGCATAGAGCACCAGCAGCCGCTGCGTGATGTGAGCGACGACGCCGAGATCATGGCTCACCAACAGCAACCCCAAGCCGCGCGCCTCGGTAAGGTCGCGCAGCAGGGCCAAAATCTCCCGCTGAACGGTCGCATCCAGCGCTGTCGTCGGCTCGTCGGCAATCAAGAGATCGGGATTGCCGGAAAGCGCGACCGCCAACCCCACGCGCTGCCGCTGCCCACCAGACAGCGCGTGGGGATAAGCATCAATCCGCCGGTTGGGATCGGGCAGGCGCACCTGGGTCAGAAGCTCCAAAACCGCGCGGCGTAGATCGGCCCCGCGCAAGCCCTGGTGCAAGGCGATTCCCTCGCCGATTTGGTCGCCAATGGTCAGCATCGGGTGCAGCGCCGTCATCGGTTCTTGAAACACTATGCCGATGCGCCGCCCCCGGTAAGCACGGCGGGCTTCGGCAGAGAGCGTGAGCAGATCGACGCCATCGAAGCGAAGAGCACCTTCGGCCTTCGCCCCTTCCGGCAACAGTCCGAGAATGGCCAGCGCCAGCAAAGTTTTGCCCGAGCCGCTTTCGCCGACGATACCCAAGCGCTCGCCCCGCTTCACGGCAAGGCTCACGTTCTCCAACACAGGCAGCGGCGCGCCCTTGCGACCAAGGGGTAGGGTGAGGGTGAGCCTGTCGATCTCCAGCATCAGCGCGGCCCCGCTTTCGGGTCCAGCCAATCGCGCAAGCCATCGCCGAGCAGATTGAAGCCGAGCACCGATAGGGCAATCGCGGCACCGGGGAGCACGGCTAGATAGGGCGCGCGGGTGAGATAGGTTTGCGCGTCGGCCAGCATTCGCCCCCAACTGGGGTTCGGTGGGGCAATGCCAACGCCAAGGAAGGACAGGCCGGCTTCAGTGAGAATGGCGAGCGCCAGTTGGATCGTCGCCTGCACAATCAAGCCGCCCGCGATCATGGGTAACACATGGTCCCAAGCGATGCGAAAACCACCCTTGCCGGAAAGCCGCGCGGCGCGAATGTAATCTTGCGTGAGCACTGAGAGGGATGCCGCGCGCGTCACGCGGGCAAACACCGGCACATTGAACAGCCCAATCGCCAGCACCGCCGTTCCCGCGCCGCCGCCGATGAGGGCGGCCAGCACAATTGCCGACAAAATGGCCGGGAAGGCGAACAGCAGATCGCTGAGTCGCAGTACGATGGCTTCCACCCAGCCACGTTTCAGCGCTGCCAGCAGCCCGAGCACAACGCCCACCGCTAGCCCAACCGCGACGGCGGCGAGCGCAACCGAGAGGGAGTTCCATGCCCCTACCATCAGTTGTGCCGCAAGATCGCGCCCCATCGCATCGGTCCCAAAGCTGCCCGCACTGCCGAACGGTGGCTGTAAGCGCTGCGGAATTCGCATCCGAAGCGGATCAGCAGGCAACCAAACGCGGGAGAGCAGCGCAAGCAGCACGGTTGTGCCCGCCAAGCCAAGACCGATCCATAGCGACAGCCGCCGCATCCGTTACCCCCCCCGCCGCAAGCGTGGATCGAGCCAAAGATAGGCGAGATCGACGAGCAGGTTCACCAAAATCACGAAAGCCGCGAGCAGCATCGCCACGTCCTTCACCACGATCACGTCGCGCTGGCTCATGGCCTGATACAGCAACCGCCCCAAGCCGGGCAGAGCGAAGATGTTCTCCACGAGAATCGCGCCCGCGACGAGAAAGGAGAATTGCAACCCCAAGATCGTTATCACCGGAACCAAGGCGGCGCGTAAGCCGTGGCGGATTAGAATGCGGCGGTTAGAGAGGCCCTTGGCGCGGGCGGTGCGGATATAATCCTCCCCCATCACCTCCAACACCGCTGCCCGCGTCACCCGCGCCAGAATGGCGGCTTGCGGCAAGGCAAGGGCCACGGCAGGCAGGAACAGCGCGTGCAGGCCGGGCAGCAAGCCGTCGCCCCAGCCGGGGAAACTTCCGACCGGAAACAGCGGCCAAGTGAGCGAGAACAGCAAGATCAGCAGCAGCCCGATCCAGAAATTCGGCACCGCCACACCCAGTTGCGCGAAGAGCATCACCCCCGCATCGGCGGCTTTGCCGTGCTTGGCGGCGGCGAGCGTGCCCAAGGGTAAGGCAAGGGATGTGGAAATCAGGATCGCGAGTAAGGCCAGCGGCAGCGTGAGACTGAGGCGTTCGGCAATCAAATCCGCCACCGGCACCCGGTAAGTATAGCTCAGGCCGAAATCGCCCTGGAGCATTCCAAAAACCCACGCCAGATAGCGCAGCAGGGCGGGCTTATCGAGACCCAACTCCGCACGCACGGCGGCAAGGGTATCCGGGCGGGCTTCCAGCCCTAGCATCACGGCGGCAGGATCGCCCGGTAGAATCTCTAGCACCAGGAATAACAAAACCGACCCCAAGAAGAGGGTAACGGCGGCACTGCCGAGGCGCTGGAGGATCGAGCGAAGCATGTTTAGAGCAAGGCGCTATTGCCAGGCAACGTCAACCACATCATTCGCCGGAATCGGTTGATTCTCCCAAAGGCCCGTTAGCTTGGCGTTCCAAACACCGAGTTTTGGGAGCAAGAAGAGGAACAGCGCGGGCGCATCTTCCGCTAAGCGCCGCTGGGCTTGCCCCAAGAGCGCGAGGCGTTGGTTGGTGTCGCTGGTCCCGGCTACATCGGCCATCAGCGTTTTCAACTCAGCGGACTGATAGTTGAAGTAATAGCTATCGCGCGCATAAATCCCCAAATCGAGCGGCTCGGTATGGGCGACGATCGTCATATCGTAATCAGTGCGCTTGAAGACTTGATCGAGCCACTGGCCGGGAAATTCAATCGGCTCCAGCTTCAAGGTCACGCCAACATCTTGGAACATAGCGGCCAGCACTTCCGCCGCGCGGCGCGCGTAGGTCATTTGCGGCATCCGCAGAGTAACGGTGAACCCGTTCGGGTAGCCTGCGGCGGCAAGACCCGCTTTCGCCGCCGTCGGATCGTAGGGCAGTACTCCGGTGAGATCGACATAGCCCGGCTGGCTTGGCGAAAAATGGCTGCCGATGGGCTGGCCGCTACCATTATAGGCGGCGTCGATCAGAGCTTTGCGATCAACGGCCTGGGTTAGCGCCCGGCGCACGCGCACATCATTAAAGGGTTTGCGGGCATTGTTGAACCCAGCCACCACCTCGCCTTCGGTATTGCCCGCGACGGTTTTGAAGCGCGCGTCTTTCTGGAACGCCTCAAACAGCTCCGGCGCGCCAAGGTTCGGCATCGCGTCCACTTCGCCAGCTTTAAGCGCCGAGACTTGCGCCTGTGCGTCCGAAATAAAGCGGAAGGTGACTTTCGTTAGCGTCACGGCAGCGGCATCGCGAAAGGCAGGGTTCTTCTCCAGAACGATCCGGTCGCCGCGCGCCCAGGAGGCGAATTTGAACGCCCCCGTGCCGATGGGATTGGTTTTATTATTGGCGATGCTGCGCTCGCTCATAATCACCGCGTCGCCCCAGCCAAGGTTCCACAGAAACAGGCCGGTCGGGCGCTTCAAGGTGATGACGGCGGTGAGCGGATCGGGGGTGCTGACCTCGGCAATCGGCTCGAACAACGGCTTCTGCGCGTTAGTGGAATCGGCTGCGCGGGCGCGGTCCAGGCTGAATTTTACGTCCGCGCTGGTTAGCGGGCTGCCGTCGTGGAACAGCACATTGGGGCGGAGCTTAAAGATATAGGTTAGGTCGTCCGCAGCAAGCGTCCAGCTTTCGGCAAGGGCGGGCTGGACGGCACCCGTGCGGTCGATGCGGGTCAATCCCTCGTAGATATTCCGATAGGTGACTTCCCGAATCGCGGCGGCGGCGGCACTCGTCGGGTCGAGGTTCGGCGGCTCAATCGGAATGGCGAGCGTCAGCGTACCGGGGCCGCCTGCTTGGGCAAGAGCGGCGGAGCTGATGAGAAGCGTCGCCAAAACCGAAGCAATGCGGAGACAATAAGTATGGCGCATAGGCTCCCTCCCTTAAGCGTTTTCTTGTTGTAGGGTCCGATAACCGGGAAACGCGCCTAGCGTCTCCGCTTCGTACACACCGCGCGCAACCGCGCGGGCCACACAGTCGGCGGCAGCTTGGCCTAAGCGCGCCAATCGGTAAGGATCGACGCCAGACCCGTCGCCCGTCGCGAGAGCAAACACGCTATCGCCATCAAACGGCGTATGAACGGGGCGAATGGCGCGCGCCAACCCGTCTTGCGCCATGATCGCGAGGCGTTGGGCGTCGGCCTTGGTCAAGGGCGCGTCGGTGGCGATAACCGCAAGCGTGGTATTGGCCCCGAGTTGAGGCAGAGCGGTATCGGTCCAGGCCGTGAGATTGGGGATAACGCGGGAGGGTGGCACCTGCCCGCCCAGTTCCGCTAATTGCTCAAAGGGCCACGCCCAGAAACTGAGTGTGCCGGGATGCAGAACCGAGCCGACGGGATTGGCCGCAACCAGCGCCCCCACCCAATCCTCACCCACCCGAAGCGAGGCCGTGCCAAGCCCGCCTTTCAGCCGCCCGGCCTTCGCCCCATAACCCGCGCCCGCATTGCCTTGAGCGACATCAAGGCTGGCCTGCTCGCAGGCAGCGCGCGCCAACGCCCGATAGGGCGGCGTGGCCCAGGCTTTATCGCCACCGTTCAGCAGATCGAACAGAATGGCGGCAGGTACAATTGGCACCCGCGCCGTGCCAACCGGAAAGCCGATGCCGTGGGCCGCAAGATGCTCCATCACGCCGCTCGCCGCCTCCAACCCAAAGGCCGAGCCGCCTGAGAGGCAAATGGCATGAACCCGCTCCACCATTGCCGACGGAGCAAGCAAATCGGTTTCTCGCGTACCAGGGCCGCCACCGCGAATATCGCAAGCCGCCACCGCAGGCGCATCGGGGAGAATAACGGTCACGCCAGTCCAGGCCGCGCGGTCTTCGGTCTGGCCAACGCGCAGGCCCGGCACATCAGTGATGGCGTTGCGCGGTCCGGGGGTGCCATCGCGACATAGGTTCATGCCAAAGCCCCCCGCCTCGCGCTATCGGCAGTGCGGTTTTTTTGGCGGCGCAACATAAGAGAGGCAAGGCACTTACTCATGCGCGACCCTAGGCGGTTGCGATGCACAAGGTCAAGAGTGCCCACCCGCAAAAGTGCGTCAAAATGACGCATTTTTGTCATTGACAGAAATAGGCTTTCAGCGCGGTATGCGATCCTTATTTCCGGTGTGAGAGTGAAGATGTCATCTCATTTCTTGCGCGAAGCGGTGTTGGGAGAAGTCCACGCCCGCCCTTTCGTGCCGCTCACGCCGCCGCGCCGCGTGCTGCATTTTGCCTTTCTCACGGATCACGAGGCCGCGACAGCAGATCGGCGGCGGTTGCTGACGCTCTGCACGTCGGCGGGTGCCGCCGCCCCCCTGCCCGACGCGCGCCATCATCGTCTGGCTCTGCCGCCAACCTTGGGGCCAGGGGCGCTGCGGTGGGAGCAACATTCGGAGTTCACGACCTATACGCTCGATTTCCCCGATGAGAGCGGCGAGCTTTTCCCGAATTTTCCCGCTTGGGCGCGCTTCGAGGCGATTATTGCACCGCCCGGCCCGCTGTTGGTGGCGGTCGATTTACAAATCATCCCCGAACAACCCTTACTGGACCTGAACCGCCTGTTCGATCCCGCCTCGCTTGCGGTGTCGGTGATGGATCGCGGCGGGGCGTTGGTGGCAACGGATTTTCGTGCCGATGGGCAGTTACAGGCGGGCGGCGGTGTTGTGCGAATGCTGGTGCAGGATCGCGGCCTCACGCCGCCGCGTGCCGGTGCTCTCGTGCAACGGTTGCTGGAGGTGGAAACCTACCGGCTATTCGCCTTGCTCGGTCTGCCCGAATCCCAACGCATCGCCCCCGTTGTCCGCCGCATCGAGAGCGACCTGACCCGCATTGCCCGCTCGATGACCGAGTCGCGCGATCTTGTGTCGGATAATGCACTGCTGGACGAACTCACCCTGCTGGCCGCCGAGTTGGAGGCGGAAGCCAATGCTGCCAGCTACCGCTTCAGCGCCAGCCGGGCCTATGATGGTATCATTCAGCAACGGCTCACGGCGTTGGGCGATTTATCCGCCGGGGAATATCCCAGCATCGGCGCCTTCCTCTCTCGCAGGCTCGCCCCGGCGATGCGAACCTGTACGATGCTGGAAAACCGATTGGAGACGCTGGCAACCAAACTCTCGCGCTCGGCTCACTTGCTCCGCACCCGCGTCGATGTTGCCATCGAACAGCAGAACCGCAGCTTATTGGAAGCAATGAACCTGCGTGCGCGCCAGCAGTTCCGCCTGCAACAGACCGTCGAGGGCCTGTCGATTGCCGCGATTGCCTATTATGTGGTGTCGCTGGCGGCTTATATCTTCAAAGGATTGAAGGAAGCGGGGGTACCGCTCGACCCTAACATCGGCACCGCGCTATCCGTGCCGCCGATCATTGTCGGCGTAGCGCTCATGGTCCGCCGCATCCGCCGCCGTCATAAGAAAGATGAGGTTTAGAGCGTGTTAGCGATGCGCGCGAAGCTGCTCTAAAATCGCCACGCCATAGCGCTCCAGTTTCGAGCGCCCAATACCGGGGATACGCCCAAGCTGGTCCAAGCTGGCCGGGCGCAGGCGCACAATATCGACCAGGGTCGCATCCGTCAGAATAACATAGGGCGGCACTTTGTGATCGCGGGCGAGATCGAGCCGCCAGCCCCGGAAATGCTGAAACAGCGCCTGTTCGGGTGCCGATAGCGTGGGCGTGCGTTTGTCGCTGCTGGGGGCGGGGCTGCGGCTGCCTGTTTGCGCCATCGGGTCGCGGCGCAGGCGCAATGGCTGCCCGTCGATCAACACGGGCCGCGCGGCATCGGTCAGGCACAATCCGCCATAGGCTTCCGGGTCGGATGTTACGAAGCCAACCGCCAGAAGCTGCCGCAGAACCGAGCGCCAAGCGTCCTTGCTAAGATCGCTGCCGACGCCGAAGACTTTCAGCCGATCATGTCCGTGTTCGGCCACCTTATCGGTACGCTCGCCGCGCAAAACCGTAATGAGATGCTCCGCCCCAAAGCGCTGGCCAGTGCGATAGATGGCGGACATCGCTTTGCGCGCCGCCTCGGTCGCGTCCCAGGTTTCGACAGGATCGTGGCAAATATCGCAGTTGCCGCAGGGTTTGGGCAAATCTTCGCCCAATTGGCGCAGCAGAAACGTGCGGCGGCATTCCGCCGTTTCGCAGTAGGCCAGCATGGCATCGAGCTTACCACGCTCGCGCAGCTTATGATCCTCCGGCGCGGTGGAGGCATCGAGCCGCCCGCGCTGCATGACCACATCTTGCAGACCATAGGCCATCCAGGCGGTCGCAGGCAGCCCGTCGCGCCCAGCGCGTCCCGTCTCCTGATAATAGGCTTCAATGCTTTTCGGCAAATCAAGGTGCGCGACGAACCGCACGTTTGGTTTATCAATGCCCATGCCGAACGCAATAGTGGCCACCATCACCACGCCTTCATCGCGCAGGAAGCGGGTTTGATGGGCCTCACGGACCTTCGAGTCGAGTCCGGCGTGATAGGGCAGCGCGCTAATACCCTGTTCCTTCAGCCAAGCCGCGATTTCATCCACCCGCTTGCGCGTGCTGCAATAGATGATGCCCGCATCGCCCGCGTGTTCATCCTTGATGAAGGTCAGCAACTGTCGCTTCGGGTCCTGCTTCCCGATCACCCGGTAGGTGATGTTCGGGCGGTCGAAGGACATCACGAAGTGGCGTGCCGCTTCCAGCTTCAACTGCCGGATAATATCGGCCTGGGTTGGCGGGTCGGCGGTCGCGGTTAGCGCGATGCGCGGCACCCACGGCCAGCGTTCGTGCAGCAACGTAAGGGCGCGGTAATCGGGCCGGAAATCATGGCCCCACTGGGAAACGCAGTGAGCTTCGTCGATGGCGAACAAGGCAAGGCGCGCGTGATCGGCGGCCTCCAAAAACGCAGGCGTTTGAATGCGCTCAGGCGCGATATAGAGCAGATTGAGCGTGCCGTTCGTAAGGCTTCGTAAAATCTCGCGCTGCTCGGCAGGCTCCTGCCCGGAATACAGCCCCGCTGCCGCAACACCCGCTTCCCGCAGCGCCGCGACTTGATCTTGAATGAGCGCGATGAGGGGGGAGACGACAATCGCGCAGCCCTCGCGCACCAACGCCGGAATCTGATAGCACAGCGACTTGCCGCCGCCGGTCGGCATCAGCACCAGCGCATCGCCGCCCGCAATCACATGGGTGATGATCTCCGCCTGCGGGCCGCGAAACTGCCCATAGCCAAACACCGACTGAAGCACGGTCAGCGGTTTGGTGGTCACGTCGGGAAGGTCGGAGAGGGGAAGCGCCGTCATTGCGGCGGCACTATAGGCGGGGGCGCTTGGGATGTCATGGGAAGTTTATTTACCTATATAGGAACTAAAAATAAAAAAACTCTTTTGCGTTGACTAAAGTTAAAAAAAGAAAAATTTTCCATTTAAATATAGGTGTTTTATTATTTATCCGGTATACTAAATTAATAAAATTATTGAGGGTTAACGAATGAGATTAAAAATTACAATATCAGGATACGAAAATATAAAAAATTTTAATGAAAATAAGTCTCACAAAAATCACTTAATTAAATCATTTTTAAGTAAATTAATCAATTCTAATTCTACACACCTTTGTTTTGAGAGTTCATGCTTTGATAGTTACGACAAAATTGAAATTATCGTCGATTTATATAATACTAATTTACGAGTGCTATTTACATTGAGAGATCAAGGAATTTATTGTGGGATAGGCTCTGTGAATCGAAACGGGCACAACTACAGTATAAGTATGGTATTGGTTTCTTGGTATCAGGACTGAATTGATTGTCTGGTCGTAATGTTTTTTTGAACTTTCACGTATAGAAAATCTTCGCAGACAAGGAAATTTTCTGAGATTCCGTATCGGGATACCGACTAGATCAATCCGCTTTATCTTTTTATATACTGTTGCCTCGCTGATCTTGTAGATAGTCACAATATCTTTTGCATCACGATCCTATTAGATCATAAAAACTCCTCACCGTTTCTCAGTCGCCGAATTACCAAACAATCTCTATAATATTCTTATTGTGCAACAATAAACCCCCGTGAAAAGAGCAATCTTTACACCTAAGAACCGGTCATTCATAATGATCGCATCTGAAACGCTTGGTTTGGAGCATCCCAATGGAACCCCTGCTGACGTTGAGCGTGACCGAGTTCAAGGCACACTGCCTTGAGTATATTGATCGGCTTGATCGACACGAGATCGGTGAACTCGTCCTCACAAAACGAGGAAAGCCCGTCGCCGTCATGAAGCCGCCGCAAACAACCGCAGAAGCCTTGCGCGCGGCCTACGGCTCGTTGCGGGGGTCGGTGGTGATCGCCGAGGGGGTTGACTTAACCGAACCCGCGTTCGAGGGGGTGATGGATGCCGAACTCGGTATTTTGCATCAATGAGTTTAGCGGCGAATGGGCTGTTGCTCGATACTTGCGCCGCGCTCTGGTTCGCTGAGGGGGAGTTGAGCGAGCCAGCCTTGGAGAGACTTCTAACGGCGACGGGGGCTGGAGTTTTTATTTCTCCCGTTACGGGCTGGGAGGTTGGCCTTCTTAGCCAAGTGGGCAAGCTCCGGTATCTTTCCGATCCCCAGGCTTGGTATTCCGGCCTCTTGGCGTTGCCGGGAATTATCGAGGCCCCGTTTACCGGCGCGATGGCGATTGCCGCGTACCAACTTCCAGGCGACCTTCACAAAGACCCCGCCGACAGACTGCTGATTGCAACCGCGCGGGCGATGTGCATTCCGATCCTAACCAGCGATAGAAAAATCCTGCGCTACGCCGAGGCCGGGCATGTCCAAGCCGTTGAGTGTTGACTAAAGCCCCCCCACCCGGTCCGCCAGCGCCGCCGCTTGCGGCAAGAGCGGCAGAAGCTGGGAGAGCGGTGTCGGGTCGGCCTTAAACGGTCCCCAGCGGGTAACGGGGTTCGATAGCGGCGTTCCCGGTTTCAGCGGATAGCCCCACAGGGCTTCGGCGAGCAAGCGCTGGCCGGTGTCCGATGTAAGGTAGCTCATCAGCTTTACGGCACTCTCGCGCCGCCCGGTGGCTTGGGTAGCGCCGATGGTGACAACTTCGACCGGCGTGCCGCGCCCCTCACCCAAGGTTGGAAAACTCACGGTGAGCTTATCGAGGGCGGGGCGCAAAGGATCGTCCCCCCCGCCTGGACTTAAACGGTCCGAAAGCCGCGCGAGCGTGCGGCTGCCGATCAAGGCCACGTCGCATTTACCGTCCACCAACGCTTGCACCAGCGGGCGATCTTCGGCGTCGGGCACGGGGGCTGCGGTATCCGGCGGCAGCGCTACGGCATTAGCGGTGACGCCCTTCAACCAGGCTTCGGCGACTAAGGGATCTGGGATCATTTGTGTCGCAAGGAACGCGCGGCTGGCGAGGCGGCCCAGCGGCGGCAGGCATAAGCGGCCCTTGAAGGCGGGTTTTGCCAGATCGTCGTAGCGGGCGAGGTCGGAGGGTTTCACCTTCTCCGCCAAGCCCACGGCAGCGCGAACGAAGCCTGTCACGGCAATCCAGCGCCCACCGGGGTCGCGAAAGGCGGCGGGGATTGATTTATCGAGGTCCGGTATTGTCACGGGCACGAACAGCCCGGCGGTGGCGGCGCGCTCGGCACGGGTGAGGCTTGGCAGTAGTACCACATCGGCGGCAGTCGTCGCGCCTTCGCGCAACAGGCGGCCTAACAGCAAATCGGCTTGATCGGTTTCGATCTGCACGCTGATGCCGCTTGCCTTCTGAAACTCTGCCAGTAAAGGCGCGAGGCGTTGCGGGTCGAACGGCGTGTAGAGCGTGAGGCGCGGGGCCTCTTTCGCAGGCTCAACCGCTTGGGGTGCCTCGGCGGGGGCTTGCGCCTGCGCTTTCGGCACAATCGCCATCGCAGCCCCCGAGGCCACGAGGAAAGCTGCCAAAGCTGCGCCCCGCAAGCCCATTACGTTGACCCACCCGTCAAAACCCGCCGTGTTGCATAGAGCGCCACGGCGGCAGCGTTCGAGACGTTCAGCGAGGCGAACTCGCCTGCGGTGGGCAGATGGCCCAATATATCGCAGGTCTCGCCCGTCAGGCGGCGCAGGCCAGGGCCTTCCGCCCCCAACACGAGGGCAATGCGGCCCGGACGTAAAACCGATTCCAGCGGTTTTTCGGCACGGCCTTCAAGCCCAATAACCCACACATCGGCTTCCTGTAACTGACGAATGGTGCGCGATAGGTTGACGACGCGCACAACGGGCACGGCTTCCAGCGCGCCCGAGGCGGTTTTCGCCAAGGTGCCTGTTGCGGCGGCGGCGTTGCGATCCGGCATAATCAGCGCGGTCGCGCCGAACACGGCACAGGAGCGCAAAATCGCCCCCACATTGTGCGGGTCGGTGACTTGATCGAGCAGCACGAACAGCGCGTCCGGGGCTGCAGAAAACAACACGTCTTCCAACCCCAGTTCCGGCAACGGATCGGCCAGCAACGCCACGCCTTGATGCACCGCGCCTGCGGGCAGATAGCGGTCGATCTCGGTACGATCAACGATGGTGGGGGTTAAGCCCGCATTCGTCGGATGCTTGGCAGGGGGCCAATCTTTCGCCGCTTCCGGGGTGAGCAGCAGTTGACGGCAGGTGCGGTCAGGGTTTGCCAGCGCGGCCCTAACCGCGTGATGACCGAACAGCCAGTTCTGGTTCGGCCCACCGTCCGCCCGCCCGCCGCTTCGGTGCCCGCGTGCAACGTCTGTGCGCGGGGCGTCATGTCCTTTAGGGGAGGAGGGGGGGGCAGACGGGCGCGGGCCTCGGGAAGCGGGGGGGCGCGGCGGACGGGATGGGGGCATGGGGTGCGGTCAAGTCACAAATAAGAGACAAAGAAGTTGCTAGTTTGCGCTGGCGCGCGCACTGGGGCAAGAGATTAACAAAAGCGGGTGCTGTCATAAAACCGCCGGAAACAGGACTCCGAATGCTCATATTGATTGACAGGGCGGGGGGGAATCCAATACTCCCGGTTCCGTCGCGGCGGTTGGCAACAATCGTCCGGGAACCCTGGGAGGGGTGGCCGAGCGGTCAATGGCAGCAGACTGTAAATCTGCCGACGAATGTCTACGTTGGTTCAAATCCAACTCCCTCCACCAAGGTTCCCAGAAGTCCGGTTTGCCGGACTGCGGCACTCCTGAAGCGGTCGTACCCGATGATCCAGAAGAACAATGTTCGTCGGGATTAACGGTTGCGGACCGCTGCTGGCGTATGGATTAGAGTTGATCGGGCGCGGTCTGGCGGGTGTAGCTCAACGGTAGAGCCCCAGCCTTCCAAGCTGGTTGTGAGGGTTCGATTCCCTTCACCCGCTCCAGCGCCGCCCCAAGGTCGCTTTCGGTCCGCGTTGGCGCCCGCCCCCGTTGGACCCATTCGTGGTCGTTACCTTAGGTTTAGAGGAAGTCTCCAGTCCATGGCGAAGGCTAAATTTGAGCGGAACAAGCCGCATTGCAACATTGGCACGATTGGTCACGTTGACCACGGGAAGACCTCGCTGACGGCCGCGATCAC
>JAYSQZ010000043.1:0-3187 GCA_043721315.1 Alphaproteobacteria bacterium
GAACCTGGCCACGCTGCCGCGCACAGCCGAAGGCGGGTTCGTGCTGACGCCGGGTTATTACAAGATGCACGCGCAATCCTATTGCCTGCACGCCGGCACGCACGGTCCGGGCGGCGGCGATGGCTATCTGCTCGGCCCGGTCAAAGGTTCGGCGCAGCTGGCGGTGACCACGGTTCTGCGCAATAGCGTGGCTCATCCCGAAATCGCCCAGCGCGATATCCAGCTGCTGCTATGGGCGATTGTCGCCCGCGCCAAGTTTGAAGACCTTGATATGCGGCTAAAGGGCGTGGCGGCAACGCTGCTGCCCAAAAAGATGCTGCTGGGCCTCAACCGCAGTGCACTTTCGGTGTTCTCCAACCCGCAGCTGAACTCCATCACTGGCGGAATGCCGGGTCCGGTCCGCGCCGTGGTCGAAGCCGAAAGCCGCCTGCGCGGGCTGCTGACCACGCCGGGTTCCAGCTATTCTGACATTGAACGCGTCGCCGTTCTGGGCGGCGTGGCCCCGCGCGGTCCGGGCAGCATTGATGTGCCCGCGACCCGCTGGAGCCTGCACCCGGACGGCTACTGGGTCCGTTACAAGCCCAACGGCTATTCGAACACCTGGGTCGAACTGTGGGTTCCCAAAGGCAGCAAGGGCGTGAGCAAAGTCTATGACCCCGGCACCGCGATTGCGGTTCCGGTAAACACTTCGCGGCAACGATTGGCGCAGTCGGGCCGGGTTTACGCGGATCATTGAGGGGGCTGGCTGGGGACACGGTATTCCGTGTCCCCTTGCAACGGAGCGAATTTGGCCTGATTGTGCGGTCCGGAGAACTGTCGCCTTAATTCGGTCGCCGCAGTTCCGGGGGAGAACATGAAGATGGCAAGCAATGAGGTTTGGATAGACCAGAACGGCAGCTTTTCTCGATCCATCGCCGGCAAGCTTCTTGTGCACTGTTTTATTGCGATGTTTTTGGGCTTTTTCGGTGGGTTTGTGTGGCTGATTGCACTGGCCGACAACGTCTTTCACATATTGCCATTGCCCCGCATTGAAATTCAGGTGCCTGACCAGAAAGAGCTGTTGCGCAATGCCCATACTGGAACCATCACGAACGCAATGTATGTGATGGCCATGGTAGCGCTCAGCCCATGGCTGCGCTTCAGCGTGAGGCAAGCCAAATGGATTTACTCTTGGGCGATTATCATGCTCTGGGGGAATGTGATCGGATATTCGGCGGCGGTTTTCACCCCTTTCCGGGGCATACAACCGATTTTTGAAAACGATTTCGCCAACCTCGTTTCTTATTTCACGTTCTACGCGGCAGTGATCGGCGCCGTTGTCACAACGGGGATATGCCTCAACAATGCGTTTCGCGAAGCACGGGCGGACAGGTAGTGAACGACGTATGTCGCAAAACGCGACCTTGAGTCGTCCAAAGTGGTCCTGATAGAAGGTCGAGCGTTATGACAAAGTACGCACCGATTGTGGTTCGCCAAATCCCGTTTGCGTTTGACGAAGACATTGCTCCTGTCTGGAACCGCAAGCGCCCGGAATGGAGTCATATGGTAAATGGCGCATCGCTTGCCATGCCGTATCTGGAGCCATTCCTGATCAAGACCGTCAGTGAGGCGTTGAAGCTGGTCAATGACCCGGCGTTAAAGGAAGATGTGCGCGGCTTTATCGGGCAGGAAGGTCATCATTATCGTAACCACCGTCGCTACAACGAGATTTTGAAACTTCATTATCCCGAATTGGGAGAAGTAGAGCTCAAAATGGAAGCCGACTATCGCCGGTTTCAAAGAAAGAGCCTGAAGTGGCGGCTGGCCTATACTGCCGGTTTTGAAACGATGACGATGGGACTTACAGAATGGCTGATTAGGCAGCGCGGGGACCTGTTCGGCGGCGCCGACCCATCAGTATCATCGCTGGTCCTCTGGCACATGGTGGAAGAAACCGAGCACAAGAACGTTGCCTATGATCTGTATATGCATCTCTTCGGCAGTTATACCGCCAAAGCTTGGGGCCTGATCGTAGCCGCCAGCCATGTCGCTTGGTGCAGCCGTCAGGGGTACAAAGCGATGTTAGAGCGGGATGGACGGTGGAAGAATTGGCGCAGTCGGTTGAGCGTCTATGCCATGATTGCAAGGTTCGCCGTGCATGCAGGCCCCGCCATGTTGCGATCGCTCTTGCCCGGCTATCATCCCGCTAAAGTCACTGACCCGGGCTGGGTTCTACAATGGATGTCCGCCTATTCAAATTTGCCCGAAGGCAGCATACCGTTGCTCGACACTAAGGATTCCGACATTCGGCCCCAATTTGTGGTGTGAGCTATTTTCATAATGACGAGAGATATGGCCACGGGATTTGCGGCGGGGCGTTAGGGTAGCATGTGCAATACCCCTGAGGTCTGGGTGCCCACGGGCAGCAAAGGAAACGGCAAAGTCTATGCTTCCGGGCCGAGGGCACGGTATTCCCTGTTCCCTTTGGGAGCGGAGGCGGATGTCGTAGCCACTGCGCCGCCTTACACCGCAGCGGTATATCCCGTATATCCCGCGCCATGAACGCCCCGCACAACACCCGCACTTTCAAGTCTGGCAACAGTGTCGCCGTGCGCCTGCCCAAGGGCTTTGGCATCGCCGCCGGGGCCGCAGTCGCGCTGGAACGGCGCGGGCGTGAAGTGGTGATCCGGCGGATAGCCGATCCGGCGGCGGACAAAGCGGCGATAGAGGCGCTGGTCGCAAAATTGCGTAAGATCGGCCCAGTGGGTGAGGTCGAAGAGCGCGATCCCGACATCTTCCCAGATCGTCCCGGACTTTACTGAATTGCCGTTCCTGCTCGACACCAGCGTCGCGGCCCACTTGCGCGATGGCGAAGAGGCGGTGGTTGCCCAGTTTGAAGCGCTAACCGAAAAGCCCTTCCTCTCGGCGCTCACCCGGGTCGAGCTGGAAGGCGGAATCTACGCCAAGCCCCAGTTTTCCGCGCAACGCCGTGCAGCGGTGGATGCCCTGCTGACCTTCCTGCCCGTACTCGATTTCGATTCCGACATGGCCGAAGCCTATGGCACGATCCTCCAAACCACCGGCTTCTCGCGCCGAAAAACCATCGACCGCATGATCGCAGCAACCGCCCTGGTCGAGGGGCTGACGCTGATAACCTGCAACGGCGATGATTTTGCCGATGTGCCAGGGTTGGAACTGCTGGTTTGGG
>JAYSQZ010000044.1:0-71821 GCA_043721315.1 Alphaproteobacteria bacterium
CAATCCTAAACTCTCTATCTCTAAAGAAGCTTAAAACCAGCAGCCAAACAGGCCGCCGACTCCAAACCCCTTCCCATATAATCAACAATGTCAAAGAACACTTCGGTTTTCACCGATGCCTGCGCCGCCGTTTCAGCCGGGCAGGGAATTGTTTTTAGCCGAAGCCAAAATCCCTGTCAAACTGTTTTGCTGGTCTCTTTTTCGATATCTGACGATCTTGCGATCCTCATCAAGCGATCCTGAGACCGACTGCCCGGCAGCGCCGCAACAGGAGGCGGTTTCTACTGGTCCAATCGGTCAAGATCAAGTGCAAAAATGCAGAGACCCCTCAGGTATCCAGCAGATCGGCCCGGCGTGCGCGGAGCCAGGGCAACAGCTGATCGGTGCCGAGGCTTTCTGTAACGCTCTGCCAGCGTTCGGCCCAGGGAAGCAGAGCATCGGCAAGGGCGGCGGGCTTTACATCGCGCAGCCATGCGGTCAGTCCCGGCGCATTGCCGAGGGCGAGAATGAGAAAGCCGATCAAAAAAGCCGATAGAAGCGGGCGCATAGGGCCTCCCTAAAACTGAAAATAGATGAAGGGGGCAACGCCCTGCGGCCCTAAGCCTTCAATGAGCAAGAGCACGCCGCCCAAGACGAGACCCAATCCCCACCAGGGCAACCAACCCAGCCCGCGCGCCAGTCGGCTCGAAACCACGTCCGGGGTGAACTGGGCTGCGAGCACGAGGGCTATCAGCACCACCAGCGGCCAGGTTAGCAGCGTCTCCGCGCCACTAAAACCGCCAAGAGCAAGACCGTGGCCATAATCGAGCACGCTGGCAAGGTCGGCGCTGCGAAACAGAATCCAGGCCCCGCAGACCGTGTGAAAAACAATCAGAATCCGCACCGCGCGCGGCACCGCCTGCCACGCGCGCCCGGCCCAACGCTCCAGACCAAGGGCGGTGCCGTGCAGCAATCCCCACAGCACAAAGGTCCAGGCCGCGCCATGCCATAGACCGCCGAGGAGCATCGTGATCATGACGTTCCGCACTGTCGCGAGGGCACCGCCCCGATTGCCGCCGAGAGGAATGTAGAGATAATCGCGCAGCCAAGAGGACAGTGAGATATGCCAGCGCCGCCAGAAATCGGAGAAACTTTCAGCCCGATAGGGGCGATTGAAGTTCAGCGGAAAACGGTAGCCGAGCAGGGCCGCTGACCCCATGGCAATATCGCTATAGGCGGAGAAATCGCAGTAAATCTGTACGGCATAGCCATAAGCCGCCGCCCACAGGTCCGGCCCGCTGGCGGTGATCGGGCTATTGAAGACCGGATCAACCAGATGGGTTGCCAGCGCATCGGCGATGATGACTTTCTTCGCCAGTCCCAGCAGAATCAGCAACAGCGCCGCGCCAACCTGAACATCCGCAAAACGCGGTATTCGCTGCAATTGCGGCAGAAACTGCGCCGCGCGCACAATCGGCCCGGCCACCAACTGCGGAAAAAACGCGAGGTAAAGCAAGACATCCAAAGGATTGCGCGTTGCCCGGATCGTTCCCCGGCTGATATCGACGATGTAGCTAATGCCGTGAAAGGTGAAGAAGGAAATCCCCACTGGCAGAATGATGGACAGAAACGGCAAATCCCGCTGCCAACCAACCAGCAGTAATAGTTCAGCCAAAGATTCAAGAAAGAAATTATAGTATTTGAACACCCCGAGCAGCGCGAGATTGAGAGCGATTCCCCCCACAAGCAGCGCCTTTCGCCGCGCTGGCCACCGCTCCAAACCGAGGCCGATGGTAAAATTGGTGAGAGAACTTGCCGCCAGCAATACCGAGAATAGCGCGCTCCACTGAGCATAGAAAAAATAGCTCGCCGCGACCAGCACTAGCTTGCGCGCCACCAGGTTCGGCATCGACCAGACCAGCACCAAGATAAGCGTTAAAAATAATGCGTATTGGAGCGTTGGAAATAACATGATGTTCGAGAAACCTACCGTGAATCGCTGAATTTTAGACAGGAAGCGAAGGGGTTAGAGGGCGCGATTTCTTACCGTCTCACGGCCCCCATAAGCTCATCACCGCTGCGCCACCGCCCCCGCGCGCGCTTTCCACGTTGCGAAATCGGCCATAATTTGCTCATAGAGCGCATCCGCCGCGCGCGCATAGCCTTCGGGCCGATAATGCACGCGGTCTTGGCCTGCGAGCGGCGGGTCTTGCAAAGCCCAGGCGTTCGCACCGCACGGCCCCATCACCTGCGACCAATCCCAAAAAAACAGCTTTTCGCGCGCGGCCAGACTGCTGAGAGTTTGACGAACCATGTCGAGGTTTCCAGGAATTGCCCAGCGGCAGACCGCTACCGGTTTGCGTGCCCCTGGCTTCACCACCGGCGGCGGCGGTACGGGCTGACCGGGGACGAGGCACTGGCGAGTCGCGGTAGGGGAGCAGCCGGGGGTGGCAAGACGGTTGCCGTCGGGCGGGCCGATCACGGCGATGTCGATGCCCGGTGCCGCCCGGCGTAGATCGGCGAGCGCAGCGGCAGCTTCGGCACTATAAACGTCGGCGGTCCAGCCGTCTTGAAAGCCTTCGTTCGTGCCAAAAGCGAGCAGAATGAGATCCGGTCTGCGATCAGAGAGTTCAAACGCCAGCGTGGCCGGATCGAAACGGCGGAGCAGTTTGATCGTTGCCCCCACGGTGCCGTGGGCTTCCAGCACTACGCCCGGCTTTTGGCGCAGGCTGCCCCAGGCGAGCAGATCGGTCGGCCCATCGGCGCGCGCGGTGAGCGTGGCTTGGCGCGACCCCGGTGGCACGGGGATCGAGAGCCGCGCTACCTGCGGGCCGGTATCGGCGGCAGTACTGATGGCGGGCAGGCGCTGACCGTCGATCTCAAGCTCCAGCATGCCGCCGAAGGGCTGACGGAGAACCGTGAGCAAGAGGGTATCGAACCCGGCTTCCTCCGTGCTGGTCAGCATTGCCCGGTCGCCGGGCTTGGTCGCGCGCGCGCGAAAGCCGCTAACGCCAAACAGTCCGTCGGGCTTCGCCGCCCCCGCGCGCGAGATGATCCAACCCGGCGAGGCCGTAATCTGCACCCCTTGCGGACGAAAGTAATCGAACGGCACAGCCGGCGGCAGCGCGCCGCGCCCTGCGGCCCCGAACTGAGCTTGCAAGCGCTCGCGTAAGCGCCCGCTGAACCGGTCCCCCGCCGTATGGCTATCCCCGAGTTGTAGGATCAAGAGCGGCTCTTGCCGCTCCCCCCGCTCTAGCGCGGCAAGCTCGGTGAAAAACCCCGCCAGCGGGCCGCTGCCTTGACGGGGACGGGTTAGCGGTTTTGTTGGTAGTGCCGCCGCACGGGTTTCCGGCAGATGCCAGCGTGCCCCTGCCGAACTTCCCCCGATCTCGCCTGGGGATTTCTGAGGCGTCGAAGGGCCGCCCGCACAGGCCGCGAGCAGCAGCGAGAGCGTGAGGGACAGAAACCGGCGCGGTCGGGGCAGGCTCATGGGCTGGTCGCCACCCGCACCATCGGCGCGAGTTTTTGCAACAGGGCGTGCGCCAGCAGATCATAGCCCGCCGGGGAAAAATGCATTCCGTCTTCGGCACGCAACGCCCGCATCCGCCCGTCTGGTGCTTTTGTATGGGAGGCGTAGTCGCGGTTAGTATCAGCCGACATTCCCCAAATCGGGAAGAAAGTTGCGCCTGCCGCCAGAACCGCAGGCTGGTAAAGCCCGTTCAGAAATTCGGCGTCTTTGGAAACCGCCGCATCGCGCATGATCGGCAGACCAACCCAGATAGTCGGGATATGGCGTGCCTGGAGCGGTGCGAGGAGAGCTTGAATGCGCTCGTTATACGACGCGCGCCACGCCTCGGTACGGAAGTAGAATTGACGGCGGCCATCTGCGAACGTGTCCTGCCGATCGTTCAGACCGAGGGACAGAATCACCACGTCGGGCTTTTCGGCATCCAGCAGAGACGGCAAGGACGCGGGCCAGTCATAAACATCGGGCCGCGCGAGACCCGTGCCATTTTTGCCACGTCTGATGAGCTTTACCGTAGGGTCGCGCAGCAGAGCGCGGGTAAGCCCACCCCACAGGCCATCAGCCATCGAATCACCGAATATCAGGATCGTTTTAGACGCAGAGCTGGACCCCGATGGCGGTGTCTCGCTACTCTCCGCCTGCGCCCCAGCCCAGCCAGAGGCCGAGAGCATAACAACCCAAGCCATTGTTATAAAAGTTAAAATCCAACGCTTACCCATGTTTCGCCCCTGTTACGCTCTCGCTGTTTGCGCTCGACGGGCCTCCTTATAATAAGGAGTCGGTATTTTTGTGCACCCGCGTCTTACAGCCCGTTGTTTTTGCGCTCTCCTGCGGCGGAAATCAACTCTCGCGCGATCAGCATCTGTTGTCATACGGCCACACTGTTGCGTCTCGACAACCCTTTCAATGAATAAAAAATCAATGAAAACAATGAATTAGGTTGACAGGCCCAGTCTGTTTCACGAAGGTGAGCGGGCTTTGGATGGACGAACCGCCCAGCGTGGGGCGACTACTGCACCACTTTTTATTTATTCTACTGAAAAGATCGCATCGCCCCATGATAAAGACGATGAAACATTCGATCACCTCCGGGTTTCTCTTAACCTCGATCCTGTTTCTCAGTCTTTCTGCTTCTGCTGATCCTATTACTCTTCGGCGTGGCGCAAGTGTTGCTCCGCTAAAAACTTCGGCCCAGGCTGAAAACAGCGCGCCGGATCTCACGAGTGCCCCCGCCGAAAAGGCGATTGTCGCCGCCGAGGCAGGGGAACGCAAAAAGCAGCTGAACCAAACGCAACCGGGCCACAAGCAAGACGTGATCGGTAAGGGCGATACGCTGGCGATTGTGCTCGCGCGGGCAGGTGCCCCGGCCAATCATGCCGCCGATGCTTTTGCCGCTGTTACGAAGATTTTCAACCCGAAGGATCTGCGCCCCGGCCAGCAGGTTTCAGTCCAGCTTACCCCAGCAGACGACGGCGAGGGTGTCGTCCTCCAGAGTTTCGCCCTGAAAGCCAGCGTTGAGCGCGACGTGGCCGTGATGCGTCAGCCGAACGGAACCTATAAGGTCGAAGATAAGCTGAAGCCGCTAACCACTGAAATTTCACGCGCCTCTGGCACTATCGACAGCAGCCTCTTCGTCTCCGGCACGAGCGCGGGCATTCCAGTCGATGTGATGATGGAGTTGATCAAAATCTTCTCCTACGATGTCGATTTCCAGCGCGACATTCAGCCCGGCGACGGGTTCGAGGTGGTCTTCGAGCAAAAGCTGACGCCGGATCGTAAACTCGCGCGCAATGGTCGCTTGCTCTATGCCGCCATGACGCTGTCTGGCACCAACTTGAAGCTATTCCGCTTTGAGGGGGATGATGGGTTCGTTGATTTTTATACCCCAAAAGGCGAAAGCGTGCGGAAAGCCCTGCTGAAAACCCCCATCGACGGGGCCAAGCTCACTTCCGGCTTCGGGATGCGCCAACACCCCATTCTCGGCTTCTCGCTGATGCATAAGGGCGTGGACTTCGGCGCACCGACGGGAACGCCGATTCAAGCGGCGGGGGATGGCACGATTAAAGTTTATGGCGGCAATGGCGCTTACGGAAACTACGCCCAAGTTCAGCACAACGGCCAATATGCCACCGCTTACGCCCATATGAGTCGCTTTGCGCCGGGCTTGCGCGTTGGCAGCCGCGTGCGCCAAGGCCAGATTATCGGCTATGTTGGCACCACGGGCCGCTCTACCGGACCGCACCTTCATTATGAAGTGCTGGCAGGCGGTAGCCAGATCAACCCGCTCTCGGTAAAACTCCCCTCGGGCCGTAAGCTCGAGGGTAAAGATCTCCGCGACTTTTTGGTTGCCGTGAAGAGCCTAGAGCAAAAGCGCGATGGGCTACCGCAGCCGATCCAGGTCGCCAGCGCGCGGTAAGGGCAAAAAAGCAGTTGATTGTTTGACCCGTTTAGAGATGGCTAAACGCTCCTGATATCGGAGCTAAACCATGTCCCCTGATATTGCCCTCATCGGGCTTGCCACTGTTCTACTGCTCGGTGCGATGAGTCCCGGCCCCAGCTTTATTCTCGTCGCCCGTATGGCCGTTGCACAGTCCCGCGCCCACGGTTTTGCGGCTGCCCTCGGCATGGGCATTGGCGGTGGCGTGTTTGCGCTGGCCGCCCTCATCGGCCTCCAGAGCCTCCTCACAGCCGTACCCGCTCTCTATGTCGGCGTAAAGCTCTTCGGTGGGGCCTATCTGGTCTATCTCGGCGTGATAATCTGGCGCGGGGCAAAACAGCCGCTGACCACCGGCGAGACCGGAGTGGCGCGCGGGGGTATGGCGCGGTCTTTCGTCGTCGCGCTCGGAACGCAACTCAGCAACCCAAAAACCGCTATCGCCTATACAGGCATCTTCGCGGCTTTCTTGCCTGCACAGGCATCGGTTTCTACCGGAGTTACGGTGCTCGCCCTGGTACTGCTCATCGAAACTGGCTGGTACACGCTCGTTGCCCTCGTCCTCTCTTCCCCCGCCCCGCGCGCGATGTATTTACGCGGCAAAACCTGGATCGATCGGGGTGTCGGCGCAGCAATGGGGCTGCTTGGCGTGAAGCTACTACTGTCAGTTCGGGAGTGAGTGGGCGCTGCCCAGGCCCTTATTTTAGAAGAAAGCCAGGTCCAGGAGCCGCCCGGCTCCTGGTGGGGTGCGGGGTATAACCCCGCGCTTAAGCCGCGCTCGCCTGAGCCACTACCGGCGTTAGCGCTAAGCCGTCCGGGTCGGTGGTAACGCGCACGGTTTGGCCGTCTTGAAGCGTGCCGGAGAGCACTAGTTCCGCCAGCCTGTTCTGCAACTGCCGCTGAATGACCCGCTTCAACGGGCGCGCACCGTAAACCGGATCATAGCCCGCATCGGCCAACCAGCGGAGCGCATCGGCTGAAAAGTCGAGCGTTATCTTGCGATCGGCCAGCAGCTTTTGCAGTCCCTGAAGCTGAATGGTGACGATACCGTCCATATGCGGGCGGGTGAGGCGGTGGAACATCAGCACTTCATCGAGCCGATTGAGAAACTCGGGCCGGAAGGCGCTCCGTACAATCTCCATCACCCCATCGCGCACACGCGGCGGAATTTCGGTTTCGGCTTCGGCAGTGTGGGCGAGCAGTTCCGAGCCAAGGTTGGAGGTGAGCACGATCAGCGTATTGCGGAAGTCCACCGTGCGGCCCTGCCCATCGGTAAGCCTACCATCGTCCAGCACTTGCAGCAGCACATTGAACACGTCCGGGTGGGCCTTCTCGACCTCATCGAACAGGATCACCTGGTAGGGCCTGCGCCGCACGGCTTCGGTTAGCGCGCCACCTTCCTCATAGCCCACATACCCTGGCGGCGCGCCAATGAGGCGGGCAACGGCGTGTTTTTCCATATATTCGGACATATCGACACGCAACAGCGCCTTTTCGTCATCGAACAAAAAGCCCGCCAGCGCCTTGGTCAACTCGGTCTTGCCCACCCCTGTCGGCCCGAGAAAGAGGAACGACCCCATCGGGCGGTTCTGATCCTGCAAGCCTGCCCGCGCCCGGCGCACGGCGTTGGCCACGGCGTGAATGGCTTCATCCTGCCCAATCACCCGCAGGTGCAGCGCGTCTTCAAGGTTGAGCAGCTTTTCCCGTTCGCCCGTCAGCATCTTTTCCACTGGAATGCCGGTCCAGCGCGCGACGACGCTGGCAATGTCTTGATCGGACACGGCCTCCTTCACCAAGCGCGAACCGCCTGCGGCTTCGGCATCGGTCAGGGCTTTTTCAAGGTTGGGGATCACGCCATAGGTGAGTTCCCCGGCCTTGGCC
The DNA here is from genome assembly GCA_043721315.1 of Alphaproteobacteria bacterium. Taxonomy (GTDB): domain Bacteria; phylum Pseudomonadota; class Alphaproteobacteria; order Elsterales; family Elsteraceae; genus Elstera. The sequence goes on from JAYSQZ010000044.1 coordinate 7,821, forward strand.
CAATCACCGCCGCGTTGCACGATATCGAGTTGGGCGCGGGCGTGATCGAGTTGCTCTTTCAGGCGTTGCGCGCTGTTAAGGTTGGCTTTTTCAGCTTCCCAGGCAGCGGTCATCATGCCGGCATCGGCTTCCAGCCCTTCCAACTCTTTTTCTAAGGTCACGAGGCGGTCGCGGCTGGCGGCGTCGGTTTCTTTCAGCAACGCTTCCCGCTCGATCTTGAGTTGGATAATGCGCCGATCAAGCTCGTCCAGGGCTTCGGGTTTAGAATCGACTGCCATGCGAAGCCGCGCCGCCGCTTCATCAATCAGATCAATCGCCTTGTCGGGTAAGAACCGATCCGTGATGTAGCGGTTGGACAGGGTTGCCGCCGCCACAATGGCGCTATCGGTAATGCGGACGCCGTGATGAACCTCGTACTTCTCTTTCAAGCCCCGCAGAATGGAGATCGTATCGGGCACCGAAGGTTCGGCCACGAACACCGGCTGGAACCGCCGCGCCAGCGCCGCATCTTTTTCGATATACTTTCTATATTCATCAAGCGTTGTCGCGCCGACGCAGTGGAGTTCACCGCGTGCCAACGCTGGTTTTAGCATGTTGGAGGCATCCATCGCGCCATCGGCCCTACCCGCGCCGACCAGCGTGTGCAACTCGTCGATGAACAGCACAATCTGGCCTTCGGCGTGGGTCGCCTCTTCCAGCACGGCCTTTAGGCGCTCCTCAAACTCGCCGCGAAACTTGGCTCCGGCAATCAGTGCGCCGAGATCGAGCGACAGCAGCTTTTTACCCTTCAGGCTTTCCGGCACGTCGCCCTTGACGATGCGAAGCGCCAAGCCTTCCACAATGGCGGTTTTCCCCACGCCCGGCTCGCCAATGAGCACCGGGTTATTCTTGGTGCGGCGCGAGAGAACCTGAATGGCGCGCCTGATCTCCTCATCGCGGCCAATCACGGGATCGAGCTTACCGTTCGCTGCCGCCTCCGTCAGGTCGCGGGAATATTTCTTCAGCGCGTCATACTTGCCCTCTGCCGTGGCGCTATCGGCCTTACGGCCTTTTCGCACGGTTTCGATGGTCTGATTGAGGTTTTGCGCGGTCACGCCGCCCGCCGCCAGCGCCTTGCCGGGGTTGCCGTCTTTCTCCAACGTCAGCGCCAGCAGCAACCGCTCCACGGTTACGAACGCGTCGCCCGATTTCTGTGAGAGTTTTTCGGCGGCATCGAACAGGCGAGCGGTTTCCGGCGCAAGGTAGAGGTTCCCGGCCCCGCCGCCCTCAACTTTAGGCAGCTTGGCGAGATCGAGATCAATCACCGCTTCCACCTGCTTAGGGTCGCCGCCTGCGGTGCGGATGAGGTTGGCCGACATGCCTTCCGGGTCTTCCAGCAGCGCTTTCAGAATATGATCGGGTAAGAATCGCTGATGTCCAGATCGCAGGGCCAGCGCCTGCGAGGCTTGCAAAAAACCGCGCGCCCGTTCGGTATAGTTCGCAAAATCCATTTGTCTCTCCTGTCATGCCGCCCCGGTTTTTCCGGCAACCAGCTTCGCGCCATGCTGTGCATCGACGCCCTAGCCCTTTAAGGTGGCTTGCCTTAGCGGATTTTTGAAGAGGCTTCACGCCCGTGAAATCAGGTTTTTTAGGCCCCGACTTCTCCCACGAAGCCGCCTGGGACGGGCCGGTGGCGGGGGTGGATGAAGTAGGGCGCGGGCCGCTGGCAGGGCCGGTGCTGGCGGCTGCCGCTATTCTCGACCCAAACCGCCTGCCGCCGGAGTTAGTCGGGGGTTTACGCGACTCGAAGAAGCTCTCGGCTCACACGCGCGAAACCCTCGCCGCAGCTCTGTGGGCGGCGCAAGGGGCGGGCGTCTGGGCCGTGGTCGCCGCCGCCTCCGTGCGGGAGATTGATACCCATAACATCCTCGGCGCAACCCATCTCGCTATGCGCCGGGCACTCGACAGGCTGCCGCTGCGCCCGGTGGCGGCCCTCATCGACGGCAACCGCGCGCCGAAAGGGCTGATCTTGCCCCATCGCTGTCTCGTCGGCGGGGATGATCGCAGCCTGTCGATTGCCGCCGCCTCGATTCTCGCCAAAGTGATGCGGGATCGGCTGATGGCCCGCCTTGCAACCCGCTACCCGGCCTATGGGTGGGAGCGGAATGCGGGGTATCCGGTCGCCTTCCACCGTGCGGCCCTGCTATCGGACGGGATTACCCCGCATCATCGTCGGAGTTTTGCACCCGTTCGCTTTTTGTTTAATTCTATATAATTCAAAGGCTTATGCCTTTAGGCTAATTTCATCTCTTAAAAAAAGATGCACGATTCAGAAAAATCTGTATGCTACGATGTATCGCAAAACCACAAGGGCTAGCGGGTAAGAGGGCGTATGGCCTACCAGATTTTGATTTTTCTTAAGACATTACATTTACTAAATGCCATAACACATTAAAAATGCTCAATTTTTTTATTGACGCTCGTGTCTGACAACGGCATTGTCTGGGTATGACACAGCGCCTCACCCCTTCCTCAGCTCTCCCGTTGGACACGATCCTGATCGGCGATTGCATCGCTGAAATGGCGCGTCTTCCCGATAACTCGGTGGATTTAGTCTTTGCTGATCCGCCCTACAACTTGCAACTCAACGGTGAGTTGCATCGCCCGGATAATAGCCGGGTCGATGGCGTCGATGCCGAGTGGGATAAGCTGGGAGATTTTGCGGCGCACGACCTTTTCACGAAGGCGTGGCTGACAGAAGCCCGCCGCGTGCTGAAGGACGATGGCACGCTTTGGGTCATCGGCTCCTACCACAATATCTTCCGCCTCGGCGCGATGTTGCAGGATATGGGCTTTTGGATTTTGAACGATGTGGTGTGGCGCAAGTCTAACCCCATGCCCAACTTCCGGGGCCGCCGCTTCACCAATGCTCACGAAACGCTGATTTGGGCATCGAAAACGCCGAAATCGAAGTACACGTTCAATTATTCGGCCCTCAAAATGGCCAATGACGATCTGCAAATGCGGTCGGACTGGGTACTGCCGCTGTGTACGGGCCGCGAGCGCTTGAAGGTGAATGGGCGCAAGCTGCACCCGACGCAAAAGCCGGAAAGCCTGCTGTTCCGCGTGCTCATGGCCTCCACGAAACCCGGCGATGTTGTGCTCGATCCGTTTTTCGGCACCGGCACGACGGGCGCGGTCGCTAAATATCTGGGGCGGCATTTCATCGGCCTGGAGCGCGACGAAGCCTATGCCGCTGGCGCCCAAGCGCGGATCGACAGCGTCGAGCCTGCACCTGCCGAAGCCGTTGTCGGCACTCAATCGCCGCGTGAGGCCCCGCGCATCCCCTTCGGCAATCTGGTCGAACTCGGCCTTATCCGGCCCGGCGAGTTGTTATTCGACGTGCGCCGCCGTTATTCCGCCCGCGTGCGCGCCGATGGCAGCCTTGCCGCCGACAGCACGCGCGGCTCCATCCACCAGGTCGCAGCTGCTTTGCAATCAGTTCCAAGTTGCAATGGTTGGACTTTCTGGCACGTCGAGCGGCACGGGCAATCCGTACCTCTCGATACCCTCCGCAGCACCCTCCGAGAAGGATTACGCGCATGACCCCCCGCCCCCACTTCCCGCCACCGCCGGTGCGTGTCAAAGCTGTTGACAGTCAAGTCATGCTGACCGTGCGCGTCGAAGCCGAACTTGAGCGTCGTCTCGCTAATCTTGCCCGCGCCACGGGCCGCACCAAGAGCCATTATGCCCGCGAAGCGATCATGCGCCTGCTCGCGGAAAAAGAGACTCCCATCCGCGAAACCCCCTCGATGGCAATGCCGCGCTTCCAACCCGTAGTAGGTCGTTAGGGGCTATGCCCCAAAATTTAGAGATCTCTCTTGATTTCGTTAGGATTAGAGACGAAATATTAACCTATCTCAGGTTTTACTGAGATAAGTGATCGAGGGAAGAGCAACGCCTCCGCTCCTCTCTCGTGCCCCGCCCACCGAGCGCTTGTGCCTCTGCTGCTCGGTGGACGGGGTTTTTTTTATCTCGATAGTTACATGCGCGATAAATCAGCCGAACTGCACTGAACGGTGGCTGAATGAGCCGTATCCAAACCCCTTCACCGGAACAATAATCGGCTCGTTATAGGGGGGGGACGCGACAACGGTCATCAGCAACGGCAGAAAATACTCGTCGGTCGCCAATGCGTCTTTTAAACCTGTGGCGGCAGGGGGGGTGCCATAAAATTGGCCGCCGCCGCATGATGTTCTGCCCCGCCGCGCACGGTGACGGCGTTGGAGGCGAAGATCACCCCAGCCTCGCGCAAGGCAGCATAGACGCGCTTCAAGGCTTCGCGCTGAAGCCAGCTCGCCCGATCCGGCTTAGAGGTGAATTTAAGCCGCATGACAATGGCGCTGTCGTCGATCTCGGCGACACCCTGCATTTTCAGCGGCAAAATCATCAGCGGCGCGAACTCGGGTGCCTCCGCCATCACCAGCCCAACGCGCTTGATGGTTTTGCGTGCGACTTCAATATCTGTGTCGCGGTCCAGTCGAATGTTGAACTTCACCGTCGCCCACTCGCGGCTGGAGTTGGTGACGGAGGAAATCTGCCCGAACGGGATCGTGTGAACCAGCCCGCTTTGATGGCGCAACTGCACCGAGCGCAACGTAATGCGCTCTACAGTGCCCTTCAGCTTACTGGTATCAATATATTCGCCTACCCTAAACGCGTCGTCGGCGATAAAGAAAATCCCCGAAACAATATCGCGCACCAACGCCTGCGAGCCGAAAGAAATGGCGAGGCCCAAAATGCCGAACCCGGCCAGCAGCGGCGAAATATCAATCCCCAACTGCGATAGACCGACAAGCAGCGTCACCCCCGTTACCGTCGCCAGCACTGCCGCGCGCAGCAGCGGTAGAATCGTGCCGAAACGGCTGTGCGTCTGATTTTCCGCGCCCTCATCTTCAGAATCAGGCCCAATCGGCCCCGTTGCCGCAGTCGGTGGCGCATAGGCGGTGAAGAGCGCGGCCAGAAACGTCCACGTAATCCAGCCCACCAGAACAACCGCAATCACCGAGATCGGCCCTTCAAGGGCGGCCACCTGCGTAGGCGTGAAGATTTCAGCTAAAAAAAACTGCCACAACCGCCCCAAGACCCATAGGCCGATGATCCAGACGGTCATCCCCGCCGTGGTTGCCGCAACCAACGCCCAAGCGCGCATAATGGGGTTGGTGCCGATCAAACGGATTTCAGCCTGGGGAGGCTGGGCGATCCATTCGCGCATCAGAGTGGCGACCCCAGCGGCGACAATAGGGATTAGCACAAGCATAATCTGCGTCACCCCTGCCGCATTCGCCCAGCTTGCGCCATCGGGGGCCACCGCCGCGACACGGCCAACGGCCCAGATCAAGATGGCGGAGGCGATCAGAAACGGCGGCAGGGCCGAGGCCATCACCCGCCGCCCTAGGCTTACCGGCTTTTGCCCCAAGCACAGAGTGCGAATATCGGCTCGCCCCATCCAAAACCACCAGAGCTTATACAGCGTAATCGCCCCCCCGAAGAGGCTAAACCAGCCTGCAATGGCCAGGGAGGAGGAGCCGATACGGTTGAAAAGCTCGACCGTGAACAGGATTGACGGGCCGATAAACCCGTAAATCTGCAAACAGCGCGCATGAAACTCGGCATTTGGCAGCGGCATCACTCGGCATTCGGGCCGACCGGGAGCCAACAGAAACTCGCCCGTCGCGCCGTAAGCGATAAAGCCAATAGCAACCGCGCTGACCCCTTCGGCGATCCACCGCGCGAGATCGGGTTCCGGCAGCAGCCGCGCGCTCAAACTTTGCGACAGCAGCAAAAACAAACAGAGGCCAATAATATGCGATAACCAGGTGGCAAGACCGCCGCCAACGCGCTCGATAAAGCCGCCCTCCGCCTGGGCTGGTCGCCACGACAGCCGCGCGCGCGGCCATAGCAAGCGCACGAGCCGCATCATGCCATAACCGGCCAAGGCAGACCCCAGCACAATCGCCGCCGCCACCCCGATAGCGCTGGCCGCCGAGCCGCGATTGCCAACCTCGCCCCACGCCCGCCCCAGATCAGCCGCTAAGCGGGGAATAAACGGCAGCGAGTCCCAGCCGTACTGTGTGCCGACGGTGAAATTCTCGACCAGAAGCCCCCAGCCGCTGCGGTCGGCATCGGGCGACAGCGGCGCCTGGAGGGCAGCTTGCGCCGCAGGTGTCATTAAACGGAGTTCGACGGGACGACCTTGGCGCGACGCGGCCTCAATCAAGCGATCTACAGTCCCCGGCGCTTCGTCGCCGGTTACGGTGATGACTACGGGGCTAGGACCAGACGCCGCTTGCGTCTCGGCCAAACCGAAAACAAAAATGAGCATCGCCAGAAAACCGAAAAACCCGAGGCCCTGGCGTGGTTTAACGGCCTTTGCCATCGCCTCCGAACAACTTGGCACGGTTGGGCAAGAACGAGCGCAGCTTATCCATCGGCTTGGCGCGCGAACCCGATTCGGGTGCCGTTGGATTGCCCGTGAGATCAATAAGTTCGATACGCCGATCAACCGAGTGACGGAACTCATCACTAGCCCCAGCCTTCATGGCTTTCGGCAGATACTCTTTAACCATCATTAGAATAGCGTGTTTCTGCTTCAAGCGTTGATCCTGAGCAGCATCGCGCGCTTTTGCCAATAGATCATCAATGTAGAAGATATAGCCTTCCTTCTCCATATTAACGATCGAGCGTTGCGCGTCATGGATTAAGTCACGCGGCAGCTTTGGATTTTTAATAAAAATCTGAATATTGGTGACAGAGCGTTCCATCGACGAAATCTGCCCCGTTTGGGCATATTTCATTCCATCGGCGACCAATTGATCGACGCGCTTGCGCGTTTGCTCGATAAATCTTTCGAGTTCTTGCGCTTTTTGAAGATTCTCTCGGTTTCCAGTCATGTCTCTCTCTTAACGCAGAATCTGTTGAGAGTCCGTAAAAATCGGGTCTCTTAGACAATGGTATGCTGACGCATCCACACCACCGTATCGTGAAAAACCGCGCCGCCCGCCGGGGCGGGGCTATCGTCTGAAATCAGTGTATTGATCCCAAGGCCCTCTGGGAAATCACTATTTCGCCACAGCCCTTCTGCCACCAGCAGGGCCGGGTTCATCCCATCGCGTAAGCTCGCAGTAAGCGTTACGGCCCCTTGCACATTGCCGATTGTCACAGAATCCCCCTCGGCAATACCGTAAGCCGTTGCCGTGTCGGGGTGAATCAACAGGCGCGGTTTGCCCTCGCGCACCCGCGACGCCCCAACATCGGAAAAGCTGCTGTTGAGGAACTGCCGCGCGGGCGGGGCGATCAGCTTGAACGGGTGCTCCGCATCGCGCTGGGCGATACTATCCCAATGGTCTGGCAAACGCGGCAAACGCGGGTCGTCGATGCCGACCGTGGACCAATCGGGCGCGAAGTGGAATTTTTTATCAGGCGTCCCGAAACCCGTGCCAAAGCGGCCTTCGTCGGACCCAGGCGTGCAATCGACCCAACGTTGCGCCGCGAACGTCTCCAGATCAGGATAACCGGAGGCGCGCAACGTTTGATCGAGAATCTCCCGCGCCGACAGATCGAAGCCGGGCAGCCCGCCGACGCCAAGGCGCTGGCCCAAAGCGTTGATCACCGCATGGTTGGAGCGGCATTCGCCCGGCGGATCAATTAGGCGCATCCCTACCTGCAAATGGCCGTGACCGCCTGCGGTGTAAAGATCGTCATGCTCCACGAACATGGTGGCGGGCAGCACAATATCGGCCATCAAGGCGGTATCGGTCATGAACTGCTCATGCACGACCGTAAACAAATCTTCCCGCGTGAAACCTTGCGCGACGAGGGCGGTATTGGGAGCCACCACCATCGGATTGGTGTTCTGGATCAACAGCGCCATCACCGGCGGCCCGTCTTTTAACTCCGAACGATCGCCCGTGAGATGCCCGGTCAGGGCCGCGCCAATGCGGCTCATATCCATCATGCGAACACCCGCGCGGCGCAGCGGTGTGCCGTCGATCAAATTTTTATCGAGCTTATAGAGCGTGCCGCCATAGGACCAAAACGCCCCGCCGCCCGGCACCTGCCACGCGCCCGTAACCGCCGGAAGGCAAACGACAGAGTGCATGTTGAGGGTACCGTTGCGGACGCGGGTAAAACCGTAGCCGACAGCGAGATAGGTTTTTTGCGTCCCCGTATAGAGCGCCGCGAAATCTTCGATCTGCCGCACCGTGAGGCCCGTAATAGCGGCGGCCCAAACCGGCGTTTTATCGGCGACCTGAGCTTCGAGCGCGGCATAATCCTTCGTGTGGGCCGCAAGATAAGCCCGATCCGCCCGCCCATCGCGAAAAGCCACGTGCATCACAGCACAGGCCAGTGCGCCATCGGTACCCGGCAAGAGGGGCAAATGCACATCGGCAAGCGCGGCGGTTGGCGAGCGGTAAGGATCAATCACCACGATCTTCGCGCCGTTCTGCTTGCGCGCTTTGCTCATCAACCCCGCGATATGAACGTGGGTCGCTACGGGATTGCCGCCCCAAATCACGATCACCTCGCTGGTCAGCATTTCTTGCGGGTGCGTGCCACGCTCGAACCCCGTACCTGCCAGCCAGCCCGCACGCGGCAGAGCCGTGCAAATTGTGCGCTTTTGATCGGAATAGCCCAGCGCGTGACGCAGGCGGTTAATGCCGTCGCGCTGCACTTGGCCCATCGTGCCCGCGTAATAATAGGGCCAAATGGCTTCGGCGCCGTGCGTGGCGACAATATCCTTGAACCGCGTAGCGATCTCGTCCAGCGCATCATCCCAGGAGATAGGCGTAAACTGGCCGCTGCCCTTCGGCCCCGTGCGGCGCAGAGGCGTCATCAACCGGTCGGGATGATGCACGCGGTCAGCATAGCGCCCAACTTTCGCGCAGAGCACGCCCGCCGTATAGTCATTGTCCGACGCGCCCCGAAACCGGCCAACGCGGTTATCCGGCAGAATCTCCACCTCCAGCGCGCACGTCGCCGGGCAGTCATGGGGACAGGCGGAGGGCTTAAAAGCAGCGTCGCGGGGCATTCTTCAGGTCCAATAACGGCAATAACAGGAGTGTAGCTGACCAGAAGGCTGCCCCAAGGTAAAGAACTAAAGCCCCGGCTCTTGCCGCCCTGCTGGGCTGGGGGCACCCGCCAGAAACGGGTTCGGGCCGCGCGGGCGGGCGAAGACGGCTTGCCAGACAATCCAGCCGAAAATCCCGAAAATCCCCGGCACGGTCAGCCACGGCCAGAACGACAGAACCCCCGGCTTCTCGGCTTGCGGCGCAACAACGGGCGGCGGGGCGGTGATCATGCGCGTTACCGTTACCTCCTGCTGCGGCACCGCCATCGGATTGGTAGGCGCGCGCTGGGAGATGGGCGGACGGTTGCTAATCCCCGGCGGCAGAATGGGCGTGCTGGCTTGCGGCGCACTCGGAAGCGGCGGCGCTGCACGGGACGGCACTCCCCCCGTAACCGAGGGTGCCGACATCGCACCACGCTGACCATACCCCGTAATCACCTCTTGCGAGCCGCCGAGCGCTTGCCCAGAGACAGACGCCTGCGGGGCCGCCGCTACTTTCGGCGGCGGGGCCGCTGCTGCTGCTGCGGCTTGCTGTTGGCGCTTCTGGGCGCTTTCCAGGCTCAGGGGATTGCTGAATTTGGTATCGCGGGTTTGGCGAAGGGCATTTAGCGTCGCACTATCGAGCTTACCCGTTACCGGCAGCTTGGCTTGCGCTTGAAACTTTTGCAGCCCCTCAGCCGTTTGCGGCGTCATCTCTCCGGTTGGGCGGCGCGCGAAATGGCCCATCAGCATCAATATCTTCTGGGCCTCCTCCACCTCGTCCTTGCTTTGCGCCTGGGCAGGCATGGGCAGAACGAGCGGGAGCAGCAAGAGTGCCGTAGCCAGAAGGCGCGCGGCGCGGGAAGCAGTTAGGTTTGGCATGGGTGTGTTATGACCGAAGGCCCAAGGGGTTCGCAAGAGAATGTCATACAACCCTGCCCCACAAAAGCGGCAGAATCGCGGCAGTCAGCCCCCCGCAATCACCGCGAGATAGCGTTTCACGGTCGGCTCCAGCCCCTCCACCAGCGTGTCGGCGATAATGGCGTGGCCGATAGACACTTCATCGGGCGTCAAGCGCGCTAAGCAGGCGGGCAGATTGACGGTATCGAGATCATGCCCGGCGTGAACGCGCAATCCCAAGCTCCGTGCGTAATCCGCCGCGCGGCCCAAGTCTTCCAACAGCGCCGCGCCCGTGGGAGTGCCGAACGCTTGCGCGAAAGCCCCCGTATAAAACTCCACCGCGTTAGCCCCCCCACGGGCGGCGTAGGCGACCGACGTTTCCGTGGCGTCGCAGAACACCGACACCCGCAGCTTGCCGTTGAAGAAACGCACCGCAGCAGCCAGCCCATCGTGATCATCATAGGCCCGCCAGCCGCGCGAGGAGGTCACTTCCCCCGGCATAACCGGAACGACGGTGAATTGATGCGCCCCAGCCTCATAGGCGCACCGCATCAGTTCGGGCCGCAAATCGCCTTCGACATTGAGTTCCACATCGCCGCGCGCCACCTCCGGCAGTCCGGCAAACGCGATAACGTCTTCGAGCGTGGCGTGGCGCGCGTCGGCGCGCGGGTGCAGGGTGAGGCCCTCGGCCCCCGCCGCGATGCACAGCCGCGCCGCCGCGAGAGGATCGGGACTGTTTCCGCCGCGCGAGTTCCGCAGCAGGCACACCTTATTTAGATTAACGCTCAACCGGGTCATCGCGGCATTCCTTCTGTATCTGAACGACCGTAGGGCTGCTCCCCTACAATGCTCCCTGACGGAAATTGCGCCTCGACCCACATCGGCACGTCGCGAATATCCGACAGGCGCACATAACGCGGGTGCCCCAAGGGTTCCGGGGCCTGCTCGTGTGCCCAAGTGAGAGAGTATGGAATATGCACGCCCCACCCGCCGATGTCTAAAATCGGTAGCACGTCTGAGCGTAAGGAATTGCCGATCATCACCAGCCGTTCGGGCGCAACCCCGTGCCGGGCCAGCAGGCGAGAGTAACTGAGCGTGTCTTTCTCGCTGATGATTTCCACCGCCGTAAACAAATCGGCAAGGCCGGAGCGCGCCACTTTATTTTCCTGATGGAACAGATCACCCTTCGTAATCAGCATAAGCGGGAAGCGCGTGGCAAGCTGCTCCAACACATCGCCCACGCCGTCGAGCAGCGTGACCGGATGGGCCATCATCTCCTTCCCTAAATCGAGTAAGGCTTGCAACACTATCGCGGGCACCGTGCCGTCGGTCACGTCAATAGCAGTTTCGATCATCGACAGCGTAAAGCCCTTCACGCCGTACCCGAAGATACCAAGATTACGCCGCTCGGTGCGGGTCAACCGCTCCCGCAAGGCCCCTGGCTCGGCATAGGGCGCGAGCAACTGGGCGAAAGCTTCTTCGGTCAACGCGAAGAAAGTTTCGTTATGCCACAGGGTATCGTCGGCATCAAAAGCCAGGAAGGGTTCACTGGACATCAGAAAAAAGTCTTCGCAAGATCAAGAGGGGAGCGATGATCAAGGTGGTTGCAACACGCATTGCCGGTAAAAGCCCCGTGTGAAGTGCTGCCGTGAAGCGCCAGATTGATGATTTTAGGAGCCGTCATAGAAAAGAGTGTAGCCGAGCGGCGGGCGCGGGCAACCTTTTCCCGATGCCGCTTTTTGGTTTCAGTCAATTTTTACGAACTGCGTCTATGCTTCTGGTAAATGCTAACTTCAGCGCTTATCCTCTCGCAAAAAGCGAGGAAAATAGGACCAACACGTGCAGAAAACCAATAAACGCCTGTGGGACATTGGGCGAATGGCCTGGGATCGGTTGATCCTAACCGGCGCCCCGCCCACCCCTGAAAACTACGCTCTGTGGTATCATGCCACCGGTGGCACGATTGCGGGCTTGCCGGAAGCTATGGCGGAGCTGGCAGCTGCCGGCTTGTTGGCGCAGCCCAATGCGCTTAACTCGCTGCAAACGCGCTTCTTCCCGGAAAGCCTTAAAGCGCTCACGCTGCCCGCAGACCTGATTGCGGAGGCCCCTACCGAGGCCCCGCCGGGAGAGCCGCGCCCTTCCAACCCCTCGCTCGTTCACCGTGTGGCTGGTGATGCTGGGGATATTATGGAGGAGGCGGCGGACGTGCTGTCGCAGGCCGACCGTGCTCATGCCGACTATGCCGAAACCCTGGCCGGGCTTCAGCCAACCCATATAGATACGCCATCGAGCCTGAAAACCGCGATTAGCTTGCTGTCAGCGGAGACCGATACGGTTATCAGCGAGAATGCGGCCCTACGCGCCCAGCTTGCAGGCCTGTCGGATCGAATGCGCGCCCTGCGGGAAGAACTCTCGGCCACGCAGCACGACCTAGGGCGAACGCAAGTCCACTTATCGGAAGCGCGGATTGCGGCGGATACGGACGCCCTCACCCATCTGCTCAACCGCCGCCGGTTCGAGCAAGATTTGAGGACGTTGCTTCGCAGTGCCGACGGCAAATTCTGTCTTGTGTTGTCGGATATTGATTTCTTCAAAAATTTCAACGACCAGCACGGTCACGTCCTGGGCGATCAAGTGTTGCGTTTGGTCGCTCAGGGGCTGGCCCAGAGGGTAGAGAGACTAGGCCGAGCTTATCGCTTCGGCGGGGAAGAATTTGCGCTGCTGGTGCGCGATATGGACCTGCCTCAGGTGTTCGATCTGTGCGAGGTCATTCGGCGCGATGTCGCCACACGGGCAGTGGTTAACCGCACGACAGGGCAGCCGCTCGGGCGCATTACACTCTCGGCAGGGGTGACGGTGGCGCAAAGCGGGGAAACCAGCGACCAGATCATCAGTCGCGCCGACCGGGCGCTCTATGCCGCCAAAAATCAAGGCCGTAACCGTGTTATCGCCGATCCGCCCCTCGCGCCGTAAGGCATCGTTCACCATATCCCGGTTAGTCTAATCTCAGCAGCGAGCTTGAGAGGGGGGAGGGTTGGTATGAGTGAGCGGGTTGACCGGCAAACAATTGCCTTCTTATCGAACCAGACCTTAACCCCGGTTCAAAAACGGCTGGCGGATCGACTGGAGCAGCAGGGCTATCGCTGCGTCTGGCTGGTGCCAGGGCAGCGCTGGGACCGCTGGCTGGCGGCCCAGGGCGTACCGGACTCGCAGCGCTTGGCGCTTTATGCCCTCACGGAAGGCTCGAAGCAGCTTCCCGTCGTCACCGCCAAAACCCTTGCCGCCTCCTGGGAACAAGAAGACCGCCCGCCAGTCGCCGCCCTCATCCAGATGGATCGGCTGATGCGAGCGCGCCCGGCAGACCGCGCCTGGCAAATTCTGGCACGCTATGGGCAAGCGATTGAGGCGTTCTTGCGCGACCAGCAGGTTATTGCCTGCTTTGGCGAGCAGACTTGGGCCTGGGAAATGCTGACGGCGCTGATTGCGCGCCAACAGGGGCGCGGTTGCTATTTCTACAGCACCGTCCGCATCCCGTCGGAGCGCTGGGGAATTTTCGAGCCGATTACGCACCGGCTTGTTCACTGGCGCGCGCCCACCGAGGCCGATGCCGCCTGGGCCGACGCTTTTCTACCCGCATGGCGCGCCCGCCCGGTGAAACCTTTTTATGCCGCAAGCCACCCTTCCGCCCTCAGCATCCGCCGCTCTTGGTGGCAGGAGTTGCGGCGCAGGCTAACTCCCGCCTCCGAAACGCTCGATGATATTACCGTGCGCCCAACCCTGGCCGCACTCAAGGATCGCTTGCGCCTCGCCTGGAACGCCGCCCGTCTGCGCCTGTTTCCACCGTTCGAGCCAGCCCCCGCAGCGGGCCGGTTCGTGTTGTTTTGCCTGCACCATGCGCCGGAAGCCTCGATTGACGTGTTCGGCGCACCGCATTCGGATCAGGCCCATCTTATCCAGCGCCTATCGCGGCTGCTGCCCGCTACCCACGAGCTTTGGGTGAAGGAACATCCCGATTGGCTGGGCGACCGTTCCCCCGGCTGGTTGCGCCAGATCGCCGCCCTGCCCAATGTTCGGCTGATTGACCCTGCCGACAGCACCTTCGCGCTCTTGAACCGGGCCGATCTGGTGGTGACGATTACCGGCACGGCGGGGTATGAAGCCGCGCTGATGGGCCGCCCCGCCGTTGGCCTTGCGCCTGTGTTCTTCGATCCGCTGATGCGCGTGTCGGCGGCGGATTTTCCCGATCCGCTGCTGTGGCCGATGCGCAAACTGTTGACGCCACCCTCGGATGCCACCCGCCAGCGCCAGGAAATTGAATGCCGCGATTTTTTAGCCCGATTGCACGCGAATAGTTTTGAAGGTTTCCCCGATCGACTGGCCCGCGAGATTCAAGAAGGGCGCGAAGACCAGCAAGCCATAGAGGCTATCGCTTTGGGATTGCAGGAATTTTTACAATTAGCGCATCCCCGACAAGCCCTTCCCTCGACGTAAACAGTCATACGATCACAGCATATCAGGCAGTACTTGCTATGCGGCTTACGCAAAGTTGCCATTCGTTTTTGCGAAACACGTCTCTCAAAAAAGTCAGAAATTTTAACCATCTCTTAGCGGAGTGCTGCTAATGTGAACTGGTCAGAAAGAGCGAGCTGACAGAAAGTCGCTCGTTGGGATCAGAACCGGCATCGCGCTGGATGGAGTTGAAGATGGTAGAGATCACGCCAAGCGTTGGAACGATTGACAAGTACATCGGTTCTGCCGAAGCCGCGATCCGTAAGGGGTTATCAACGACCCCAACGGCCCCCGCAGGCGCAACTCCAGCCCAAGCCACAAACGCACAGGCACAAGGGCTAGCGATAACGGATACGATTTCGCTTGCCGACCGTGCGGACTCGATGCTGGCCATTTACGGCTCCAATGCACGGTTCCAGAGCAATGTTCAGGCTCTGAAAGATAATCTCAGCGCTAGGGTGCTCGGCTCCATCGGGTCCGGCGCGGCTTCCTTCACTCAGGCAGCATCGTCCACCACCAACCAAGCGCGCACGCTGGAAAATGGCACGACGCGCAACACCGAAGTTACTATTGCCGCCCGCACGATCGAGCAGACCGCCGCGAAGAATAATAACGGCGTTGGTGTTCAACGTAGCTTCAGTGAAACCATTATCCGTGAGAGTGGCGGCAACCTGAAGGCCGGTCAGGCCTATGCAGATACCGTTCGCCAGGAAAAGACCACGGCAGTCACGTCTGCCGACGCGGCTAAAGGCACACTGACGCAGGCCTTTAAGATTGAATCTGTTGTTACGTCCTCCGCCGATGGCAATACGGTGTTTGAGAACCGCGACCGCACAATCGTTTATAGCCTGACGAAAGACGGTAACTATCAGAAGTCGTTGCGCGAAGTTCTGACCTCGATCACGAAGAACGCTGCCGGCGCTGTGGTTGCTTCAGGGCAGACGCTGACTTCGGAAACGTCGGTTCTCAACGCAGTCAGCGGTAGCCTTCGGGTCACGCGTACTGGCGAGAGCGTGACGGCGAGCGATGTGAACGGTCAAACGCTCGTATCAGCACGCTCTGCTGTGACGACAACGACCGTGGCCGATACCAGCAGTGGCACAAACCCAACTGCGGGGGCCGTCACGGTCAGCGAAGTGTCCAGGGCCTCGTCGGTCCTGAGCCGGAACGATGGAACGGTCGATACCAGTTCAACCTCGCAACGCAACTCCACCTTCAACGGCACAGGCACGACGGTAACAAGCGCCAGCACGACGGTTGCAGCTCAAGGCTCTTGGCTGAAGGCCGATGGCACCATCGGCGGCGGCTCGGCAGAACGCACCGCGAGCTTCACGGTAGCGCAGGCCGCAGGAGCACAAGTGCTAAACCGCTCCAACGCCACGGTTGCAGTGAGCAACGTTGGCGTGCGCGCTAACGGTGTTATCGACGTGCAAGCCTATAATGTCGGCGTCAAGACCGCGACCTCTAAGGGCAAACTGTCGGCTCCGGCGCTGTCGGTCACGGGGACCACGGTGCAAACTCAAATCGCTGCCGGAACGCAAAACGCTGGTGCCGCCGCAACGAGAGGCCCCAGCTATTTGCTCGCGAATGGCGTGCTGACGCTGCAAGCCGCGACCGACCGTGTGACGGGTCCGAAGATAACGCTTGATGTCGCGAACCGGAAGCTGCAAGCCACCGGCAGAATCGCTGCAGCGGGCGCGTCAGTTGACGGCATTGCCGGCATGTTGCAAGCCTACAATAGCAAAGGCACTGCGCCCCTGTCTGTCACCCGCGATCAGAACGATACACTGACCGCAGTCGCGAAGAACCCGACCAGCACACGGACGGCGCAGACCGCCATTCAGGCTTACCAAAGCAACTTCTCGCTCGGTACTGTGACCAACGGTGTGCGCGGTTTCACGCCGGTAACGAGCTTGGTGAAGCTGGCTTAACGCTGAACCCTTCGGGGCTAGAACAGAACCCGTTCGCTTCCTGGAGCGAGCGGGTTTCTTTTTTGGCGCTTCTCCGCTTTCTCGCGTAACGGGAAATAGGTTAGGCTGACCATATGCGAATTCTTCACGTCGCGAAATTCTATCCGCCCGCCTTTGGCGGTATGGAAACGGTCGTCGCCAGTATGGCCGAAGGCGTTGCCGCCTTGGGGCATGAGGTGATTGTGCTGGTCCATGCCGATGATGGCGACACCCGCCCGCGTTATCCCGCCCCCGGCGTCACCGTGTTGCGCGCACCCTATAAGCTGGCTGTTGGCAGTTTGGCCCTCTCGCCCGCCTACGCTCGGCTCTACCGGCAGTGGAGAGCGTGGGCCGATGTTGTGCATGTCCACACCCCCTTTCCCATCGCCGACTTGCTGATGACGCTGTGGCCACCGAAAGCCCCGGTCGTAGTGACGTGGCACAGCGATATCGTGCGGCAAAAGTTGTTGAAATACGCGGTCGCGCCACTCGCGCACCGCCTCTGCCGACGCGCAGCGGCAATCCATTGTTCAGCAGAGTTTATTCGGCGCGATTCAACCTTCCTGCCGCCTTACCGCGAAAAAATTCGCGTGATCCCATTTGGTCGCGCTGTGGAGAGTTTCACGGCTGCCGCCGCCGATGAGGCCGCGAAAGCCGCCACCCGCGCCGCGCAAGGCGGGCGTTTTGCCCTCGCGGTGGGGCGATTGGTTTACTATAAGGGCTTCGATATTCTCCTTCAGGCTGCCGCCACCCTGCCCGATTTACGGCTGGTGATTATCGGCGAGGGGCCGATGCAGGCGGAGCTTGAGGGGATGATTGCGGCCCTCAATCTCGCAGGCCGGATAACACTGCTCGGCGGGGTTTCCGCCGGGGTGCTGGCCGCCCATTATGCTGCCGCCGATCTGTTCGTGCTGCCCTCCACGCACCGTTCGGAAACTTTTGCGCTGGTTCAGGTGGAGGCGATGGCGGCTGGGTTGCCGGTCATCAACACGCGCCTGCCTACGGGCGTTCCCGAAGTTAGCCCCGATGGGGTGACGGGGCTAACAGTACCCCCCAGTGATGCGCGCGCACTGGCGGCAGCGCTGCAAACCCTCTGGAACGATGCCGACCTTCGGCAGCGGTTCGGGAAGGCTGGGCGGGCACGGGCGCTTACCGTTTATAGCCAATCCGCCGCCGCCGAGCGCTTCGTTACGCTCTACGAAAGCGTGCGGTCGCCCGCCGTCCCGTTCCGTCCATCCGATGAATGAGCACGCCCATCGCCAGCAGCGCGCTAATGACATAAAGCCCCTGCGACGCGACGAGAAAGCTGGTGATCGGCATGAGAAACAGCACGATGGACATATAGGCCGTTAGCGGAAACCAGGCCGTTGGGTGCCGAAAAGTCGCGCGCCACAGCAGCGAGAGTACGAACCCAAAGATCATCATAAACACCGGGCCACCCCAGTGATAATCTATAAATAACGGCACAAAGAAGCTCGCGTACACCCCAACACGAATATCAAGCGTATTGATCGTATCATTCACCGACGTATCGCCGATAACTAAGCCGAAAAATTTATAAATATGAAAGAAATTATAGGCGCCCCATAGCGGCTTTTCCGGCAACCGGTCGAAGATATACAAATACTCATACCCAGAATGGCAATAATACTGTGTGAAATGTACGATTAAGCTGACGATTGACGTCATAATTCCCTGATTTTCGATGAGATAAGACAAAGCAAAATCATTCGGAGGCACTGTAAAGGCATAGCCGGAGTTTTGACTCGACGTATAAAAATCCTGCCCCATCGATTCGACGCGAATTTCAAACATTAAGAAGAACAAGTTTAGCATCAAGAATGCCGCAACAATCACGACCAACCGATTCCGCAACCACCGGAGATCATCAACCAAGATAGACCGAGTGATGAGAATAAACCCCAGGCTCACCGCCATTTGAGAACGGGTGCCAGAAATAATCGACTCGAAAGACGGATACAGAAAAATCAGCATTGCCAGCGCGCCAAGCCACCAGCGCCGCTCGGTTTTAGGCAGGCAGTAATAGAAGAAGATCATGCCGAAACAAATCGGATAAATCACCGCGCTCGCCGCCGATAGCGGCGAGGCGCTCGTTGCCTCCAACTGCGCGCGCACCGAGGCGAAATCTTCACCCAAGGGCACGCCGCGCAGGATGAACCGATCCACCATTCGCATCGCCACGCCCAAACTGGACAGACCTAAGGCGATCAGAAACAACGGCTTAGGAAGCGGAGCCGTTAGCAACAGGCGCGCAGGAAGCGGTTGCGGGAACAGTGTGTGGTACAGAATCGCGCCCACCGCAAGCCCCCCATAGCAGGCCAACGCATAGACAATTGCCCAGGTGGACGGATCGGCCACGGTCGAGCGCAGCGGGGCGAACAGCGCCAGCACGAGATAGGTGAGCAGCCCCAAAAACGCGACGCGCACGGGTTCGAGTTGCCGAAGATAGGCCCCAGAGAGGCGAATGGGTGCCGCCGGATTTTCCATGACTACCGCCCTCTCGCGTACAATCTTAACGATTAAGGTGTGCCCCGCACGCATATTACCCCGAACACCCTCACCGTAACACACATCACAAACCATAAAGAATCACGCTTGGTCAATTGGTTATAGCATTCTTCTACAGAATCGGTTAAACATACGCCGAACTGTTTGACAGCGGATATTCGCCCATGAACGCTCCTAACTGCCCCTTTTCCCGCACGCTTTTGGCGCGCCTTCTGGCCGCAACCCTTGTTGCCTACGCAAGTGCTGCGGGCGCGCAGACCTATCAGCGCCCGATTATACCGCAGAATGAGCCGGCTATTGATCCGACGGATCGCCGTGGTGAAGATCAGTTGGGCGTGATGACGCGGGAATATAACGACTTCAAGGCTCCTGGAATCGGCGTGAGCGGCTTTACGCTAACACCGCGCCTAACCACCGATGTTGGTTTTAATAATAATGTCTATGCGCAGTCCAAGGACACAAAGAGTAGCGCTATCGCTACTATCGCCCCAGAAGCAATTTTGCGCTCGCAGTGGTCCCGTCACCTGTTAGAAGCAACGGGGCGTGTAGAAGCCAAGCGCCATGCCTCAACGAAGGGAGAGAACGTCGAGAACTATCGCTTCTCCCTCGGCGGCGGGCTGGATGTTACGAGCGATACACAGCTTTCGGGCTTGATCAGGCGTGAACGGCAGCATGATTTGCGCGGCGATCCCGAGAGTGCCAGCCGGGCAACGGAAGCCGCCGCCATCGACGCAACCGTCGGCGAAATTGGCCTTCGGCATCGGTTCGGGCAATTCAACGTCAGGCTAGAGAGTATATTCCGAGATTTTGAATATCAGTCTGTTATGGGCGGCGATGGCAACCTGATTGACGGCGATAATCGGAGCTTCATGACAATCGGCAACCAAGGACGCTTAAACTACGAGGTCAACCCCGATTTCACGCTGTTCGGTGAAGGCGCGTGGCAAACCCGGCAGTACGACCGCGCCTCGGGCAATGGTCTAAAAAACCGCAACTCGACCGGGCCAGAAGTCGGGGCTGGGGTCAATTTCGCCCTCAGTGCGATCTGGTCCGGCGAGATTGCCGTAGGCTATGCCCAGCGCAACATTGAAGACAAGAGCTTCGGCAGTGTCTCGGCGATGACGGCGCGGGCACAGTTGCTATGGAACATGACCCGTGCAACCTCCATCCGCGCGCAAGCATTGCGCGGAATTGGGGAAGCCGCCGTTGGCCCCTCCATCGCCTATGTTTCAACGACCTATTGGCTGGGGGTAGAGCACCAATTGCAGTCCGATCTTCTGGTGGGGGCTAATATCTCGACACGAACGCTCGATTACGCCAAAAGCCGGGAAGAAACCGATATTCTGTCGGTCGGGGCGCGAGCGACTTGGCTCATCAACCGTAATTTCCGCGCCCAGGCTGAATATAACTTTAGCCACCGCGACGGGATGACCTCGGAGTCGAATTTTAACCGGAATATCGGTATGCTGCGTCTTGTTTCTAGTTTCTGAACCAGGGTGATCTGAGACCCCTCAATGATCGACCGGCGCCATTGCCTGCTGTTGCTGTCGGCCTCCCTCGCGGCGGGGTGGGTAGGGCAGGCGTGCGCGCAAACGCCAACCCTGGCAGAGACAAGCATAGCTGAGTATCGCTTAGGGCCGGGCGACCGGGTTCGCATTCAGGTGTTTAACGAGGCCGACCTGTCGGGTGATTACGATATAGACGGCACGGGTATCATCTCGCTGCAATTGATCGGACAAATGTCGGCGAGCGGATTGCGGGTTACGGACCTAGAAGCGACCATCGTTAAAGCCTTGAGCGGTGGCTATCTAAAAAACCCGCGCGTCACGGTTATAGTCCTCACCTATCGCCCCTTCTACATCTACGGCGAAGTGCGCCAACCCGGCGGGTTTCCCTATGTAAATGGAATGCGCATGGTGAACGCAGTCGTGCTGGCCGGCGGCTATACCCCGCGCGCACGGCAGGGCCGTTTGCTCATCATCCGGCTCGTGAATGGGCAAAAGACCGAGCTTGAAGGGAATGACGATACCCCCGTGCTGCCGGGCGATATCATCCGCGTTCCCGAGCGTTTTTTTTAAGCGAGGGGGCCGATGACGCAAATCCAACCCTCCGCACCCGTTCCGGCACAAATCACGCTCCCCCTGCCGCCGCCGCAGGAAGAGAATGAGTTGCTGAACCTGGGGCGCTTGCTAGGGATGATCCGGCGGCGCTTACCGATCATGCTCATCACGTTCGGAATCATTACGGTCTCCACCTTGCTGTGGGTGATGGCCCAACCCAACGGCTATACCGCAGAAGCCTCGTTAGCGCTCGATACGCGCCGAGTAAACGTTCAAGAAATTCCAAATTTTGTGACTGGGGTAACGCTGGATTTTCCCATTGTGCGAACTGAGGTGCAGGTTCTGCAATCCTGGCCGCTGGCCGCGCGCGTGATGCAAACCCTGGATATAGGCAATCACCCAGAATACAGCAGTCGGCGCCTCGGAACGCTGGCGCGGTTGAGTAAGTCGCTCGACCTGCCCGATGCTGTTCAAGACCTGTTCACGCCCGCCCCCGGCCCACCGCTGGCGATGGACGAGCTTGTCGGTCAGTTCAATAAAAACCTGTCGGTCATTACCGATGGCCGCTCTTATGTCATTCGCGTTCAGTTTCGTTCGGCCGATCCGGCCCTGGCCTCTGCCGTCGCCAATCAGCTGGTCACTTTATACCTATCCGGCCAGGAAGAAGAGCGCGTTCAGACCATTAAGCGCATCAATGGCTGGCTAAACGAGCGTGCGGAAGAGCTTCGCACACAGGTTCGCCGCTCGGAAACCGCCGTTCAACAGTTTCGTCAGCAGAATAATCTGGCCGAGTTGAAGGGCAATAGCGTCTCTCAGCAGCAAATCAGCGAGCTATCCAATCAACTCATCCTCGCCTCGGCAGAGCGGGCAGAGAAAGAGGCGCGCCTGCGCCAGATTCAGCAAGGCCGGGGGAATAGCAACGCTATCAACATCGGTGAAGTCATGAACTCATCGCTGATCGCCCGCCTGCGCGAACAGGAAGCCCAGGTGATTCGGCGCGAGGCGGAACTAACGGATCGCTACGGCGAAAAACACCCGACAATGATCGCTGTGCGCGCCGAACGGGACGATTTGCGCCGTAAAATTGATCAAGAAATCGCTAAAATCGCCCAATCAATTAGTGCCGAAGCCGATATTGCCCGCGCCCGCGAAGGCTCGTTGCGGGGCAATCTCGATGGCTTACGCCGTCAAGCCGCGCAAGCCAATCCTGCCGAAGTGCGCCTACGCGAGCTTGAACGCGATGTGGACGCCAACCGCGCCGTGCTAGACGCCTTCCTAACCCGCATTCAACAGGGCGCAACCCAAGAAAATTTCGTCAACCCCTCCGCGCGCGTCGTCTCCCCAGCGCAAATGCCGAAATCTGCCGATCAACCGCGCTCCGGGTTGATTATGATTATCGCCGCTATCGTCGGTGCCGGGCTGGCCTTCGTTCTGGCTGTGCTGATTGATGCGTTCGACCGTACCGCCCGTTCTACCGAACAGTTGGAACGGGAAATTGGCGTGTCTTGCCTTGGGTTAGTGCCGCGCACGGGACGGCTGAGTAATCGCGCCGATATGGTGCTGAGCCAACGGGCTGGCCTGTTTGCCGAGGCCATTCGCTCCGTCCGCGCTGCGCTTAAGGTCTCTTCGGTCGGTGCGCCGCCAAAGGTGATCTTGCTGACCTCAGCGGTTGCTGGGGAGGGCAAGAGCTTGATCGCCCTCAGCCTTGCCCGCTCGGCAGCGCTGGACGGCAGCCGTGTGCTGCTGATCGACTGCGACTTCCGCAATCCCACCGTCGCCCGCGCGCTGAAGGTTCCGGCGACGAATGGGCTGGATCACCTCCTAATTCACGGCAATTCTGGCGGCTCGCCGATCCGAACCGATGATGCCAGCGGCCTGCATTTCATCCCCACCGAAGCCGCGCCCCACAAAGCGCAAGAGTTGCTCGGCGGGCGGCTGTTTGCGGGATTGTTGAAAGAAGTGCGCCGCCATTACGATCTCATCATTCTGGACTGTCCGCCCGTCGCCACCGTGTCGGATACGCTTCTCATCGCCCAGCAGGCCGATGCGACGCTGGTGGTCGCCCAGTGGCGTAAAACGCCAACGCATATGCTGAACCGCTCGGTGCGCCGCCTCGCCCAAGGGCATAGCCGCGCGGTTGCCCTCGTTTTGAACCGGATTGATCCGGGGCTGTTCGATCGCTATACGCGCGGTCGCCGCCTGTCCCTCGATTAGCCCGATGTCGCGCGGTCGCCGTATCGGAACGGCGCTCTCCTTCTTGGCCTCCTATGGCATCGCACGTGGCTTGGCCTTTCTGGGGCCACTGCTGCTGGCACGCCTGTTGACTGCCGAAACTTATGGCGGGCTAGAACTCGCCTTATCGCTCGCCGCCTTGATCGGCAGTGCGGTTGGCCTCGGTGTGCCGCAAGCGGCCCCCCGCTTGAAGCTGATCTTAGGGCAGGCCCGAATTGCCGATGTGCTGGCCTTCGCCTTCCTCCTGTCCGCCTTGCCGCTGCTAATAGCGAGTTGGCTGACGGCGTGGGCGGGGCTGTCTTGGGTGCTGACGCTAACGCTGGGTCTCGCCGTTCTTTACGGCGGCCAATATGGGTTGAGCTTTTGGGCGCGCGTGGAGGGGCGGAAGTTTCTCTCCACCTGGGTTGATAATGGCACGCTGCTGCTGTTAGGGGTGGGTGCCGCTCTGCTGACCCTTGCGGCAGTAACGCCGACCGCGCGCGACCTGATTGGCAGTGCCTGGGCGCTGGCCGTCCTGCTCGGTCTACTGGGACTTGGCGTGCTTGCGGCTCTCCGCCCCAAAGGATTGCTCACTCTGTGGCGGGGCGCGCTGAAGGAAGGGCTGCCGTTGCTGGCGACCGGGTTAGTGCTCGCCGCCTTCGCAGCCGCGCCGCGCTTATTGGCCGGGCGATTTTTGCCCCTGGCCGATGTCGGCGCACTCGCCTTCGCGGGCCGTCTCTGCCTGCTGCTGCTGGTCGTGCATCAACTGTTGATGACGTGGCATTTCCGCAATCTCTACACGTGGCCCGCCGAACGCTGCGATAAGGTTTTCGCAGGGTTGCTCAGTGGTCTTGCGCTGCTGGGTACCGCGATCATGCTGGCGTGGCCGATGGTCGCCCCGCTGCTGGCCCCAGATTACCCGCCGCTCCCCCGCCTCGTCGTCGGGCTGGTCGCAACGCAGACGATTCTGTGGATTGGGTTGGCGCTGTTTGAGGCGATGCTGGGCCGCCAGGGGTTAGGGGCACGGGCGGCACCGATTCTGGCGCTCGTTGGGGTTCTCGGCTGGGGCGCTCTCGAAGCCGGGCTGCTCGCGCTCCCCGCCTCGCCGCTCTTGATCGCGTTGGGAAGCTGTGGCCTGTTGGCGGCTGGTGTTGGCGCACAGTGGCTGCTGTTGCGCCAGTCCGGTCTTGTGCTGCCCCGCGCCGGGCTGGCCTTGGCGCTGGTGAGTTTGCCGCCCCTGGTGGCGTTGGTGCCGCTTTAACACGAAGGACGTGAGGATCTATGCGCCGCCTGCTCACCGCGCTGATTTGCCTGCTGTTGCCCGCCCGCTTAAAACCGCCGCTGCTGCGGCTGTTGGGGCACCGGGTCGCGGCTTCCGCTCGCATTGCGCCGTCGCTCATTCTGGTGAACCGATTGGCTTTAGGAAAATCTGCGCGCATCGGCCCTGGCAATGTTATTCTTGCGCGGCGGATTGTGCTGCGCGAACGCGCCTATATCGGCTACGGCAATGTGATTTTAGGGCCGCTGTGTGTGAGCTTTGCGCCGATGGGGGCCGTCGGCAACCGCAATGTCGTGCTCCGTAGCCGCGCCCCGAGCCTTGCTTTGGGGGCCGTGCTGTGGCTTGGGGAAGGCTCCAAGATCACCGCTGGCCATCATATTGATCTCACGCGCAGCATTCGCTTTGGAGAATGGTCCACGCTGGCCGGCAAAGGCTCGCAGGTTTGGACGCACGGGTATATCCACCTCAGCACGGGGCAAGGGCGCTCGCGGGTTGATGGGCGGGTTGCGATTGGCGATAATGTCTATATCGGCGCGGGGTCTGTGGTAGGGCCGGGGATTACGATTGCAAACAGAGTTAGCGTTGGCGCGCTCTCCAGCGTCGCAACAGACCTGCTGGAGCCGGGCTTGTGGGTGAGCCAAAAACTGCGCCATATAGCGCTAACACCAGAAGAGCGGGTTGCGCGACTTCCCATCATCTCGCCGCCCGAAGAGCGCGAACAGGTGCGCTGGAAAGGCCCATCTCGCCCAGATAAAGCCTGAGAGTTAGAGTTGCGTGCGTTAAGTCGGATGCAGTTCTAGCTTTTCAAATAAAAGCGATTCACGAATGGATCAAACCCCGGCGGCAGCGCGGCCACGGGTTTAGCGGGCGCGTAGGGCAGGCCCATCAGACAGTAGGTGACTTGGAAGATCAGCCGAGGCCGATCGCGCGGCGGCAACCCCCGGTGAAAGCCGTAGGTGTTTTCGAGAAAGCAGTTTCCCGCCGGGCCAGTAAAATAAATTTCAGCCCCCAGTTCTGCCGCTTCCCGATCCGTATAACGGCGAATGGCAAGATGGGTAGTGCTATCGTGGGAGCCTGGAACATAAACATGCGGGCCGCTGCGCTCGTCCACATCGGTGAGATAGAGGAAGAATTTATAGAAAGCCCAATCGTCCACATCGCGGTGAAACTGCTCGGCGTGCTCGGGCGTGCCATCGCCAGGCAAGGACCACCAAGCGGCAAGATAACCGATACTCGGTTTACAGCCGAACAAGGCTTCAAGTCCCGCCAACAACCTTGGATGATTGGCCAGGGCGACCGCATGGGGTGCCGCAATCACGGTCGCGGCCTCAAAATAAGCTACATGAGTTTCAGGCTTCGCCTCGGTCAGCGGCATAAAGCGCCCCAACGTCGGGCGATACGGATCATGGGCCTCGTGCGCGCAGAAATAGGCGCGCATCTCCGCCACCTGCTCCGGCGTTACCAATCCCGTCAGCATATGATAGCCCTGGCGGCGCATATCCTGAACCAGCGCTTGAGTTTCCAGCGTTTCTGCCGGGCCGCTGGACTGAGGCCGACGGCGCGCGATCCAACGGGCCACTGCCGCGCGGCGCTGGGGCGCTAAAACGTGCCGCTGGACCTCGAAGCCCCAGTAATAGGGCGAGGCCATCAAACGGCTGCGACGTAGGATTTTTTCGAGGAGAGACCGCATAGCCTTCTTACGTCCTGGTTTTATAGCGCACGGGCTGCCCGGTCACGATGGTATAGGGCGGCACATCCCGGGTTACGACAGCCCCCGCGCCGATCACAGCTTGCCGCCCCACCGTGACCCCGCCGAGGATCATGGCCCGCGCACCAACCCACACACCGTCTTCCAAGGTTATCGGCTTAAGGGTGTGGCGATAGGGCGGGGGTTGGCTGAAATCCAGCCCTGCCGTTTCTATAACGGCACCCTTTGAAAGCCGAACATGGTCGCCCAGAGTAATCTGCCCCGCCGCCCCTAGCGTGCAGCCGGGTCCAACGATCACGCGCTGCCCCCAGGAAATACGGTCGGGATATTTAACTTCGGCGCTCCAATGCACCACGCAGTCTTTCGGCGCAGTCGGAGCTAAGGCCGCAAAGCGCGCCCGGCTGGCCACGCGCCCCAGGCATCCCGATAGCCTCAAAACACACCGGGTAAGCGCGCGCGTTGGGCTGCTATACAACAATGCGAACGAAAGCCCGCGCAGAAAAAATCCCAACTAAGGGTGCCCCTTTACACAGCGCGCAATTTACCGAAAAAAACCGGCGTAGTGGACAGCATCAGCAACCAAGCCGCCGCCGCCATGAGCCAGAGCAGCGTAAGGCCCGGCGCGAAAACGCTCAGCACTGCCGGAACCAGGGTAGCGCTGGCATAGAGCGCCCCGGCTAAGCGAGGGGTTAAATGATCCCACAACACATGATGCAGATGGTCGCGCCCACCCCGGAACGGACTCTGCCCCCGACGTAAGCGTACGGCCAACACGCGGCCCGCATCGAACACCGGCACAATGAACCACAGCAGTAGTTGATCTATTGATACCGCGCCGTCGTTGTGGGCATGAAGCCCCAAAATACCGATCGTGCAAGCAACCAGATAGGCCCCACTATCGCCTGCAAACACCATTCCGCGCAGATTGGCGATCAGGAAGGCCCCGCAACACAGCATGGCGACGATGTAGAGATTGAGGGGGAGCGATTCCGCCGTCACCTGCAATAGCGTGAGCCACAGCATCGCGAAGCCGGCCAGAATACCGTTGCGCCCGTCGATAAGGTTGACGGCAAAGACGAAGGAAACCAGCACGAGCACGCCTGCCGCAAAAGCAAAGGCCGGAACCATGCCGATGCTCATGTCCCAAGAAAAATTAAGCGCTGCCGGGATCAGCGTCGGATCGAGCCAGAAAGCCGCCGAGGTTGCAACCGCTGACAGAACAAGGCGCAGGCGCGCATCAATATCCGAGCGATCATCGACAAGACCAATGATGTAGTGGCAAGCCACAAGAACTACACCAACCTTAACGGGCATCGGCATTCCGGCATCGAGGGAATGCAAAAAAACACCCGCCAACCCTGCCACCGCAAGCGCAGTGCCGCCCATTTTAGGCGTGGGGCGCGCGTGAAACTTGCGGGTTTTATTCGGTATATCCAACACGCCGAGACGCAACCCAAGCGGACGAGAAAGCCACAAAATCAAAAGAGTAAGCCCGACAGCTACCGCCGATTGGATAATCACCGCCGTCATAAGCCACTCCTGTTCCCGGTTTTCAACGTCATGGACCCTGTTCCAAATGTAGGACGATAGGTATAAAATTTCCCTTAATAAGGAAATGAATTGTTTGGAATGTGCCTATGCTTCACGTTGAGCACTGTAGCAAAAAAACAGTATCTGCTCACGTGACGCGCCAAAGACCTTTCCAGCATCATAATTTCTTAATCGACAGTTAACAGTTGAGGCGCGATAAATACATCTATGAACCAGCTAACGATGACAGAAATTGCGGACATGCTCCGCTATGAGGCCGATACACTCACTGATCTGGTGCAGGATTGGGTTTTGCACCGGGATGGGTTAGTGCTTGTGGTCAACAAACCGGCAGGATTGCCCGTGCATTCGGTGGCCGGCGGCAAAAGCGCGCACCTAAGCCAACTGCTATTCGCGTGGCAATATGGATTGAAGCAACCGCCGATGCTGGCCCATCGGCTCGACCGCGACACATCAGGTTGTCTTATTCTCGCGCGCCACCGGCAGGCCATGATCCGCATGACTGATCTGTTTGCAACCCGGCAGGTCGGAAAAATCTATTGGGCCGTGCTAGACGGCGTGCCGGAGACCGAAAGCGGCACGATTGACGCCCCCTTGGTCGATCTCAAACGCCCCGGCGGCGTTACAGTGCGCCTTGCCCGGCCAGAGGATGCCGATGCCTTAGCGGCGGTGACGGACTGGCGGGTCTTGAGTGTTCACGACCGCCGCAGTTGGATCGAGTTCCGCCCGCAAACGGGCCGCAGTCACCAGTTGCGCGTTCATGCGGCGTCTGTCTTAGGGTGCCCGATTGTCGGCGACCGACTCTATGGGCGGCACGAGGCAGGGGGCCTGCATTTACACGCGCGCAGCGTAACATTTTCTCCGCGCGCCAATAAGCCGCCCTTAACCGTGAACGCGCCGGTTCCCGATGGGCTGGCGGAAGTTCTGAGTAAGTTTCCTCAAGCCGCGCCGCTGGAATGATCCTCGTCACCTTGGTCCGGCAGAAGCTCGATACAGGGCGTGAAATCCAAGATAATTGCCGTGCCGGTGCCCACCTGGGTCTCAATCGTGATCGTAATACCGTGCGCCCCCAGCAACTCTTTAGTAATGGCGAGGCCAAGGCCCGTGCCGCGCTCCCCCACCGAGCGGTAGGCATCGCGATCATCGAAGGTGGCGAACGGACGAAAAAGATCGCCCAAGCGCTCCGGCGGAATGCCCGGCCCCGTATCGCGAATAGTCAGCAGATAGCGTTGTTCCGCGCTAATCCGCGCCTTCATCTCGACGATTTGGCCGGGCTGCGAGGCTTTGATAGCATTCGAGAGGAAATTGCAGATAGATTGCGCGAGGCGCGTGCGGTCGCCAATCACACGCGGCCAATCATCGCCCCCACACTGAAACACCGAAATACCCTGCCGCCGCCCAAGGCCCGAGCCAATCCGCGTCGTCTCCTCCAAGAGTTCGGCCATGATAATGGGGCGGCGGTGTAGAATGATTTCGGCGTTCTCGATGCGGGCAATATCTAGCATGTCATTGATAATCGCGAGCAAGTGCGACGCGCTCTGATGAATATCGCCTGCGTAGCTTGAGATGCGGCTAGGCTCGGTCACATAGCGGTCCCGGATCACTTCCGAAAAACCCATAATGGCGTTCAGCGGCGTGCGCAGCTCGTGACTCATTGTGGCAAGAAACGTGCTTTTGGCTCGGTCGGCCCGCACAGCGCGGGCGCGTTCGGCTTCAAGGCTCAACTCGCGCGCCTTAAGCTGGCTGATGTCACGGTGACACAGCACCCGCCACGCACCCTTTTGTGCTAAAATAGTTTGCAGATAACGCCCCTCTCCCAAGGCGTAATCGGTACTCCACTGGCCCGAGGCCGTTCCATCAATCGCCTGTGCTTGCCAAGGGGCAAGGGCCAGAAAGACGGGAAACGCCATCCCCTGCGCGGGGTGAGCGCCCAGCAGTTTTGCCATTGCCGAGTTCCACAGCACTAAACGACCGGCTTCGTCGAACAGCGCTACCGCATCGGTGACGGAGGCCACCGCCAACCATTCTTGCCGCAGGCGGGCCAAGTGCCGCGACAGCCGAAGCTGCGAGCCTCGCGCCACAATCGCCTGCCGATAGGTGCCGTTGACGCGCTGAATGGAGAAAATCAACGCGACCCAATAAACCGACGCCAAGACCGACAGCGTCCAATAACTACCGCCGTGCCAGCCGAAAAATAATATCCACGGGAGCAAGGCCGCCGAAACGAACGCATACGCAGCGCGCGGCAGCGCACTCAGTGTCGTCGCCGATCCTGAGACAAAGGCCGCCACAACCAACGCGACGACATATTGATCGAGCGGCGCAGCCTTCACGGTCAGCAGCGACGCGGCCCCCCAAAGAAAACCAGAAATCCCGGCGCTCCAAACGGCGCGCCGGGCAATCCGGTTGAAGCGGGCGCGCGTCAGGGGGCGGGTTGTTTCGCGCATCCGCGCCCAGCGCTGAAAATTCCACAGGCTGCCCGCGAGATGAAACACCATCCAGAGCAGCAACACGCCCCATTCCTGAACCGTCTCAGGGCCAACGAAAGCCAACTGCCCGGCAATCACCAAGGCTGCCACTGCCGTCGCGCCGCTATTGATCGGAGTTTGGTGAATGAACAGGCGCAACACTTCGGCGTGGTAGCGGTTGCTTCCCGGATTGGTACTGATCATGGTGCGCCTTCGCCACCTTTCCCCAATCGTCCCGGAGCGAGCCTCTCAACAAGCGATAGCGCGCAGGTTTTGTAAGTTTTTAGGCTTAAACATTAGCATAGTTTTAAGCGTATTAGCCTGTATATCTACAGTAAATGCTGAGCGCGTTTAATCACCCGCAACAGCAGCCTTTCTAAGCAGAAGAAACATTTAGAGACCCTGCTCCGAAAAAATAGACAAAAATCTCTCTAAGCCGCGTGGCTGCTGGCCGATTGCGCCGTGAGAATGAGATAGAGCGCGTCGGCGGTTTCGGCCCCGCGCAGTTTATCGCAGGTGCTTTTGTCGCGCAGCAGGCGAGAGACGCGGGCCAGCGCCTTCAAATGGTCGGCCCCTGCCGCTTCCGGCGCGAGTAGCAGAAAAATGAGATCGACTGGCTGTTCATCAATCGCCTCGAAATCCACGGGCCTGTCGAGCTTGGCGAACAGGCCGCGCAGTTTGGGAAGCTGTGGTAATTTGCCGTGGGGAATAGCAATCCCCGCGCCCACGCCGGTCGTGCCGAGCCGTTCACGCTCTAACAGCACTTCAAAAATATCGCGCTCGCTCGTGCCATCCGGCCCCATCAGATCAGCGGCGCGTTTTGCCAGTTCCTGCAACGCCTGCTTTTTGGTTGCTGCCCGCAGATTAACGACTACCGCGTCTGGGGAGATGAGGTCTGCAATATCCATCGGTTCCTGCTCTGACAATTTTCAGCGTCGCCGTCATGACCGAAGAAAGCGAGGAAGGGCGCGTTCAAGCCGCGCCCTTACCGTTTTTCCGCAAGCAGTGCCGCGCGGAGACCGCCTTAAAAGACGATCATTGCGCGGCAGACAGCACGCCCTTTGGCTCGCCCCGCGTAACCGGAATACCAGACGGGTTAACCGTCTGACTATTCCCTTGCGGATCAATCCAGCCGATATGACCGTCGGCACGGCGATAAATCACGTTCAACCCGCCGTGGGTTACGTGGCGGAACATGAGCACGGGCAGGTCGCCAAGGTCAAGCCGCATCACCGCATCGGGCACGGCGAGGGTTTCGATGGAAACCTGGAGTTCCGCCACGATCATCGGCTGCGTACTCAGCGGCGCGGTCTCTTCTTCCGCTTCCGGTGCCAACACATAAGAGGTCGCGGATTCGATATCGTGCGGCATAACCCCGCGATGATGATCTTCCTTTAGGCGGCGCTTGTAGCGGCGAATACGCTTTTCGGCGTGTTCAATCGCCTCATCCGCCGCTCGGTGCGCGTCGGTCGCGCTGGCTTTCGCTTGAACCGTTAAGTTTCGGGCGACGTGAACCGTAATATCCACTCGAACCAAATGCGCGTCGGGCGATAACACCACCGTCGCATCTAAAGGGCGGGCGAAATATTTATTCACGGCGTCGGTGAGGGATGTTGTGATGTGGGTGCGGAGGGCATCCCCAACATCCATTTGTTTGCCCTTAACAGTAACCTGCATGGCAACCTACCTATTTTTCTGTGAAAGACTAGGTTAGGCAACGGGTTCGGGTAAAAGAGAACAATCGTTCCCTAATTTTTCGCTCAGTCAACGCCGATCACAATCGGCCAAGCACCAAGTTAACCCTCTAAACCATTGCATATAGGCAACAGTGTTGCTGGTTCCAACTCTTGTCGGCGTATCTCCCTATTTGTGTTGAAGATAGCGTTACAGAGTTTTTTAGATTCCGAAAGCCTTTTCGCGTCGTCGCTGCACAGAAGAGGAAATTCGCATGGCTTCCCGATATTTTGCCACCGTCCGGCGGGCAATATCGACGCCATCGACCCTTAAAATCTCCACAATCTTATCGTCCGAGAGCACGGAGGTCGGCTTTTCGGCCTCGATCAAGGCTTTGATGCGGTAGCGGACGGCTTCCGCCGAATGGGCCGCCGACCCATCTGCCGATTGAATGGCCGAGGTAAAGAAATACTTCAACTCCAACATGCCGCGCGGCGTTGCGATATATTTTGCCGTCGTCACCCGGCTCACAGTGCTTTCGTGCAAGCCAACGCCTTCGGCAATATCGCGCAGAATGAGTGGGCGCAGGTGCGTAATACCGTGGCGGAAGAAGGCATCCTGCTGCCGCACGATCTCGCTCGCCACTTTCAGAATAGTCGTGGCGCGCTGGTGCAGGGCCTTTACCAACCAGTTCGCGGTTTGAAATTGCTCGGAGATATACTCTTTATCCGTCTTGCTTAGGGGCTGGCGGCGCACGCGGCTGTGATAGCGGTTGTTGACCAGCACGCGCGGCAATGTTTCGGGGTTAAGCTCTAAAATCCAGGTCTCATCGGGCAGGGCGTGCATGAGAATATCGGGCGTTACCGGGTCCACATCGCTACGCTCGAACGCCAGCCCCGGCTTGGGGTTCAGCGCCCGAATTTCCCCGATCATCTCGGTCATGTCGGCGGCATCTACCCCGCAGATGCGTTGCAGTGTCGCGACATCCCGGTGGGCCAGCAACGGCAGATGATCGAGCAAGGCTTGCATGGCTGGATCGAGCCGATTGCGCTCGGCCAGTTGCAAGGCTAGGCACTCGCCAAGCGAGCGCGCCCCAACTCCTGTGGGATCGAAGCGTTGGACCTGCTTAAGCACGGCTTCGATCCGCGCCTCAGCGCAACCGAACTGATCGGCAAAGCCCAAGAGGGGTTCGGACAGATAGCCGGCATCATCAATGGCCTCAACCAAGGCCGCCGCAATCATCCGCTCGGTCGGGTGCGCGAAGGTAAGGCCCACCTGATCCATCAAATGCTGGCGCAGGGTAGGCCGCTCGGTGAGCGTTTCTTCCAGCCCGCGCAAATCCTCATCGAAATCGCCCCGGCTGCCGCTGCCCGAGGCACCACTGCCGCCGTTCATGCTGAGGCCCGCCTCGACCATACCAAGGTCGGTGCCATCGGTTTCGGTCACGCGGCCAGGGCTACTGTCCGGGTCGGCCCAGGCGGTATCGAGTGGCGACTCGGCGTCCGGTAGCGGCAGTTCGGAGCGCAAGGCGTCCACGGCATCGCGGGGGGTTTCCACGACCGGCGGCGGCTCGGACGCAACCTCCTCCCGTTCCAGCAGCGGGTTGCGCTCCAACTCCGCCTCAACGAAAACCGATAGCTCCATGTTCGAGAGTTGCAGCAGCTTAATCGCCTGCTGCAACTGCGGCGTCATCACCAGAGATTGCGATTGCCTTAAGTCAAGGCGGGGGGCCAGCACCATGAAGCGGGTATGCCCTCTTACAGACTAAAACGGTCGCCGAGATAAACCCGGCGCACATCCTGATGGCTCACAATCTCGCGCGGGGTGCCGTGCATCAACACCACACCATCGTGCAGAATATACGCACGATCAACAATATCGAGGGTTTCGCGGACGTTATGGTCCGTAATCAGCACGCCGATGCCGCGATCTTTAAGATGCTTTACTAAATCGCGAATATCGCTGACCGCAATGGGATCAATCCCCGCCAGCGGCTCGTCCAGCAGCACGAAATCCGGCTGGGACGCCAGCGCGCGCGCGATTTCAGTGCGCCGACGCTCCCCGCCCGATAGGGCCAAGGCAGGCGTGCGGCGCAAGTGATCAATGGAAAATTCGGCCAACAGCGCGTCCAGCATCGCTTCGCGCTTATCGCGGTCTTTCTCCACCACTTCCAGCACGGCGCGGATATTTTGCTCCACGCTCATGCCGCGAAAGATGGAAGCCTCTTGCGGCAGATAGCCAACGCCAAGGCGGGCACGGCGGTACATGGGCAGATGGGTTATATTATGGCCATCGAGCGTGATGCGGCCCGAATCGGCGCGGATGAGACCGGTAATCATATAGAAACAGGTCGTCTTCCCAGCGCCGTTCGGCCCCAACAGCCCCACGGCTTCCCCGCGCGCGACCGAAAGCGACACATCGCGAACAACAGGGCGCTTCTTATACCGCTTGCCAAGGCTATGGGCGACAAGCCCAGAGCCGCCCGTGGGCACAAGCCGAGGCGTGGGTTGAAGTTCGTCCGCCACGCTGGGAGTGCTACCCTGGCCGGTCAACCGTTGCCACCAGGAAGCCTGTTGCGTTTCTTGACTCATAAGGGGGCCTTTCCCGTCGCCGCGCGGTTCGGGGGGGCTTCCGTTGCATTCGGCACGAGCAAGCCCCGCACCGGCCCACCTTCGCGCCCGGCAGCCGGGCCGCGCAGGATTCGGCTGATTCCGGTTTTCAAATTCACCTCAGCATAATCGCCGTTAAGCTGATTCTTATTCTGCGTTACCTTGACCGCCCCGAACAGGGTAGCGATCTGCTTATCCATATCATACACACCTTTATCGGACGACGCGGCTTCCTTCGCCGTCGCGATTTGTAGATTGCCGAAGCCATCGAGCTTTGAGATGCGGTTGGCCTTACCGCTGGCATCCATCGCCAGATGAGCGGTGAGAACATCGGCGCTCACCCGCCGGTCGGCCTCAAGCGCCACCGCATTGCCGCGCGCCACCGCTACTTTGCGCCCGTCCCAATACTCCAAACTATCGCGCGCCGTGATCGTTTGGGTTTGGGTCGTCAGCTTCAGCCCCTTGCCGGTGAGCACCATCAGTTGACGCTCAAGGTCATAGGTGCCCTTATCGCCCACAACCCGTTCCGTCGCGGTGACGATCACGACGTTCTGATCGGCTTCAACCTTCGTGATCTGGGTTTGCCCATCGGCCAGTTCGCGATAATAGGCGCGCAAGGTTTGCGCCGTCAGCGTTACACCCCCACGCTGTACGCGCGCCCCACCCGAGGCGATATAGACTTTTTCATCCCGCCGCCACTCGATGCCCTTTTCGGCATCAATAGAAACCGGCCCGCCCGCGTTGTCGCCGCCCAAAGGCAGCTGCGCTAGTGCAGGTGCCCCCAGCAGAAACCCGATTAACCCCAGCCGAACCGCAAGCCTCATGACGCCCCCCCCGCATCGCGCAACACGACGCGCGAGCGCCCGAACAGCAGAATCTTCCGGCCCTTTTCGAGAATCTCAAAGCCTTCCTCGGCGCTCATATCCCCGCGCGGCCCCTGGCCCGTTACGGGAAGAATCCCGGCAATGCGCTTGCTGGTGAGATCGACTTGCGATTGCTCTGTGTGCATTTCATAACCACTATCGTGAAACAGCGTGACCGCGCCACTGAGCGTGAGCAAACTATGCTCTTTATCGTAGCGGCCTTCGTGCGCCGAGATCTGCGCCCAATCGCCCTTATCCCCGGTTAAATCGGCCTTGGGCTGGGTTAACAAAACCTGCGAGTCTTGCGAGACCGCGCCTGGAACCGCCAGTTGCGTTGCCTCGGTCGCCGTGACCGTATAGGGCCGCTGCTGATCGTCGGTGCCAACGAAGCGCGGGTTCATCATCCGCACAGTCGCCTCCTCCTCCCGCGTTACGGGGAGTTTTGACAGCCGAAAGCGTTTTTCGTCGGGAAACAGGCTGGGCCATGCCAGCAGCACGGCCAGCAGCGTGAGCGCCACCGCAGGCAGCATCAACCGCGCTGCCGCCACCCAACGGGAGCGCGACTGAACTCGCTGCACGGAGACCGAGGCCGCCATTAGTGAACGCCCGCGCGCAAACAATCGTGAATATGAATAAGCCCAACCGGCTTTCCGGCGTCCACGACGAACAGGCTGGTGATGGTCTTACTGTTCAAAATAGCCACCGCTTCCGCCGCCAGCGCTTGCGGGCGAATAGTGGCGGGGTTGCGCGTCATCAGCGCTTCAACGGGGGCATCAATCGTGTCGATATGGCGGCGCAAGTCGCCATCGGTGACGATCCCCAGCAACCGCCCACCCCCATCGACAACGCCCGTACAGCCGAAGCGCTTGGAGGTCATTTCGAGAATGGCCGTCCGCAAGCTGGTATCCGGCCCAACCAGGGGTAGAGCTGCGCCGCTGTGCATGAGGTCGGCCACGCGCTGCACTTTGCGCCCCAGCGCGCCGCCGGGATGGAAAGTTTTGAAGTCATGGGCCGAAAAACCGCGCCGCTCCAGCAGCGCCACCGCCAGCGCATCCCCCAGCGCGAGCGCCAAGGTGGTGGAGGTGGTGGGCGCAAGGCCGTTCGGGCAGGCTTCGGCAGTATTGGGCAGGGGCAGCACCACATCGGCGGATTCGCCCAACGTGCTGGCGTCTTGCCGCGTGATCGCCACCAGCGGAATCTGAAAGCGGCGCGTATAGGCGATAATATCCAGCAACTCATGGGTTTCCCCCGAGTTGGAGAGCGCCAACACAACATCCGCCTGGGTAATCATGCCCAAATCGCCGTGGCTCGCTTCGCCGGGATGCACGAAGAAGGCGGGCGCACCGGTCGAGGCCAAAGTGGCGGCAATCTTGCGCCCGATATGGCCGCTCTTGCCCATGCCGGTTACGATGATACGGCCCGACGCGCGCTCTAGGCAATCCACCGCCGCCGCCAACCGCGCCCCCAAGGTATCGTCCAGCCCCTCAATCAGCGTTTGCAGCCCTTCGACCGCAAGCGCAAACACGCGCCGCGCCACTGCCTGATCGGAAGCGGCGGGGGGAACCAGAGGAAGATCGACTGCTAAGAGTTTCGTCACGTTTCTATCTTTTGAGTAAAGTGGCCGCGCTTTTGCATGGCAAGCCTCAGTCTAGCCATACACTATGCGCCGCGCCTGCCGAACCCGTCAATTGCCCAGAAAGATAGTGCGCTGGCGTTACCCCTGCCGCAGCAGTGGCGCGGCCTTTTGCCCCAGCGCGATCCAGGTTCCAGCGAAACCCAGCACCAGAGTAATGCCAAGGCTGAGCAGCGTAATCGCCCCAACCGGCAACGGCAGAAACACCCAATCCGCCCGCATGAGGAAGGTGACGACGCCCCAACTGGCGAGCGTGCCGATGGCGATGGCGATAAACGCCGTCGCCAGTCCCAGCAGCCCATATTCGAGCGCATAGGCCGCTAGCAGGTCGCGCCGGGTTGCACCCAGCACTTTCAGCACGATAGCGTCATAGACGCGGCGATGATGCCCGGCGATCACGGCCCCCGCCAGCACCAGCGTTCCCACCACCAGCGTTAGCCCCGTCACTGCCCGCGCTGCCGCCCCGATAGCGGAGAGAATGACGCTGACGGTTTCCAGCGTCTCGCGCACGCGCACAGCGGACACGCTGGGAAAGGCATCGCCCACTTGGCGCAGCATGGCCTCTTCGTTACCGGGCGGCACGTGAATGGTGGCGAGATGCGTGTGGGGCGCGGTATCGAGCAGACCGGGCGAGAAAATCAGCACAAAGTTGAGATTGAAACTCTCCCACTGAATACGGCGCAGGTTGGCGATTTTGGCTTCCACGTTCCGGCCCAGCACGTTCACGGTAATATTCTCGCCGATTTTAACGCCAAAACCCTCCGCCAAGCGAACATCGAGCGACACCAACAGCGGCCCGCGATAGTCGGTAGCCCACCAGTCGCCTGCGATGATCTCGCTGCCGTCGGGCGGGGTCGCGGCATAGGTTAGGCCCCGGTCGCTATCGACGGCCCAAGACACCTCGGGGTCGATCACGGCTTTCTCAACCGGCGTGCCGTTAATGGCGGTAATCCGCCCACGCAAAGACGGCACTCGCCGCAGCTCCGACGCGCCGGGGATACTCAGCGCCAGCGCATCGAACTGCGCGATTTGACTGGAGGGAATGTCGATAAAGAAAAACGCCGGGGCTTTATCAGGCAGCCGTTCGACCACCTGCCGATTAAGATTGCCTTCGATCAACACCACGGTGACCAGCACCGCAAGCCCCAACCCCAACGAGAGCACGACGCTCCCCGTCGGCGCACCGGGCCGGTCGATATTGGCGAGCGCAAGCCGGAGTTTTGGATTGCGCCCCCCCGCCCAGCGGGCAGAGGCCAGGAGACGCGCGAGCCGCTTTAACCCCTCTGCCGCCACGCGGAAAATGCCGAAACTCAGCACCGCCCCCCCAACGAACCACGTCGCCAGAAGCTGCTGCTGCGCGGTGAGAATCGCCAGTGCCGCCAGCATCGCTGCGGATAGCAGCATGGCCCCGAGAATCGCTTTACCAGGGGCCTGCCCGCGCGACGATCCCGCATCGCGAAACAAGCTCGCCGCCGATACCCGCTGCGCCCGCCCGAGCGGCCACAGGCTGAACGTCAACGCCGTCAACAATCCAAACACTGCCGCCAACGCCAGCGGCGCGGGGTAGAGGCCGATGGCCAGCGGTACGGGCAGAAAGGTTCCGAGCGCTTCTGCCGCCAGCCACGGGGCCGCCGCGCCGACAATCAGCCCCACCAGCGTGCCACCGCCCGCCATAACCGCAATCAGCATAACATAAAGCCGGAAGATGAAGGCAGAGGGTGCCCCGAGCGCCTTGAGTGTCGCAATCGTGACGCTCTTGCCTTCAAGGTAGGCGCGCACGGCATTGCCAACGCCAACCCCGCCGACCAGCAACGAGGTAAGCCCGACCAGGGTGAGAAACAGCGCCAAGCGCTCGACAAACCGCTCCACCTGCGGCGAGGCTTGCGAGGGGTCGCGCACGCGCCAGCCTTCGCCGGGGAATTTTTCTGCAAGTTCGGCACGGAAACTGGCAACGCTAACGCCGGGTTTCAGCAGCAGCTTAGAGTGGAACTCGGCCAAGCTACCCGGCTGCAAAAGCTGGGTTTGCGGCATCGCGGCGTCGGCAATCAGCACGCGCGGGCCAATATCGAGCGGCCCGGTTGCCCGATCCGGCTCCTTCAGCAACGCGCCGCTAATGCGGAACTGACCTTCGCCAACTTGCAGCATATCGCCAATTTTAAGCCCAAGACGCGCCAGCAGAACCTCTTCCACCACCACACCGAAGCGCCCGTCTTGCGCGGCCAAAAGCTCCGCCAGGGGGATTTCTGGGGTGGTTTTCGGCGCGGTTTCCACGGCCCCCAACAGCGGATAGGCGCTATCGACCGCTTTCAGTTGCGCCAGCGAGCGCCGCGCGCCATCGGGCCGCACGGCCATCGCGCGCATTTCAATAGATTGGCTGATCCGCGTGCTCTGGGCCGTTAGCCACGCGCGCGGCTCCTCCCCAATCGGGCGATGCACTTGGCGGAGCGCAATATCACCCCCCAGCAAACTGCGCGCATCCCGCTCCAACCCCGCCACAATCGCCGCCGATAAGCTGCCGACAGCGGCAATCACCGCAACGCCCAGCGTGAGGCAGGCAAGGAAAATACGGAACCCGGCAACGCCGCCGCGTAACTCCCGCAAGGCAAAGGTAAGGGCGGGACTCATGGGGCGATCTTTCGATTGAAATTCGCACCTTTAAGTGCGATTTTAGACGGATGAATGGTGCCGAATTTGTTCGCCGCGCGAAACGCTGGGCCAAACAGGCAGGCCAGCAGACCTGCTTCGCGCCCGATCACGGTAAAGGCAGTCACGGGCGGCTTTACGTGGGTACGCGCTTTACCACCGTAAAGCAGAGCGAAATCGCGCCTGGCCTGTTGAACGCGATGCTGAAGCAACTGGCGATCCCCAAGGAGGAATTTTGAATGCGCTATGCTTACCCATGCCTTTTGGCCCCTGAGACGGAAGGCGGTTTTATCGCGCATTTCCCCGATGTGCCCGAAGCGCTGACGGGTGGCACCACCGAGACCGAAACGCTGGATTTGGCTGCCGACGCCTTGGCCGTTGCCCTGGCCGGCTATGTGGTGGACAAGCGCGATATTCCGACCCCAAGCGCGACCCCGCCGGGCGGACATCTGGTCTCGGTTCCCCCCGTTACGGCGGCCAAACTGGCCCTTTACGCTACCATGCGCCGCGACAATGTTAGCAAAGTTGCCCTCGCACAGCGGCTCAATCTCAGCGAATCGGCGATCCGTAAGCTGCTCGACCCCGATCATCGCTCGCATATCGGCCAAGTCGAGACGGCGCTGCGTATGTTGGGGCGAACCCTGGTCGTTGAAGATAAGGCTGCCTAACCCCCTCATGCCGCACCCCCCGTCTCGATCTGACCATCTTTCACCCGCACGACCCGGTCGCAGCGTTCGGCAAGGCTGAGGTCATGGGTGACGAGCAGCAGCGTGGTGCCGAAACGGTCGCGCAGGCTGAACAGCAGGTCCATAATCGCGGTGCCCGTGGTGCCATCGAGGTTGCCCGTCGGCTCGTCGGCAATCAGCAGCTTAGGCTGAATAACGAAAGCCCGCGCCAGCGCCACGCGCTGTTGCTCCCCGCCCGAAAGCTGGTCAGGGTAATGGGTTAGGCGATGCCCGAGGCCCACTTGCTCCAGCGCGTCTTGGGCGCGGGCAAAGGCGTTCGGGCGGCCCGCGAGTTCTAGCGGCACAGCGACATTTTCGAGGGCGTTCATCGTTGGGATTAGGCGGAAAGCCTGGAAGACGATGCCCACGGTTTCGCGCCGCCAGAGGGCAAGATCATCTTCGCTAAGGCCACCAAGCTCCACACCGGCAACCACTACGTCGCCGCCGCTGGCCCGCTCCAATCCGCCGACCACCATCATCAGGGTCGATTTGCCTGCGCCGGAGGGGCCGACGATGCCGACGCTTTCGCCTGCTGCAATCGCAAGATCAACCCCGCGTAGGATATTGACCTCACCGGCGGCACTCGCCAGCTTTACCTGGACATTGCGGAGTTGGATCATGGACACGAGCACTCTAGGGCCAGAGATGGAAAGCAGTAACAAGCCTTACAAATGGGGCAAAACCAAAGCTCTGCAACAGGGCCGACGCGGTTTCTTAACCTTGTTGGTAGGTTTAGCTTTTTTAAGCAGCGGCTTTGCGGAAGCGCAAACCCGTGAAGTTCGCCTGCTGGCCTTGGGCGATAGCCTCACTGCGGGCTATGGGCTACCCGCCCGCGCCGGGTTTCCCGCCAAGCTAGAAGCGGCATTGCGGGCGAAAGGCATGGCCGTAACCGTCATCAACGGCGGGGTTTCGGGCGATACCAGCGCGGGCGGCCTTGCGCGGCTCGACTGGATGCTGACCGATAAACCAACCCACGTTATCTTAGAGCTTGGCGCGAACGACGGGTTGCGCGGCCTCGATCCTAAGCAGATGGAAGCCAATCTCGATGGCATTATCGTAAAGCTGAAAGCCGCCGGGGTGAAAGTGCTGCTGACAGGGATGCGCGCGCCGCCCAACTTCGGCACCGCCTATACGCAGGCTTTCAACGATGTTTTCGCGCGGTTGGCGGAGCGTCACAAGGTCGCTTTCTATCCGTTCTTCCTTGACGGGGTGGCTGCCAATCCTCAGCTTAACCAAGCGGACGGGATTCACCCGAACGAAGCAGGGGTAAACACCGTTATTGAGCGTATTTTACCCGCTGTCTTGAGCCTTTTGGCCCAGTCCTGATTATTTCGAGTGAGCAACGAGGGCTTTATGGAACTGCGACGCTTAGGGCGCACCGATATGCAGGTGAGCGTCATTTGTCTTGGCACGATGACCTGGGGTGAACAGAATACGGAAGCCGAGGCCCACGCCCAACTCGATTTCGCCCTCGACCGAGGCGTGAATTTCATCGACACGGCGGAAATGTACCCAGTGCCGCCACGCCCCGAAACCCAAGGGCGGACGGAAGCCTATATCGGCACGTGGTTGGCGAAAAACCCGAGCCGCCGCGCAAAAATCATCCTAGCAACGAAAGTCGCGGGCGGCGGGCGCGCTATGCCCCACGTGCGCGGCGAAAATCGGAAACTCGACCGCGCCAACATCGAGGCCGCGATCAACGATAGCCTCACGCGGCTGCAAACAGATTACGTCGATCTCTACCAAATCCACTGGCCTGATCGCGCGACCAATATGTTCGGCCAGTTGGGCTATATGCATACGGACTCGCCCGATGCCGTGCCGATTGAAGAAACCCTCACCGCCCTGAGCGATCTGGTCAAAGTGGGTAAAGTGCGTGCGCTCGGCCTGTCCAACGAAACCCCTTGGGGGGTGATGGACTTTCTGCGCGCGTCGGAAAACCTGAACCTGCCGCGTGTCGTGTCCATCCAAAACCCCTACAGCCTGCTCAACCGTTCCTTCGAGGTTGGTCTGGCCGAAATGGCAATTCGGGAAGAGGTGGGCTTGCTCGCCTACTCGCCGCTGGCGATGGGCGTGCTGATGGGAAAATATTTCGATGGTGCCCGGCCCGCAGGCGCACGATTAACCCTGTTTGATCGGTTCACCCGCTATTTCACCCCGCAAGCCGAACCCGCCGCAAAACTCTATGTGGACATCGCGTATCGTCACGGGCTGGACCCGGCGCAGATGGCGCTAGCCTATGTGAACAGCCGCCCGTTCGTGACCAGCAACATCATCGGTGCCACCACTCTTGAACAGTTGGACGCCAATATCCGCAGTGCCGAGGTGGCGCTGAGTGACGAGGTACTGGCAGAGATCGAGGCCGCCCATCAGGTCCACCCCTATCCCTGCCCTTAGTCTAACGCCTCACGCTCGCCCGTATCGCCGCAATCTTCACCTCAAACGCCGACCAATCGTCGGATGCGGCGATGGGCGACCAAAGGGCTTCCACGTCCTCAATCGGCAGATCGACAAGGCTTTCGCCAAGCGGCGGCAGTACCGCAGAATCGGCGCGGGTTTCGAAACCGAGGCGGATCGGGGCGAAGTCGGGGCGGTCGTACAGAGCGCTTTGTGGGCTGGCAGCAGCGCGCGTGGCATCGCCGCCAACCCAATCGAAAATCGTTTGCTCGAACCCCGCCTGCGTCTCCAGCAGAACCTGATAGAGGCCGGACAAAAACGCCAAATCGGCGTCGAGATCGCCCGGCACGAGGCCCAAGCGCTTAAACCATGCGGCGCGTAAAGCGGGGCGGAACAGGTCTTGAAACCGCTCCAACTGCGCCCCCAAATCGGCTTCCGGGGCGAAGTCCATCAGGCATTCGGCGAAGCGTTCCAGGTTCCACAGCAGTGCGCTGGGCTGACGGCCATAAGCGTAAAGGCCGGTTTCGTCGAAGTAGGCAGCCGTGAAGCGCGGATCGTAGGTTTTCAGAAACCGCCAGGGGCCGTAATCAAAACTCTCGCCGGTGATGGTGATATTATCGGTATTCAGCACGCCATGAACGAAGCCCGCCGCCATCCACTGCGCGCCCATCTGGGCAACCGCTGCCATGACTTCGGCCAGCAGTGTTAGCGCGGGCGTGGGGCCGGGGGCCACCTGCGGCCAATAGGTTGCCAGCGCGTAGTCGATCAACCGCGCTATAGCCTCGGTCTGGCCCAAATAAGCCAAGCGCTGAAACGTGCCGATGCGGAGATGAGAATGGCTGAGGCGCACCAGCACGGCAGCGCGCGTTGGGCTTGGCTCGTCCCCCCGCTGAAGCGCCTCGCCGGTTTCGATCAGGCTGAAACTTTTGGACGTGGTGACGCCACGCGCCTCCAACAGTTCGGTCGCTAGAATCTCGCGCACACCGCCCTTCAGCGTTAGCCGCCCATCGCCCGCGCGGGAGTAGGGCGTGCGCCCGCTACCCTTGGTGCCAAGGTCCAGCAAACGGCCTGCCGCATCATACAACTGGGCGAACAGAAAGCCGCGCCCATCGCCTAAGTCCGGGTTGTAGTGGCGAAACTGATGACCGTGATAGCGTAAGGCCAGCGGGGCCTCGAAACTGCCCGGCAGCGGCTGGAAGCGCCCGAAGTGATCAATCCACTCCGCCTCGGTCAGGGTGCCAAGTCCCACCGTTTCCGCCGCGCGCTGATTGCGCCAACGCAAGACGTGCTGCGGGAATGCCGCAGCCTGAACGGGATCGTAGAAATCCTGCCCCAGCGTGCTATGGGCGCGGCTGGGGCAATAATGGGGCGCGGGCGGCACTGCGGGCTACTATTGGGGAAGCTGGCTTAACTGCGTGCGCCGCGCACCCAAGGCAGCGGCATAGGCTTCGATCTGAGTGCGAATGTCGGGATCTTCGGGGATCGTGCGATCCAGGCGGATTTGGTCGCCCTTCCACGCCTTCGGGTGGCCATCGCGATCAAACGTGACCGACAGTTTCCCCAGGTAATGACCGAAGGAGGCGGCTTGCGCGACCAGCACGGGCTTCCCCGCCGGGCCGCTAACAACTTGCGGCGCCCCTGCGGGCGGTGCGCCCGCCTTCGCGCCCTTGCCGGACACGCCGATAATCACGTCGATCCCAGCGATGCGGGCCGCAATCTCCTTATCCTTCTCAAACCCTGCGGAGGAAACCGCCACGACGGTTTTCGCCCCCATAAAACCCAACTGCTTTAGCCAGAACGCGGCTTTCGCTTCAATCGGCGAGAACAGCACCCCCGGCGAGGGTTTGGATTTTTGCGGGGTATTGAGGTCGGCAATCCCAAGCAACCCAAGGCGCTGCGCCCCCCGGTCGGTCGAAAGCATCGGATAGATTTGGTCTTTCAAAAAGGGGTCGCGGTCGGTGCTGATATTCGCGCCCAAAACTGGGAATTGCGCCGTGCGGATGAACTTACCCAACACTTCGGAGCCTTCGGAAAATTCCGCCGGGCCTGCCGCCATAGCATCGAAACGGGCGCGGTTCATCAACTCGGCCAGCACATCCTGCTTATGCTGACTCCAAAACGCCGTCCCGCCGAACTGACCGCCGGCATCCAGCAGCAACACGGTGCCCGCGCGCGCGCGCTCCACATTCGCTTGACC
Organism: Alphaproteobacteria bacterium; assembly: GCA_043721315.1. Lineage (GTDB taxonomy): Bacteria > Pseudomonadota > Alphaproteobacteria > Elsterales > Elsteraceae > Elstera. Next base: position 52,814 of record JAYSQZ010000044.1, read on the forward strand.
GGCAAGGCGCGCGAGACCACCTAGGCAGGCATCTGTTGCGCGCTCTTCCAGCGTACACGGCGTACCATCGGCCTTCGACGGCTCCATGCGGGACGCAACGTCGCCGGTAAACAACAGGGTTAAGGTGGTATCCGCCCGCGCGGTCTTGCCCAGGGCGAGCGGCATCAGCACGCCGAGCGCAACGCCAAGCCCGACGGTAATCCCCAACCCACGCCGGGGGCTGATGCGCCAATAGCGGTGCTCGTCCTCACGCGGCGGCAATGCCAGCTCGACAAGGCGCTCGGCCAGCGCATCAATTCCAGTCGGCATCGGAACCATAATCAGTCTCACTTCAAGGTTTTAGCTAAAATCGCTAAGACTTCGGATTCACAGACGTAATACGTAGCGCAATCTCATCGGCTTGCCAATGCCCTTCTAGCGCGCTTGGATAGCAACCCTACACCGCACTCAGGAGATAAGGATTTGACCCTGCTGCTCACAACCTCCGGCGACCCGGCCCCTGGCGACTTAGTTCCCTGGCTGAACGCGCTCAAAACCCATCTGCCAGGGCGTGACGTTCACCTATGGGGCCAGACCGACGCGGCAACGCTGGCCCAAATCCCCTACGCACTGGTCTGGCGGCCCCCGGCAGATTTCTTTGACGGGCTGACGGGATTGAAGGCGATTTTCAACCTCGGCGCGGGGGTGGATGCGTTGCTAACCCATCCGGCGCTGCCCGCAAACGTGCCGATTGTGCGGATTGTTGATGGCGGCATGGCGGCGCAAATGGCCGACTATGCGTTGTACGGGGTTCTACACGTTCACCGCCGGTTCGATACGATGGCCGACCAGCAAAAACGCCACGTGTGGGCTGATCCCGGTATCTGCGACCCAGCGGAAACCCGCGTCGGCCTTCTCGGCTTGGGCGCGCTTGGGCTGGGGGTGATCGAAAAGCTACGGCCCTTCGGCTTTCCGCTGTCGGGCTGGAGCCGGAGTTTTCGGGCGGTTGACGGCGTGCAAACCTATGCGGGGCTGGATAGCCTGCCGGCGTTTCTCGCCACCTGCGACGTGTTGATCGTGCTCCTGCCGCTGACCGACGACACGCGCAATCTGCTGTCAGCGGAACGCTTGGCGCTGTTGCCGGAGGGGGCGAGCCTCATCAATCTCGCGCGCGGCGCGTTGGTCGATGAAGCCGCCCTGCTGGACCGGCTTAAGTCCGGCGCGCTACGCTTTGCGCTGCTGGACGTGTTTCATACCGAACCACTGCCGCAGGATCACCCGTTCTGGAGCCATCCGCGCGTGATCCTTACCCCCCACGCCTCGGCGGCGACCTTGCCGGGTCCGGCGATCGCGCAAATCGCCGCCAATATCGCCGCCTTCGAGCGCGGGGAGCCGATGGTGGGGGTCGTGGATCGAGCTAGTGGTTATTAGACACCCCTCAAACCAAGCGCCGATCAAAGATAAACGGATCGGAACGGTCGTGAGCGATCAAGCGCGATAGGGGGTGCGCGTGATTGACGATGATAGTGCGATCAGGCGCACCGTCGAAGGCGACGATGGCGGACGGCACTTGCAGCAACGCTCCTGTCCGGGCCTTGAGCCAGTTCGTTCCGATCTGCTGGGTGTAACCTTCATCGGCTTGCCAGTCTGGCGGCAATTGCCCCAACTCGATACCCTCAATCGGCACTTCCGCCGGTACCGAATAGCGAACCATCACCAGATCCGGGAGCAGCGTGGGATCTTCGATATGGACCAGCTTTTCTAAAACGCACAGTGCGGTCGATGTCGACGTATAGGTGATGGCGATGCCTTTATTGTTCCAGCGCCCATCGTTCTCAAGCCCATAGCCGCCATCGAAGACATTGGCGTACCGGCGTGTTGACAATCGCCATAAGAACATCAGGCCGCAGCGCCCCAAGCGATTTTTGCGAGAATTGTTTCAACGACGCGCGACCCAGCCTCGGTTTCAGCGACGTTAAGCGGCATGTCTGCGCCAAGTTCGGTGAGGGGCCGACGCAACCATCGATGCGCCTTCTCGCTGGAGTCAAAGGTTTGTTCGGCGATTGTTTGGATCCGCAGCAGGCGAACCGCGCGGTCGGATTCATCAACAGTGAGGGGTTGCTCTTTCAAAGCTCGGTGGCGGCGGGTTCTTTGCGGAATGACGAACCGCTGAATTTCCTGATCGCTCAAGCCCGAAGCGGCCAGATGTCGCAGGATGGAAAGAGGGAGCCGCTGCCTGACAACATTGGCCAAATCGGCCTGGGATCGAACAATTGTCCCGAGAACCGATTGACCGCCGAGCTTCCGACCAACCTCTTCAGAAACGGTGGGCATGACGATTTTCTCCCAGGCAACGGCAATATGCTTACCAATGTTTAGGCGGATTGCCGCGCCCTGACAATTAAAATCACCCTCGGGTCACGGCAACCGCCGTCACCCGTAGCACCTGTTTTTCCGGCGTCGGCCCAAAAGACCGCCCGTCCTAGAGAAGGCATGGCGAGTATCCGCGTGACGCCGTTGATAGGCAGAGGCGATTAGGCGTGTTTGCGGGGGCGTCCGCCCTTGGCCCCGTTCGTCCGGGCGGCAGCCGATTTAGCGGGGGATGTTACGCGCCCAGCTTGGCGAGCGAGCGCTTTATTCATCCAATCCCGCGTCCCAAACACCCCGGCAACGAGGGCAGGGACGTAAAGGTCAATGCTCAGTTTCGGCCAATGAAGGTTGAACCCCATCCCGCTGACCTCGACAGCTTCCAGATCATCAGCGCTGGCCTTAGTGAGGTCTTGAACAAGAGCGGCTGGGAACATGTAGGTGCAGCCGTTAGCCAACTCTACCGTTACGCGAGCCGCCTTGCGGTCATAGCGCGCAGAGATGGCGCGCGGCTCCTCCTCCAGCATTGCCTTCCCAAGGGCTTCCGCCGCAGCGAACTCTGCGTCAGTCAGATCTGCCATGGATCAGTTCCCATTCCCTTAAGAACACGTCGCGGCGCTCTTCAACGTCCGACATCAGCCGCCGCATGTCGGATTTCTTGATACCGACCACATAGACAAGGTGTGGACGGTCATTAGGCCCGTAAAGGTTGATCTTCGCTTGCCCCGCTCCGGTAATGTGAACATGCGCCGGGTCGTGGTCAGCCCTGTAAATCACAAACCGAAAACCATGGGCGCGGTGGATAACAACCATAGATCACAAAGTAACCTAACCGTTGGGTTTATGGAAGAGGCGCTTTGGTAACGAGCCTCAGCCGCTAAGGCTCTTCCCCAATTACCTCTAGCTGTTCCAAATCCGCATCATCGAACAGGTGGCGGGTGGAGCAGAACTCGCAGACCGCCGACACGACGCCATCGACGCGCAAATGCTCGCGGTCTTCCATCGGCAAGGACAGCAGCACGCGGGCGACCCTGCCACGGGAGCAGCGGCATCGGTCCATCAGGCGGTGGGGATCGCCGATGCTCGCGCCTTCTTCCGCGTGAAACAGGCGGAACAGCAGATCAGCGGACGGTAACTGCGGATCGGTCAACTCGATGTCCGACAGCGTGCCAACCAGCGCCATCAGGTGATTCCAGGACTCATCGTCTTGCGTGGTTTCTCCGTCTTCGTCGGGCGCATCAAGCAGCGTGCGGGCAAACTCGGTGCCGCCGTCGCTGGGCAGGCGCTGCACTAACAGCGCGCCCGCGCGCCAGCCTTGGGCCGTGCGTTGAGCCGCGAGCCGCAACCCCGTGTCGATCTGTTCCGACTGGCGGAAATAATGCTGCACGCTCTCAACCAACCCGCCCGGTTGCAGCTCGACGATGCCTTGATAACGCTCCATCTCCGCGCCTTGATCGACAGTGAAGGCCAGATAGCCTTTGCCCATAAGGGCTTCCACCCGCTCCGACGCCAACACGGGTCCGGTGGGGAGTTTATCCGCATCGACCTGAGCATAGCCGCGCATGTGACCGCTGTGGGTCACGTCGGCCACCAGCATCCGCACCGCGCCGTCGCTTTTGGCTTGCAGCGTGAAGACGCCCTCGAACTTCAGCGCGCCCGCCAAAGCGGCTGCCACCGCCAGCGCTTCCCCCAACAGGGCCGCGACGGGTTCCGGGTAAGCGTGGCGCGTAACGATCTCGTGAAAGCTCGGCCCGAGGCGCACTAAGCGCCCGCGCACCGTGGCGTTTCGCAAGAAGAAGGGCAGCGTTTGATCGTCGGCAATGCCGAGATCGTTCGCCGCCAGTGGGTTACTCATGCCAAGCACCATGCCAGAATACCTTTTTGGACGTGGAGCCGATTTTCGGCCTCGTCCCACACGAGTGATTGCGGCCCGTCGATCACGTCTTCGGTTACTTCTTCGCCGCGATGGGCGGGCAGACAGTGCAGAAACACCGCCTCCGGCTTGGCGCAGGCCATCAGCGCTTGATCGACCGAATAGGGCGCGAGGAGATAGTTGCGGTTCGCCACCTCTTGCCCCATCGACACCCAAGTATCGGTGGTAACGAGATCGACCGCCGACACTGCCGCGCGCGCATCGGTGGTCACGCGAATGCTCGCGCCTTCCGCCTTGGCCCAATCGAGCAGGGCTTGCTTGGGCGCGAGCGCGCCGGGGGCGGCAATCCGAAGCTCGAACCCGAAGCGGGCGGCGGCATGGACCCAAGAGATACACACGTTATTCGCGTCCCCAATCCAGGCCACCGCTTTCCCAGCAATCGGGCCGCGATGCTCCTCGAACGTGAGAATATCGGCCATGACCTGACAGGGGTGCCCCATATCCGTTAGCCCATTGATGACCGGAACCGAGCCGTGCGTGGCAAGATCAATCAGCTTCTGCGCGGGGCCAGTACGAATCATGATCGCATCGACGTAGCGGGAGAGGACTTTAGCCGTATCGGCCATCGTCTCGCCGCGCTTCAACTGCATCTCTTCTTGCCGCAGAATGATAGTCTGGCCGCCAAGCTGCTTCATCGCCACTTCAAACGACACGCGCGTGCGGGTGGAGGCTTTTTCAAACAGCATGGCGAGGGTTTTACCCGCCAAACGCGGCGCGGTGCCGTGCCCCGCCTTCAGCGCCGCTTTCATGCGGGCCGCATCGGTGAGAATGTCCCGCAGGGTGGCTGCGGGAAGTTGATCGAGGTCCAAAAAATGCTTAACGGTCATGGAATTACGCCTGCACACCCCAGGCGCTAGCAACGGCTTCGATCGCCGCCAGCGCTTCTTGAATTTCGGTATCGCCGATCGTGAGCGGTGGCAGCAATCGCACCACATTATCGCCCGCCGCCACCGTGAGAAGGCCATGATCGCGCAAGCGTGCCTGCACTTCGCCATTCGGCACGACACAGCGTAGCCCAGAGAGCAACCCCTGGCCGCGCACTTCGGCATAGATTGCCGGGTGACGAGCGACGATCTGCGCGAGGCCGTGGCGGAATTTTTCCGCCGCTGCAACGACATGATCGAGGAACCCTGGTGCCAGAATAACATCCAGCACCGCATTGCCAATCGCCATCGCCAGCGGATTGCCGCCGAAGGTGGTGCCATGCACGCCCGCCGTCATGCCCAGCGCGGCCCGTTCGGTCGCAAGGCACGCCCCAACCGGAAACCCGCCGCCGAGACCTTTCGCCAAAGCCATCACATCGGGGGCGACATTGGCCCACTCATAAGCGAACAGTTTGCCGCTGCGCCCAATGCCGCACTGCACTTCATCGAACAGCAACAGCAGGCCGAACTCGTCGCACACCTGCCGCAGCGCGTGCAGATACTCCGGCGCGCTAGACCGCGCGCCGCCTTCGCCCTGCACCGGCTCGATCATAATGCCGGCGGTTTCCGGCGTAATTGCCGCACGCAACTCGTTGAGATTGGCGAAGGCAACCTGATCGAACCCATCGACCTTGGGGCCGAAGCCTGTAAGATATTTTTCCTGCCCGCCCGCTGCGATCGTGGCGAGCGTTCGGCCATGAAACGCGCCCTGAAGGCTAATCATTCGGTATTTCTGCGGATGCCCCTGGGAAGCGTGGAACTTGCGGATCATCTTAATACCGCACTCCAGCGCTTCGGCGCCCGAATTACAGAAGAAAACGGTATCGGCAAAGCTATTCGCTACCAGCCGGTCAGCGAGCCGCGTTTGTTCCGGGATCTCATAGAGATTGGACAGATGCCAAGGCTTTTCCGCCGCCGCCTTCAGCGCTGCCACCAAGTGCGGATGGGCGTGGCCCAGAACCGTCACGGCGATGCCGCTGGCGAAATCGAGGTATCGTCGCCCGTCCGAGCCGAACAGATAGGCCCCTTCGCCCGTCTCGAACGAAAGGTTGATCCTGCTGAACACGGGGAGCAGGCTCGGAATCACGGCGTAATCCTCCAACACCTCAATCCGCCCGAAGCCAGCCATTCCGGCCCGGCGCGAAAAAAGAGGAAGTATCAGGAGGGGGTTTCATCCTGTCAATCGCGGGGTAAGCGCAACCCCCGCGCGCCCCGCAGGGCTGCCCAGCAAATATGCTGCATTTCTCAACTTTTTAGGCGATACCCCGTCCGAATCAGCGTGTAAGCCGCAAAGGAGAGCGCAAGGCACATGCCGATCATCACACTAACGCCAGCGGTTAAATTCCCATCGGCATGGCCGATAAAGCCGTAGCGGAAGCCATCTAACATATAGAAGAACGGGTTGAGATGCGCCACGACCTGCCACGCTTCGGGCAAGCGCGTGGTCGTGTAGAACGTCCCGGACAGGAACGCCAGCGGGCTAATAATGAAATTGGCAATGGCATTCATATGATCGAATTTCTCCGACCACAGCCCGCCAACCAGCCCCAGTAGCGATAGCATCGTGCAGGCCGCAATCCCATGAAACAGGATGAAGCCAAGATGCTCCGGCACTAACCTAACAAAAGGGATCATCGCAAGGCCCGTGACGATGCCCACCATCAGCCCGCGCGTTACCCCTGCCGCCGTCAGCGCTAACGTCACTTCCCCCGGCGATAGCGGTGGCATGAGCAAATCGACGATATTCCCCTGCATTTTGGAAATCACAAGGGAGGAGGACGTATTGGCAAAGGCGTTCTGCGTCATCGCCATCATCACCAGCCCTGGCGCTAAGAACTGGCTGTAGGGCACACCATCGACAATTTCCGCCCCCCGCCCCAGCGCGAGCGTGAAGACGGCCAAAAACAGAAAACTCGTGACCACGGGAGCCATCAGGGTTTGGGTATAGACGTTGAGAAAACGCCGCACTTCCTTAAGGTACAAAGTCCAAAGCCCCAACCAGTTCACGCCCATGGGGGGCAGCGGCATGGGCGGCAAACCGGGGGGCCGAGTGGGGAGGGGATCAGACATGCAGCATGACTCGAAAACGGGAAACGGGGTCGATCCTACTCTCCGCCCTCGCCAGCGTCCACCAAGGCCGGAGCGCGCTATTCGCGAACGCCCGATCAATGTTAGTGCCGAACGGCTGTGGGCAATCAGCCTGCGCTATCTGCAACGCTTCTCCGCCTCAGTCGAAATGCTGCGCCGAGTGTTGGATCGGCGCTTGCGGCCCGCGCTCCTCGCCGAGATGATTGCGCCGGAAGAGGCGGCACAGCGCCGGGAAACGGTGCTTCAGCGCGCCGCCGCCTTGGGCTATCTCGATGATGCGCGCTTCACCGAAGGCCGCGTGGCGGCCCTGCTGCGCCAGGGCAAAAGCCCGCGCGTGATTACCGAAACCTTGCGCGGTAAAGGCATCGCCCCTGCCGCCGTGAGCGCGGTTTTGGCCGCAACGGCTGCCGACGCGGAAGAGGATATTGCCCTCACCGCCGCCCGCGCTTTCGCCCGCCGCCGCCGCCTAGGGCCATACCGGGTGAGGCCGTCCGACGATCCGCGCCAACCTGAGAAGGATTTGGCAAGCCTGTTGCGCGCGGGGCATTCCCTGACCATCGCCCGGCAAATCGTGACGGCCTCAGACCCGCTAGACGAATAGGATCGACACCAACGTCGCCACGCCAAACAGTAGCAGCAGCGCGCCGGACAGATGGTGCAGCCACTGGAAATCGCGCTGACCAAGCCAGCGCCGCAGCACAATCCCAACCCCCACAAGCCCGCCCCACCACAGCGTCACCCCGAGAAAAATTCCGAAAATCACGGTCAGCGTCGCGTCCAAACTCATGGCATGGCTCACGATGTCGGAGGCGGCGAGTAGGCCCGTGAAGGCAAAAATCGTCATCGGGTTGGTGATCGTCAGGGCAAAGGTGGAGCCGAAAGATTTCACCAGCGCGGTTTGCCCGGCGTCGGCAGCATCGCCCGACTGGCTGCGCCAACTGTCGATGCCCATGCCGAGGAGCAAAAAACCGCCAATCAGTCGCAGCGGAGTCGAATAATCCGTTAGCACTGCCGCCACTGCCGCCACACCGAAGCAGGCGATAACCCCGAACACCATATCGGCAGCAACTGCGCCCGCCGCGCTGGCATACCCGCAGAGGGCACCCGCTTGCAGCGTTCGGCGCACGCACAGCACTGCTACCGGCCCGACAGGGGCCGACACCATGAGACCGATCAAAATTCCCTTCAGAACGAGCAACATTTCCATAGGCTGAGACGAACCACAATCAGCCGCGCCAAGCAAGAGGGGCTAGAGAAAGATGCCGCCTCTCGCCGAATCCCACGCGCGGCCCTATATTAAACTGGAATAGCGCCTTACTCGGCCCGGCGGAGGGAGCGTAAATGAGCAAAGATGATAGCCTATGGGGATCAATCCGCACCAAGCTGATTGATCGTAAACAAGAATGGGCCAAGGAAGGCAGACTGCTGACCGGGCAGCGCGGCACTCCGCTTAGCCAGCGCTTGCCGCCGGGGCAGCATGAGGTGAAAAACTGGCCGGTGCTCGATTTAGGCATTCGACCGCGCCTAAACGCCGACACTTGGCAGCTTCAGATCGACGGATTGGTGAACGCACCGCAGACGTTGACGTGGGCGAGCTTTGCCGCTCAACCGCAGCAAAAATTCCTCTCAGACATTCACTGCGTTACCGCGTGGTCGCGCTTCGATAATCATTGGGAGGGCGTCGCCGCGCGGCATCTGCTGGACCTTGTGCAACCGCTCCCGCACGCCCGTCACGTCATGCTCTACAGCGCCGATGGCTACACGACCAATCTACGCCTCGATCATTTCGGCGCAAAAGATGTGGTTCTGGCCCATTCCTGGGAGGGCGAGCCGCTTACCCCCGAACACGGCGGGCCAGTGCGGCTGGTCGTGCCGAAATATTACTTCTGGAAATCGGCCAAATGGCTGACCCGCATCGAGTTTTGTGCCGACGATAAACCCGGCTATTGGGAAAATCGCGGCTACCACAATGAAGGCGACCCGTGGGAGGAAGAGCGGTACGACCGCTAGCCGCAACTGAGAATTAATCGCAAAATATGGCTTGCTAATGCGAGTCACTCTCAATATCTTCCTTAGCGAGCGTCGTCCTCGGACCACCTCGAACCCTTCCCTTAAAACCCCGTCCCTTTATGGGACGGGGCTTTTTTTCGGCATTACCCTTCAAGCCCCTCTTCGGCCCTTTCGGGCGGCGTCTGGAAAGGAGCCAGGGATGCGACGCGCCGATTGACAGAGGGGCACGGGCTGTGGTTGCCTCGTTTTTAAGGGGTTCCGCGAGGCCCCGTGAGGCGGCAGGCCGAAGTTCGCGTCCAAGCTCTTATGGTAAGGTGGACGTTATGCCGTCGAATACTGAAATCACCCCGGCGCAACTGTCGCGGTTGGTGGGCTTGCCCACCTGCCCCGTGCTGCTGGATGTGCGCCTTCCCGATGATTTTGAGGCTGATCCTCGGTTAATCCCCGCCTCCGTGCGGCGCGATCCGTTTTCCGTTGCCACCTGGGGCGCTGAGTTTATCGGCCAATCGGTCATCGTCAGTTGCCAGCGCGGTTTGAAGCTGTCGGAAGGCGTGGCAGCCTGGTTACGACACATCGGCGTTGCAGCGGAAACTCTAGCGGGCGGGTTCGAGGCGTGGCGCGCGGGCGGGCATCTGTTGGTCAAGACGGCACCGCTGCCGCCCGCCGACACCGCCGGGCGCACGCTGTGGGTTACGCGCGCCCGACCGAAAATCGACCGCATTGCCTGCCCCTGGCTTATTCGCCGCTTTATCGACCGCGCGGCGGTGTTTCTGTTCGTCGATGCCAGCCAAGTCACTGCTGTAGCCGAGCGCTTTGGCGCGACGCCTTTCGACAGTGAAGGCACGTTCTGGAGCCACAGGGCGGAGCGCTGCACCTTCGATACGATGCTGGAGGAGTTCGGACTAACCTCCCCGGCGCTGGACCGATTGGCGACCATCATTCGCGGCGCGGATACGGCGGCGCTCGATCTCGCGCCGCAGGCCGCAGGGTTGCTCGCCGCGTCCTTGGGGTTCTCGCGGATGTACCGGGACGATCTGGCGCAACTCACCGCGAGCCTACCTCTCTATGATGCGTTTTACCGTTGGTGCCGGGATGCCGTGGGCGAGACCCACACCTGGCCGGCTGAAAGGGTGTGAGCCTCATGTCTTCCCCCGTCTCCTTCCGCGAGGCTTTTTGGGTGTGGGTGCGAATCGCCTCTCTCAGCTTCGGCGGGCCTGCGGCGCAAATCGCCGTGATGCACCGCATTCTCGTCGATGAAAAACGCTGGATCGGCGAGACGCGGTTTCTCCATGCGCTCAACTACTGCATGTTGCTGCCAGGGCCGGAGGCGCAGCAACTCGCCACCTACATCGGCTGGCTCATGCACCGCACAGCGGGCGGGTTGATGGCGGGGCTACTGTTCATCTTCCCCGGTATGATCGCCATTATGGCCCTAAGCTGGCTCTATGTGTTAGCGGGGCACCTAAGTGCCGTGGAAGGGTTGTTCTTCGGTCTAAAAGCCGCTGTGCTGGCGGTCGTGCTGCAAGCCTTGCTGCGCGTGGGTAAACGCGCTTTGCGGAACCGCACCTTGTGGGGGCTGGCAGGCGCGTCCTTCATCGCCATTCACGCCTTCGATCTGCCGTTTCCGCTGATTATCGTGACTGCCGGGATCATCGGCTTTTTCGGCGGCAAGCTAGGATGGTCGGCGTTCGATGGTAGCGCCGGGCATGGCAGCAGCGGGCCGGGGCTGAAGGATGCCGACAGCCGCTTGGGCGAGGGCGTTCCCGATCACGCCCGCCCTTCTCTAAGCTGGTCGCTTCGGATCGCCGCGATTTTCGGCGCGCTGTGGCTGGGGCCAGTGCTGGCGCTGATTCTACTGCTGGGGCCGGAGCATGTGTTCAGCACGATTGCCGTGTTCTTCTCGAAAATGGCGGTCGTTACCTTCGGCGGGGCCTATGCCGTACTTGCCTATGTGGCGCAAGAGGCGGTGGCCACTTACGGCTGGCTTCAGCCCGGCGAAATGCTCGACGGCTTGGGCATGGCCGAAACCACGCCAGGGCCGTTGATTATGGTCACGCAGTTCGTCGGCTTCATGGGCGCGTGGCGCGATGCGGGTGGCCTACACCCGCTGCTGGCCGCAACCCTGGGCGGATTGCTGACAACCTGGGTGACGTTCGTGCCCTGCTTCCTGTGGATCTTCCTCGGCGCGCCTTACGTGGAAGCCCTGCGCGGCCATAAACCGCTGTCGGCAGCGTTGACCGCGATTACCGCTGCGGTGGTCGGCGTTATCCTCAACCTCTCAGTCTGGTTTGCCCTGCACGTGCTGTTTGCCAGCGTTCGCCCTTGGTCCGGCTACGGGCTGCACCTGGACGTGCCAGACTTGAGCAGCCTTAACATCGCGGCCTTGGCGTTGACGGTGGCGGCGATAGTGGCGCTGTTCCGCTTCAAACGCGGCACGGGGGAAGTGCTAGCAGGGTGTGCGGCGTTAGGGTTGGCGGTGACGTTGCTGGCGGGGGGATGAAGAGGGGCGCTGCCCCTCGCCCCGCTCAAGGGGCTGCGGCCCCTTGAGAATCCGCGATTTAGTATCCCATTAAATAATGAAAGATAAATGATTTCAAAAAATGGGATTGCCAAGGGATGAGTCCCTTGGCTGGGGTTCAGGGGCAAAGCCCCTGACAAGGAAGCTCACGGACTAATCCCCCGCTCCAAATACGTCCGCAGCACAACGAAGCTCTCCGTGCGGCGCACCGCGCCGGTATCGAACAGGCGGCGCAGCAGTTCCTCAAGCCCGGCGGCGTCGTGGGTGCGGACTTTGAGGATGGCGGAGGAGCTTCCGGCAACGCCGTGCATTTCTTCCACAGCCGGGTCGGCCTCCGCCACCTCCTTCAGAATATCTTTGGCATAGCCTTCGGTTTCGATATGGACGAAGGCGCAGAAATTGCGGTCGAGCGCCTGCGGGTCAAGCTCGATGGTCGTGCGTTTGATGACGCCCTTGGCTTTCAGTTTCTTTACCCGGTCATGCAGCGCGGGCGGCGAGAGATGCAGGTGGGTGGCCATATCGGCATAGGTGCGCGTCGCATCCTCCCGCAGCAGGCCGAGGATTTTTCGGTCGAAACTATCCATCGCGGGGTCTCCTGAACGAATTGGCCGAATGCCATTCGTATTTTGAATAGAGTTCAGCTTATCGCTTTTAGGGCTGAATAATCTACGCCATGCTGTGCTTCTGCCGTCTGTAGGAGACTATCATGAGCCACGCCCTTGCGACCGGCCTAAGCGCCGCGCTTCCGTTTTTTGGGCCTGCGAAGGCTCGGACGGGCCGCCCCGCGCCATCGCTGAACCGGTCGGTGGCGGTGCTGATTGCCTGCGTGGCGCTGGTCGGGCTGCAAGCCCTGTTGGCAGCGCCGCTGGTGCCGGACATCGCGCAAGGCTTGGGGGCGAGCATTGCCGACATCGGTCAAGCGCTGGGGGCCTATGGGGCGATGGCGGCGCTCTCCGCCCTCTTCCTCGGGCCGTTGGCGGATCGGTTGAAGCGCGGGCAGGCGTTGGTGGCGGGCATGGTCGGCCTCATTGGCGGGCTAGCGCTGTGTGCGACCAGCGTCAACTGGATCGTGTTTGCGGGCGGACAGGCGTTGATGGGGGCCGCTGCGGGTGTGGTTCTGCCAACGGCCTATGCCTCGGCGGGGGATTTAGCTCCGGTGGAACGCCGTTCGGCCATTCTGGGGCGCGTGCTGCTCGGCTGGTCGGTGGCGCTGATTTTGGGCGTGCCGCTGGCGGGATTGCTGGGGCAGGTTATCGGCTGGCGCGGCGTATTCGCGGGGCTGGCGGTGCCGGTCTTGCTGGCCATGCCGGTGGCTTTCGCGCTGCCCGATCCGCGCACCGAACGGGGCGGGGCGACCAGTGTTATCAGCCGCTTGGGTACGGCAGTGCGCGTGGCCGGGGTTGCGCCGATGCTGTGCGTTGGTTTCCTCAATATGACCGCTTTTTATGGCACCTACGCCTATCTTGGCACAGCAGTGCGGGCGGCACTGAACGGCGGCTCGGCCCTAGGGGCGGTGCCTGTGCTGGCTTATGGCGTGGGCTTTACCATTACGGCGCTGCTCAGTGGTTTCATTGATCGCCTCGGCGCACGCCGCGTGCTGCCGGTGGCCTGTTGCGCCTTGATTGGCATTTTCCTGACCCTGCCGATGGTGGTGGGCGTGCTGCCCGCGTTGATCGTGGTGATGATGGGGTTCGGCTTCACGCAGCATCTTATTCTGAACTGCTTCATCGGCCTGCTCTCGATCCGGGGCGGGGCGCAACGCGGCGTGGTGCTGTCGCTGAACACGGCCAGCACTTACATCGGCCTCATGATCGGCACCGCCAGCATGGGCCAAGTGCTCGATACCTGGGGCTATGCACCGGTAACGGCGGTGAGCGCGGCCCTGATGCTGATGGCGGGCGGCATTGCCTTGTGGGACCAGCGGCAGGCATGATGGCGTTTTAGGTTTGCCGCAGGAATAGCCTGCCTGTTCCCGAACAGTGCGCTTGTAGCGCTCTCCCAACTAATCTACGGCCCCAATCTGGCGATACGCCCGCGTGCCTTTTCAAAGTCAAACGCTTCTGCGGCCTTGAAGGACAGCGGCGGGATCGCTAGTTTCTGAGGCATGGCAGCCGGGGGACCGGCGGTTGTTTTTGACCCGTCAGGAGATGCGCTCGAATGTTTGCTTCCCCCTTTGCTTGGCTGATTAGCACAGCGATTAATCTGCTATTTTGGATCATTCTCATTCAGGCCATTTTGAGTTGGCTCATGGCGTTTAACGTGGTCAACACCCGCAACCCCGTCGTTGCGACGATTTGGGATTTGACCAATCGGCTCACCAACCCGCTGCTTCGCCCCATCCGCGCGATCTTGCCGAATTTCAACGGTGTCGATCTGTCGCCATTGGTGTTGCTGGTGTTGCTGCAATTCGTTGAACGGCTGTTGATCGCTTACGTCTATCCGATGCTGCCGTAACTCCCGTGCTGCCGATCATCGAGGAACTAGGAGCGTGCGCGCCATGACGACCCCCACCGCCACCCGAATCGACGGTAAAGCCTTTGCCGAAAAGCTGCGCGCGCGCCTTGCCGTCGAGATCAGCGGGCTTGAGTTTCAGCCCGGCCTTGCCGTGGTTTTAGTGGGGGAGGATCCGGCCAGTCAGGTCTATGTTCGCAACAAAGCCGCGCAAACGGTGGAAGTCGGTATGCGGTCCTTCGAGCATAGGCTGCCCGCGACGGCACACGAAGCCGACGTGTTGAGCCTGGTCGCGCGCCTGAATGCCGATCCTGCCGTCGATGGTATTCTGGTGCAACTACCGCTGCCCAAACAGATCGCTGCCGACAAGGTGTTGCTCGCCATTGATCCGGCCAAAGATGTCGATGGTTTTCACCCGGTCAATGCCGGGCGGCTGGCAACGGGGGCTGCCGCCCTAGTGCCCTGCACGCCGCTGGGGTGCTTGATGCTGCTGCAAGACCATTTTTCTAATGTTCTGGGGGGCAGCCTCGCCGGGATGGAGGCGGTGATTCTTGGGCGGTCCAATATCGTCGGTAAACCGATGGCGCATTTGCTGCTAAAGGCCGATTGTACGGTCACTATCGCCCATTCGCGCAGCCGCGATTTACCTGAACTCTGTCGGAGGGCCGATATTCTGGTCGCCGCCGTGGGCCGGCCCGAACTGGTGCGCGGCCATTGGATTAAGCCGGGGGCAACGGTGATTGATGTCGGCATCAACCGCCTGCCGCCCGATGAGAACGGTAAAAGCCGCCTCGTCGGCGATGTTCATTATGCCGAAGCCGTTCAGGTGGCGGGGGCGATTACCCCGGTGCCGGGCGGGATTGGCCCGATGACGATTGCCTGCCTTTTGCATAATACCGTGACAGCCGCCAAGGCCAGACGCAGCGTATAGTTTTCGCAGCATGTAGTCTTCGGGCGCGGTCGATAAGGGGGCGGGGAATGACGGATATTGTGTGTATCGGCGGGCTGGTGTGGGATACCCTGGCAATCGCTCAACAGCCGGTGATAACGGGAACCTCGAACCCAGTGGTCGTCAGCCATTCTGCGGGGGGCGTTGCGCGCAATGTGGCCGTGATGGCAGCGCGGGCAGGGCTTCAAACCGAACTCGTTAGCCTGATTGGCCGGGACGTGGAAGGCGAGATTCTGCTGCGCGAATTGGCCGCCGATCACGTGCAAACCCGGCTGATTACGCCCCACCGCAGCCTGCCGACCGCCAGTTATGCCGCCCTGCTCAACCCCGATGGCAGTCTGCACGTGGCTTGGGCCGATATGAGCGTGCTGGAAGCGATGGACCCCGCCTTTTTCCAGCCGCTGATGATCGCGCTTTCTGCCACGCCGTTATGGTTTTTGGATACGAACTTAACCGCCGAAGCCCTGGGGCACTTAGCGCAACACCGCCCGAACGGCACGCGGTTGGTAGTCGATGCCGTTTCGGTTGCTAAAGCCGAGCGGCTAAACGCCTGCCTGCCCGCGCTCGATCTGCTGTTTTGCAACCGCGACGAAGCGCAGCTTCTCACCGGCGCGCCGAAAGCGGTGGAGTGTTTGCCGTTGGCGATTGCCCTGCGGAACCGGGGCTGCCGCGCCGTTATCGTCACCGATGGGCCGCGCGGTGCCGCGCTTGCAGCGGAGGGCGTGGAGCTTCTGCTGCCACCGCCACCGCTGCCCGGCCCGATCGTTGATGAAACCGGCGCGGGCGACTCGTTGGTCGCAGGAACCTTGGTTGGGCTGGTGCGCGGCGAGGGCCTGCCCGGTGCCCTGCGTGGGGGAATGCGCCTTGCCGCCGAAACCTTGACCCGTTTGGGAGTTTAACATGGCCTTGCCATCCGCCGTTCGCTTGCACCCCGAGGTTGCCGAGGCTCTGGCCGAGGGCCGCCCGGTGGTGGCGCTCGAATCGACCATTATCGCCCACGGTATGCCCTACCCGCAGAATGTAGAAACGGCACGCCGCGTAGAAGGCTTGCTGCGGGCGGGCGGCGCGGTTCCAGCGACGATTGCCGTGATTGATGGCGCGCTTCAGGTGGGGCTGGATGATGTTTTGCTGGAGCGCCTCGGCACTGCCCCCGATGTCGCCAAACTCTCCCGGCGGGATTTGCCGATTGCCCTTGCCACCAAACGCCTCGGCGCGACGACAGTGGCGACAACGATGATCGGCGCCAGCCTCGCAGGGATTGCGATTTTCGTGACCGGGGGCATCGGCGGCGCTCATCGCGGGGCGGAGCATAGTTTCGATATTTCTGCTGACCTGACCGAACTCAGCCGCACCAACGTGGGCGTGGTCTGCGCTGGGGCGAAATCAATTCTCGATTTACCGAAAACCTTAGAAGTGTTGGAAACCCTAGGCGTGCCCGTGATCGGCTATCAGACTGACAGCTTTCCGCCGTTCTACGCCCGCACCTCAACCCTGCCGGTCGATCATCGGGCGGAGAGCGCGACAGAGATTGCTGCTATTCTGTCGGCTAAATGGTCCCTAGGGCTTGATGGCGGCGTGGTTATCGCCAATCCCGCCCCCTTAGAAACAGCGCTGCCGCCCGACGAAGTGGAAGCCTATATCGCCCAGGCGATTTCCGAGGCGCGGGCAAGCGGCGTGCGCGGTAAGGCGGAAACGCCGTTTCTGTTGAAGCGCATTGCCGAGCTTAGCCAAGGCCGTTCCCTCGCCGCCAATATCGCGCTCGTTGAAAATAATGCGCGGTTGGGGGCAGCGATTGCGGTGGCTTTGGCCGGGCGGCGGGCTTTCGGATAGAGTTTCAACCGTGTTCAGGTTTTTCGTCTCCTTGCCCTGCGAAGCCGTTGGGGGGCACGTGGAAACAGGATAGTATGCAGCGCATGGCCCAGTCTTCCCGAACAATTGCGCCAGAGAGCGGCCCTAAGCTCGCCATAGATCCGCAGCTCGCGCTGTTCGTACAGCAGATGGCGAGCCGCGAGTTTGTGGCTGAAGACATCGTTGCCCTCGCCCGCACGATCTATGTTCACGTGCTGCTGCGCGCGCGCCAAGCGGCAGGCGGGCACCGAATGAGCCGAGATATGATCTTGGGGCTGACAGGCCGGGTTCTCACTCAGATGGTCGGCTTTTCCTTCGATGCCCGCGACGTTGCCGACCTGCTGGATGAAGCCGATGCCCCGCCAGCACAGGCCGATGCGGAAGAAGCGGACCCCAATGCCGACCCGATGGAAGCCCGCCGCAAGCGTTTAGCCGCCGCAAAACAAAAATAGCAGAATAAGATAACAGAATCAGATTCTGGTGGCTAAATCGCAAAAAGCCATTGAACTTTCCCGTAGGCTTGCCAAAGTAGGGATATGCCCTGGTAGATTTGCCAGGAATTGAGGCCCAGGAATTGAGACGGAGAGAAAAAATGGCTCAAGGTTGGCAGACGCAGCGCACGACGCGCACCGTCGATCAGGCAGCGTACGACGCCGGCCTCCGCAGCTATATGTTACGCATTTTCGCGTATATGGCCGGCGGTTTGGCGGTCACGGGCGTCGTTGCCGCAATGGTGGCGAGCAGCCCCGCGATGACACAGTTGGTTTTCGGCACGCCGCTGAAGTGGGTGGCGATGCTCGCCCCGATTGGCGTTGTGCTAATGTTCTACAGCATGATCCACCGCATGTCGGCGGCAACAGCCCAGGCGGTATTCTGGGGTTATTCGGCGCTGATGGGCGTGTCGATGGCCAGCATCTTCATGGTTTTCACCGGCCAGTCGATTGCCCAAGTTTTCTTCATCTCGGCGTCGGTGTTCCTCACCGCAGCGGTCTATGGCTACACGACGAAGAAAGACCTTACCTCCATCGGCAGTTTCATGCTGATTGGCATGGTTGGCATTTTCATCGCCGCGATCGTGAATATCTTCCTCGGCTCCAGCATGATGAGTATGCTCATTTCTATGCTGGCCGTGGTGATCTTCACGGGTCTGACGGCCTTCGACGCGCAGCGCCTGAAGGAAGAGTATGCTGAGGGTTACGGTACCGAAAGCCTGATGAAAATGTCGTTGATTGGGGCGCTGTCGCTCTACCTCAACTTCATCAACATCTTCACGGCCTTGCTCAACCTGATGGGCAACCGCGAGTAGAGACGGAAGGTCACTTGACCTGAAACGAAACCCGGCGCGACACTGTTGCGCCGGGTTTTTTGTTGGACTTAAGATGATTATGCGCGCGCTCAGTTGGGGAATGATGCTTGTTGCCGTGAGCCTGAGTGCCACGGCACAACAAACGAATCCGCCCCAAAACGCTCCCAAAGTGCCGCGCACGGCAGCCGACCAGAAACCGCAGCCCTACCCGCTGACGAATTTCTACCAGCCACCGCCGACACCCACTGAAGTGGGCCGTACCACGCGCCCCCACGCCTATCTTTATGCCCCCTGCCTCGACGCCAAAGTCGCGTCCCTGGCGGGAATGCCGCGCGAAGCCGCCTTAGCCAAAGTCCGCACCATGAACCTGATGCAGGTGCGCGTCATCGCCCTCGAAACCCCTGTAACCTACGAGCGCGTGCCGGAACGGCTAACCTTGATCGTTACCGCTGCGGGACGGGTGAGCCGGGCCTTCTGCCGTTAGAGCAAATAGGGGCACGCATAAGTCCAACAGGCTTAATTTCGATTTTTAAGAGCAATATATTAGTCTTAATTTCGGAGATTAAGCGTGGAAATCCCTAAAACAGAGCTATTTTCTGTCCTTCAGGAGTTTAGAGCTGCGTGCGATTAATCGGA
>JAYSQZ010000045.1:0-24625 GCA_043721315.1 Alphaproteobacteria bacterium
CAACCACGACACGTCCACCCCGGCGCGGTTCAGCACGCTGTCGGCATGGCCACCTTGACCTTCAATGAACTGGATCACGCCAGAGGCGGCGGCAGCGAGCACATTGCAAGCGGCGGCAGAAGAAGCAGTGCGGACCATCGGCCTCCAACCGTAGGGTTTCGGGATGCCTGAATAGTCTCGCCAGAGATTGCATCGCATCGCAACAAAACATTGGTTAAGGGGGCGGGCCTTAGCACGGCCTGCCCCCTTATATCTACTTAGAGTGTTTTCCGTTCGCTGAGGCTCACAGTAAACACTCTAATTGGCTGTTTTGTTAAGCAAATGCGTCGTCGCGGGTTAGTCCACCCGCTCGGGATTTGCTCTGGTGCCGAGCAGCAGATCGCCTTCTGCCCTAGCGCGCAAGTGGCCGGTTGCGGCGTAATAGGCAAAGCCGAGGGCGAAAAGCCCGAGGAACAGGCCGAAGACGATGATGTTGTAATAGATCATCGCGACAAGGCACACGACGCCCGTCACCAGCGCAATCGCTGGGAAAATCGGGAACAGCGGTGCCATATAGGGCCGCTCCAAATTCGGCTCGCTTTGGCGTAGTTTGAAGAGACTGAGCATACTCATAATGTACATCACAATCGCCCCGAACACAGACATGGTAACAATATTCCCCGTCAAGGTCGTGTCGTTGATCGTGATAAGATTGTCGGAGAAAATCGCCGCAATCCCAATGACGCCACCGGTGAGAATAGCCCAATGGGGCGTTTTGCGCTTCGGGTGAACCCTAGACAGCACGCCGGGCAGGAAGCCTGCGCGCGATAGGGCGAAAATCTGGCGCGAATAGCCCATGATGATACCGTGGAAGGAGGCGACGAGACCCAGAACCCCAATCCACACGAGCATATGAAACCAACCGGACGAGTCGCCGACGACGGTTTTCATCGCCTGCGGCAGCGGATCATTAATATTGGACAGGGCTTTCCAGTCACCGACACCGCCTGCAAAAATCATCGTTCCGAAGGCGAGGAAAACCAGAGTCAGAATCCCGGCAATGTAAGCGCGCGGAATAATCTTTTTCGGCTCTTTCACTTCTTCCGCTGCCATGGCCGCGCCTTCGATAGCGAGGAAAAACCAGATGGCAAAGGGGATTGCCGCAAAAATCCCGCCGATAGTGCCGATCGTGAAAGTTTGCTCGCCCGCCCAGCCGTTAGCGGTAAAATTGCTCCATTGGAAGCTTGGGGCGACCACACCCATGAATACCAGCAACTCAGAAACCGCAAGAATAGTGATAAATAGCTCGAAGGTCGCGGCGATGCCGACACCCGCGATATTCAGGCCCATGAACAGAATATAGGCCCCCACAGCGACCATTTTTGGGTCCAGCCCTGGGAACTGCACGTTCACATAGGCCCCAATCGCCAGCGCAATCGCTGGCGGCGCAAAAACGAATTCGATCAGCGTCGCAAACCCCGCGACAAACCCGCCTTTCGGCCCGAACGCGCGATAGCTATACGCGAACGGCCCGCCCGCGTGGGGAATCGCCGTGGTGAGTTCGGTAAAGCTGAAAATGAAGGTGACATACATGGCGGCGACGAACAGTGTCGTCACTAAAAAGCCAAGCGTACCCGCCGAGGCCCAGCCGAAGCTCCAGCCGAAATATTCGCCGGAAATTACCAAGCCAACGGCAATCCCCCAAAGTTGGACCCCGCTCAGGCTTTTACTTAATACCGATTTTGCTGTGGACATGAATATCTCCTGTTCGGTTTGTTTGAGGGCGTTTCATCCCGTTTTTTTTAGAGTTTTATTGTCTTGATGGTATGCGCCGCCAAGGCTTCGGTCGGCGCGTTTTCCTTGAGATCGACGCCTGAGAGCCGCAAGCGAACGGCTTCGTGCGCCAACCACGCGGCTTTATCGGCGGCAACGGCGTACATCTGCCCATCGGTGTGAATGTTGGACAGGCAGTTACGCTCCGAATCGCGCCGCCCCAACCGGGGTTTGAACGTCATGTAGAGGCCAAGACTGGCGGGGACGGAGAGACCGGGGCGCTCCCCCACCAGCAGGACACAAAGCTGCGCGCCCAAAATCTCGCCAACTTCATCGCCGAGGGCAACCCGCGCTTGTTCCGCCAGGATAATCGGCGCGATCCGCCAGCCGGAAAGCCGCGCCATACAGGCCCGGATCATCGGCACCGCATGGGTTTGAACGGCCCCCGCCGACAGACCATCGGCAATGACGAACACGATGTCCCACGGTTGCGGCGGCACGTTCGCCAGCAGGGCAGCACTGTCTGAGTGCAGCCGTCGCCCTAGATCGGGGCGGCGCAGGTAAATCGAGCGGTCTGTGGCTTGGGACTGGACCTTGAGCGTTTCCAGCGGTGCAAGATCGGTGGCCAGCGCCGTAAAATCTACCGCGCCATGCACGGCATCGCGGGCGCGGGCGTGGGCCAGTTGGAATTTCAGCAATTCCACTGTCGGCAGACCATCGCCTGCGCGGCCCAAACCGATGCGGGCGCGCGTGGTTTTGCGGAGCGTTTCCCAGGGATCGACGGTCATAAGCGATGCCCCGCCGTTAGCATCCGCGTGAGCGCGGGGGCGGTGGGGGGCGGCAGACGCCCGCGACTGTCCAGCATGTCCATCCGCTCCAACCACGCTTGAAACTCCGGCGCGGGTTGGCGGCGCAGCAGGTGCCGGAGCGAGACGATGTCGTGATAGGACAGGCTTTGATAATTCAGCATAATATCGTCGGCACCCGGCACGCCAATGACGAAATTGACCCCGGCCTGGCCGAGCAGTACCATCAGGCTGTCCATATCGTCCTGATCGGCTTCGGCGTGATTGGTGTAGCAAACATCGACGCCCATCGGCAGACCCAGCAGCTTGCCGCAGAAGTGATCCTCCAATCCGGCGCGAATGATCTGCTTAGAATCATAAAGATATTCCGGCCCAATAAACCCCACGACCGTATTAACCAAGAGCGGATTCACCGCACGGCAGACGGCATAGGCGCGCGCTTCCAGCGTTTGCTGATCGACGCCATGATACGCCCCCGCCGATAGCGCGCTGCCCTGGCCGGTTTCGAGATACATAACGTGATCGCCGACCGTGCCGCGCTTCAGGGAGAGCGCGGCCTCCTGGGCTTCGTACAGTATGGCAAGGTTCACGCCGAAGCCCTTGTTCGCAGCTTCGGTTCCGGCGACCGACTGGAACACCAGATCGAGGGGCGCGCCTTGCTCTATGGCAGCGATACTGGTGGTCACATGCGTGAGAACGCAGGATTGCGTTGGGATGTCATAGCGCTGGCGGATGGCGTCCAACATGTCCATCAGCTTCATGCAGGCGGGTAGATTATCCGTAGCCGGGTTGATGCCGATAACGGCATCGCCAATACCAAACAGCAACCCGTCTAAAATGGAGGCGGCAATTCCGGCAGGATCGTCGGTCGGGTGATTGGGTTGGAGGCGGCTAGACAGGCGACCTTCCAGACCAAGAGTGCTCCGAAACGCTGTTACCACCTGGCATTTCGCCGAAACCGCCATTAAATCCTGGTTCCGCATGAGCTTGGAGACGGCGGCAACCATTTCCGGTGTTAGCCCCGGTGCGACCCGCTTTAGAGTGTCCGCTTCTACAGGATACGACAGCAGCCACT
This sequence comes from Alphaproteobacteria bacterium, assembly GCA_043721315.1. Lineage (GTDB taxonomy): Bacteria > Pseudomonadota > Alphaproteobacteria > Elsterales > Elsteraceae > Elstera. The sequence continues at coordinate 3,634 of JAYSQZ010000045.1, forward strand.
CGCGAAACTCCCCAACCGTGAGGCCCGAAACCGCTGCAAACGCGCGTTTATCGTGGCTGTCGAGAATGAGACGCGTCACCTCGTCCGCCGCATAGGGGATCAGCACATCGTCCAGGAATGCTTTCAGCGGCACATCGGCCAGGGCGAAGCGGGCGGCCACCCGGCGCTCGTCGGAGGATGCGGCAATCCCCGCCAACTCATCGCCCGAGCGGCGGGGCGTGGCGCAGGCGAGCAGGGTTTTCAAATCGTCGAAAACATGGCACTCGCCACCCAGGATGTAACGGTACAGCGACATCACACCCCATCGAAAAACACCAAAGAAGAAAAAAGCCTACACCCCTTCTGTGCAGAGCTATTTGACATCTCGACACAGTTTTGCCTCAATCAATGCCGACCAGTCCAATTATTGCGAGTTCCCATGCCCTCCGCATTGCCCTTTGCCCTAACCTTGGGAGACCCTGCCGGAGTAGGGCCGGAACTGATTTGCAAGCTCGCGACCGACCCCAACCGTGCGCCGGTGCCGCTGCTGGTGATTGGCGATGTGGGAATTTTGCGCCGGGCGGCGGGAATCGTCGCACCACAGCTTGAGATTTTGGCCGTGGTTGATCCGGCAGACGCGCTAACCGTGCCAGCGGGCACGCTCGCAGTGTTGCCGTTGCCCAACATCGTGCCGCCCGATCTGCCCTTCGGCCTGGTGGATGCCCGCGCCGGGACCGCCGCCTATGCCTCGCTGTGCAGGGCGATTGATCTTGCGATGGCGCAGCGCGTTGCCGCCATCGTAACGCCGCCCTTGCATAAGGAAGCGCTGAAGGCTGCTGGGGTAGCGTTTCCCGGCCATACGGAAATCCTCGCCGCCCGCTCCGGTACCAACCATGTGGCGATGATGCTGGTGAACGACGAGCTGCGTGTGTTGCTGGTTTCGATCCATCTCAGCCTTGCGGACGCGATCAAGGCGGTAACGCTGGAAAACGAATGCCGGGCGATTCGCTTCGCTCACAACGCCTGCCGCGCCTATGGCATCGCCGCGCCGCGTGTCGCGGTTGCTGGGTTAAACCCGCACGCGGGGGAGGGCGGGTTGTTCGGGCGGGAAGACCTAGACATCATCGCCCCCGCCATTACCCACATGCGCGCCGGCGGCATCGACGCGAGTGGCCCGTGGCCGGGCGATACCATCTTCATGCGCGCCCGCCAAGGTGAGTTCGACATCGTTGTGGCGCAATATCACGATCAAGGGCTGATCCCCGTGAAATATCTTGGTATCGACCACGGCGTGAATATCACGGTCGGCCTGCCGTTCGTTCGCACGTCGGTCGATCATGGCACCGCGTTCGATATTGCGGGCACGGGCAAGGCTAACGCCACCAGCCTGCGGGCGGCGTTAGCGCAGGCGGTGGCGATGACGCGGGGGGAGAAATGATGCTTCGTTTATCCGCTCATGCACGCACGGTCATAGAGGCTCGTCGTATTGAGGAAGCATGGATCGAAGAAGCGCTTAAGTCTCCCGATTGGACCGAGTCCGATCCGAGAGACTGCGATATAATCCGCGCCTTCAAAAGTATTGAAGAGTTTGGGGGTCGGATTCTAAGGGTTGCATATAAACCTGTTGGATCTGATATACTCATTTCGACCGGGGAGCTAGGCAATGAAAACTTCTTATGATCCTGCCGTTGACGCGCTCTACGTCCATTTTTCCGCTCACCCGCCCGTTGAGTCCGATGAAATCGCACCGGGTGTCGTCTTCGATTTCGACGCTGACAATCGTCTCGTCGGTATCGAAGTTCTGAACGCCAAGGCGCGCGTGGCGACGGACATGCTGGAAGCCGCCGCCGAATAAGCGCCCGGCTTTATTCCGCCAGCGCCTGCCGAATATAAATCTCGCGCAATTTGAGTGACACCGGCCCCGGCTTGCCCGTGCCGATGGGGGTGCCGTCCAGGGTTGCCACGGGGGCGACGAAGGTGGAGGCGCTGGTGAAGAACGCCTCCGCTGCGGCCTTTGCTTCCGCCACGGTGAAAGCGCGCTCTTCCAGCCGCAATCCGGTCTCGGCGATGAGGGCGGTAATGGCGAGGCGGGTGATGCCCGGCAGCACGGTTTGCGTGAACGGGCGCGTTACCAGCGCGCCATCCGTCGTGACGATGAAGGCGGAGGAGGAGGCGCCTTCGGTCACGAACCCGTCTTCCACCATCCAGGCTTCCTGTGCGCCCGCGCGCGCGGCGGCTTGTTTGGCGAGGACTTGGGGCAGCAGGGCAACGGATTTGATATCGCGCCGCGCCCAGCGCAGGTCCGGCACGGTAATCACCGTTGCGCCATCGACCGCGATTTTCGAGGTGAGTAGGTTTTTGACCTGGGTGAACATCACCACGGTTGGCGTTAGCCCGTCGGCATAGCTGAACTCGCGCTCCGCCACCCCGCGCGTGACTTGGATATAAACAACCCCCTCCGTCAGCCCGTTACGCGCGATGAGGGCGTTTTGGAACGCCACCCACTCGGCCACGCTATAGGGGTTGGGAATGTCGATTTCGTTCAGCGAGCGATCCAGCCGCGCCAGATGGGCTGCGTTATCAATCGTCCGCCCGTTCAGCACCGCGCTGACTTCGTAAATACCATCGGCGAACAAAAAGCCCCGGTCCATAATCGACAGTTTGGCATCGGCGGCATCGAGAAATTCGCCGTTGAGGAGAACGATACGCGACATGAGCGGTTTCCTTATGCAGCAACGGTCCTGTCGGTGTCGGCGACAGTCCCGAGAAAATCTGAAATGGCGGTGGCAAGCTGGTCTTCGGAGTGAGCGAGCGCGCCCGCAATCCGCTCCAACTCGGCGGTAGCAACGGAGGTTTGTTCGATCAGCGCGCCGATTTGGCCCATATCGGTGCGAATGCCGCCCATGCGATCTTCGGCAGAGCCAGCGGCGTGGGCAATTTGGCCGGTGGCGGCATCTTGCTGGCGCACGGCATCGGCGATCTGGTGGCTGACCGCGCCAATATCGGCCAGAACGCCTTCCATCTCCCGCGCGGCCTCTACGACCTGCCGGGTGGCGGTCTGAATGCCCTGCACCTGTTCGGCGATACCGTTAGTGGCTTCGGCGGATTGGGTTGCGAGGGTTTTGACTTCGGAGGCAACCACGGCAAACCCGCGCCCGGCATCCCCGGCGCGCGCGGCTTCAATGGTGGCGTTGAGGGCGAGCAGATTGGTTTGTTCGGCAATCTGGCGAATAAGGGTAACAGCGCTGCCGATTTGATCGGCGGCTTTCACAAGATCGGCGGTGCGCGTGCGCGACTGCTCGCCAATTTGACGGGAGCGGTTGACGACTTCGATAGAATGATCGGCGCGCGCCGCAATCGTGGCGATCATCTGCGAGAGGGCGCGGGCGGACCCTGCCACGCTGGCGACATTCTCGCTAGCCTCGCTCGCGGCCCCTTCGACGCTGCGGGCTTGCGCTTGCGAATTACCAACGCTGGCCCCAAGCGAGCCGGACATATCGCGCACCTGCCGCCCGCTTTTGCGCGTTTCGGCCAAAGCGCGGTCGATCTCGGTGCGGAACCGCGCAATGGCGCTATCCATCGTGAGCCGTCTTTCGGCTTCCCGGCGCTGAATTTCCTCGGCTTCGCGCAGGCGAATACGGTCGGCCATGCCCAGGCGCAAATCTTCCAAGGCACGGGCGAGCGCCCCCAACTCATCAATACGGGATTGAAACCGCACGCGCGTATCAATCTCTTCCCGCGCAATCGCTTGCGTCGATTGGATCAGGAGTGGCACCGGGCGAAATTGGCGGCGAAAGCTGTAGAAACCCACGAGTACGGCTGCGGCGAGGGTTACGATGAGAATGAGCAACGCATTGCGCGTAAGCGCCCATTCGGCCTGACGCAGTTGAGCTTCCTGCCCTGCGCTAATGATAACGGCCCCTATAACGCCGCCCGCTTGCGTTACAACAGGAATGGCGCTCACGAAATGCCGTTCGCCCGATAGCGTCATGAAACCAACCGCAGCGGAGCCTTTCGCCATCATCGCGATCACCGGATCGGCGACGGTCAGCGGAAACCCGGCGGTCGCGCGGCGGGCACTGGTAACGAGGGGCAGAAACCCGCCATCGGCCTGTTTTCCCATCAACCAAGTTTCCCCGAAGGCCCGTTGCGCGACCGCCATCGCCACATCGGCGGGGTCTAGCCCGGTCAGCAGCAAGGAGGCTTCGTCGCCAATCGGTTTATCGGTTTTGATGCGCTCGGGCATACCGTTCGGCCCAGTTTCGACCGCGACATAGGTATAGACATCGCGCAAGGCGGCAACCGCCACGCGAGAGCGGCCTTCGGCTTCATGGATGCGCTGATCGGCCATCACCTCTGACAACATAATCCAACCGCCAAGCGAGCCTGTAAGGCTCGCAAGTGCGGTAATCATAATCAGCGTCGTCATCGACCGCCCGAGGAGGGATCGACTGAGAAAGGAACCCGTGCGCTTCATCTTAGGGGGCGTGGTCATGGCGGGTTCGTCCTTCTCGTTGGCAGCAGCCAAGGGTCTCCTTCCACGTTAACGTCAGTGAGATAAAATTTTCGACAAGAAAAGTTGCGCCCGTTCGCTTTTCGCCTCGGTGAAGAACGACGTGGTTTCGGCATCTTCCACCACTTCACCCCGATCCATGAAAACAACCCGGTGGGCCACTTTACGGGCGAAACCCATTTCGTGGGTCACGACCATCATGGTCATGCCTTCGCGGGCAAGTTCCACCATCACATCAAGCACTTCATTAATCATTTCTGGATCAAGGGCCGAGGTCGGCTCGTCGAACAGCATGGCAATCGGGTCCATCGCCAGTGCGCGGGCAATGGCAACGCGCTGCTGCTGCCCGCCGGAAAGCTGCCCTGGGAACTTATGGGCGTGCTGGGAGAGGCCAACGCGCTCCAGCAGCATCTCGCCCTTCGCCATCGCTTCATCCCGCGAACGCCCCAAGACTTTTTGCTGCGCGAGGCAGAGGTTCTCGGTAATTTTTAGGTGCGGGAAGAGTTCGAAGTGCTGGAAGACCATGCCAACGCGGGCGCGCAGTTTGGGTAGGTTCGTGCCCGGCGCTTTCAGGCTAATGCCGTTCACGGTGATCTCGCCGCTCTCGAACGGCTCCAGCGCGTTCACGCATTTGATGAGTGTGGATTTGCCCGAACCCGACGGGCCGCAGACCACCACAACTTCGCCCTTAGACACGGTTAGGGTACAGTCTTTCAGCACTTGAAACGCGGGGCCGTAGAATTTGTTGACGTTGTTCAGCGTAATCATTGCAGTCATGGGAAATCTCCTGAAGCCAAAGTTAGCGGATGATGGCAATGCGCCGCTGCAACCGCTTCACTAGGGTCGAAGCCGTGAAGGAAATAAGGAAGTACCCAGCGGCGGCGAACAGATACATCTCCACCAAGCGCCCATCGCGCTGGGCCACTTTCGAGGCGGCACCTAGGAAGTCCGGGATGGACAGCACGTAAACCAAGGACGTGTCTTGAAACAGCACGATGGTTTGCGTCAGCAGCACCGGGGCCATGTTGCGAAAGGCTTGCGGCAGAATGACCGACCCCATCACCTGCCGGTAGGTCAGCCCCAGGGCGTAGCCCGCCATAAGCTGCCCGCGCGAGATAGACTGAATGCCCGCGCGCATGATTTCGGAGAAATACGCCGCCTCGAACAAGGTAAACGTAATCAGGCTGGAGGCAAAGGCCCCCACCGCAATCGGCCTGTCGCTCTGCAACACCCATTGACCGATGTAGGGCACGAGGAAGTAGAACCAGAAGATCACCAGCACCAGCGGCAACGAGCGCATCGTGTTCACATAGCCCGCTGCGATTTGCGGCAGAAACGGCAGAGAACTAAGGCGCATCAAAGCGATCAAGGTGCCGAGAACGATGCCGCCGGCGGTGGCGAGCGCGGTGAGGGTAAGGGTGAAAACCAAGCCTTCTTGCAGCATGTAAGGCAGGGCGCGCCAGATGACGTTGAAATCGAAATCGCTAAACATGGCGCTATTTCCCCTGTCCGTAGCCGGGGATTTTCACCCAGCGTTCAAGCCAGCGCATCGCTGCCGTTATCAGCAGGTTCAGCAGCAGGTAAATCAGCGTCGCGGCGGTAAACGCCTCGAACACCTGAAAGGAAAATTCCTGAATGGCGCGGGCGCGGGCGGTAAGCTCGATCAGCCCGATTGTTAGTGCCACGGAGGTATTCTTGATCGTGTTCAGAAATTCCGACGTGAGCGGCGGCAGAATGATGCGAAACGCCATCGGCAGCAGCACATAGCGGTAGGTTTGCGCTGTGGTTAGCCCCAACGCCAGCCCGGCCATGCTCTGCCCGCGTGGTAGGGCGATAATCCCAGCACGCACTTGTTCTGCGACACGGGCCGACATGAAAAAGCCAATCGCGACGACTGCCGTAAAGAAGGAGGCGTTCGGCAGTTGCTTTAGCCACAATCCGATGGAGGCGGGAACCAGTTCCGGTAACACGAAGTACCAGAGGAATAGTTGCACCAGCAGGGGGATATTGCGGAAGAGTTCTACGTAGGCATTGCCGAAGCCAACGGTCCAGCGGTTCGGCAGCGTGCGGATTACGCCAATGAGGGAACCGAACACCAGCGCCCAAACCCACGCGCAGGCCCCGGTCGCAATCGTCCATTTCAGGCCGACGAGCAGCATATCGAAATAAGTGCCCGCGCCTTCCGGCGAAGGCTCTAAAAAAATGCCCCAGTTCCAAGTGTAGTTCATGGTGGCCTATCCTATCGTCACGCGCGCAAGGGGAGGGGGAAAATCCCCCCTCCCCTCGGGCTTCAAGCATATCCTGTTAGGGGAGGGCAGGGAAATGCTTACGAGCCGTAGGCGTCGGGATCGGCGCTATCGGACGGCTTGCTAAAGGCCCCTTTTAGACCGGGGGACATCGGAACATTGAGGTTCAGGCCCTTCGGGGGGATCGGCTGCTGGAACCATTTTGCATAGGTCGCGGCCCCGGCGGCGCTCTTATAAAAATCCGCTGTGGCTTTATCGACCAGCTTTTTGAAATCGGGATCGTCTTTCCGCAGCATGATCCCATAGGGTTCCGGCTTCGAGAAGGCTTCGGCGCTCAGTTGGTAATCCGCAGGGGCTTTGGCGTTGGCGACAAGGCTGGCGAGCAGCACATCGTCCATCACAAAAGCGGCGGCGCGGTCGGTTTCGACCATGAGGAAGGCTTCGGCATGGTCTTTGGCCGCGAGCACGTTAATACCAAGGCTGCGCGCTGTATTGACATCGTTAAGCTGCTTGATATTCGTCGTGCCGGACGTGGACACAATGGTCTTGCCCTTCAGATCGTCGATCTTCATGAGCTTGGCGGTTTTTTTCGACACGAAGGCGCTGGCGGTCAGATAGTGGGTATTGGTGAACGCCACCTGCTTTTGCCGATCGACGTTATTGGTTGTCGAGCCGCACTCCAGATCGACAGTACCATTGGCGATGAGCGGAATGCGCGTAGCAGAGGTAACGGGCGTGAACTTTACGTTCAGGGCAGGCAACTTCAGGTGTACTCGCACAGCTTCGACAACGGCGGTGCAAATATCCATCGCATAACCAACCGGCTTTTGCTGATCGTCGAGATAGGAGAACGGGATGGAGGAATCGCGATGAGCGATCGAAATAGCGCCGATTTCCTTGATTTTCTTCAAGGTGCCGGTCAGCTCTTGGGCTTGGGCAGTAAAGGCCAGCGCCGTGGTGGCCAGAATAGCAACCGTGGTGCGCGTGATGATAGAACGCATAGGCTCCTCTCCTCTTCTCAGTGATGATCCCCTGTTAGGGAAGGTCTGCCGTTGGTCGGTCAGCTTGTATCCGGTTTTTTTTGAGTACGGGTTTACGAACCGGATGAAGACTAGCAGGTTCCGCTTGTTTGAGTCCTGCCCAAAGACGGTGCAAAGCGGCCTTGCGATTGGTGCGGTCGCAGTACGCGACGATACTAATATCCATACCCCAGCCGTCGCCGCCTAAAGGCGTGAGCGTTTCGGCGCTGGCGGGTGTCATGCCGGAGTCGGGCAACCATGCCACACCATGCCCTGCTAGGGCCATTTCGCGCAGCACATCGGCCATATCGCTCTCCATAACCGGAATGCTGGCGAGCGGGGCCGGGGCGGCATCAATGATGGCATCAACGAGGCGCGCGAAATAGATACCGCGCGAGTAGCGCAGCAGCGGCACGGGGCGGCGCGGCGTGCCGGGAAATTGAAGCTGACCGGTCGTTACCAGCGTTTTCGCCGCCCACGGGCGCAAGCGATCCGTTTCAATCTGAACCTTATCGAAGCGGGCCATATCGAGAAACATCGGCTCCTGCGCGCCATAGAAACAGATCGCGACATCGACTTCCCCTGCCACCAGGGCCGCCCCGAGATCGTGGATATTCCCCAGCATCAGGCTACACGTGAGCTTTTGGCTTTTCGTCCACTCAGTCCACCACGAGGGCAGCTTCGTGGTTGCCAGCGCATAGGGAATGGCAATGCGGATATGGTCCGCCTTAGTGGCGCCGCCGCCAGAAATCTCGGCCCGTGCATCGGTGAGCGTGCGGGCGATTTCGGTAGCGTAAGCGCGAAACTGTTCTCCTTCAGGCGTTAGGCGGGTGGGGTAGAAACTGCGGTCGATCAACGGCTTGCCAACCCAGGCTTCCAGCGCTTGCAGGCGGCGGCTGAAGGCGGCTTGCGAGGAATTGCGCTGCTCGGCGGCTTTGGTGAAATTGCCGGTTTCAGCCACCGCCAGAAAATCATGCAGCCAGCGCAAATCCATCGTAACCCCCTAGCCCCACAAGGCCGCAGGTGCGGGGAAGATCGTGCTGCCGTTGAAGCTCAAACCGGGGTCGCGGTCTTTTGCCAGCAGCAGCGGCCCATCGAGATCGACGAAGCTGGCCTTGCCCGCCAGCAGCAGCGCTGGGGCCATTGCTAAGGACGTGCCGACCATACAGCCGATCATGAGTTTCAAGCCGCGTGCGTCAGCCGCTTCTGCCATTGCCATCGCCTCGGTCAGCCCGCCGGTTTTATCGAGTTTGATGTTGATGGCCTGATAGCGCGTTGCCAGCGCGTCCAGGGTCGAGCGGTCGTGGACGCTTTCATCCGCACAGAGCATAATTCCGGCATCCAGCCCGGTCAGCGCCGCATCCTTGCCTGCGGGCAGCGGTTGTTCGATCAGCGTTACCCCGGCGATGCGGCACGCGGCCAAACACGGCTCTAGCAGATCATCGGTCCAGGCTTCATTGGCATCGACGATAAGTGTGCTGCCTGGGGCACCCGCGCGCACGGCGGCAATCCGCTCAGGATCGCCCGCGCCGCCCAGTTTTACCTTCAGCAAGGGCCGATGCGCGGCTTTGACGGCGGCGTCCCCCATGCTCTCCGGCGTGCCCAAGCTAAGGGTATAGGCCGTGATCGCCTCGGCAGGGGCGGGTAGGCCCGCCAGTTCCCATGCTGGGGTGTTGCTTTGCTTCGCTTCCAAATCCCACAAGGCACAATCCAAAGCATTGCGCGCCGCGCCGGGTTTGAGGCGCGCCAGCAGCTCCAACCGGGCTTGGGCGGCGGAGGTTTGAGCGGCGAGCCACGCGGTTTGGGTTTCGATCAACGCCACCACGTCGTCAACGCTCTCGCCGTAACGTGAGTAGGGCACGCACTCGCCCCGGCCCGTCGCCCCGTTTAAGCGAACCGTGGCGACCACCACACGCGCTTCGGTTCGGCTGCCGCGCGCAATCGTGAAACTACCGGCAATCGGCCAGCTTTCGGCGGCAACGCTGAGGGACATTCCCATGCTTACGCTCCAACCGACGGGTTGGCGGGGAATTCTTGCACTAGCCGATCCACGAGATTGGCAACGCCGAAGCGGATGGGGTCGGTCGCGGGCAGGTCGTGGGTGGCAGAAAGCTGGTCCAGCAGCGCGCGGGCGGCGGCATCTTCAAGCGCTTGGGTATTCACCGAAATGCCGGTGACGCGAATGTTGGGGTTGGTCAACCGCCCGCAGCGGAGGTTGAGATCAATCACGTCGGCGATGCTCGGCAAGAGGGTTTTCACGCCGCGCAACGTCGTGCGCGTTGGCTCGTGGCAGACGATGAACGCATCCGGCTGCGCGCCGTGCAACAAGCCAAGCGATACCCCCGCAAAAGACGGATGGAAGAGCGAGCCTTGGCCTTCGATCAAATCCCAATGGTTCGGGGCGGCATCGGGTGACAGCCACTCGACTGCGCCTGAAATGAAATCGGCGACCACCGCATCAATGGCAATGCCGCGCCCGGAGATGAACACGCCCGTTTGCCCGGTGGCGCAAAAATCTGCCGCAAGGCCGCGCGCTCGCATGGCTTTTTCCAACGCGAGCACCGTGTATTTCTTCCCCACCGAACAATCGGTGCCGACGGTTAGCAAGCGCAGGCCCGTGCGCTTATGGCCTTTACCCGTTGCGAAACTTTGATCGGTATGGCGCACGTCAAACAGTTTGCGGTTCGTGCGGGCGGCAGTGTCGGCAATAGCGGGTTTGGAGCCGAGTTTGGTGTGCAGACCGCTGGCGACATCCATTCCGGCGTTTAGGGCTTCAACGATCACATCGGTCCAATGATCCGGCAGCACCCCGCCCGCATTGGCAACCCCGACGATGAGGGTTTTGATGCCCTGGGCCGCAGCCTCGGCAATCGTGAGGTCCGGTAGGCGCAAATCGGCTTTGCAACCGGGCAAGCGGATTTGCCCGAGGCACCATTCGGGCCGCCAATCGACAATGCCTTGCGCGGTTTTCGCCGCGAGTTGATCCGGCACATCGCCCAGAAACATCAGATAGGGAGGTGTAATCTGCATAGTATTTCTGCCCATTTTGCTGGTCCCCGCAAGGTGCTGAAATCACCCTGCCGCCCGCTCATAATGGGCGAAAACGCTAAGAGTGCGCGAATGCAAGTTTCGCATCGAAAACCCTTCTTCCGATTAGCTTGGCATTGTTTGACAACAGATGCGATGCAGATTTTGCATCGGTGCTAAACCGTCTCGTCGCTTTGCCCACCCAGTCTTGCCTGTTACGGCTAAAGCGATTGATAAAGGAGACGGTGTTCATGAGCGTTTGGGCGTTGGAGGCAGAGGGGCTGTGCTATGGGTATGGCGCACGGCCCGTTATAGAGAATTTAACCCTACGGATTGCGGCGGGGGCGCGCCATGCGCTGATTGGCCCGAACGGCGCGGGGAAAACCACGCTCCTGCACTTGCTCACGGGGTTTCAGCGGCCCCAGGCCGGGCGATTGCGGCTGTTGGGCAGCGATATGACCGATCTTTCCCCCGAAGCGCGGGTGAAGCGCGGCCTTGCACGCAGTTTTCAGATCACTCAAATCTTCCCTAATCTCACCCCGCTCACGTCCATCCTGCTAGCGCTGGCCGAGCGGGACGGCAAATCTGGCGGCTGGTGGCATCCGCTGGCGGGTGATCCGGCGCGGGTTGCCGAGGCGAGCGCTCTGTTAGCCCAGGTCGGCCTTGCCAGCGTTAGCGAGATCGAAACTCGGCGCTTGGCGTATGGGCAGCAACGCTTGCTGGAAATCGCCCTCGCGCTGGCGCTAAAGCCGCAGGTGTTGCTACTCGACGAGCCTGCGGCGGGCGTGCCGCGTGAGGAAAGCGCGGCCCTGATCAATCATCTCTTGGCGCTACCGCCGTCGGTTACGCTGCTGCTGATTGATCACGATATGGATTTGGTATTCCGCTTCGCCGACCGAATTTCGGTCCTGGTCGCGGGCGCGATCCTCGTGGAAGGGACGCCCACCGAAATTGCCGCGAATCCCGACGTGCGCCGCGTGTATTTGGGGGATGGCCCCCTCTGAGTTTCATTCCGCCTTGCTGCGATTTTTGCGGTTGATCCAGCGCCATAGATGCGGGCTGACGACGGCGACGACCGCGAGGCCCAAGAGAGTGGCCGAGAGCGGATGCGTGATGAACACGGTCATATCGCCCTGAGAGGTAATCATAGCGCGGCGGAACTCCTGTTCGGCCATTGGCCCCAAGATCATCCCGATAATCACCGGCGAGGTTGGAAAATCGAACAGCCGCATGAAGAAACCAATCACGCCGATCCCCAACAACAACACCAAATCAATGAAAGACTGGCTGATGCCATACGTGCCGATAATGGCAAACACCATGATTCCAGCGAACAGATAGGGTTTTGGGATATGCAGCACGCGCACCCAAAGGCCGACCAGCGGCAGGTTCAACACAAGCAGCATCACGTTGGCGATATAGAGGCTGGCGATAAGGCCCCAGACTAAATCGGGCTGGCTGGTGAGCAACTGCGGCCCCGGATTGATGCCATAGCCTTGGAACGCCGAGAGCATGATGGCGGCGGTCGCCCCGGTTGGCAGGCCCAGCGTGAGCATCGGCACCAGCACGCCAGCGGCGGCGGCGTTATTCGCAGCTTCCGGCCCGGCAACGCCCTCAATCGCGCCATGCCCAAACTCCTCCGGTTTTTTGGAGAGGCGCTTTTCGAGGAAATAAGACAGCAGGGTAGGCAACTCCGCGCCGCCTGCCGGCAGTGCCCCCATTGGAAAGCCGATAGCCGCCCCGCGCAGCCACGGCTTCCACGAGCGGCTCCAATCTTCCCGGCTCATCCAGATCGAGCCTTTGATGGCGATAATCTCATCCTTGCTTGCGCCATGCCGGGCCGCGAGATACAGGGTTTCCCCCACGGCAAACAGCCCAACGGTAACAAGGATCACATTAATCCCATCGAATAACTCAGGAATGCCGAAAGTAAAGCGCGGCTGGCCGGACTGAAGATCAATGCCGATCATCCCTAACGCCAACCCGAAGAACAGGCTGGTAAACCCGCGCGCCACCGAATTGCCGAGCACGGCGGTAACGGTCACGAAGGCGAGAATCATCAGCGAAAAATATTCCGCTGGCCCGAGCATCAGGGCGAATTTCGTCACCACCGGGGCCAGGAAGGTTAGGCCGATCACGCCCACGGTACCCGCAATGAAAGAGCCGATGGCCGCTGTCGCAAGCGCCTGTGCTCCGCGCCCCTTTCGGGCCATTTTATGGCCTTCGATGGCGGTAACAATCGTAGCGCTTTCCCCCGGCGTGTTGATTAGAATAGAGGTGGTAGAGCCGCCGAACATCGCCCCAAAGTAAATACCGGAAAACAGAATAAAGGCGCTGGTCGCATCCACCTGATAGGTGATTGGCAGCAGAATGGCGATGGTAAGGGCAGGGCCGATACCCGGTAACACGCCAACCGCCGTTCCCAACGTAACGCCCAGCGCGCACCACAGCAAATGCAGGGGCGTAAGCGCGACGGAAAACCCGTGCGCGAGACTGGCGAGGGCATCCATTACAGCAAACTTTCAAGAAAGCCTTCGCCCATGCGTAAGCCGAGCAGCCGGGCAAAGCCGAAATAGGCGAGAAGCACCAGCGCGAAGCCAATAGCGAAGGATTTAAGCCAAGATCGCGCCTCAAAGCTACGCGCGGTCCCCACGAAAACCAAAGTGGCGGTCAGGATAAAGCCGATCCAACCAATCAGGACAGTGCCCAGGGCGAATGCCCCGGCAATCCAGCCGAAGGAGCGCAGATTGAGCGGCGGCTCGTTCGGGTCCGTTGCCTCGCAGGCCCAGCCGGTACCGCGTGCCTCCAGCAGCAGCTTTAGGCCCAGCACGATCATGCAAACGCCGATGGCATAGGGGAAAACCTTGGGGCCAACCTTGGCATAGAGCGGCGAGGCGGGAATGGTGCCGGTGGCCCACAGAACCACCGACCCCAGCGCCAGAACCCCTAACGCCACCAAAGCCGGGCCGACAGCAAACCCGAGATAGGAGGGGTTTCGCATTGTCTTTCCTTTAGGCGAGACCGATTTTCTTCAGCGTTGCGGTTATCCGATCAGTTTCTTTTTTAATCAGCGTATCGAACGCATCGCCCGCGAGGAAAACATCAAGCCAGTCGCGCTTCTTCAGCTCATCCTGCCAGCCTTGGGATTTGACCATGGCCGTGACGAGATCAATCATCTCTTTCTTCTGCTGCGCGCTAACGCCCGGCGGGGCGAACACACCGCGCCAGTTGAAGAACTCTACATCAATGCCCTGTTCCTTGAACGTCGGAATATCGAGGCCGGGAATGCGCTTGTCCGATGAAATCCCAATCGCGCGCAAATTGCCCGCTTTGATTTGCTCGATGAACTCGGCGAGGCCCGAAATACCGCACGTTACCTGATTGCCAAGTAGGGCCGCTTGAGCGGGGCCGCCCCCGGCGTAGGCGACATAAGAGATATTGGTGGGGTCAGCCCCAACCGCTTGGGCTACCAGCGCCGCCGTTATATGATCGACCCCGCCTGCCGAACCACCGGCCCAGGTGACTTTTGCCACATTGGCTTTTAGGGCGGCAGCTAAGTCTTTCATTGATTTCAGGGGTGATTCTTTCGGCACCACAATCACTTCAGCTTCAGCCGTCAGGCGCGCGATGGGCGTAACATTGCTGAGGTTGAAGGGGGTCTTATTGGCGATGATCGCGCCGATCATAACGAGGCCGGAAATCATCAGGCCATCGCCCTGGCCTTTCCATTGATTGATGAACTGCGGCAGGCCAACAGTACCGCCTGCGCCGCCGACGTTGGTAACTTGCGTACTGCCGACCAAATTAGCCCCGCGCAGCACCTGTTCCATCGTGCGGGCGGTTTGATCCCAACCACCGCCGGGGGCGGCAGGCACGAAAAAGCGGACTTGCTTCATCTGCTCCGCTAAGGCCGAGGTCCCCAGCAGCGGCAGTAGCGCTGTGGTCCCGGTCATCATCAGCATGTGGCGTCGTGTGAACATGGTTTCCTCCTGTTATTGTTGTGAGTAAGTTTATGGTGCTTTTCCCGCAATACCAGTATTTTTATTCCGGTGTGGGGTGTGAGTTTCCAGCACGGGTCCGGTGTCGCTTTTTGGGTAACGCCCTTGTTCCTCAAGGAATGAAATGCCCGTTGTCGAGCTTAAGAACGCGGCTCGCGAGGCGCTCGATTTCGGCGTGAGCGTGGCTGACGTAGAGGATGGGCACCTGGGCCGTATCGCGGATTTTTTCGAGATAGGGCAAAATATCGGCCTTTCGCGCCGCATCGAGCGCGGCCAGCGGCTCGTCCATCAGCAGCAGGCGCGGTTTCGCCAGCAAAGCCCGCCCGAGGGCCACGCGCTGCGCCTCCCCCCCCGAAAGAGTGGCTGGGCGGCGGTTCAAGAGTGCATCGAGGCCCAACAACCCTACGATTCCCGCCAAATCGGCCCCCGCCAAATCAGCCCGCTCGCCCCGCACGCGCCGAAACCACGCACCGTAGAGCAGATTTTGACGGACGGTGAGATGCGGGAACAGCCGGGCTTCTTGAAATACCATCCCGCAGCGGCGCTGGTGCGGCGGCAGCCACAGCCCTTGCGCGGGATCGACGAAAACCGTTTCAGCGTAGCGCACTTGCCCCGCTTGCGGGCGGATCAACCCCGCGATAATCTTTAGAATCGTCGTTTTCCCAGACCCTGAAGGGCCGCTGAGGGCCGTGAGGCCGGGGCCGATCCTGGCCGCCACCGCCAGCGTAAAATCGCCTTGGCGGTGGCGAATGTCGAAAGACAGCATCAGCTTTGTCGCCTTCTGGCCCGCTGACTAAGGAGTTCCGAGGCCAGCAGCGCGCCCATCGACAAGATCACCGAGAGCACCACCAAGCGCACCGCAGGCCCATCGCCGCCCGGCACTTGCAGAAAGCCGTAAATGGCCGAGGCGAGGGTTTGCGTCTCCCCAGGAATGTTCGAGACGAAGGTAATCGTTGCGCCGAACTCCCCCATCGCTTTGGCAAAAGACAGCACCATCCCCGCCAGGAAACCGGGCAAACACAGCGGCAGGGTAACGGTGAAAAACACCCACACCGGCCCCGCGCCCAAAGTGGCAGCCGCGTCTTCCAAGCGCCGATCTACCGCTTCAATCGACAGGCGCATGGCCCGCACCATCAGCGGAAACCCCATCACGCCGCAGGCCAGTGCCGCCCCAGTCCAACGGAAGGCAAGCGTGATGCCGAAGATTTGATCCAACGGCTCCCCCAAAACCCCGCGCCGCCCGAACAAAATCAGCAGCAGATAGCCCGTTACCACCGGCGGCAGGATTAACGGTAGATGCACGAGACCATCCAGCAGTCCCCGCCCCCAAAACCGCCCCCGCGCCAGGGCGAGCGCGACGATAATGCCGAAAGGCAGGCTACACAGCGTCGCGACTGCCGCAATCCGCAGGCTAAGGCCGACGGCAACCCATTCGGCCTCGGACAAATCGAAGAAAGCGACAAGCTGCTCCATCACTAAAAGTTACGATCCTTGGCCGGGTGTCAAAACCGAAAAGCCTTGCCGCGTAAAGAAAACTGCCGCCTCCGGCGATGTGAGGAACGCGAGCAAACTCGCCGCCCGCGCTGGCGCGCTAACGGTCAAGGCCAATGGATAGAGAATGCGCGGGTGGCTGGTTTCGGGGAAGGTTCCAATAACCTCTACCTTCGGCTCGGCGTTTGCATCGGTTTGATAGACAATTCCCAGCGGGGTTTCGCCGCGTGCCACCAGCGTAAGCGCCGCGCGGACGTTCTCAACCCCAGCGATGCTACCCTCCACGCTTGGCCATAGCCCAAGATGGGTGAGCGCGGCTTTGCCGTATTTCCCGGCGGGAACGCTGGTAACTTCGCCCATCGCTAAACGATTGCCCTTTATGAGACTTTTCAGATCGAGGCTCGCGTTGATTGTCACCGGCCCTTGCCGACCTTTTTCTGCGATGAGCACGAGCCGATTACTCAGCAGCGTCACACGGCTGTCCGAGCGGATCAAGCTGCGCTGCTGAAGATAATCCATCCACTCCCTATCAGCCGAGAAGAATAGATCAGCGGGCGCACCGTTCTCAATCTGCCGGGCGAGCGCGGAACTGGCGGCGTAGGCTGCCACCGCCTTCGCGCCGCTTTGCTGCTGCCAGCGCACCAAGCTATCATCAAGAGCGGTCTTCAGGCTGGCGGCGGCAAACACCGTCATCGGGCGCGCATCTTGCGCCACCAGCGGGGTCGAGACCAGCAGCGCTAGCGCCAGTAGGCCGCGTTTCAGCATCATCGGTTTGGCCCTCGCGCATAAATCCGGTGCGTGCCAAAGGCTACACCTGTCTTTATCGCAATCAAAGGGCTTGAGCATTTTTGAAAACGCGCGCCAGTATTTGTAGCCAAGATATGGAAACACTCCGCACGATTTAGACCGGATTTGAGAGAAGGAACCGCGCCATGCCCATCGCCGCCGAGTCCCACGGTCTCTGGAGTCAGTCCGCCCCCTCCAACCCGGCAACCGTTGCGCTGGCGACGAACCGGCGCGTTGATGTTGCTGTGATCGGCGCGGGGTTCACGGGCCTGTCGGCGGCGCTGCATCTGGCAGAAGCGGGCAGCCGCGTGGTGGTTCTGGATGCGGAGGATATCGGCTTCGGCGGCTCCGGGCGCAATGTGGGGCTGGTGAACGCCGGGCTGTGGGTTATGCCGAGCGCGATTTCCAAAGCCCTGGGAGCGGAGTATGGCGAGCGGCTGCTGTCGATGCTGGGGGATGCGCCGCAGGAGGTTTATGGCCTCGTCTCCAAACACGGGATGGACTGCGAGGCAATGCACGTCGGAACCCTCCATTGTGCGGTAGGGGACGCGGGTTTGCGCGATATTGAGGCGCGCTATAGCGAGTGGAAGGCACGCGGCGCACCGGTCGAACTGCTGGACTCGGCAGCAGCAGCGCGGGCGCTAGGGACCAGCGCCTATCGCGGTGCTTTGCTCGATAAACGGGCAGGAACCATCCAACCGCTCGCCTATGCGCGCGGCCTTGGGCGGGCGGCGATTGCGGCGGGCGCGACCGTCTATTCCAATTCTCCCGTGCAGGGCTGCGAGCGTGATGGATCGGTCTGGCGGCTGCTAACGCCGGGCGGCAGCGTAACCGCCGATTGGGTGATCGTCGCCACCAACGCTTTCTCGTCCGGCCCGTTCCAGATGATTCGGCAGGCCCTGGTGCGGCTGCCCTATTTTCAGTGCGCGACCGACCCTTTACCGGAGCACCTTCTGAAAAACATTATCCCCGGTCGCCAAGGCGCGTGGGATACCAAGGATGTGCTGAGTTCGTTCCGGCTCGATGCAGCAGGGCGGTTCATCTTCGGCAGCGTCGGGGCCTTGCGCGCGGGCGGCCAACAGGTTCACCCGGATTGGGCGCGGCGGGCGATGGCGAAACTGTTTCCGGCTTTGGCGGGCATACCTTTCTCCCATGAATGGTACGGCTGGATCGGCATGACCGACGATGCTCTGCCGCGCTTCTTCGAGCTTGGCCCGCAGATGGTGACGTTCAGCGGCTATAACGGGCGCGGTATCGGCCCCGGCACGGTCTTCGGGCGCGTGCTGGCCCAACACGTCAGCCGCCGCAGCAACGATCTGCTCCCGCTCCCCGTAACGCAACTGAGCGGGGTTGATTGGCGGCAGTTGAAAGAGTTCGGGTATGAGGCTGGGGCGGCAGCGGCGCATCTGGTGGCCGCGCGGGTGTAGGGGTTAGGCCAAGTCTGTCTTAGCGAAGTCATTACCTTTGTAGAGTAGTGGCATTTGATGGATTTTAGCGCAGGCATAGGCATAGCAATCGCCAAAATTGAGAGCGGCAGGATGGCGTACTGCCTTGCCGTAAGTCATGGCCGTTTTCAAGGCAAGCTCTCCAATAGCAGGTGAAATTGCGAGTTCTTGAATTTGAAAATCCTCGATGAAATAATCGATTGCATCACGGGCAAGCGTCAGCATCTCAAGGGTTGGACTGCGGAGATCGTTCTGGGATCGCAGTTTTGCCCGTGCCAGCGAAATCGTTGCTTCAAAGCGAACGAGCGGCGAGACAAAGAACGGGCCAGCGTGTTTTTCCAGTCTCTCCAAATACACGCGCGCATCTGCCTCAGGCACCAAAATGGCAACAATGGCCGAGGCGTCGATAAACACTACATATCCTCCCAAAGAGCATCGGTATAGGCTTTCATATCGAAATCAGGATCGCCGCCAATACCGATTTCATCGGCCTTAGCCCGCGCGCGCGCCAGTTTTTCGCGCAAGGGGCGGGCCTGCTGCGTGCGTTCAATCTCATGCCGAAGGGCTTGCCGAACTGCTTCGGTCTTCGTGGGCGCACCCGTTAGCCGTTGCAGTTCTACGGCAAGCGCCAGAACGTCATCATCCCGGACGTAAAGAGGCATTTGGATACTCCTGATTGGAATATCCTTATAACATAAAAGAGATATTCAGAAAATAGCCTCAACCCGCACAAACGGGCTGAAGCTTCGAGAGAGTAAACCTACGCCGCCCGTGCCGCCACCAGGCTTTTCGCCACCGCCGCCACATTCGCGTCGGTCAACCCAGCCACGCACATGCGGCCCGATTCGACCAAGTAAACGCCATCCTTATCGCGCATCTGCACCACTTGCGGCTTGCTGAGGCCCGTATAGCTGAACATGCCGCGCTGCTGGGTGATGAAGCCCACGTCCATTTCGTTCGAGAGGGTTTTGACTTCTGCCGCCAGCTTTTCGCGCATGTCTTTCATCCGCACGCGCATATCGGCCACTTCGGCTTCCCACTGGGCGCGTAGCGTCGCATCACCGAGAACGGTGGCGATGAGCAAGGCTCCCGTGGTTGGCGGGTTGGAATAGGCGCGGCGCACCGCGAGCTTCAACTGCCCCAAGACCCGGTCTGCTTCGTCGCTGGCAGCGCAGACGACCGAGAGGCCGCCGCAGCGTTCGCCATACAGCGAGAAGTTCTTCGAGAAGCTGTTGGCAACGAGGAAGGACGCCGTGCGATCGGCATAGCGGCGCACGAAGCCGGCATCTTCCTCCAAGCCTTCAGCGAAGCCCTGATAGGCCATATCGAAAACGGCGATATGGTTCTTGGCGATCAACAGATCGGTCAGCGCATCCTGCTGGGCGCGGCTGAGATCGACCCCTGTGGGGTTATGGCAGACCGGCTGGACAATCACGATGCTGCCGTTTTCAGCGGCTTCGAGCGTCGCCAGCATCTTATCGAACGACAGAGTGCGCGTTGCCGCATCCCAATAAGGATAGGTTTTGGTCTCGAACCCGGCGCGTTGGAACAAGCCGTGGTGATTATCCCACGTCGGGTCGCTGACATACACTGTGCGGCCCGGTGTGTGTTTGGCGAGAAAGTCGGCGGCAACGCTCAGCGCCCCGGTTCCGCCAACCGATTGCAACGTGGCCACGCGCTTTTCGGCGAGCACCCGATGGTCTTTGCCGAACACCAGTTCTTGCACGAGGCGGCGGTATTCGGGCAGCCCTTCCATCGGAATATAAGAACGCACGCCGAAACCGAGCTTATCGGCAGCGGCTTTCACCGAGGGCAGAACGGGGACTTTGCCCGCACCGTCCATATAAATGCCGATGGTGAGGTTCACCTTTTCAGTGCGCGGATCGCCGTGGAAGGCGATGTTCAGCGACAGAATAGGATCACCCGCAAACGGGTCAACGGTTCCGAAAAGAGAGGGGGCAGCCTCGGTCATGGTTGGAAATCCACTGATAAAAGTTTGAGCGGGCGGACGATACTCAGGCCACGCGCGCGGGGCAAGGCTTTCACGGGAAACGAACACCGGGTATCGTGCAAGTGCAGGGCAGCCTATGGCGGTGCGTGAAACTGTTCCCCTGCGCCAATTGGGGGCTTGAGCTTCCGGCACGCTTCTGTACCTTTGCTACAAAATTAAAGGGGATGAGAGATGTCGGCTTCCTGGGCGGCGTTACGGGCGCTGAAAACAGACCTATCGTTACGGGCACTCTTCGCAGCGGACCCGCAGCGCTTTGGGCGGTTTTCGGCCAAACAGGACGATCTGTTGCTGGATTACTCCAAAACCGCCCTAACCGACGCGGCGCTGACCGCGTTGCTGGCCTTTGCCGAGGCGCGCGGGGTTCCAGAGCAGCGCGATGCTATGTTTGCGGGCGCGCCGATCAATCAAAGTGAAGGCCGGGCAGTACTTCACACCGCATTGCGCGCCGGGCCGCGCGCGGCGGTGCGGGTGAAGGGC
>JAYSQZ010000046.1:0-24531 GCA_043721315.1 Alphaproteobacteria bacterium
CCACCATGCGAGGATGCTGCGCGCGTCTGCGCGCCGAGGCCATGCGGTCGGGTAAGGAGGCCATCTCCGTCAACGGCTTCAGCGGATTTTGCGGCGAGACCAGCCACCACACCCAATCCAACCCTAGGCGGCGCAAGGCTTCCTGAGCGATATGGCGATGCCCCTCGTGCGCGGGGTTGAAGGAGCCGCCGAGCAAGCCGATCGTCTGCCGTTGCCCACGCCGAAACCGCCCGAGCGCCCGCAGCGCGGCCTTATCCGGCGCGAACGGTGCCATTGCCCCGCACGAGGTACTTGATCGAGGTTAAATGCTGTGCCCCCACGGGGCCGCGCGCGTGCAGCTTACCCGTAGAAATACCAATTTCCGCCCCGAACCCAAACTCGCCGCCATCGGCAAACTGCGTGGACGCGTTATGCAGCACAATGGCGCTATCGACCCCCGCGAGGAAAGCGGTTGCGGCATCCACATCCTCGGTTAGAATCGCCTCGGTATGGTGGGAGCCGTAGCGGTTGATATGCTCAATCGCCTCGGTAACGCCCGAAACCACCTTCGCCGATACGATAGCGTCGAGATATTCGGTGCCCCAATCGGCGTCGGTGGCGGGTTCGATGCGCGCATCCAGGCTTGCCAGCACGGTATCGGCCCGCACGGCGCACCCGGCATCGAGCAAATCCTTCAGAATTAGCGCGGCGTGGCTGTGAAGGCTGGACGCATCGAACAGCAGGCTTTCCGTCGCTCCGCAAACACCCGTGCGGCGCAGTTTGGCGTTCAGGACCACGCGCCGGGCTTTATCGAGATCGGCGGTGCTATGGATATAGGTATGGCAGTTACCGTCGAGATGCTTCAGCACGGGCACACGCGATTCGGCGGCAACGCGGGCGATTAAAGATTTACCACCGCGCGGAATGACAACATCCAGCATGTCGGTCATCGTCAGCAGCAGCCCCACCGCTGCACGATCCGGCGTCGGCACGGCTTGAACCGCGTCTTCCGGTAGCCCTGCCGCCCTAAGCCCGGCGCGCAAGGCGTTCAGAATCGCCCCGGAGGACGCAAAACTATCCGACCCGCCGCGTAAGATAACCGCATTGCCGGATTTCACGCACAATGCGCCCGCGTCCGCCGTCACATTCGGGCGGGATTCGTAGATAATACCGATGACGCCGAGCGGCACGCGGATTTTCTGGAAATGCAGCCCGTTCGGCTGGTGCCAATCTTCCAGCACCGCGCCCAGGGGATCGGGCAGCGCCGCAATAGCGTCCAGCCCCGCCGCCACGCCCTCAAGCCGCGCTGGGGTGAGTTTTAGCCGGTCGCGCATCGACGCCGAGAGCGCGGTCGCCCGCGCCATATCCTGTTCATTCGCCGCCAGAATCGCCGCCGCCGCCGCGCGTACTGCCGCCGCCATCGCTGTAACCGCTGACGCGCGCTGGTCGCCGCTGGTTTGTGCGAGAAGCGCCGACGCGGCTTTCGCGCGCGTGCCGAGCGCGGTCATCTGTTGGGCGAGATTAGGCTGGTCCATGCGTCTCGTCCCCCTGGGGTTCCATCACCAAATCATCGCGGTGGATCATCTCGTCGCGCCCCCGGTAGCCCAGCAAGGCTTCGATCTCGCCGCTACGCCGCCCGAGCAGGCGGGCCGCATCGGCGCTATCATAGGCGATGAGGCCGCGCGCCAACGTAACCCCCGCTGGCCCTTGCACGACCACCAGGTCGCCGCGCTCGAAACTGCCGCTGATCTGGCGCACACCGGCGGGCAGCAGGCTTTTCCCCGCGCGCAACGCCGCCACGGCACCGGCATCGACGCCGAGAACCCCAACCGGCTTCACCGAAGCAGCAATCCAGCGTTTGCGCGCCGTCAACGGTTCGGCCTGCGGCAGAAACCACGTGCAGCGCGCGCCCTTTAACAAGGCATCCAGCGGGTTCAACGTCTTGCCCAAGGCAATCGCCATCCGCGCCCCCGCCGAGAGCGCCACGCGCGCGGCTTGCAGCTTTGTTACCATCCCGCCCGACGAGAACCCCGGCAGCGCCTCCCCGGCCATGCCCAGAATCTCCGGCGTCAGCGCCCGCACTTCTGGCAGATGCTGCGCTTCGGGGTTCACGCGCGGATCGGCGGTATAGAGGCCGTCGATGTCGGAGAGCAGCACGAGAGTGTCGGCGCTCGCCATTTGCGCCACGCGCGCTGCTAGCCGGTCGTTATCGCCGAAGCGGATTTCCGCCGTGGTGATCGTGTCGTTCTCATTGATGATCGGCACCGCGCCTAACGCGAGCAGCGCGTTCAACGTGGCCCTGCCGTTCAAATGACGGCGGCGCTCTTCGGTATCTTCGAGCGTGAGCAGCACTTGCGCTGCCGTTAGCCCGTGCCGCGCGAGCGCCTCTTGATAGGCGTGTGCCAAGCGGATTTGCCCAGTGGCAGCCGCCGCCTGCTTTTCTTCCAGCAACAACGCTTTGCCGAGCAGCCCGAGCGAGCCGCGCCCAAGCGCCACCGCGCCGGAGGTGACGATCATCACCTGCATCCCGCGCGCCCGTAGCGCCGCCACGTCATCGGCCAGCGCATTCAGCCAATCGCGCCGCAGCGCCCCGGTATCGCCCTCCACCAACAGGGCCGAGCCGATTTTCACCACCAACCGCCGGGCGGTAGCAAGGGACTGCGGAACAGCGGGGGCGAGCGCGATCATCGGGGGCGGCTTAGGGCTGGAAGGGAACGGGATCGGAAGCGGCTTTTTCGTCTGCCTTCGCCCGGTCGATCACCCCATAGAGGCGGCGACATAAATCGAGCACGCCGCGCCCGGTCGCCCCGGACAGCAGATGAATGTTCTCAGGGTCTTGCCCGCTGGCTTCAGCCAAAGCCGCGCGCTTTTCCTCAATTTCTTCATCCAGCAGGGCATCGGTTTTATTGAGGCCGATGATTTCCGACTTGTCCGTTAGCCCACCGCCGTAATCTTCTAACTCTTGCCGCACCACGGCGTAATTTTCCACAACATCTTCTGCCGTGCCGTCGATGAGGTGCAGAATAACGCGCGTGCGCTCCACATGCCCCAGAAAGCGATGCCCAAGGCCAACGCCATCGCTTGCCCCTTCGATCAACCCCGGCAAATCGGCCAGCACGAATTCCTTTTCATCGACACCCACAACGCCCAACTGCGGCTTGAGCGTGGTGAACGGATAATCGGCAATTTTGGGGCGCGCGGCAGAGGAAGCCGCCAAAAACGTGCTCTTGCCCGCGTTCGGCATTCCAACGAGGCCCGCGTCCGCAATCAGTTTCAGGCGCAGCCACACCCACATTTCAACGCCCGGCCAGCCGGGGCTGGATTTGCGCGGCGCGCGGTTGGTGGAAGATTTGAAATGATCGTTGCCGAAACCGCCATCACCACCGCGCCCCAGCAGCACGCGCTGGCCGGGTTCGGTAAGATCGTGCAGAACGGTTTCGTTGAACTCGTCCATGATTTGCGTGCCGATAGGCACTTTCATGGTCACGCTGCGCCCACCAGGGCCGGAGCGCAACCGCCCCATGCCGGGAATGCCGTTCTGCGCTTTGAAATGCTGCTGATAGCGGTAATCAATCAGCGTGTTGAGGTTAGCCACGGCCTCCACCCACACATCGCCGCCGCGCCCGCCGTTGCCGCCGTCCGGCCCGCCGTATTCGATGAATTTCTCACGCCGAAAACTCACACAGCCCGCCCCACCGTCGCCGCTGCGGACGTAAATCTTGGCTTGATCGAGAAACTTCATCGTCTGGGTATCCTAGGAGCCAATATCGCCGCCCCAAAACGCGAAAAGGGGAATGGCAGACCATTCCCCCTAAACCTCTAATCTCTCAACGCGCAGCAAACCGGAGGGCGGCAGGCCGGGGGAGAGTAAGGCCGAAACGCGCAAAAAGTTAGGCTGCCAGCGGCAGCGCTTCCACTTCCGGCTGTTCGATGAACACGGTAGTGCCGAGCGAGTTCTTGTGAAACCGCACAATACCTTCAACCAGCGCGAACAAGGTATGATCCTTGCCAATGCCGACATACTTGCCGGGTTTATATTTCGTGCCGCGCTGACGGATGATGATGTTGCCCGGAATGACGATTTCGCCCCCGAACTTCTTCACACCCAAACGACGACCGGCACTGTCGCGACCGTTGCGAGAGCTACCGCCTGCTTTTTTATGGGCCATCTCGTAAGACTCCTCTAATCTAATCTGTCGCTTAAAGCGCGGGCAGGGCCGTGATCTTCAGGATGGTGAGATCCTGACGATGACCATTCTTGCGGCGCGAATTTTGGCGGCGACGCTTTTTGAAGATGATAATTTTGGGGCCGCGCGCTTGACGCACCACTTCCGCCGTCACACTCTTGCCGTTCAGGGCATCGCCCAGAACCAGGGTTTCGCCGTTCGCGACCAGGAGAACTTGGTCGAGCGACACTACATCGCCGGCGGCGGCTTCGATCTTTTCGACCGTAATCACATCGTCTTGAACGACGCGGTACTGTTTACCGCCAGTTTGAATGACTGCGTACATGGTTGTTTAACTCGACCGCAATAGAAAGTGAGGCGCACCGCGCCCGCTGGAGAACGCGCACTCTATCCATGCGCCCCGCCCCGTCAAGAAAAAAGACTCTATTCCTAAGAGCGGCCCTTCAAAAAAACCCTCTTGCACCCACCCGCGCTTATCGCTAATGATCCGCGCCACAAACACGCCCTATTCTTTTGCCAAGATAGCGGCGTCGTGCGGATGGGTGGCAGAGCGGTTGATTGCACCGCACTCGAAATGCGGCATACCTTCACGGGTATCGGGGGTTCAAATCCCTCCCCATCCGCCAAATTTTCTCGTAAGAGATTGAATTTATTCAGAAAATAGGTTTTTCCGAAAAACCATCCCACAAATTACCCCACCAAAAACATGCTTAGAAAGGCTGACTACCCAGCCTTCAAAACCTCTTCTACATAGCGCGGGTCTTTGCGGATCAGGCGCAGGTAAGACCGCCCAACGGCATCGGGTTGCCGTGTGCCCTGCTCCCATTTGCGTAGCGTATCGACTGGAATGCCAAGGCGCGCCGAAAACTCGGCCTGCGTTCCCCCAGCAGCATCGCGCACCGCCCGCACGTCAAGCCTCGTGCACACGTAATGCGAACGGGCAGAGGCAAGCCGCGCCCCCCTATTCCACCCCAAACACCTTCATCACCTCATCGCCCAGGTGGTTGATAACCTTCACGGCGATGCGCCCTGTCGCGGGTTTATCGAAGGGGCGGGAGGTATCGCTGTTGAGGCTTTCCCAGGCTTCCGCGTCGATCTCCGCCTTCAAGGTGGTTTTCAGCGCCTTATAGGGGTCGTTCGCGCCGAGGAAATAGGCGTGGCGGACGAAGAAACTTTCTTCGTTATAGTTTGTGTCGATCATCCACAGGGCGATGCTGTCCGGCCCACCGCTCACGATTTCCCCGGTCTGGGGTTTGAACACGTCGATGCCGCGCACTTTGATGCGGATTTGATTGCCCGGCTGGGGCAGAATTTGAATATCCGGCTCCCCGAAAATCACGAAGAGATTGCCCGTGGCCGACGGCTTCAAATCGCCGCCCATGTGCAAATCGGGGTTCATGCGCGCTTTAAGAATGCGAATGCGCCCCAGCTTTTCCACTTCCGCCGAATGGGCATCGAAGCTGAAGGCGCAGGCGATGACCAGATCGAACCCGGCATCCCCCGCCTCGCGCGCGGCGCTCATTAGGTTTTCGCGCACCACGGTACCGAATTCCGGGCCGATCAGAATGCCCGCGCGGCGCGCCACCTCCCCTTCCAAAAAAATCCCTTCGGCGCAGATCATCTTGCCCGGCCAGGGTTTAAGGCTGGTGAAGTGAATGCGGTCTTCCTTGTGGGCCTGCTGCACGCCTGCGGTACGCAGGTTCTCCAGAATCATCTCGGCGAAATTATGGGCTTCGGGCGAGGTTTTCTTTAAGCGGCCTTCGGAGGCGTCGAGAATATCGAACAGTCGATCGTCGGCATCCACGGCAAGCGTGCGGTGCGGCGACAGGCTTTCCACCGTGAACGGCCCCGCCACGCGCACGCGGCTAGAATCGGCATAGGGTTTATCGAACAGATATTCCACATCGGCCTTGGCGGCGATGGAAGCGTCGATTTCCTGTTGGCGGGCGATACGGGCAGCCCACCAATCGGCGTGCAGCTTTTGCGCCTCGGCGGACCAAGCGGCTTCACCAGTGCGGGGAATTTCCCATTCCTCCCAGGCGGTGCCCAGGGCGGCCTTGAGAGCGGCGCGCAGCGGCTCCAGCGTTTCTTGCCAACGGTCCCAAATCACGTCGATTTCGGCGTTATTGGCGATGGATTTCAGCGTGATATGGGGCACCCGCTCGTACACAAACCCCTGGCGAATATCGCCGTAGGTGGGGGCACTGCGCGGCAGGGTGCGGGTAATCTCCGCCTCCTTCTTGCGCCCCTCCGGCGAATCGGCCAGCAGGTAATAGGGATAGCGCGCGCCCATCAGGCGGGAGCGGGCCAAGGCCAAGGCCACGCGCGACGTATCCAGCGTAATCCACCGCCGCCCCCATTGCTCCGCCACATAGGCCGTCGTCCCAGACCCGCAGGTAGGATCAAGCACCAGATCGCCGGGATCGGTGGTCATGAGGATGCAGCGTTCGATGATTTTGGTAGAGGTTTGGACTACATACACCTTTGGATCAGATCTACTCTGAACTCCACCTATGTCATCCCACACATTACTCAACGGAGACGCTTCAAAATCATCAATAAACCTAACATACGATATACTATTACCTGTCAACTCCAACCTATCGGCATTTAAGAGACGGGCCATACCTAATTCGTTTGTCTTCCACCTGACACGGGCATTAGGCAGGATTTTTTTACCATTGATGCTTACAGGGAACCAAGAGGCTGCGCCTTCTCCTTTATCACGACCAACACTTTGACTTGTCATATTATCTTGACGATAGACTCTATCGTCAGCCCTCAAGGCCCCCTTCTCGGTTTTCTCTGAAAATAGAATGGGTCTACGCTTTAAATCGGCCTGACGAACTCTATTATATTTTTCAGACCCTTCTAAAATATCTTTTTTCTTATTCAAACCCCGATATTTTAAAGAAATCCTATCTTTTGAATACCATAAAATATTATCAACAATATTTGCAATAAACTCCCCCGTAGATCCTCCCGATGTCTTCATCGCAATCTGGCTAACAAAATTCTCCTCCCCAAACACCTCATCCATCAGCGCCCGAACGCGATGCACATTTTCGTCGCCGATTTGCACGAACAGACTGCCGCTCTCGGTCAGCAGGTCGCGCGCCACGGTTAGCCGGTCCCGGAGGTAGGAGAGATAGGAGTGGATACCGTCGCGCCACGTGTCGCGGAAGGCGCGGACCTGTTCGGGTTCGCGGGTGATCTGGTCCTTCGCGCCGTCCTTCACGTCGCGGCTGGTGGTGGACCATTGGAAGTTGGAGTTGAATTTAATGCCATAGGGCGGATCGAAATAGATGCACTGCACTTTGCCGCGTAAGCCTTCACGCTCCGCCAGGCTCGCCATGCCATAGAGGCTATCGCCGAGGATCATCCGGTTCGACCAATGCAGCGGGTGCTGATAGAATTCGGTTTTCGCCTCCAGGTCCGGCAGGCCGTTGAAATCGGCGAACATATCCACCTGCGCCTCAACCTGGGCAGTGCGGGCCTTGGTTTGACGGCGCAAATCTTCGATCAGCGCTTTGGCGTGAACCTTCTCCTGAATATACAGCGGCGGCGCGGGCACCACCAAATCGGCGGCATCCTGCGCGTCCTTCCCCCGCCAAACCAGTTGCGGATCTAGGTCGCGGTTGCGGCGCGCGTAGGCCACCCGAATGGGCGATTTCTGCGCCTCATCCATCAGGCTTTCAAACTCTGCCGTGGGAATATTGGGCCGCGCGGCTTCGGTATGCTTCAAGATTTCAACGGAAACGGGTTTTTTGGCCATGACCTTAGATCTCCTCCGGCGCGGCGGGTACCGCGACGGGTTTGTTCAACCCGCTCTGCACCGCATCAATATGTTCAAATAACCCTGCTTCGACCGACCGCCCCAGGGGATCGAGAATGACCCTCATCCCCTCCCGGCGCGCCAGTTTCGCGGCAGGAACAAAGTCACTATCGCCTGCCACTAGCACAACCGTATCGGCTTGGCGCTTCAGCGTGATGGAGGCGATGTCGACCCCGATCCGCATATCGACCGCTTTCTGACGAAAACCCGGCTCAAAATCGGCATCGGTCAAATCCGCTACCTGCTTCCGCCCGGCAAGCAGGTCGGTCTGGGTCTTTTCTTTCAGTATCCAGCCGCGCTCCCGCCGCACCTCGCCCAAACGCACAGCAAAGCTGGGGCGACGGCGCAGAAGGTCGAAAAGCGCCAACCGAAAGACCGCAAGGTCTGACTTAGCGTAATCAATCGCTTTCTTAGAAATCGGCAGATGCCCGCGTTCGCGATACGGCAGAGCATCGTAATAGAAACAGCGATAGAGAAGCGCTTGCGGATTACCCTGGCAAGCAATCTGGTTCAACTGCCTCAAATGCGCCTCAACAAGCTGACCTATCGCATGATCGACCTGTGCCGCATCGTTCGCAGCAATATCGGGGCGCAAGCTAGGGAGGCGCTTCAGCAGATAGCCGCCGTCGATCAGAATGGCCGCTTTCATGCTCCGGCCCCGAGCAAACGAAAAAGCCCCAGGATTTCGGCTGTCCCAGGATTCCGGGGGATGCAGCGTACTCTCAAGGGGCGGATATGGGATGATTGTATGCTACTCTCCCGGGCGCGGCAACGGGTTGTTAGGGTGGCGCTCATTTTATACCGGGCCGATAGGCTGGCGGGCAGGATCGCATCAATGTGTCCAACCATTTTCCTGATGGCGGCAAAATGGTCTGAGCCAGCGGCGACATCACCAATTCGGGGCGTTTGAATACCCTGTCCCCGCCGGATCATTTCTGCCCCCGCCCTTCGGCAATCTTCCGCTCGATGAAAGCCGCGAACGCACTGTCGATCTGATGAACCTCGGTAAATTCCACAAATTCCCAGCGCCCGCACGTGCCGAGATTATTGACGCCGGGCACCCAATAATTCTGCATCGTCAGGGCCTTATCCTTAGCGTCTTCGCCGCGATAGCCTTTGATTTCAACGACTAGGTTTAGCAGGTCGGGCTTACCGTCATCAATCTGCACGATAAAATCAGGGATATAGCGCCGCTGAAGGCTACCGAAACTATAAGGCACCTCGAAGCCTAGGGTCTGGTTCTTCACGTAGGCCCGCACGCGCGGATGGGCTTCGGCGACGCGGCAGAATTCGGCTTCCCAATCGCTATCGTAAATCGCCCAATTGATATGGCATTTGCGCGGATCGGTTTGCCACCGCGTGTCTTTCGACGTGGTGAAATTGACGAAGCGGGTGGACCCCATCGGGTTATAGGGATCGAGAATCGCCTTGATCGCGCCCGTATTGGCCGGGGCGGCGTTGATGGCGGCGCGGATGCGCTGGCACGCCATTTCGGCAATTTCGGGGTAGAGCACCTGCGCGGGGTAGCAGCCCCCGGCACAGCGGATATAACCGCCTTCCACCCATTCCTCCACAATGCGCTTCAACTGCCCGAACAGGTGTAGCTTCGGCATTTGGTCGGCATCGCGGTAATGGCGGTCAATCAGCCGATGGGTGAGCTTATAGGCAATGGTGCGCGGGCGCGTGTCGCGGTTGATATCCACGGTGAGATCGACCGCTTCACCAATAATCCCCTGATTGCGCGTAATCGACGGGCCGACCAGCGTGGGATCAATGCCAAGTGCCGAATCCTCGCTGAAGGCAACGCTAAACTGCTCCTCCGGCAAATCGGTACGATAGCCCTCGACGCGCGGAAAGCGAATTTCCAACGCCTCGCGCTCTGGGTTCACGGCCCGCACGCGCACGGTATCGCGCGGGGTTGCCGGTTGAACAATCACAGGCTCGGCGGTGAAATCGAAAGGAATGCCCAGCACGTCGGCATATTCCACATCGAACAAGCCTTCGGCGTTGAGTTCATAAACCCTTCGGCGCAAAGCCCGGCCCACAACCTGCTCGCAAAGAAGCTGCGTGCCGAAGGCGCGGACGCCAAGAACATGGGTAACGGTATTCGTGTCCCAGCCTTCCGTGAGCATGGAGACCGAGACGACGCAGCGCACCTGTTCGCCCAATTTGCCTTCTTTGCCGACCGTATTCATCACCTCGCGCAGCAAATCTTGATCGGTCAGCTTCTCGCCCCCGGCGCGGTCGCCACTGCGTTCGATACGCTCGCGCTTGAAGGCTTCGATTTCCGGTTCGGCAATCTGAAGAAAATCCTTATCCAGCGCTTCGCCCGATTCCAACTGTGCGCTATCAATCAACAGCGTTTGCGGGCGTGGCAGCCGATTGCCCTCACCATCGAAATTGCGGAACAGCGGCAGGCGACCGTTTTCGAGCATCAAACTGCCATCGCCCCGGTCGCGGTAGAAGCCGGAGATGTAATCATAGACCAGCTTCGACGTGGCGGTATTGTTGCACACAACGATAAAGACCGGCGGCACGTTGATGCCTGCCGTCTGCCATGCCGCAAACACTTTCGCGTAATGCCCGTAGAGCGCTTCCAGGGCAGTGACCAGCATAGTGGGCAGCAAGAGCGGATCGTAAATCTTGCCACCCTTGGCGCGGCCCTGTTTGGGCATGGTCTGGCGGATTTGATCCCACAGATCGCGGAACTTGGGCATTTCCCCGCCCGGCACATTATCCGCCACCGGCACGCGCGGTAGCTTAACGATGCCGCATTCAATCGCATCCATCAGCGAAAAATCACTGACCACCCAGGGAAACAGCGTGCCTTCTGCATAGCCGGACCCGCTGAGGAAAAACGGCGTTGCCGATAGATCGAAGATTTGCCGAACGCCCAAGGTGCGCTGAACCGCTTCGATTCCTGAAATCCACATCCGCGCCGCTTCGCTATTGCGTTTTGCTTCTTCCTTTTCCTCAGCCGTCAGGTCTTCTTCCGACTGGTCCTTCGGCTTCTCCCGGTAGCAGTGATGGGCTTCATCGTTGATAACGATGATATTCTTTAGACCCATCAGGTCTTTGGCGACCCGTTGGACCATTTGCCCTTCGGTCTCCAGGGTTTGCATCTTCTCTTCGCGCCAGCCTTCCAGCGCTGCGCGCGTGCCCTTGGCGAGGTCGATCCGCTCTTTCAGTTTGAAGGCGTGATAGTTGGTGACGATGATGCGGGCTTTTCGCAGTTCGGACTTCATATCGGCGGGAACGATATTGCGCGTCTCGAAATAGCTTTCCGGGTCGGTCGGCAGCAGCACGCGCAGCCGGTCCTTAATAGTAATGCCCGGCGCAATCAGCAGGAACGCCCGCGAATAACGGCTGCTGTTAGGGCGGCGTACGGCGTTGATTGTTTGCCAGGCAATCAGCATTGCCATGACGGTGGTTTTCCCGGCTCCGGTCGCCAGTTTCAGCGCAAGGCGCATCAACCCCGGATTTGCCGCCTCATTCGCAGCCTTGAGATAGTCGCTGAACTTCTCAGTGCGCTTTCCCAGCGAGGGTGCGACTTCGGTTAGCCAAATTGCGGTTTCCACGGCCTCAATCTGGCAGAAAAACGGGCGAATGCCCTCCACCTCAGTCTGCCGCCAATGCTGAAGAAGCCGCGCGGTTTCGGGCGTTACGTGCCAGTCGTTGGGATTAGGGAGCCGCCGCCACGCATCCACAAACCCGCGAATTTCATTGATGATCGGGGTCGGGTCGTAGCGTTGCTGGTCGGTCGCAAAGCCGCCATCTCGGCCCAATTCAAGCGTGGGTTGCTCTTTGGATTTACGGCGCTTTTTGGGTTGCGGAACCGGGGAAGTATATTCCGAGCGCCGCCGCATTCCGATGATTCGGTCGGTCGGCAGACCATCGACAATATCCCAATGCTGGGAGGGGTATTCATAGGGGGAATTCAGAATCGGGCGTTCAAAGAAGCTCACACTCATTCCAGACCCCTACCATTTGTTATCCTGTCGTTGGCGCAAGCCTTCTATCCGCCCAACCGGGGCGGTGCGCCTCTCATTCCAAACGAGAAAGAGTTAAAGCACACGCAATTGCAAGATGCCACCGCCGCACTGGTGCGTCAAAGCGTTCTGAGAGGAAAACAAAGCAATACCGTCCAAGATATAGATAGGAGTAGCGCCAGCATTACCAGCGACCTTAATTTTCACCCCCCGGAACCACCTGCTTTTTCGACTTTTTCGGGGCGGCACAGGGCAGCGTTTCCAAAGATCGGAAGCCGCCTCACCCCGCGCGCTGTTCCGTCTTGGGATCGAACAGGCACGCCCGCGCCATATCCACCGTAAACTCCGCCACTTCGCCTGCGTTCGGTGCCTCTTTTGGCGGGACGCGGTTGGACAGCGGCTCGTCGAACAGGAACACTTTCGGGTCGCGCACCAGCGCCCGGCCCATGGCAAATTGATACAGACTGTTACAAATTTCGCGCCGCCACAGAAACTATACTGCGCTGCACTATGGAAATGGGAGCGAAGGCAAGCGCTTGGCCGGTGCGTTAGAGGGCCAAAATATAAGCTAACAGGAACCCTGTCATACATTGCTCTTCGCGACTTGTTCTTCACCTGATATATAGGCAACGGTTGTTAACCCATTCGGAGAAAGGCAAATCGCCGATGACCGTGCTCTCTGCACCTGTTCCTATGCACTCCGGTCCTATGCACTCGGGCGTGCTGGCGGAGGATGCACCGATGGTGGCAGCCGGGGCGCTTCCCCCCACCACGGCGGCGGCGTTCAACCTGTCGGTCGAGGCGCGGGGCTATCGCTGCCGCTTGTCCCCGCATGTGACAGGCGATGGTCATTTGGAATGGGCGCTCATTCCGGTTGAAGGCGATGCCGCGCCCCTGCTGCTAACAGGCGAAACGCTGGAAGCGCGGGCTGTTGCCGGGGCGCTGTTGTTCCTGCGCGGACTGGAAGAGGGTATCACCGTAGGCCGGGCGCAAGCGCAAACCGCCTATGACGCCGATGTGGCCGACCGGGATGCTGCCTGCGACGCCTTGTTGGGGCAGGTCTTGCGGCTTGAAACTATTGTTGAGGAAAGCGAAGCCGCGCGGATTGCGGCGCGGGCGGAAGGGCAGCGGGTTCAACTCGATCTCGAAGCCGATCTCGATCAAGTGCGCGAAGAGTTGGATCAACTCCGCCGCGACCGTATCGCCGCCGAGCAGTCGTTGGCCGCCCTGGCCGAAACCCGCAAAGGCGCGGAAGCCGCGCTGGAAGCCTTACAAGAAGAGCGCCTGGTCGCCGAACGTCTTGCCACCGAAGCGCGGGTTGCGGCGGACTCGTTGCGCCGCGAAGTCACGCGCCTGCGCGATGATCTTGACCGCGCCCGCCGCGAAACCGCCGCCGCTGTGGCCCTGCGCGCGGCTGCGGGGGCAAAACCCGAACCGCTGCCGATGAGTATTGTTCCCGAACCGCTGGTTCTAACAACCCCGGCCCCTCTGACCGAAGAGGAAGAGTTCGAGGCGCTTTTAGCGCAGGAAGCCGCAGAGGCCGCGCTCAAACCCGCCGCCGCGCCCGCACGCCCGGCGTCGATGACGCAGTTATTGGCTGATACCTTAGCGTCGCCCTTCGCCAATATCCTGCCGCCAAGCCTTAGCCCCAGCCTCGCCCCGATTGCGGCGATGGCGGCCCCCGCGCCGTTTGCTGCCGCCAAACCCCACGATAGCAGCTTCAGCCTGCCGCCGATTGTGGTGGAAAAGCGCGATGCCCCCTTCCTGGCCCCGCCGCCGGTCACGGTCGAGGCCGACCCCATCCTGGCCCCCGATGCCGAAGATGGGTTGCTGGAGACGGAAGAGGAAATCGCCCCGGAGAGTATTGCCCCGGAGAGTATTGCCTCGGAGGGTCTGGAGGCCGATGCTGAACCCCCCCGGCCCATCGCGCGCAACCCTTACGCTTTGCCCGCTGCCGAAATGCTCACCTGCCCGCCCGCCGACCGCGAGCAGGCTGTGGAAGATGAGGTGCTGGATACCAACGCGCGCCAGCTTGAATCGGTTTTGCAAGATTTCAACATCAAGGGCGAAATTGTCGATGTCCGCCCCGGCCCAGTGGTAACGCTGTATGAGTTCGAGCCTGCGCCGGGCACTAAATCGTCGCGCATCATTGGGCTGGCCGACGATATTGCGCGCTCTATGTCCGCCGTTGCCGTCCGTATTGCTGTAGTGCCGGGGCGCACCGTTATCGGTATTGAACTGCCAAATCCGCAGCGCGAGATGGTCTATTTAGGCGAAATGCTGCGCTCGGACGCCTATGTGGCCTCGGAAGCCCGCCTGCCGCTCATTCTGGGCAAGGACATCGGCGGCGTGCCCGTGGTGGCCGATCTTGCCAAAATGCCGCATTTGTTGATCGCCGGAACCACAGGATCGGGCAAGTCGGTAGGGATCAATACGATGATCCTGTCGCTACTCTACCGCCACGGGCCAAAAGATTGCCGCTTGATTATGGTCGATCCGAAGATGCTGGAACTCTCGGTTTATGCCGATATTCCGCATCTGTTAACCCCCGTCGTCACCGATCCCAAGAAAGCTGCCGTGGCGCTGAAATGGGCCGTGCGCGAGATGGAGGATCGTTACCGGGCGATGGCGCAACTCGGCGTGCGGAATATCGAAGGCTATAATGGCCGCGTCGCCGAAATGGAAATCACTGGGGAAAAGCCGACGCGCCGGGTAGCGGTGGGCGTTGATCGCACCAACGGTCAGCCGATCTTCGAGGATCACCCCATCGACCTTAAGCACTTGCCTTATATCGTTATCATCGTCGATGAAATGGCCGATTTGATGCTGGTGGCGGGCAAGGAAATCGAAGCGACTATTCAGCGCTTGGCGCAAATGGCGCGGGCTGCCGGTATCCACATCATCATGGCCACTCAGCGGCCTTCGGTCGATGTCATTACCGGCACGATCAAGGCGAATTTTCCCACGCGCATCAGCTTCCAAGTGACCAGCAAAATTGATAGCCGCACTATTCTGGGCGATGCCGGGGCCGAACAACTTTTAGGCCAGGGCGATATGCTGCATATGGCGGGCGGCGGGCGCATTACTCGCGTCCATGCGCCGTTCGTGTCGGATCAAGAAGTTGAACAGGTCGTCCAGTTCCTCAAAAGCCAAGGCGTTCCTGATTATGTGGACGGGATTACGACCGAAGAAGAGGCGGAGGAAGAGCGCGGCGGCCTGGGCCTCGCCGGCGGCTCCGGCGACGGCCCGCAGGACGAGCTTTACGATCAGGCAGTCGCCCTGGTGATGCGGGAGCGCAAGGCTTCAACCAGTTTCATCCAGCGCTATCTGCAAATCGGCTATAACCGCGCCGCGCGCCTCGTCGAGCGGATGGAG
Source organism: Alphaproteobacteria bacterium (assembly GCA_043721315.1). Lineage (GTDB taxonomy): Bacteria > Pseudomonadota > Alphaproteobacteria > Elsterales > Elsteraceae > Elstera. The sequence continues at coordinate 15,366 of JAYSQZ010000046.1, forward strand.
GCAGATGGGGTGGTGGGCGCACCGAACCACGTTGGCAAGCGGGAAGTGTTGCTCACGATCCGCCGCGATACTCAGGGGGGATGATTGGCTAAGCGCTCACTCCGACTTCTCGGCTCGCGGAAACTGGTAGGTGTTGTTATCGAGTTGTGCCGAGATTTCGGCAATCCAGCGGTTTTCAGGAGTCGCAGGTTCATAGAGCGTATCGAGCGGATCAAGCGATGGGGGGGTATCGTCAGTCCAGACCTGACAGCGCCAACGCTGAGGCGTGGTGCCGCCAAACCATTCGACTAATTCGACAACTGAGCCTTCGTCGGCATAACTGATCATGCCGAGATTGCCACAGGCAGGGCAGCGTGCTTGGCCTTCCGCTCGTTCGGCATCGCAGTCGGGGCGGCAGGCGCAATATTCGGTTTCCCAAGTCAGGATATCCAAGGGGAATAAGGCCCGGCAATGGTTACACGGTAGCGGCGGCGTGCGCTGCCCGCGCCGATCCGTTAAGATGTGGTGCTTCATATGCTGTCCCCAAGAATCCCCTTCAGCCTTCCTACCCCCCTGTTCAAGGCTTGCCCGATGCAGCCCCAGCTTTGCACAGTCGAGCGATGGGGGACGCGCAATGAGAGGCGCGGTCTTTTGCCCGGCCTTCGGCACGCTGGCAACCGGCAGGGGCTTCCTGTCATTCACATAAAAGGAGAGCGCTGTTTCCAGGGCATCGACCGCGTGCCTCAAGGCTCCCGCTACTTGCTACTTGGACTATTTTAACACAGAGGGGTTGCTGGTCACGCAAAAGAAACAACCCTGTTGCTTTTGAGCAGACGTAAGATTTGAAAAACGCCTTCAAAATCTGGAAAAATCAACAGATCGTGGCGTGATTGGCGTCCCCAACGGGATTCGAACCCGTGTTACCAACGTGAAAGGCTGGTGTCCTAGGCCTCTAGACGATGGGGACGTCTTGGCGTGGGCGGTTGATAACGCGAAAGCCGGGGAGTGGTCAAGCGGGAGTTTGTTCGGTCGCCTGCGTTTCGTGACATTCCGATGATCAAGGGCCGAAAAACCCGAGAAATCCTCAGAATCAGACCAGCGGGGCTGCGTCTTCCACAATGAATTGCACGCCTTCAGCCCCTTGCCAAGTGTCGCGCCGCAGGTGGCCTGCAAGGTGGAAATGTGCGCCGCGATGGTTCATCAGCGCGTCGCCCAAGGGGGTATCGAGGCAGCGGAAAGCAATCGCCTTCAATCGCCCGCCATTCGGCCCCGTGAGGATAAGGCGGACGTGCGCGGCGCCCGCCACATCGGCCTTCACTAGCCGCGCCGGGGTAACAACGAAGCGCGGCTCGGAATTGCCCTGGCCGAAGGGGCCGAGGCGCGCGACCTGGGTTAGTAAATCCAGTGTCGCGCCCTGGCAATCCAACGTCGCATCCATCGACAGGTGCGGCACCAGGGGGGCACCTGCGAGATCATCAATAATCCGCTGAGACAGGAAGGCTTCGAGATCCGCCAGCTTATCTTCGGTAACGGTGAAACCCGCCGCCATTGCGTGCCCGCCGCCGTTGGTGAGCAACCCCGCCTGCCGCGCCGCAATCACCGCATCGCCCAGGGCCACGCCAGGCACCGAGCGGCCAGAGCCTTTGCCGATACCATTCTCCAGCGCGACCACGCAGGCCGGGCGGTGATAGCGCTCCTTCAAGCGAGACGCCACGATGCCGATAACGCCCGGATGCCAGCCCTCGCCCGCGACCAGAATGAGCGGTTGATCCTGCTTCGGTGGCGCGCTTTCCAGTTTGGCGATGGCGTCTTCTTGCACGAAGGCTTCAATCGCCCGGCGTTCCTCATTGTAGTGATGAAGCTGCTGGGCGATGGCTTGCGCCTCGATGGGGTCTTCGGTGGTGAGCAGGCGCGCGCCCAACCCCGCCTCCCCCACGCGGCCCCCGGCGTTGACGCGGGGGCCGAAGATGAAGCCGAGGTGATAGGCTTCCGGCGCTTCATCGAGGCCAGCACTATCGGCCAACGCGCGCAGGCCAACCGTGCGGCGTTGACGCAGCACGAGCAGTCCCTGCGTTACCAGCGCGCGGTTCACCCCCGTTAGCGGCACCACGTCGGCCACAGTCCCCAGCGCCACGATGTCGAGCAGCCCCATCAGGTCCGGCTCGGCCCGCCCGGAAGCGGTGTAGAACCCCTGCCCGCGCAGCAGGCGATTGACGGCAATCGCGAGCAGAAACGCCACACCCACGGCGGCCAAGGTGCGATGTTCGGTGGTTTCGTCGAAACGGTTCGGGTTCACAACCGCCAACGCGGGCGGCAGGGCAGGCTCGCCCACATGATGATCGCAGACGATCACCGATACCCCTGCTTCAGCGGCAAGGCGCAACGGCTCGTGAGCGGTAGCCCCGCAATCGACGGTCACGATAATATCCGCCCCCTTTTCCTTCAGCGCGATCAGCGCCGGAGCATTGGGGCCATAGCCTTCGGTCATGCGGTCGGGAATATGGATGAGCGGCGCGGGGCCGAGCGCGTTGAAAAAGCGCCATAACACTGCGGTGGAGGTGGCACCGTCCACGTCGTAATCGCCGAACAACCCTATCTGCCCGCCGCGCGTAACGCAGGCGGCAAGGGCTTCTGCCGCCTTATCCATATCCAGAAAACTAGACGGGTCCGGTAGCGCCCGGCGCAAGGTGGGGTTTAGAAAATCCTCCGCCCCTTCTAACGTAACGCCGCGCCCTGCCATCAGCCGCCCAACGAGATCGGGCAGGCTAAGGCGTTGCGCGAGGGCGAGGCCCAGCCGCGCGTCGCCGCCACGGTCAATCCAGCGCCGCCCGCCAAGCGAGCGTTCAACCCCTAGAAAGGCAGCGGCGCTGGTCATCGGCTTATTTCTCGAAAGGCTTCAGCAGCAAATTGTGCTGGGCGGTGACGTGGCGCACTGTGCCGGTGGCCGAGCGCATGATGAGCGAATGCGTGGTCGCACCACCGGGGAACAGGCGAACGCCTTGCAACATTGCGCCGTCTGTCACGCCGGTTGCAGCGAACATTACGTCGCCTTTCGCGAGATCGAGCATTGAATATTTGCGGTTGAAGTCGGCAATCCCCATGCGGGTCGCCCGGCCCCGTTCGTCATCGTTGCGGAACAGCAACCGGCCCTGCATCTGGCCGCCGATGCAGCGCAAGGCGGCAGCCGCTAACACGCCTTCCGGCGCACCGCCCGAGCCGAGATAGAGATCGACGCCGGAGTTTGGGGTGGAGGTGGCGATCACGCCCGACACGTCCCCATCGGAAATCAGCATAATGCGCGCGCCCGCTGCACGCACCTTGGCGATCAAATCCGAATGGCGGGGGCGATCGAGGATGCAGACCACAAGGTCTTCCACCGCGAGCTTTTTGGCTAGGGCGAGGTTCTTGAGGTTCGTCGCGGGGTCAGCATCAATATCAACCACACCGTCCGGCAGACCGCCGCCAACGGCGATCTTATCCATATACACGTCCGGCGCGTTCAAGAACCCGCCTGCTTCCGCCATGGCGATGACGGCAAGGGCGTTCTGGCCGCCCTTGGCGGTGATCGTGGTGCCTTCCAGCGGATCGAGGGCAATATCAATGCGTGGGCCTTGGCCGGTACCAACCTTCTCGCCGATATAAAGCATCGGCGCTTCGTCGCGCTCGCCTTCGCCGATGACCACGGTTCCGTCGATATCGAGATCGTTCAGCGCGCGGCGCATCGCGTCCACAGCGGCTTGATCGGCGGCTTTCTCATCGCCCCGGCCCATCAGGCGAGAGGCAGAGAGCGCGGCAGCTTCGGTAACGCGAATGGCCTCAAGGGCGAGGTTACGGTCCATCGACATGGGCGAATGTCTCCAAGAGGCCCCGGCGAGAGCCGAGGCTAACAGTTGGGCAGGGTGATAGCGCCTGAGCAAATCCCGAGCAAACGGAATCGTTTGCGACGACGCATTTGCGTCCCGCACACTCTCCCACGGCGCTTACACTTGTTCCATAATGCGGATAACGCGGGGCGGCTCTGTAATCGCGGGCAAGCCGTCCATCCGGGCGAGCGCCCGGCGCATCGCGGCTTCGTCGGTTTCGTGCGTGGTGAGCACGACCGGAACGATTTCGCCCGGACTGCGCCCGCGCTGGATCATCGCTTCCATCGAAACTTTTTCGTCGCGTAACGCGCCGGCAATATCGGCAATCACGCCTGGCTGGTCCAGCACCATCAAGCGCACATAGTACGCACCGCGATGCTTATCAATGGCAACCGACGGCAACACATTTTTCGCGGCGACCGGCACCGAAAAGGTCGGCACCGAAAAGCCGCGCGCCAGATCAATGAGATCGGAGACTACTGCCGAGGCCGTTGGCCCCGCCCCCGCGCCGCGCCCAACCATCATCGACGTTCCAACCGCATCGCCTTCGGCCACCACGGCATTGTAAACGTCTTCCACCGAGGCAATCGCGCTATCGACCGGCACCATGCAGGGGTGAACGCGCTGTTCCAACCCGGCATCGGTGAGGGCCGCAATACCGAGCAGCTTGATCCGGTAACCGAGTTCTTCGGCAAAGGCGATATCGACCGCCGAGACGTGACGGATACCTTCGATATGAACCTTATCGAACGCCACATCGGCCCCAAACGCCACCGCCGCCAGAATTGAGAGCTTGTGCGCGGCGTCGATACCGTCCACGTCGAACGTAGGATCGGTTTCGGCGTACCCCAGCTTTTGCGCGTCGGCCAGCACATCGGCAAAATCGCGGCCTTCCTGGCGCATCTTCGTCAGGATATAGTTACAGGTGCCGTTGAGAATGCCGTAAACGCGGCTGAAGCGGTTGGCCGCCAAACCTTCGCGCAGCACTTTAATAACCGGGATACCGCCTGCCACTGCCGCTTCAAACGCCAGCGTTACACCGCGCGCTTCCGCCATCCGCGCAAGCTCTGCGCCATGATGGGCAAGCAGCGCCTTATTGGCGGTCACGACGGGCAAACCGCGCGCCAGCGCTGCTTCCACCGCCTCCCGCGCCGGGCCTTCCGACCCGCCGATAAGTTCAACGAACACATCGACATCATTGCGCTGAGTGAGATCGGTTGCCGTCTCGGCCCAGGTCACGCGCGAGAGATCGACCCCGCGATCCCGCGTGCGGTCCCGCGCGGCCACCGCCACCACCTCGATAGAGCGGCCTGCGCGGGCCGCAATCTGTGCGGCATTCCGCTGTAACACCCCGACGACACCCGCGCCGACGACACCCAAACCGGCAATGCCGACGCGCAACGGTTTACGATCTTCCATACCAATCTCTCACCTTATTTCTTACGTCGTCGGGTAGTAGCAAACGCTTACTGCGCCGCCATTTGGAGCACCGGTGTGAACGCCGCATCCGCCACATCGTCGCGCCCGAAGAAGGTCTTGATCGAGCGGGCAGCTTGGCGCACGCGCTGCGGATTTTCGACCAACGCCAACCGCACATGCCCGTCGCCATATTCCCCAAAGCCGACGCCGGGGGCTACCGCCACATCGGCTTCCAGCAGCAAACGTTTGGAGAACTCCAGGCTGCCCAGATGCTTAAAGCGATCCGGGATTGGTGCCCAGGCGAACATCGTCGCGGGCGGTGACGGCACGTCCCATCCCGCCTGCGCCAGCGATTGAATGAGCACATCCCGGCGCTGCTTATACATCGCGCGCATCTCATCAACGCAATCCTGCGGCCCGTTGAGGGCGGCAGCAGCGGCCACCTGGATCGGCGCGAACGCCCCGTAATCGAGGTAGGATTTGATCCGCGTCAGCGCGTTAATCAGCTTCTTGTTGCCCACCGCATAGCCCATACGCCAGCCGGGCATGGAGTAGGTTTTCGACAGGCTGCCGAACTCCACCGCAATATCCATCGCGCCCGGCACCTGGAGAATGGAGGGGGGCGGGTTATCATCGAAATAAAGTTCCGAATAGGCCATATCCGACAGAACCCAGATGTTCCGCTTGCGGCAGAAATCGACAATATCGGCATAAAAATCTAGCCCGCGCACTTCGGCAGTCGGGTTCGAGGGGTAGTTGACGACGAGCGCGGTCGGCGCAGGCACCGAGTGCTTCGCCGCCCGCTCCAGCATCACCATAAAATCATTGCCTTCGGTCGTCGGCAAGTGGCGGATGGAGGCCCCCGCCATCATGAAGCCGAAAGCGTGGATTGGGTAGGAGGGGTTCGGCACCATAACCGTGTCGCCGGGGCTGGTAATGGCATTGGCAAGGTTCGCCAGCCCCTCCTTCGACCCCAGGGTGGCAACGATTTCGGTTTCAGGATCGAGCGGCACGTTAAACCTGCGCTCGTAATAGCCCGCAATGGCTTTCCTGAGACCGGGAATGCCCTTGCTCATGGAATAGCGGTGCGTGCGCGGGTTCTGCACGGCTTCGATCAGCTTATCGACGATATGTTTCGGCGTGGGGCTATCCGGGTTGCCCATACCAAAATCTATAACGTCTCTGCCATTCGCTCGGGCGGCGGCTTTCAGCTTGTTCACTTCCGCAAAAACGTAAGGCGGTAAGCGGCGAATGCTGTGAAAGTCGCTGTCCATCGGTCTATCCCCCATCGGCCTAACCCACGGGGACGAATGAGTAAAGTACCCCGGCTGTCCCCACACGCCGGAGCAACGGTTCGTTTAGGCGCGAGCGGCCTTAATCTTCAAGATAAATCTCGACCTTGCGGTTGGCGGCTTCGCCTGCCGGTGCCGCCTCGTCATACACTGCCGCATGATCGCCCGCCGCGCGCACCGAAAGGGCGAGTGCTGGAACTTTCAAACTCACCAAGGCTTTACGGACATTTTCGGCCCGCTCAGCGCTGATTTTTTGATTGAAAGTTTCGCGTTTGCGCGGGTCATTCGTCTCGGCTCGTCGGCTTGCATGGCCGACCAGCACTAAACGCTCGCCTCGGGATTTCTGAATCTGGGCCACTTGCCGCAGCACCGTCAGCGCTGCCCCATCGAGATGGGCGGAGCCATCGCGGAAATAGAGCGTTGCCAGCGAGGAGCCGGTGGTTGCGGTATCAGCCGCGCTCTGCCGCCGGGCGGGATCAATACCCGCTTCGGCCACCATAGCATCCAGCCGCGCATCAATTGAGGCACCATTCGGAGGTTGCGGCGCAGGCGCGATCGGCGCTACCGAAACGGCAGAGGGCGCTGAAACTGAGACTGAGGCGGGCGCAGGCGCGGCTTGGGGCACGAGATCGACCGGGGCGAGCGGCGGTGCCTCGGGCGCGAGTTGGCGCGGCTCGGACGGCGGCGATACCGGCAAGCCTTGGGAAGACGGCGCGACTTGGCCCACTGGCGGGGAAATCGGCTCCATCTTTATCGTTGTCGGCGTTATCGTTGTTGGCGTTACTGGGGCCGGGGCCGAACCGATTGGTGCTTCCGTTGGGCGAAAGTTGGACGCTGCGGGAAAATTGCCATCGCTCAACATCGGCGGCAGGGCGGCGGCTTTGCCTTCGGGATACGGGCGGCGGATGGGATCGGCGCTGTAGCGCGCATTCTCCCGGTCCGATGCCAACCCGTCGCGCACCGCTTGCCGCTGCGGCGCGTCGGACCGGGAGGCAGGCCGCGCCGGAACCGCGCCCAGGTTGGGATAGGTGCCATCATCCACCGTTTTGGCATCCACCGTTTTGGCATCCACCGTTTTGGTATCGGTGAACAAGCCAAGGTCGCTACAGCCACTCAGCAGCAGCGCCAGCAGCGATACGGATAGCAGGCGGCCAGCGCTTCTGTTTTTGCGTATCGTCTCAACCCGCTGTGGCATACTTTTTCCCCCAAGTCTGAACCCAACGCTTTCCGGCTGCGACCGCTTTCTATCCGTGTTATCCAGAAAGAGAAACAAGGCGCGCCGACAGAACACGCAAAATCTGCTCTTCTGGCAAGAAAAACCATGACGGGCAGATGTTTCAGTTGGTGTCGATAAAAAGAGGCGCACGCCAAGGGCGCTAGGCGGGAGGACGATCATGACCGAAAAACAAGCAACCCCCAACCAATCCGCGAACAACGAGTCGCCCACCGTGGCCCTGCCCGACCCGGCGGAATGGTCGCGCGTGATGGGCGACATCGCCGAGCGTAGCCATCACATCATCGCCGATTTCATGGAGCGGCATAAGAACGATCCGCTGACAATGGATAACGGCACGCCCACCTCAATCGCCACGGCTTTTCTGGAAATGACGACGCGGCTGATGACCGACCCCAGCCGCATTCTGCAAGCGCAGGTAGAACTGTGGGGCGACTATGTGAACCTCTGGCAGAGCGCCGCGCGCCGCTGGATGGGGGAAGACGCACAGCCGGTGGTAACGCCGAACCGCGACGATAAGCGCTTCAAAGACTCCGCCTGGAACGAAAATGTTCTGTTCGATTACATCAAGCAATCCTACCTGCTCACGGCACGGTGGATGCAGAACCAAGTTAAGCAGGTCGAGGGGCTGGATCCGAAGGCGGCGCAGAAGGTGGATTTCTACACGCGCCAATTCGTCGATGCCATGGCCCCGTCGAACTTCCTGCTGACTAACCCGGAAGTGTTGCGAAAAACCCTCGAAACCGGCGGGGAAAACCTGCTGCACGGTTTACAGAACTTGGTCGAAGACCTAGAAAAAGGCCACGGCGAGCTTCGAATCTCGATGACCGATACCGAAGCGTTCGAGGTGGGCCGCAATATCGCGCTCTCCCCCGGCGCGGTGGTTTTTCGTAACGATTTGATCGAGCTTATTCAATACTCGCCAACCACGGAAACCGTCCAAAAAACCCCGCTGCTGATCGTGCCGCCCTGGATCAACAAATTTTATATTCTCGACCTGAAGCCGCAAAACTCCTTCATTAAGTGGGCGGTCGATCAAGGGTTGACGGTCTTTTGCATTTCCTGGGTCAACCCCGAACCGCGCCTGACCGGCAAGAGCTTTACCGACTACATGAAGGAAGGCCCGCTAGACGCGATGGCCGCCGTTCAAGCGATAACGGGCGAGCCGAAGGTGAACCTTATCGGCTATTGCTTAGGTGGCACGCTCACGGCCAGCACGCTTGCCTATCTGGCCGCCAAACGCCGCACGCCCGTACAAAGCGTAACCTATTTTACGACGATGGTGGATTTCACCGAAGCGGGCGAACTATCGGTCTTCATCGACGAAGAGCAGTTACAGTCGCTTGAGCATAAAATGGCCAAAACCGGCGTGCTCGAAG
>JAYSQZ010000047.1:0-24197 GCA_043721315.1 Alphaproteobacteria bacterium
CCGCAGTCGGCGCAACCAAGGCTTTAACCGGGGAATACGAGCCGTAGGCGTATCGCTAAGAGGCCGAGGCGACATGGAAAAATCCTTTCAAGCATCCAGGCTCGGTCAAATTTATACGCATTTAGATATGATTCAAGAAAGAATATATTATTAAAATACACCTTAAGGTGTTGCGCTTTTCAAAATATTATAATATGAGGGTCATGTCTGAAGCGAGACCTCGGCAGGCAATATGCAATCTCAAAATTGCGTTTTTTCGGTCCCTTCGCTTCAAGGCTGCTCTTTTCCCAAACCCATCCGCTCGGCTTGTTCCCAGGAGTTATTTCCATGGCCACTTTGCTTACCCAAGATCAGCAGAATTTTCTGGCACCGCGCTTAAAAGCGCTCGGCTCGGATGTAAACGCCCTGTCTGGCCGCTCTTTTGGGCCAGATACACACAAAGGCCCCATGGTCATTTCGAGCAATCCCTCGCGCGATAACCTTGGCTCTCAGCAAGTCGAAGTTGCAAATATCGCCCAATACAAGGCTATCGGCGGTGTTCCCAACGCACATTTCGATAAGACACCAGGGGCAGATCGGCATATTACGTACCTAGGGGCTTCCCCCACCAATTTTCGCGCGTTGATAGAGCGCGCTAAAACCGATAGCTGCACGTTCAAATCGCTGCTGTCGGCAGACGATATTGATACGCTGGCAACGCACATGCGGGCCTATGTGCTGGGCGATAGCCGCCGTGTTCCGTCGGAATATGAAGAGGCCATCAATAGCCTGCATTTTCCGATGATGGTGACCTACACGCCAGGCCAAGATATTACGATTACGGCAAGCAACCCGTTGATCATTGATAGCTCTTACCCGGCGCAGTTAACTTTCGGGACGATTACCATTGAATCTGGCGGATATGTTCAAATGAATGTTCCGGTCAGCATTACTTCAAATCAAATGATTAGCAAATAAATCACTTAAATCAGGAGGAAAAATCATGACTTCTGCCCTTACAGATACTGTGCCTACATTTTTTGTCATGGGAGCGAACGGGACCGCTGGCGGGGCTGGAGCCAACGGAGGCGCTGGTTCCAGCGGGGCTAATTTCTACGAGGGTGCCTGTTCCGGTAACAAAAATCAAAACTGCGGAACATCGGCAAGCCCGCCGCAAAATGGCGGCATGGGCCAAGCTGGAATAGATGGGGGTCAGGGTACCGATGGCTCCCCTGCGGCTGACTTCACCAACTATACTCAGGTAATCACGGGCACTTTTATTTTTCAGGTTCTCGGTGGTAAGGGCGGCAGCGGCGGAATTGGTGGTGGTGGCGGAACCGGCGGAACCGGCGGAACCGGCGGCACTGCTCGTAGTTGTTGTAGCTCCACCTCCTACGCCAACGCTAAAGGCGGTCAGGGCGGAAATGGCGGCCAGGGTGGCAAGGGTGGCAATGGTGCCCCCAAAGGCCCAACGGTTCTGATCACGTTCCAGCAAAATAATGCGACCAGCCTCACGATGGACACCAGCCAATATGGTTGGGCGGGTCCAGGGGTCTCGGGCGGGAATGGTGGGGCACCAGGGACGGGCAACGGTGATCTCGGCTATGGCAGCGGCGGCTCGACTGGTGTTAACGGCGCGCCCACACCGCCCTCTCAGATCGGTCAGATCATCTTTCAGCCGGCCTGAGCCTTCGGGGTCGCGACAGCGTTCCCCAGTCATTGATTTTGAAGCAAAGGCACTGTTGCAGATGAACCCATCTGCCCGGAATTTGCTCTAGCACAAAGGAAATCATTCCATGGCACGCGCACTGGATTTGAGCGGCTACCAGATCCGAATCCTCGGGGTTGACGGAACGGACGGCACAAACGGCAACCCTGGCAGCCCTGGCAATATGGGGGCGGATGGGACGCCGGGGAGTTACAACACCAGCGGCTGCTGTTCGTCTGGAACCTGCGCGCCATCGTCCCCCGGCAACCCTGGCACGGCGGGCGAGGCGGGCAAGGTGGGCGCGGGTGGAACATCCGGTACGGTCGCCCCGGCCTTCAGCCTCATTTACGACACGCTCGTCGGCCCCCTCAGCATCGTATCCGTGAGCGGCAGCGGTGGTAATGGCGGGAGTGGTGGAAACGGCGGGAATGGCGGCAAGGGCGGCAATGCCCCTCAAAACGACTCGTCGGACTATATCTCGAAATGCCTCAACCCGCACAAAACCAGCCCGGTTGTGGGTGGGTCGGGCGGCGCTGCGGGCAATGGCGGTAACGGCGGCGGCGGCGGTACGGGGGCCGATGGTGGCCTCGTCACTATTCTGTGGAAGACCAGCATGGGCCTCGTTTACTGCCAACCTATGGGCGGCGTCGGTGGCACGGGGGGAGTTGCGGGGAACGGCGGCAACGGCGGTGCCGGTGGGCTGAACGAAGCTAATACCGGTTCGGCCCGAGGCGGCGTCAATGGCAATGCTGGGGTCAGCGGCTCGACCGCCACAAGCGGGGCCGCCGGAGCTTATACGATCAGCCGCACAGCTTAAATTTCTGCATCAGGATTGGGGGCAGCACGCGTGCGCTGCCCCCGTTTAGAGCGCTTTTCGTTCGAATCGGCTCACGCAGAGCGCTCTAAACTTTTGTTGTGTTAAGCAAATGCGTCGTCGCGGGTGATCCCACCCGCTCGGGATTTGCTCTATGCCCTTTTCCCCGGCCCCACGTAAGGGAGCGACAGAATGTCTATTTTTTCCAGCTATTCGACCAGCCTCGCGAACTCTCTGCTGCAACTGATTGATCCGGCGGGGACACTCCCGGTAACAGAGGCTTGGGTTCCCCCGACGTTCAATCTTGTGACCAGTTTTTCGGTTCCGGGCGGGCTTGCGGGTGGCCTGCAAGGCTTGCTTCTGACCGCGACACTGCCGATTGGCGGAAACAATACCCCCGTCGCTATTTTAGCCTTCGGGTGTCGCTGGGCCGATTTTTTCTACGGGACTAAAGCATCGCTCTTCACGACGATGGCCGCCACGCCAAGCTATTTGTCCCTCGGGGGACTGCAAGCCAAGGCCAAGGCGCATGATAATATCGACCTTGCCAAGGCCCTCGCCGACGCAGAAATCAGCCTGGAGGTGCTGCGCCTGCGCGCCGACGAAACTGGGGGCCAGATTGACAGCCCGCTGATTGCCCTGGCGCGCCTGCCTGCCGACCAGCGCCGCGCTACGCTGGACCCGGAGGCGACGACGACCGGGAATATTCTCCTTCTGGCGAGTGGCTTCTACGGCACGGCCCGCAGCGCCATCTGGTCGATGCTCCCGATGCTCCAGAATGTACCCGGTTTCAACACTTCGGTTCCGTTACTCTGCGTTGGCATGGGTCCAAGTGCCGCGATTGCCCAACTGGCGGCGCTGGACCTGCGCCCCGGCCAAACCGGTCCCCTTGGGGCGACGCAGGTCAGCCCGGCCTCCGACATCGGTTGCTATGCGTTCTCCGCCGCGCCGCTGGGCGACAGCAGTTTTTCGACCGCTGCTACGAAGGCGGTTTCGGGCCTGTTCAGCATCAATGCCCCCGACACTGATTTATGGCCGAACGACTTTGGCTTACCGTCGGGGATTGTGCTGCTTAGCAAGCTGCAAACCCTTACGGTCGGCACCACGCTCGATACCCCGTGGTACGACCGTACCCCGGCGGTCTATTCGCAAGGCTTCGGCGGCGCAATCCCAGCACAGGCGGGAACAGGCACGCTCATCACCCCGCCCACAGGGTTCAATCCGCGTTTAGCCGCCGCTTTCGCGCAGCTATGCGTGGCGACCTACGGTCTCTGCCAGCATCCCGGTGCGGCGGTTTCGGTGCCCGCGCCCTACACGGTCGTGGAGTCAGTATTGCTGGCGGGGCAGAGTTGGACGAACCTACCCTGGGCAGTTCTGTATAAAAACCCTGCGAACAATGCCCTGGTCATTGTTATTCGCGGCCCGGCGACATTGGCAGAAACAGGCTTCATCAACGGCCCCGGTTATACCGCGCGCCCAACCTGGATGACCGATGGCCGGATCAACGGCGGCGTTCTGGCCTTTGCCGATCTGCTGCTGCCTGCCCTAAGTACGGCGCTCGCCGAACAATCCACTGCCGAGGGCGTCTATTACGTCGGCCATGATTACGGCGGGGCTGCGGCGGCAACCTTGGCCTATCAGGCCCAAATCACCAGCAACCCTATACTGCCGAAAGCCACCGCCGTTTACGGTTTCGGCACGCAACCTTTCGCCGATTTTACCCTCGCCAATAGCCTCTATTCGGCAAGCGGGCTAATCAGCTTTCAAGTGCAGCGACCTGCCGATGTGCTGACCCAGCGCCTTGGCAGCGGGGCTACCTATGGCGTGCCGACGGCGATACAGGTGACTGGGGGCAACACAACGTCGGCCAATAGCACTAGCTATCACGCAGCATCGCTCTACGCGCAGCTTTTGAGCGTTGGGTAATCTCAGCCAATGCGCGCCGCCCGCTCCTTGATCCCGCAGACGCTGCCCCGCCCCACCTGGACGGCGCGGCGCTGTAGGGGCCATACCGAAATTCCCGAGACCGCAGCGCAGGCTATCGACCGAGTGCTAACGTTCCATAAGCTCGACCCCACGCCGGTACGGCACGCCTATATAGATACCTGCCGCCAGCACGACATCTGCCGCCTGTCCTGGGTGGCGCGGCGCTCGGCATATGACGCCGCGCAAACCTTCCGGCACGAGCGGGTTCGTTTTGCCTTCGACGATCTCATTATCCGCAGCGGCAAAACTCTGCTGATCGAATCGCCCTTCGGCGATCCTGTTGATCTCATCGCCTATCGGCTGGCGATTGAGCCGGGCGGGGTTTTGCAGGTGGCGGCACCGCTAACGCTCACGGTTGGCCAACTCCTTGGGTTGGCGAACCCGCGCTCGGCCTATGCCGATCCGCAAGCGCCGGGCCGCATTGTGTATCGGGCGCAAGGTGGGCAGGCGGGAACCCCCGGCTCCACGGGTTCAATAGGATCAAGCGGCAGCCGCGACATCCCGGACGGGGTTGCGGGAACAGCGGGCAGCGTTGGGGGCGACGGGCAATCCGGCCACGCGCTGCCCGATCAATCAATCTTCCTGCACCACCTCGCGGGCCATATCGACATCGAAGCCCAAGCCGGACAGGGGGGCGATGGCGGCACCGGCGGCGATGGCGGCAACGGTGGGCGCGGTCATTCGATCGCCTTTTTCGATATGGGCGACGGCGGTGCGGGCGGTGACGGCGGCGACGGCGGCGACGGCGGACGCGGCGGCGCGGGCGGGTGCTTCGAGATTGGCATTCGCGACCGGGCCGACGGCGCGCGCCTACGCCTCATAACGCCAACTGCATCCGGTGGTCGTGGCGGGATCGCCGGATCGCCGGGAAACGGCGGGCTTGGTGCCCCCGATGGGCCGCTAGGCCGGGTTGGATCGCACGGGCGCAAGGGCGCTGACGGTATTCCTATTTCAATAGTCTGGACCGAGGGAAAGGATCCCGCCAATGCCTGATGAGTCTCTGCAACACGCGCAGGCCATGGTTGCCGCGCTAATCGACAACCCCATCACGCTGACCGCGACGGAAACCGATCCGCCGATCTTAACCCTCGGCACGGCCATTGGGCTTTTGACCGAAGACCCGAGCACGCCGGGCACCTTCGGCCTCAACCCGGAGTGGTTCGCTAACCCGATTGGCAAGACTGGCGACGGCTTGGCCTCGGGTGGCCCTGCCCTCGCGGCGCTGATCGCGCAGCTTATTGGGCAAGCCTCGGGTGGCTCGCTCGGCATTCCCGCGCAAGCCCCGGCCAATTTGGGGGTTTGGTATCCGATTCTAAACCCGGAGGCCACCCCCGCCCCCAAACCCACGGGCCTCTACATCGCCAGCACCCCCACGGGCGATAGCGGCAGTATTTTGGGCGTCGGCACGCTCTATCAAACCAGCGTCGCCCTCTCCGAAGTTGAGGTGAGCGCGGCGGCAGCGGGACTAAGCGGGCCGGATAAAATTAGCCTCAATGTCTGGGGCCTCGTGCCGCTCCTCAAAATGGATGGCGCGGTTGCAGTCGCGCTCGGCACGGCGGAAGGCGCTATTACAATCGGTTTCGAGGTGACGGCGGGCGAAGGCGAAAGCCTGATTTCCACCAATGGCTTCGCGTTCACCGGCGTGCGCTTGACCTGCGATTTATCGTTTGTGCCAAGCCCCGCCGTTGGCGTGTCCTTAGTCATCGAAAATCTCGTTTTGCCAACTGAGTCAGTGGCGAAAGACTACACCCTCGCCGATCTCGAAGCCATTGGCGGGGCCGAGCTTTTGGCCCTGGTTGCCGCCTTGGCGATGGGGGCGCTAACGCGCGCTATCGGCGAGACTGCCGCGACCGGCTATATTCTGCCCGCCGTGGGCCTAGGGCCAAGCGTTCCCGGCATCGCCGACGTGACCCTGCCGATCCTGCGCTGGGATCAATTCGCCGCGCTCGCGATTGCAGGCGGCGACATCGCCCAACCCATCCGCGATTGGTTCACGGCGATTGCGGGCGATGCCACTCTGTTGCAGGCATGGCTTGCGGCAGTTGGCGGTCTGGTTGCAGGGGCAACGGGCGAAACACCCGCGATTACCGGCAGCGGCAGCCGCGTCGATCCCTATCAAATTCCGCTGTTCTCGGTGAGTTCGATTGGCGCGCTCGCGCTGAGTGTTGGCACTGCTGTCGATGCGGGCGGGCTGCGGCACCTGTATCCGGGCCTTGCCTTCCAATCGGGGGGCAAGATTATCGGCGGCAGTACGCAGTTCCAGGCCGTCGCCGCGCTGGAGCTGATGGATTTTCTGCTCACCCCCGGTGGCAGTTCCGCAAGTCTGACGGGTAATTTTTCCGCTGGCCTGCACTTAAGCGGAACCGACGGCAAGCCGCTGTTTTCAGGCGAGGTTGGCGGGCAGACTTTCGTTTTCGGCAGCGTTAGCGGTGGGGTGAGCTTGCTCAACCCAACCGAAGGCGTCACCCTGCTGCCAACCTTTACCCTGAACGGTGTGACCACGCCGACGGGTAGTTACGGCAGTATCAATCTGCTCGATCCGCAAGACGTAGTGCAGGTCGCCGCCGATCAACTGGCGACCGCCTTGACTGCCGCCTTCAATAGCCTGTTCGGCAGTCAATCAACCACAGTCGGTCAATCGCTCGCCGCCCTCCTGGGGGTTGGCACCCCTGCCCTGGCCGAAAATCAGATTTGGCCCGCCGATCTTGCGCCGCCGTTCGGACCCAGTGCGATTCTGAACAGTTTCCAGAACCCGGTCACGGCCTTCAGCACCTATTGGGCCAATTTGATCGCCAGCAGCGAGACCACCGGCACGCAAAAACCGCTCTATTACATGATTGCGGCCTTGGGCGATTTGCTGACGCTCTCCGGCGCGTCGCCCGGCGGCGTGACGGGGGACGGCACCGCGAGCGACCCTTGGTTGGTGGCCTTGGGGCCGAGCGGTACGATTATTTCGCTGGCGGCCTTCCTCGATACCCCCACCACGGGCGGCACGCGCTTAACGGTCGGGCTAGCGGCGGGGTCCAGCATCACCTTAGCCGAAAGCACGCCGCTCGATCTGCGGCTAAACGCCGGGCTGCTAGCACTCACCGCCGATGCTGGAACGTGTCGCGCGCCGACGCCGTTCCCGGTGATTGCCGTCACTACCAGCCTGCCCAACGGCTTTACCACGCCTGCGGTCGCGGGCGCTGCCCTTGCTGTCGGCCCATCCGCCTTAGTGCTGAACTGGGGGCCTGCGACGGGCTGGGATTGGTCGATGGCGGTCGGGGCACCTGCCCTCATCGTCGATGGTCAAACCCTGCCCGTCGGCGCAGCGATGAATTATTCCGACAGCAGCAGCCTGGAAGATCTGGTTACCCAAAGCGGGGCCACCTTTGCGCCAATTTTGACGGGCGTGCTGGGGATTGCGCTGTACCGCGCCCAGGCCCGCGCCGGGTTGGCGCTGGATGGCTGGTTCGGGCTGCTGCCCAATCTTGGCGGCTTCATGCCGTCTGGGATTACCTGGCCGGAGACAATGCCAACGCTGAAACCCTCCGGCTTCACAGATCCGCTGGCAATGGTGCGCGCACAGGTGCAAGCCTTGCTCTCAACGCCCGCCCAAGCGCAGGCCGCCTTGCAGCTTTTGGGGTGGGCGATCAAGAGTAGTGCCGAAACTGCCGCTGCGATTGCGGGGGCAGGCACGCAGCTTTCGCCGTACCGTTTGCCGCTCGGTTTGCCGTTCGGGATCACTGGCACGCTGTGGCAAGATAGCGCCCAGACCGCCGTTACCCTCGGTCTCGGCTATCAAACCGAAACCGTTCTGGATGATATTAGTCTTCGCACCGATCTGCGGTTGGACGCGCTCTCGCTCGCGTGGGCCACGGGGCAGCAGACTACGGAAGTGGGGGTGCCGAGCCTAAGCCTATCCGTCACGCTGGCCACGCACAGCGGTGTGCCGCTGGTCGCCTCCAGTGGAGTGAGCGTTGAAAGCGTTGGGTTGCTGCTAGCCTTAAGCCTTGGCGATGGGTTTACGGTCACGCCCAGCCTGTTCGTCACCACAGTCGATGGCGAAGGCCATGTTATCGGCGATGCGCCAACGGATGTGGCGGCGACCACAGCGCTGGTGAATGCCGGGCTGCAAGCCGCACTTCCCAGTTTGCAAAACAACAGCCAGTTTGCTGCGATTTATGGGCTGTTGAGCCAGCTTGGGTTGATGATCCCCGCAACGGGCGCAACGCCAACCTACGGCCTCGATCCCGATGGTTGGATGGCGCTGAACAGTGCGGGCCTCTCCTTCCTCAAAACCCGCTTTGCCGCCGTTCTAACCGATGCGACGCAAACGGCGCTGCTGATCGAATTGCTGGAAGACTTAAGCGGGATCACCGTTCCGCCCCTACCGAAACCCCTCTCCGCCCTACTCGTCGGCCTTGGGCTTGCGGTTCCCGGCAAGGGCGGCGTAGTGCCGAATGCCGAAGGGATTGTGGCCCTCGCCCAAAACCCCGGCCCAGTTCTCGCCGCCAAGCTGAAGGCGCTGATGCAGGATGCGAGCCTTCGCAGTCTGGTCATGGCCGAACTCACGCAAGGCTTCGAGAGTTTCACTCTCGGCCCGGTCAGCTTTACCGTTCGCAATGGCCGGACGCTGACGCTAGCCCTACTGCCCGAAGCCGCGCTGACGTTCGGTGGGTTTGCCGAACTCACGGGTTCCGTCGCGCTCGATCTTGTCTCCGGCGACCTGATTGCCGCCGCCGATTTTTATATTCCGCAGGCGAACGCCGGGCTGGGCACGACCTTTACCGCCCCGTTCAGCGGCCCTATCGCGGCGTCCACCAGCCTCACCTGGGGGAACGGCAGCACGCCAATGCCCGCGCCGCTGCAACTGTGGCCGTTCGACGCCACGCAGTTTATGAACGATCTCGCCAAACTCGCGCCCGCTTACGCGCTGTCGGTGTTCATCTCGCGGGTAGTGGAAGCAAAACTGCTGCCGACCTACCCGCTGGCGCGCTCCCTCCTGCAACTGTTCGGCCTGACCCATCAGGATGCAACCAGCCAGCTTTGGGTAATGAAATCCACCCTGGGGCTATTTGAAGACCCGATTAAATGGCTGCTCTCGGACGCCGTGATGGGGGCGGATGGCACGCTGAACCTCGCGCAAATTCAATCGGTTCTCACCAACCTCCCCGCCGGGTCCGCCGCCTCTGGGCTGACGTTGACGCCGACCGCGACGGGAGCCACGGTTTCCGGCCTGCCCTACTGGTTGGAAGTGGCGATCACGGCAGACCCCAGCGGCGCGGGCGCGCTGAAGGTGACGCCGCGCATTACCCAATCCCTGCCCCTGCTCGGCGGCGTGTCGCTGAAAAGTCTGGACCTTGGCCTCACCCTGTCGGCGGCGTGTCAGCCGGGTTTGACGCTCGCAACCGAGTTGAACGCGCCCATCCCCGGCCTTGCCAATCCCTTCGCGGTTAAAGCCGGATATGAGGATAGCTTCCGCCTGAGTTTCGGGGAAAGCGGTACGGGCAATCCGCAGGTAACGCTGCTGCCGTTCTTAGGCTGGAGCAGCCTTGTTCAAGACGTAGCGGCGCTGGCGGCGCAAGAACTGCTGCCGGAAGTGATGAACCAGCTTTTCGCCGCTCTGCGCCAAGCCGGGGCTGGGGCGTTGGCCGATAGTCTGCAAACCGCCGGAACCGCGCTCGACGTGAGCGACCTTCTCAGCACGCTGATTGCCGCCGTTCCCGATCCGAAAAACATGGAGCACGCAGCGCTAACCTGGGTGAAAGGGCGCTATGCCACCCCCACCGCCGCTGCCGCCACCGCGAATGCCCTCGCGGGCCTGTTCAGCCCCTATGTGGCGGGCCTCAGTGCCGATAACAGTGGCCTCGTCATTTATGATCTGAAACCGACGCTGCCGCTCACCTTACGGGCGGGGATACGGACGATCGACTCCGCCAGCGTACTTGGGCTGTGGGCCGATTCGGCGGTGTCCGTTGGCGGCTTTGCCAAAATCGGCCTCGCCCCTACCGGCGGCGGGATTGATCTTAGCTCCGGCGCGTTCGTGCCGAGCTTCGGGCTAACCGCGCAGGCGCTGGTTGTTGGGGCCGAAGGGCCGGGCTTGACCGCAGGGCTGTCGAGCGGCTTAACGCTCTCCATCGACCCCCTCATGGGCGATAGCACGCCCAGCAGCCTAAGCGTGGCCCTGGTGCCGCAGCCGTTTGGCGTTCCCAGCGCTCAAGTGGGGGCTGCCGTGCAAGCCTGGTTACTCCAGGTCGCGACCCTCGCGTTGCCGCGCTATGCCTCCAGTCTGCTGTTGAACACCGGGGCCGTGCGCCATTGGCTCGATGCGCCGCTGTTCCCCAGCGGCTCCACGCTCACAGCAGCGCAAGTGCTTCTCGGCGCGGAGCTGTTGCAAGAGGAAAACGGCAGCTATGTGCTGACCAGCCTGCCGCAGTTGGAAGCCTTGGGGATCGACGGGTTCCTGGCCGGGTTCCTCAAAACCCTCACCGAAACCCAGGTGAAGATCATTTCCCTACCACAAAACGGCGGGATTTGGTTGGAGCCGGGGACGAGGGCCAATACTTACGGTCTGCGCGTGCAGGCCCCCGGCATGGTGCTACCGGGCGAAAGCCGCTTCGTTTTCCAACTAGGGGCGACCGATACCGAGTGGATCACTCTAGCGGGCGGCTCTAGCCGTGAAATTGCCGATAAGCCCGGCGTGTCGCTGTATCTGCCGATTGTGAACAACGCGCCGCAGTTCGACCAAGTGCAGGTTAATCTCATCAATATCGGCGTCGATTTCCAAGGCGCGGGCGGTGCCCCGTTGATGGACCTCAGCCGCTTCAAGCTGGGTGCCGTAAAGCCGCGCGGTCTGCTAACGCTGGATTTCGCGCAAAGCGCACCGGTGACGGCCTATGGCGGCGGCTTTAGTCTTGCCGATATTCAACTCTCCCTTGCCCCCGATACCGCCGTTACGGGAGCCAACGTCAACCCGGTCGCGCAGAACCTCATGGGGTCCGGCTCGGCCAGTGCGAGCGGTAATAATCCTGCCGTAAACCCCGGCTTCTCGGTTCAAGCCGGGTGGCTGAATACCGGCAGCCTGGGGGTGCAATTCTACAATAGCGGGGCCGAACCTGCCCCAGAACTCTGGA
This sequence comes from Alphaproteobacteria bacterium, assembly GCA_043721315.1. Classification (GTDB taxonomy): domain Bacteria; phylum Pseudomonadota; class Alphaproteobacteria; order Elsterales; family Elsteraceae; genus Elstera. The sequence goes on from JAYSQZ010000047.1 coordinate 11,606, forward strand.
TTCCGGTTCAGCGCAGCTTCGGGCCAGTCCATGCCGACCGTATCGGCATTGGTTGGGACAATAGCACCGATGTCGGCAGTGTTATGTTCGACGGTAGCCTGTCGCTGGCAGGATTAGTCGTCGAGTTAGTCGATCTCTCGGTTTCCGTGAATTTTGCTCATATTACCGACTACAGCCACTATAGCCTGGACCTCGGCGGGCTTGCGGTCAGCTTTACCGGTGGCAGCGTTTCGGTCGCGGGAGCGCTCTATAAGCAAGCAAAACCGCTGCGGTATGACGGCATGTTGCTGGTGAAATTCTCCACCTTCAGCCTCTATGCCGTCGGCTCCTTCGCTCTCGTGCCGATCAATGCCGACGATCCCGATGGCGAGACCGCTGTTTCCTTCTTTGCCTTCCTCAATATCAACGCTCCTTTGGGCGGCGTTCCGGCCTTTTTTATCGAAGGGCTGGCGGGGGGCTTTGGGGTTAACCGCACCGTCATCGTTCCCGGTGCGGGCGATATTATTAACTTCCCGCTGATCCAAGGCGCGATTTCCGCCGACTACTTCGGGAACGATGCCTCCCCCGCCACCGCCTTGCAAAAAATGGGCGATGCCGTGCCGCCGATGGTGGGAGCCTATTGGATTGCCGCCGGGTTCAAATTCTCCAGTTTCAAGCTGCTGACTGTCTTTGCCATGCTCATGGTGCGTTTCGGGCGGGAGTTCGAGATTGATCTGATTGGCCTTGCCCAAGCCACCCTACCGCCGCAAGTGCTCCCCAGCAAAGCGCTCGCCTATATCGAGCTTGGCGTTGTCGCGTCCTTCAAGCCGGAAGAAGGTGTGGTTGCGGTTACGGCGCAGCTTACCACCAACTCGTTCCTGCTCACGCAAAGCTGCAAGCTCACCGGCGGGTTCGCCGCGATTTACTGGTTCGGCAAGAACCCGAACGCGGGCGATTTCGTCGTTACCCTCGGTGGCTATCATCCGGCCTTCACGCCGCCCGATTATTACCCGGTTGTGCCGCGCTTGGGCTTCAACTGGCCAGTGATAGAGGACGATTCGCTGTCAGTCAAAGTCTATGGCGGGGCCTATTTCGCGCTCACGCCGTCGATGATGATGGCCGGGGCTGAAATGAAAGCGAGCTTTAAGGCCGGGCCGCTGAGTGCGTGGTTCGAAGCCGGGGCCGATTTTCTGATTGCCTGGCAGCCGTTCTACTATATGGCGAACATCCGCATTAGCGTTGGCGCGGCCCTGACCATCGAGGCGCTCGGAGTCAAATGCACCCTGTCGGCTGAACTGGGAGCGATGCTGGAGCTTTGGGGGCCGGAGACCGCCGGGAAGGTAACGGTCAACTGGTACGTTATCAGCTTCACCATCCCGTTCGGCAACCAAGACGGGGACCAAGCCAGCACCAAACCGCTCGATTGGGATAATTTCGTTCTGCTGATGCTGCCCTCCCAGCCCGGCGACGCACCCCACGCGGGCTTGACCGTTGGCGAGACCGCATCCACGCCGGTAATCCTGACAAGCCAGATCAGCACGGGCCTGGTTGGCACCAGTAACGACGTGCCTTTGGTCACGGCCCGCCCGCTGGAAATAACTCTGGCGACGGCCATTCCCACCAATCGCATTATCGTTACTGGCCTGAGCACGACGATCAACGGTTCCGCCATTGGCGTGCGCCCGATGGAAGTGACGGAAGTAACAACCCCGATCACCGTGACGCTGAAAGCCTATAATGCCCGAACGCAAACCTGGGACGTGTACCCGGTTTCGGCCAGCCAATTCGCGGCAGTGGGCGTTACGGGGGCGACGCCAGGGGCGCTCTGGTCGCAAGAAGCCTTCAACCCCGGCGGTCTGCCGACGGCAGAGATGCTCGATAGCTGCGTGACGGGCCTCACTCTCACCAGCCAGCCCGACGCGACGGTCGATCCAACGCCAGCGATGGACCTGTTGCAAGCCTTCGCCTTCGATCAAGCGCCGATCCTGAACCTGCCCTTCGCTCAAACGCCGAACTTTACCGCAGCGGCGGGGCAATCGCAGGAAAGCGCCTATAGCCAAGTGATGCAATCGGTCATGGCGGCCCCGGTCATCGCAACCCGCAGCGGAATTTGGGATGCCATTATCGCGCACGGGCTTCAGGCCATTCCGGCCCCGAACTTGGCGATTTTGGCGCAGTATATCAATCAAATCTATGTAGCCCCGCCCGCCATTGCAGCGCTGTCGGTCGATGTTGCGCCCGCGCCCACCAATCCCGTGAGCCAGACCGTGCAGGCGACGCGAACGACGATACGGCCTATCGCGGCAGCAAAACCAATGGCGTCAGCGCGGCCCGCGCGCCTGCTTGGCACCGCCACGGCCTATGCCCGGTCTTCCGCGCCCCTATTGGCAGCGTGGCGGGATGCTCCGGTCGAGGCAACCGATACGGGTCTGCGCGTTCCCGTAGCGCCGGGGTGCCTGTCCGTCGTCGATCTCGGAACCGCCGCCCCGCGCCTCTCGTTGGATGCGGGAGCCAAGCTGCGCCTGATTGAACTCGACCGTTTGGGCCGCGTGCGGGCGGATCGCCGTCTTGCCGACGCGGGGCCGCTCAATCTCGATACCGCAACCACGCATCTTGCGGTCTTGGGCGAGGGGAGCACGCCCAGGGGATCGGTGAGCGGGTGGCATCTCGACTCCAGCCTGTTCCAGGCGACGCTCGGCACGCTGATTGCGCCGGGCTGCCGGGTTCGGCTTCAGGCCAGCCCGCGCCTGCGCTTACGGCAGGTGGAGGTGACGCGCGGATTGCTGACAGCCCGCACGGCCTTGGCGCGTAACCGTGTTCAAGCCCCCCAGCAAACTTCACGCGCGGGTTGGGTGGAGACGCTCTTCCCCGACGCTCCGAAGACCATTGCCATCACGCATCGCGGCCCGCTGCCCGGGGTTCGCCTAACACTGCGGGCAGGGATTGCGCCCACTGATCTCGGGGAGACGGTTCAGCCAATGAGCACGCTTACCCTCGGCGGAGAGGGGGCTGCGACGGAGTTCCTCTCGCTGTTTGCCGCGCCGACCGTGACAGCCTCGGAAGAACTGGGCGTTTGGGTGGCCGATGGTAGCGCGCTGTTGGGAGTTTATGGCCTCCCCACTGCCGAGACCAGCGCCGCCGCGCTAAAAGCCGACCTAAACCCCGTCAGCTTGGGCGCGCCGCTCCCCCGCGCCGCTGCCTATATCGCCTCAAGCGGGCTTAAAGCTGCTGGAACTACCCCCTCTCTTCACGTTCTTGCTGCTTGATCGCCGGGAGATAGCGCTATGACATCCCTTGCCGTTGCCTCCGCCAACGAACCCCTCGCCCCCGGTCAAATTCGCTTCTATCAGGCGACGCTGCCAGCGCTGACCGCCAACAGTTACCAGTTGACGGCTGAACAGCAGGTGGTGGGCCTGGGGGACGGAAAGCCCACCCCAACTTACAACATTACGCAACCGTTCACGGTCACGGCCCCCCGCTTCCGTCTGCCCGCCGATACGATCCAGATGAGCTATCCGCCCGCCAATGCCACCGGCAGCTTCGACGCGGTTCTACCGAATATCGTCCTGCGGGACCGCGTGTTGCCGTGGGTCCGAACTCTTGACGGGGCCAGCCTGCCCCCGCCAACCGTGCCGGCCCCCTGGATGGCGCTGATAACGCTGACAGCGCAAGAGCTTGGCATTGCCAACAGTGTGCAAACCCCAGCACCCACGGTTGCGGGGACGGTCGCCACGCTCGTTTCGCCGGGGCCGGGTATTTATGGCCCGCGCCTTGGCACGCTTCCCGATGATACACGGGACGAGCCGGTTTTAACCCTCACGCTCGATCTGCCGTTGTTTCAGTCCGTCGCGCCAAGCTTGGCCGATTTGCCTTATCTCGCCCACGTCCGCGAAGTGAATACCGACCATAAGGAAATCCTGGGCTTAACCGAAGATGGGTTCTTTGCCGTCGTCATCGGCAATCGTCTGCTGCAACAGCAGCAGGTCAACTATCAGTTTCTGGTCTCTTTAGAGGGTTTGAGCGCGGTACTGCCGCCCAATGCCTCGCCGGAAGGTTATACGCAGGTGCGCCTAGCGGTGCTGGGGTGGTGGCGGGTGACGGCGTTGCAGAGCATCGGCAACTTCATCGAACTCATGCAGGCTTTGCCGACCAACGGCGGCGTGTCGTTGATCCAATCGGTCTATACCCCCTTTACCGGGGACGATTCTTGCCCCGTTTCCGGCCCAATCACGCCAACCCAGCGCGCGGCGCAAGCCCTGAACCTCGGCTATGCGCCGCTCGAGAGCACAATGCGGATTGGCGAGCACGCGACCGCGTGGTTTCGCGGCCCCGCGTCCCCCGTGCCGCTCACGCTCGATCCGCTCGGCCCTTATCTGCGAAGCGACGCCGCGATGCGTTACGATCCGGCGACGGGGATCTACGATATGTCTTATGGGGCCGCCTGGGAAATCGGGCGCTTGCTGGCGCTCTCCAGCAATGCGATGGCCCAATCGCTCTATCTCTGGCGGCGTTCCGTCATGCAATCGCTGTTTGGGGCGACCCAGGCCGATAGCCTCTCGGCGCACCTGAGCCGAACGACTGCCGCCGCGCGGACCCTCACCGCCGACACGGCCCGCAACGGCACGCACCGCGCGCTCGCCGATGTTCTGGTTTCAATGAACGTGCCGGGCGCGCTCGCCCAAGGGCAGCTTCCGCAACGAACGGCCCGCGCGCAGGTGATGCCGGATCAACCGCCTGCCGGGCGCGCCACGCCCGCACAGCAGGCGGACAGTGTGCAGAGCGCCGATCCCATCGGCCACCTGCTCGCCCATGTCTTCGCGTCCTAACCCCGCGCTGCTTTCCGCAGCCCCGCAGCCGAGGCCAACTATGCCCCTTCCCGCCCCCTCCCGTGCATCGCACCCCATCCCCGCCGCTGCCATTAGCGCAATGCGTGATCGGCTCACGCAGAACGCTGCCAGCGGCACTCTGCCCGCGCTCCCGGCTAATGTTACGGCCTGGTTGGCGGAACTGGTGCTGCTCTACGGCGTGCCGCTCGACTACATCGTTCCGAATGCAGCGCTGTTGCCCCCAGAATCGCTGCGGTTTTTCTATCTCGATCAAAACTGGCAACGCCGGCTGATTGATGGCGCGCTCAGTATCGGGCTTGGCAGCAGTGCCGATGCTCTGACCCTGCTGGCGATCTATGAGGATAGCGTGCTCGATGCCCTTAGCCTCGCCTCCGGGGTACGAGGGCAGCGCCGGGGTAAGACCACGCGGGTGGAAGCGGGGGCGGCGACGGGCACCATCACCGGGTTCCTCCTGCGCTCCTCGGTCGTGTCGGGCTGGCCGGGGATGGAGGTTTCGGCCTATGCCAACCCCACCAGCGCCGCGCTGCCCCTGCTGCGGCTGGAGCGGATTACCAGCGATATTATGCTCGGGCTGATCGACGGGCTACCGAGCGAGGTCAATTTTCTGGAGCCGCCTGAAGGGCTGCATTTCGGTGTTATCCCCAGCAAGGGTGGCGAGACCGTGTATCTGCGCGGGTTGGGCTATGGCGGTTTTAGCGCCGGGATTCAGATGACCAGCGCGCCTGCGGTTGCGCTAACGCCCGCCGGGCGCGCGGCGGGGGTGTTCGATATTGCCGCCTCGGTCGCCAGCCTCGTGACTGCGCTGGAGGCTCAGAAAGCCCTGTCGCCCGCAGATCCTTTCACCTCGGCGGAGTTTGCGATCCAAATGACCCGAGGGGCCGGGTTGCAGATTTTCCAATGGCCTACCGGCGCAGGAGATACCGCATGAGCACCCCCTTCGTTTGGCAAGGCCCGAGCCTGCTCACCCCGCTGACCGTCGAAGCGCTTTTAGTCGGTGCGCCGAACCGCGACAGCACGTGGGCGTCGCTCCAAATCGCGTATCAAAATGTGTCCCTGGGGGCCGATCCCACACCGCTGCCGTTTGCGACACTACCGCAGAACAGTGTTCCCGGCACCGGCGCGCATGTGATGGCCGTGCTCCCCAACGGTCTGCGGCACGCCCTGAACGGGCCGAACGGGCCGGAGTTTCAGCCGATTCCGAACCGCTGGCTAATCTTACGATCGGTCAGCGGCGCGGGGGCCGCGCCTACTCAGCGTGCCTGGGTGTTGCAAAGCGACTTCACGGGGACCGGCGGCACGAACCCCTGGCCGGGCGCAACGGTCGAGTCCACCGCAACTTTCATCGGCAAAGCCTATGATATTGTGGCCTGGACCGAGCCGGGCGGCCCAACGGTGCCGATTCTGCGCTCAACCGCGCCCGGTAGCCTTTCTTGGTTGGCCTGCTACGCCAATATCGGCAACGTCATGGCGTTCTATGATCCCCTGGCCGATGTTGCGAGCGGCACCCTCAGCTATGCCATGCTCGGCTGGTATCAGCCTGCCAGTTTCGATCCGCTGTTGGGCGTGACGGAGGCCAGCCCGGACGGGTTTACCGATGCCGCCACTTGGGCCGCGCTCATGTCGGCCTTGAGTTGCGAGATTCCCGGCGGGGAGCCTGGCCTAAGCGCCGCGCAAAGCGCGTGGCAAACCTGGCTTACCGCCCATCCCGATATCGACGATAGCAGCCTGCCCCCAGCGCAACAGAGCTATGCTGGGCAGAACGTGTGCCACGGTCTCGTCTATGGTCTGCCGTGGAGGGGGGCGGCGCAAAGCTACCCGCGCGCGCCGATTCTGGGAACGCCGGAAAAGGTAACGGTCGCAGTCGGCAGCACGGGCATCGAAGCCATTGCCGCTTGGATGGCCGTGGTTTTAGGCAATCCCGCTGTCGAAGATTTGCTGCTGGCCCTGGGGGAAGATTTGATCTTCTCCTATGCCAGCGACCCGTCCCAATTCGCGCAAGAATCCCTCACGCGCCGCTACAGTAAAACCGTGGGGGAAACCGCGTGGATCGTGGCCTATGGTACCGGCCAGCAGGCGGGCAACCGCGATATTCTGCAAAGCATTCCGCTGACCGGGGCGCAAACGGCGGCCTTAACGCAGCTCAACGCTCAGCAAGCCGCCCTCGACGCCACCACGCGGACCTATGAGACCGAACTGTGGGAGCTTTTCGCTCTCGTTTGGAAGAATACTATCGACGGTATCTCTTACCCCTACAGCAGCCTCATCACGCATAAAGTGACCGCGCTCCAGGGGCTACAAACCCAGCAAACCACCCTGACCGCCGCGCGCGACGGCACGCTGGCCGCACTTCAGGGATTGCTCGATCCCGCCGTCTATACGCTCTCCTCCGCCCCGACCGCGCGGTTCATGCGAAAGGAGGCGCCGACCTTGCTGATTGCCGGGGCCGTATCCAGCACGCCCTATCAAACGCAAGGGCTGTCCGATCTGCTGCCCTGCCGCTTTACCGGGCAAACCCTGATCGGGCTGGAGGTCATTGATCCCGCTAACGGCCTAACCGCCCTCACCGAAGTTACCGCCGCGCAAATGCTGGCGGCAACAGGCGTACCGAACGGGACCGCGCTGCCGAAGGAATATCAGGATCTCGTCGGCGAGTGGCTTCTACAAGATACGGGCAATGCCGCCTGGATGGCCGCGCTATTGTTCGCCAATGCGGGAGTGAGCAAGCCCACGCAAGCGCAGTTGGCCGGGCTGACCAAGACAGTTCGAACTCTACAAGGTCTGCCCGGCAATAGCAGCCTATCCGGCCCACTATCGGCACAAGCCCTAGGGGATGCAGCGGGTTTTGTTGGCACGATGCCCCCCGCCCTGTGTGCGCTGCCCTATTCCCCCGCGTGGGTGCCGCTGTTTATCGACTGGCGCAGCGGTTGGAGTCCTAGTGCGGCTAACGCTGCCGACACGCTCATCCCTTGGTCCCTTGATGATGGGCATTATGCCTACCAATGGGCTGGTACGGCGATAACCGCGCAAACCGCTACCTATTCGGGTCGCACGTTGCTGAATACCGACGTAGCGCAGCAGTTCACCGCCTCGGTGGAAGCGTTCGTGGCCTCGCCAGAATTAGACGCACTGCCGAGCTATCAGAAGAGCCTGCTAACCCAAGCCGCTGCCGTTCTGCCAACCTACGATGTGATCACTCAAGCAATCCCAGAGTTGAGCGCAGCCCTCGTCACCCGTGCCGGATCGATCACTGGCCTTAGTTATTCCAGCGGCGATACCGGGTTCGATGCCACGGTGAACGGCTATCTTGCGCAGTCGCAATCCCTGGTGCCAATCCCCGGCGAGAGTCTAAGCCAGCCACCGGGATTTTACCCCTTGAGCGCCGGGCATATCACGCTGCAACGGCTATGGGTCGTCGATGCTTTCGGGCAAGCGCTCATCCTCGCCAACGATAGCCAAGTGCTGCCGATTCGCGCTAGCAGCGTGATAACGGCCCCAACCCCAGGTTCGGATAATCTTGCGGCCATTCAAATCGCCCCAAACCTCGGCACTGGCACGCGGCTAACGCTGGAGACGCTGGACGCAACCAACGATGCAATCCTCTCGAACGCTGCCGACGCCACATCGCCGATTGCCGGATGGCTATTGCCCAATCATCTGAACAATAGCCTTCAAGTCTTCGATCCTGCCGGGACTGCGTTGGGCGAGATTGTGCCGGTCGTGACCGACACGGGCGAGGGGTTGCGCTGGGACGCCGCCCCCGGCCTCAATCTGCCGTTGGGTGCCCTGCCCGCGATCCATAATCCCCACGTCGCCAATTTCGTAACCGCGCTTCTCGCAACCCAAGCCGCAAGCGGGCAGCAGGCGCTCACCGATTTGCTCGATGCGATCGACACGAGCCTGTGGGCTACCGCGCCGCGCGGCCAGCCGGTCGATATCACCACGGCCGCCCTTGTCGGCTGCCCGCTCGCTATCGTCCGCGCTTCGGTGGCCCTAGAAGCCTATGGCGATCTGCCGTTCGATCAAGCCTGGGCGGAGACGGGGATTGATACCGATGGCGGCCTCAGCCAAGTGCCGCTGCAAACCTATGTCGGCGATCTAACGCTCAGCCAGAACGGCGTGCTCGGCTTTTTCCTCAACGATGATTACAGCCTGTTTCGCCCGGCGCGCGGCTATCAGGGCGAAGCAGAACAATCGGGCCTTGGCGGCCTTCGGCAAAATCTGGCCGTCGGGCGCGGGCTAACCTCGTTACTGACACGCACGGAGAGGGCACCCCGCGCGGCTCCCTCCGGTTATGTCAGCGATACCCCCGCCTTCCCGCTGTTGCCGACCGGACCCGCCAGCCTTTTAACCGTGGTTATGGACCCGCGCGGCTGGCTCACCGCCCTCAACGGCGTGTTGCCGATTACCGCGACCGCGCTGCCGCCGGGGCCGGTTGCCCAGGGTCTTGCCAATCTTGACGCTGTGTTCCGTATCGGCCCGATTCTGTGGGATGCCCAATCGCCCGATATTCCCCTCCCCGCCTTGGGGAGCGCTCAGTGGAGCTGGGTTGGCCGAACCGAGGTGGGGGTGTGGGAAACCCAAGCCAATCTGCCAACCACCGTGCGGCAGAGCGTCATTCCACCCCGCACGCTGGCGCTCCGGGAAGGCTGGCTGACCCTGGCCGATTTCCTGTCCAACGGCGCACCGCCCCCGCAGGCCCGCGCCCGCCGCCGTTAGAGTTTTTATGCCTTCCCTTCGATCTTTGGAAAAGGAAAGATTATGGCAACCATTTATACCTATTCGATGACACCGACGACGCTCGGTTGCGGTGTTACCGCGAATCTAAGCCTGACCATCGTCAACAGCAGCGTAGCCCAGACGGGCGGTCGCCAGACCATCGTGATTCAAATTCCGACCGGGACCGGCGAGAATGCGCTAACACCAAGCAGCTCGGGCATTTCCGTCACAGCCAGTACCGCCACCACACAGGCGGGTTGGGCAGGAGCGATCGTCAACGGCTTAAGCGGCCCCTCCCTTAAGCTGCAAGGACCGCCGCTGGGGGCAGGCCAAGTTCTCAATTTCGGGATCAGCACAGTCGCGATCAACGCGGCGTCGGGCACCGTAGTGCTGCCCATCACCGAGCAGTTCACCAATCCGATGGGGACAACCAGCCTTATTCTGCAAAAGCAGTTTCTGGATTTACAAATCCTCTCCTTCGTCCCGGAAGATGCGTTTACCGCCGTCCCCGGCCAGACCTATATGGATTGGACCGTGCAAGGCGGCAGCTACACAGTGCTCTTGCCCAATAACGTGCAACGGCCCACTCAAGGCACCGGCCCGTTCAGCGACAAATATCCAGTATCAATTACCGTTGGCCCTTCGACGCAGTTCACCTTGCAACTCTGGACCGATAATCATCAATATATCACGGCCAATGCCACGGTTTACGCCGGAACGGTAAGCGCGGCGCTAACCAATAATAGCCTCGGCCCCGTCGATCTTACCGCGCCGGTTACGTTCAACTGGTCGTCGAACTATGCCGTCGCCCCGCTCTACCTATCGCCAACCCCGAGCGGTACCTCGAAGGTGAATAATAGCGGCAGCATGACGTTCGTTCCGGGAACATTGCTGACGAATAACGCCAGCAGCCTCACGGTTATACTGCAAGCAAACGGCTGGCCCACCCCGGCGCAAGCCATTACCAGCGTTTTCTTTAACCCCGTCCAAATCCTGTGGCTTCGCTACACCGATAGCACGAAGACGGCGGTAAACTGGGGCGCGAAGAACTATATCTCGCGCGGCACCAGCCTTATTCAAACCGCCGGGGTATGGACGCTGACCGCCACCGGGCCGGGCGGGCCTATTCAACAGCAGCTAGGCCCCGTGAGCGCGGTTCAGGTTCAACTCTTCACCGCAACGCCGAGTTCGCCCCAAATCGGCGATACCGTCACCCTTAGTTACAGCACGGCAAACGCACTCGGCCTAACCCTGAACGGTGTGGCCCCCCCCTGGGATGCCACCACTCAAAGCGGCAGCACGAGCTTCCCCTATGCCGGCCCCAGCCTGCTGACGTTGGTAGCGACAGGGACAGGCAATACCTCCGTTTCCAGTCTGTTATCGCTTCCGTTCTAAATATCTTTCCCGAGAGACGATTTATGCCAGACACGGAAATGCCCCCGGCGACCCCAACGCGCGAGAGTGTCAGGGCCGAACTTTATGCACTGATCGAGGCGCAATTCCCCCGCGTCGTCGCCCCACTGACGGATGATTTTCATTTTTCCGACGGCGGTGTGGCATCGCTGGAAGTGATGATGCTGGTGTTCGATGTAGAGGAGAAATTCGACATCGCCCTCGTCGATGAGGGTCTCGACGATTTCGAGACCCTCGGCGAGTTGATCACGCTGGTGCATTTGTTAGTTGCGCGCAAAGGCGGCCAAGCATGAGCGCGATGCGGCGGGCCGATGGCAGTCACCGCGTCGTCGTCACTGGCATGGGGGCGATCCACGGCTTCGGCCACGGCGTTGCCGCGCTTTGGCAGGCGGTGGCGGCGGCAGAGTGTGCAATTACGCCCACGACCCTGTCGCGCGGCGAGCAGCAGATCACGGTTCCCGCCGCCCGCATTCCGGGCTACCGCGACCGCGATTATTTCACTGAGCTTCAGGTGGCCATGCTCGACCCGTTCGCGCAATATGCGCTGCTGGCCGGGCGGGAAGCCGTGGCGGATGCTGGGCTAACGGGCGATACGGACGGCTGGCGGGATGCCGCCGTTCTCGTCGGCAATGGCGGCGGTGGGGAGTTAGCGCGGGAGGACGCCGGGGCCTATCTCTTCACGCGCGGCGGCACGCGGGTTCACCCGCTCACGGTTCCCCGCACGAACCATCAGGCCGTGGTCTCGCATCTTGCCGCCGATACGCAGGCGTTCGGTCCGGCGTATGTAATTTCGACCGGTTGCGCCTCCGGCACGCACGCGCTGGCGCAGGCAACGTGGATGATCCGTCACGGGCTGGTCAACCGCGCGCTGTCTGGCGGTTGCGAGGCGAACGCGATTTTCTCCGTCGCGTGCGCCTTTACGGCAGTTCGCACGGTTGCCCGCGACACCAGCCGTCCTTTCTCTCAAGGACGGACGGGATTTTCCTTCGGTGAAGGGGCGGGTATTCTGGTGCTGGAAAGCCTGGAAGCCGCCCACGCGCGGGGCGCACGCATCCACGGCGAAATTCTCGGCGTTGGCATGAGCATCGACCCAGCGGATCAAGTTCACCCCAGCCACCTGGGGCCGACTCTCTGCTTAACCCGCACCTTGAAAGACGCCGGGCGGGAGCCGGGCGACATCGCCTATGTCAACGGGCACGGCACGGGCACAGTGCTGAACGACTGCGTGGAAAGCGCCGCCGTGCGTGATTTCTTCGGCCCTCACGCTGGCCGCCTCGCCCTCTCCTCCAGCAAATCGCAGCTTGGTCATAGTTTCGGCGCGTCGGGGGCGCTGGAGGCGATTATCTGCCTGAAGGCGCTGCGCCATCAAACCTTGCCGCCAACCGTGAACTGGCTCGGCCCAGACCCCGATTGCCCGCTAGATCCGGTGGCGAATAAAGCGCGCTCGGCCTCTCTCGAAACCGTGCTCACACAATCCTTCGGTTTTGGCGGCGTCAATGCCGCGCTAGCCTTGGGGTTGGGAGGGTAATGATTAAAGCAAAACCCCCCGCTTTTTGGGCGGGGGGTTATTTGTCTGGTTGCGGGGGCAGGATTTGAACCTGCGGCCTTCAGGTTATGAGCCTGACGAGCTACCGGGC